>CAJTYV010000031.1 GCA_910584195.1 uncultured Ruminococcus sp. | reverse complement strand
GGCGGGGAGGAACCGCCTGCGGAAGACGACGGTGAAGAGGACTCTGGGGAAAATGCCGGGGAGACAGGCGGGGAGGAACCGCCCGCGGAAGATGACGGCGAAGAGGACGCCGGGGAAAATGCCGGTGCGGAGAACGGAAACGGACAGGAAACCCATACGGTCACGCTGCCAGAGTATTATGCGGAGAATGTGATATCTGTACAGATACTGGAAAACACATGGGAGGAAAAGCGGGAAGAAACCGTCACGATCGGCGGCGTCACATGGCAGTCCGCCCCTGCGTATGACGGGGACACGGAAGGAACCTATCTTTTTACCGCCGCTCTGCCGGACGGGTATGCGCCGGCGGAGGGCGTCAGCCTGCCGCGGATTACGGTGACGGTGCGGGCGGAAAGAAGACGGGTCATGGTGGCGAAAGCCGGTGCGCGGGCGGCGATTGTTGAGGGGAGCGTAAGCGAGGGCTGGACGCTTGACACGGACGGAAAGGTGACGATTTACTCAGATGCAGGTCCGTCCGGGTGGAGAGGGGCTCACACAGGACAGGGTGTTGAGGAATGGTGGGACAGGGTAATCAGCCTGGAAGTAAAAAACGGTGTAACACGGTTGTCGGCTTTTACAAGTTGTAGGAACCTCAAAAGTGTAAAGCTGCCGGAAACATTGGAAGAACTAGGAGAAATGGTATTTCAGAATTGTTCATCCCTCGTCAGCATAGAGATTCCGGCGTCCGTAACAAAGATAGGTGCTAGAGCATTTATGAATTGCACAAGTCTGGAAAGCGTAAAGATGCTGGGAGCAACACCGCCGGCACTCGTCAGGGGTGTGCTATTCACTAACTATGGGCAGTTTTTGGCCACAAAATTTTATGGTAAAACGGGGGGGATCTATGTCCCGCTGGGGTCGGAGGAAGATTATAGGAAAGCGTGGAATGTGTCCCAGTATGACGACTATCGGAACAACATCGTGGGAGCGCCCCTTGTCACCTACGACTATGCGACTAACGGCGGCACCTCCGCCACGAAGACTGCCATGCTTGTGGAGCGGAACACGAATGTGGACCTGACGCCCGCTGCCACGAAGAAGGACTGGGACTTTGTGGGCTGGCATACGGACAAAAATGCCACGACGAAGCTGACTACCTATACCATTGGCACGGCGGACATTACCCTCTATGCGATTTACAAAAAGACGCTGACGCTCACCTGCTATTCCGGCAACGGGAGCAGCGAGACGAAAACGGCGGCGGTTTATAATAACGGCACCACGGGGAAGGTCAGTCTGCCGGCGGGAGAGAGTCTGAGCGGGTATGCCTTTGACGGCTATGTCGGGACTGCGGGCGCCTTTTCCGGCGATGTGTATCAGGCGGGCACGGAGTATGCGCTGTCCGCGGATACGAGTCTGTACGGTCTGTACACGAAGACCATCACGGTTTCCTATGACGCCAACGGCGGGAAGGGGAGCGTGGCGGCGCAGACCCTTTCCCGGCACGCGAATGTGTCAAGTACCGTTGCCTACGAGACGGCGCCCACTGTTTCGCTGAGCAGCGGCGCGGCGCTTTCCCGTGACGGCTACAAGTTTAAGGGGTGGCTGAAGGGCAGCGGCACGGGAACCAGTGTGACCGCGGCGGGGACTTCCGTCACAGTGGAGGAGGATACCACCTATTACGCGAAGTGGGAGGTGGTCAGCTATGACATTACCTATGAGTTAAACGGCGGGAAGGTGACCGGCAATCCCGCAGACTACACGGTGGAGAGCGAGGCAATCACCTTAAAGAATCCGACGAAGGAGGGCTATTTCTTTACCGGGTGGAGCGGCACGGGTTTGACGGGAAGCGCCAACACAAGCGTCACCATCGCGAAGGGAAGCACGGGAAACCGCACCTATACCGCAAACTGGAAAGTGGCGGATTATAAAGTCACCCTGCACGGAAACGGCGGGAGCGGCACGGATCTGACGTCCTATACCGACGGAAAGGGAGCGCCGCTGCCCAAAGACTGGAAGAAGACAGGCTATACCTTTGTCGGCTGGTACGCCAATGCGGACTGCACCGGGACAAAGGTGACAAGCATTCCCAACACCGCCACCGGGGAAAAGGAATATTGGGCGAAGTGGAATCCGGTCATTTATACCATTAACTATCGGTTAGACGGCGGAACCGCATCCGGCAATCCGACGAAATATACGATTGAGAGCGAGGCAATCACCTTAAAGAATCCGACGAAAACAGGCTATACCTTTGCGGGGTGGAGCGGCGACGGCTTGACGGGCAGCGAAAATGAAAACGTCACCATCGCGGCGGGGAGTACAGGAAACCGTACCTATACCGCACATTGGATTGCCGCCTATGGGGTCACCCTGCATGGAAACGGCGGAAGCGGCACGAATTTGACGTTCTATACCGAAGGAAGGGGAGCGGCGCTGCCCGGGGACTGGACCAGAAGAGGGTACAGCTTTGGCGGCTGGTATGACAATGCGGACTGCGGCGGAGAAAAAGTAACACAGATTCTCACCACAGATACCGGGGCGAAGGAATACTGGGCGAAATGGATCGATGATATCGCCCCGGTCATTGGCGATCTGCAATACAGCTACGAGCCGAAAAATTTATGGCACTGGCTGATTGGAAAAGACAGTCTGGTGATCACCGTGCCGGTCACGGAGGAGGGAAGCGGGGCGGATGAAATCATTTATTCCGTGACGCCGGAGGACGGCGGGACAGAGACAAAATCGGCGGCAATCGAAAACGGTGCGGCTGAGATTACCATAGCGCCCGTGTTCAAGGGAACGATTGCGATTACCTGTACCGATAAAGCAGGAAACACGTCGGCGGGGGTGACCGTGGGGGCGGACCTGAATGCGGACGGCGTTATCATTGAGGACCATGCGCCGGAAATCACGGTACTGGCTGACCGCGGCACGTCCGATTCGGAACCGACACAGCCGGACGGTGTGGCGGTGTCCGGGGGATATTATGTCGTTCCGCCCGCGCTGCCTGTGAGCGTAAAGGACGACATGGAACATGCGGTGACAGGAGGACTATCCGCCATTACCTATCAGATCGGGGATGGCGCGGCAAAGACTGTCACCTTTGACAGGAGCACCCTGCAGGAAGCGGCGCAGGCGGCTTTCACCATCCCTGCGGAAGAGATACCTACGGGCGTCACGGAGATAACAGTCACCGCCACGGACAATGCGGGAAACAAAACAGTAAAGACATTGATTATAAGAGTCAAAGGACCGGAGGAAAAGCCTGCGGCGGTGATTGCTTACCGGGAAGAAAAATTGACGTACCTTGTGCCGGGCGCTGCCTATCTGATAGACGGAAAGCCTTATACGGCGGATGAAGAAGGCGGCATCCCGATTGCAGAAGGCTGGTTTGGCAGTACCGTCAGTATTATAAAGCAGGGTAACGACATTGAGACGACCGACAGCCCGGCGCAGAGCCTGCCCATTCCGGCAAGACCGCCGAAGCCCGCGCCCACAGGCGTAGATGTAGATACGCCGGGCGGGACCGGGAAACTGACTGACTTGACAGCGGGTACAGCCTACGAGGTTTCCGCGGACGGCGGAAAGACATGGACCAGTAAAACGGCGGACGAAAACGGCGTGATTACAAGGCTTACGCCCGGCATTTATCTTGTGCGCGTCGAAGCGGGCGTCTCCAGTTTTGCCAGCAAAAGCAGCGACCCTGCAGCCATAGGCGCGTACCAGATGAAGGTGACCTTTGTCGCGAACGGGGAGACTTACCGGGAAGTTTTCGTGGATTATGCCGGGACTTTGACGGATATTCCGCCCGTGCCGCCGAAAAAGGATGCGGGAGAACAGCTCTATGACGGCGCGTGGTGTATGGACGAGCAGGGGACAGCGCCCGCCGTATTTACGGATATTACCGTGGATCTGACCGTATATGCCGTCTATACCAAGGAATTTACCGTTACCTTGCAGACAGGAAAGGGCTATACCCTGTCAGCGGAGACAGGCAGCGAAAGCCCGGTCAGGGAGGGCGGCAGCTTTGCCTTCCGCTTTGCCATGGAAAACGGCTATCAAAAGACGAGGAACTTTGCAGTCAAAGTAAACGGTGTGAAAGTGGAGCTGACGGCGGAGGAGCCTTACACGTATACCATTGCGGACATTCGGGAAAACCAGATAGTGACGGTGGAGGGCGTGGTAAAGAAGCCTGACGACAAGGATAAAGAGCGCGACCCGGAGCCGGATATCCCTGTGCCGGAGCCGGAAGACGCCGGTCCGGACCAACCGGTACCGTCTGGTAAGCTGTCTGTGAAACCCACACCGCCCGCGCCGGGCACGACAAACCCGGTGGAAAAGAGCCGGCGGGCGGGCAGCCCGGAAGCACACCGGGACAGGAAGCGACGGCGGAGCCGGGAGACAGACCCGGAACCACGCCCAGACCACAGCCTGCCGGGAAACCGTCCGAAACGCAGAAAGAGCAGCGGGAGGCAGCGGGTGCGCAGACGGTTGCGGTATCCGCGGATAACGGAAGACTCGTGCTGTCCGGCGAGCCTGTGGCAACGGGGAATGTGAAAGGCATGACGGACACGAGCACCGTTCTGGCATTAAGAAACGGCGCGGTCATCGTGACGGTAGTCTGTGAAGAACAGGAATGCACGGCAGGCGTGGCGGACAGCATTGCGGTAGCAGACGCGGTATTGACGCCGGAGCAGATACAGCTTGTCGGTGACGGCGAAACCATAGAGATTCGGATTGATGTCAAAGATATTTCCGAAAAAGTGCCTGCGCAGGACAAGGAAGTGATCGAGCGCGGCATGGAAGCGTACCGGGAAGAGGCGCCGGGGCTTGTGCTTGGCATGTACGTGGATATCTCCATGTTTATAAAGATCGGGGCGGGAGACTGGAACGCAGTCACGGCGACAGACGCACCCGTGGAAGTGGTGATCGGCATCCCCGAAAAACTGCTAAGTGACGGCAGGGAGTTTACGATCATCCGCGCCCATAACGGCGAATATGCCTTTATGAACGATCTGGACGGGGCGCCTGACACCATCACCATCAGCACGGAATTGTTCTCCAGCTACGCGATTGCCTATGCGCAGACGGAGGGCGCAGGAGCGGACGGCAAATGCGGACTCTGCCACATCTGCCCGACCTTCCTTGGGATTTGCTGCTTTGTGTGGCTGGCGGTTATCCTGCTTATCATGGTTGTTTTGTTTGTACTCTTGAGGAAGAAGAAAGAGGAAGAGGAGGAATAAGGAGTATTCATAAGCTATGACAAATTTACTTTTGAACCCTGCTGTGCTATACTACTATAGCTGTTAAGGCTTTTCATTTTTAGGAAGCACGGAGGAATAAGATGAGCTATGGATTTGGAAAGCTATAAAGTCCTGATGATAGATGATGATGAAATGATAGCCACGGCTACTTCCGAATATTTCAATATGTTCGGCGTAAAGACTTCCTATGTGACAAGCTATGCCGACGCGGTAGCTTTTCTTGAAAAATGCGATGTCTCGCTTCTCCTGCTCGATATCAATCTTGGCGAGAAATCGGGCTTCGATCTTTGCAGGAAGATACGGGAAAACTATGACCTGCCGATTTTCTTCATAAGTGCCCGGACAAGCGACGACGATGTGCTCATCGCGCTGAACATAGGCGGCGATGATTATATCAAAAAGCCCTATACGTTAAGCGTCCTGCTCGCCAAGGTGAAAGCCGCCGTTTTGAGATACGACAGGACACGGGAAAATACGCACGCTGTCCGAAATTTTCAGCACAATGAGGACGGTTTTGTGAAACTGACAGGGGAAGTGTACCTCAACACAAATATGCACAGGCTCGTTGCAGACGGCAGGGAGATCCTCCTCAAAGCGCTGGAATACAAGTTGCTGTATTATCTTTTTACAAACAGGGGCAGGGTCGTTTCCAAGGACGATCTGCTCAGGGATGTGTGGGAGGATGAACATATCAACGAGGGCACCATCGCCGTACATATCCGGCATCTGCGCGAAAAGATCGAAGCCGACCCCAGAGAACCGCAGCTCATAAAAACCGTATGGGGTGTGGGCTACCTGATGGAAGAGACAGAGGTATGAAAAGATATTACAGATTTATGGCGCTTCTTGTGCTGCTGCTCGCTGTTGGGCTGTCTGCCGTCTGGAAGATCACCGGCACAGGTGATGGTTCACAAAATAATGAGGATGTGCTTTTGCTCAATGAGATTGCGCATGAGATGGTTCTATATGATATGCCGCCTGAAAACACAGCTTCGGAACGGGAGTATGTCATACTGGACAGAAACGGGAATGTGATTTATGATAACCGTTTTGATCCTTCGGAAGCGGTCACCGTAGAGACGGCAATAAAGCGTCGTTATCCCTATACCTATATCACAGAAAATAACCAGATAACAGGCAGCGTCGTGCTCACAGACAGCAGGAAGCCGTTGGAGTATCTGCGCACAAATATCATCGCTGTCTACTGTGTATGTGGTTTACTCCTGATCGGTGCGGCGGCGGCTTTCGGGGCATATATCCGCAAAACGGTCATACGCCCGTTTGCCAAGATGAAAGATTTTGCGTCCTGTGTGGCGGCAGGCGATCTGGACCGGCCTCTTGAAATGGATAAGGGCAATCTGTTCGGCGCTTTTTCGGAGAGCTTTGACATCATGCGGGAGGAGCTGAAAGCGTCCAGAGCAAGAGAGCTTTACTTACAGAAAAAAGAGCGGGAGCTTATCGCGTCGCTTTCCCACGACCTGAAAACGCCTGTGACGGGTATTAAGCTCACATCTGAGCTGATGGCGGCGGTATTTGCTCAGAATGAGGGGCAGGAAATAACGGTCACGGAAGATATGATCGCGAAGATGAATAACATCTATAAAAGGGCGGATGAAATAGCGCTGCTTGTAGGCGATCTGTTTTCTTCCACTTTGGAGGACTTAGGTGAGTTCAAGGTAAAATGCGCGGACGAAAATGCCGCTGTGATAGCGCAGATCGTCTCAGAGTACAATGACAGAGGGCTTGTGCGTATATCCGAAATACCGCAGGTCATTGTGCATATGGACAAGCTGCGTTTGTCGCAGGTGATTGGCAATATCCTGTTTAATTCTTACAAATACGCAGGCACGCCCATAGACATTTCTTTCCGTCTTGACGAGAGTTTTCTGGAGGTGTCGATCAGTGACAGCGGCTCGGGCGTTCCCGAAGACGAGATAGAGCTTATCACCAACAAATTCTACCGCGGAAGGGAGCATGGCGACAAGGAAGGCAGCGGTTTAGGTCTGTATATCGCAAGGATACTCATGGATAAAATGGGCGGAGTGCTGTCTGTCAGGAGTGAAAACGGGCTGTGCGTAACGCTGTTTATTCCGCTCAGTTAAGAAAATGACAAGAATTTGACAAGATTCTGACAAGGAAATCATAAAAGGGATCATGTATAATACTATCATAAGATACAACAATCATGTATTGGAAAGGTAGTGTGATATATGATCCCTATTTTGCATACAGAAAAGCTGTGCAAGTCTTTTTCAAACGGCGCCACGCAGCAGCACGTGATCAAGAATCTCGATCTGGAGATTATGGAGGGCGATTTTACGGTTATCATGGGCGCTTCTGGTTCAGGCAAGTCCACCCTGCTCTACGCGCTTTCTGGGATGGATAAGCCTACTTTGGGAAAGATATTTTTCGGTGACACCGAGATTCAGGATTATACCAACGATCAGCTTGCGGTGTTCAGAAGAAAAAACTGCGGATTCGTTTTTCAGGGCATCTATCTGCTGGAAAACCAGAATGTCCTTGACAATGTGCTGACGGGCGCATTTGTCGTGCAGAAAAACTCCCCCGGGCTTATTAAAAGGGTGAAGGAACTGCTCGCAAAAGTCGGACTTGATGAGGCGATGCAGAAGAAATATCCAAACCAGCTTTCCGGCGGTGAGGCACAGCGTGTCGGCATCGTGCGCGCCGTGATAAACGAGCCGAAAATTCTTTTCGCGGACGAGCCTACCGGTTCGCTCGACTCTGCGTCGGGCAGGGACGTTCTTGACATCTTCACAGGGATACACGAGAACGGTCAGAGCATCGTCATGGTAACGCACGATATCAAGACCGCACTGCGTGGAACACGAGTCATCTATCTGCGTGACGGCAAAGTTGTAGGCGAACACAGAATGGTGAAATACGGCGAGGATGACATGAAAGAACGCCGTGAAAAGCTGACAGGATTCCTTGATGAGATGGGATGGTGACTTATGAAGATATGCAGATTATCCTTGTTTAATTTAAAGCGAAACAAGCGTGAGGCGGCAGCCATTGTCTTTCTCACCCTTATTACAACATTTCTCATGACAACCTTTGCAGTCAGCATTACACAGATTGACCGTGCATTTGACCGCGCCTTTGAGGAAACAGGCTGTGCTGATTTTATATTGTTGTTTCAGGCTGATAGATACCGCGATATCTATCGAGATATTCTGGAAGAGGAGTACCATGTGACCGATGTCCGGGAAAGTAGTGTACTTTACGGTGCTGGTGCATCGGCACTATCAAAGAAGGGTGAAAGTATCGCCTATAATATGATCTTTGCGGACGAAAACACAGAGCGGAAGATGGAAAATTTCCAGAAACTGAATGCCCTTCCCGATGATGAGATTGAAAAGCTGTCTCATCCAATATGGCTGCCCCAGTATTTTGAGATCACAGCCGGCTATGCCCCAGGGGAAACCTTTACTTTTGTCTCAGGCGGCAGAGATTACCCCTTTACCATAGCCGGTTTTTACAACACGGGTTTATATAATTCCAGCAGTATGTTAAAATGTATCATTTCAGAGGATGACAGGGTGCTGTTGTCCGCTGTCTATGAGGAATACCGTATGATCGCATTTGACACGGAAAGGGAATTCTCCTATGAGGAATACTATGAAAAATGCGCCGCAAAGTCAAATGAGAATGTTTTAAGTGCAGTACTGCCACTTGATAAAGATATGGAGAAAATGGTAGAAACCGCTTATCTTGCTGTTTTTCTGTATATGAGCGTATTTCTTTCCATTGTCACCATGATATCTGCACTCTTCCTGATCCTTCACAAAATCTCAAAGGACATGGAGGAACAGATGGTGCAGATCGGCGTGCTGGAAGCATTGGGGTATACAAGCCGTGAGCTTTCGTTCTCCTACATCTGTGAATATATCTTTACAGGGGGAATTGGCGCGATCATAGGCGGCATAACAGCGGCAGCCTTTTCCCCGGTCATGGATACGCTCACAAGGGGTATGATGAACCGCAACGTGCATACGGATGTGAATATTCTCCGCATTCTTATCGTGGTAATAGCGATCATAGCGCTCGTCACGCTTTTTGCGCTGTCAAGGGCGGCAAGGGTGAAAAAGCTCCCTCCCGTCGTGGCATTTCGCAAGGGCATAAAGACTCATCATTTCGGGAAAAATATACTTCCGCTTGAAAAAATGAGACACAGCATCAATATCCGGCTTGCATTCAAAGGCATATGTAACGATCTCCACTCGAATATCGGTACGGGTATCTGTATGATTGCCGCAGGCGTTGCCATCATGTTCAGTGTGTACCTCTTTGACTTTTTCAAGAGCGGTTATAACGGACTGATAGGCGTTTTGGGAATGGAAACTCCCGACATAAACATCATTATGATGAACGGAGTGAACGGGGAAAAATTTTGTGATGAGATCCGTAAGTTCCCCGAAGTGGAAAAGGTTCTTCTGACCCGCGCAATGGGAGATTATGTGGAAATAAAAGGCTGCAATCAGAGTGCGGCTGTCTTTTCTTACGCCGATTTTTCCCTCACGGATAATATCCGCCTGAAAACGGGACGTTTCCCCGAGTACGACAACGAGATCATGATCTCCGCAAGGAGAGAGAAAACAGAAAACCGGCACATAGGCGACAGTATCATCATCAAGGGCGATGTCTGTGAAAAAAGCTATATCATAACAGGCATTGTAACCGCCATGAACAACAACGGCATAAGCGTCTACATGACCGAGGACGGTTACCGGCGCATTCGCCCAAACGACCGCCCGAACGCAGTGGAGATCACGCTCAAAAACGAGGAGGACCGCTCTGCCTTTACGGATAAGCTCACCACCCTGTACGGTGCGAGCGCAAAGGACACGGCGTATGCACAGTCTGCACAGGGAAGTCTTGAGGAACGTATCAGGGCGAAAGCGGACGAGAAAATGGCGGTGCTGATCTCTCAATACGGCGTTACCGACGTTGACTATGCGATCAGAATAGGCGACACCATCATTAGCGGAAACAGCAGCCATTTCGTGATAAAGGAGATATCCTCCATGAAGGATTTTTTGAAATCTCAAATGGAATCCATAGCTGCGGTCACAAAAACATTCTCGTTCTGTGCCGTGATATTCATTGCTGTTGTGGTGGCGGTAATATTGGGCATCATAGCCGCATCTGCCGTAAAAAGACAGCGCAGGGAATTAGGTATCATGAAAAGTATGGGCTATACGTCAAGGGATCTTATGATACAGCTTACCCTGCGCATTCTCCCTGTAACGATCATCTCCTCCTGCATCGCCGCGGTGTTGTCGGTATGGGTACAGCGTGCATTCTGGATGGCCGCGTTCGGTGTACAGATTCCCGAAAGCCTGCCGCTGATCATCGGTACGACGGCAGCGCTTGTGTTATTCTGCCTGATTGTTACCTACATCAGTGCAGGCAGTATCAGAAAAATATCCGTGACTGAACTTATGACGGAATGAAAGTAGAGGGGGTGAATCATGATGAAGAAAAAGAGTATTGCGGCAATATCTGCCTTGTGTATGGCGGGAACGGTATACGCATCTGTTGGAAATGCAGTGAATGCCGAACCTGTACAATCGGAACATACAGCCGAAACAACCGCTTCGCAGGATAGGATATACTGTATTGCGTCTGTGAGCAAAATGTATTCCGCCTTGGCGGTTATGCAGCTTGTTGACGAGGGAAAGATAGAACTTGATGCGCCTGTCACCAAGTATCTCCCCGATTTCAAGATGAATGATGAGCGGTACAAAGACGTCACCGTGCGTATGCTAATGAATCACACATCAGGAATATCCCTAGGTCTGCCGACAAACCATTATCTTTATGATGATGTTGACAGCTTCGTGCATGACAGTACATTTGACATCGTGTCGGGGGCACGTTTCAAAGCCGATCCCGGGGAATATGCCAGCTATAATAACATGGGTTTTGAGCTTATGGAGCATATCGTAGAAAATGTCACCGGTATGAGCTATACGGATTATGTAAGAAATAACATAGCCTCAAAGATAGGCGCGGACCATACGGGAACGGCATGGAGCCTGTATGCGGGTGACACGGGCGACTCACAGGTATCTCTCTATCGGGGTTTTCTGCCAATCGAATACCCATATGAAATGGCGGCAGGTACGGGCGGCATCTATGCCACCGCTCCTGACGTGGCAAATTTCGGCAGTGCTTTCTTTACAGGAAATGATATTCTGCTTTCCGATGATGCCAAAACACAGATGTCCACCCGGTGGAACGATGACGCAAAATACGAGAGCTATGGTCTGGGCTGGGACTTTGTGGAACAAGTCAAATACGAAAAGGAAAACATAAAGGTCATGGGCAAGGGCGGAGACTTGCCGTACATGAACTCGAGCCTCCTTGTCGCTCCCGATGAACAGATCAGCATAGCGGTACTGACCGCCGGAAATGGCAGCAGCCAATATGCAGGACTTATGGCGTCTGCTCTGATGGACGTGGCGCTTGAAGAACGAGGAAAGGCGGTAAGCGATCTCACGCCTCCAGAGCCAGAGATAACAGACAGCATACCTGATCCTTATAAAAAATATGAGGGTTTATACTGCAGCGGCACATTCGGCATCGCCAGAATATGCAGGATCACATTTGACGATACCGCTATGTACAAAGAGGACCTGGGCACTGACAACGCATCACCCGAAAGATACAGATATACCGAGGACGGAGGCTTTGTCAGGGTAAATGACAGCGGCAGGATGACTGCAGACAGGGAGATTGTTTATTTTGAGGAAAAGGACGGCAAAATATTCATCAGAACGGAGCTGTTCGCAGTATACCCGGGACTTGGAAATACGGCAGACAGTATGTACACAGGAGAAAAGATGGACGAAAATCCCATTTCCCCCAGTGTGCAGCAAAGCTGGGACGAGCTTTCACAGACAGTATTTGTCACATATAACGAAAAATGGACTTCCCAGAACTATGAAACTCCGTTTTACTGGATTGTGACAGATCAGGCATTCCCCGGTTATATTCTGGCAAAAAACAGCAGAGGCGTCACAAAAGCGGAAAAAATGACCGATGAACATCATGCCCTTTTCTTTACTTCCATACCGAGCACTGCAAACAGAGATTTGTTTGACATAGAGCTCACCGAGCAGACCTATGCGGATCAAACATCGGCAGTCTCCCTTGATCTGAGCAATGGGGCGCGATGCCGCAGCGTGGACAGCCTCCCGGTGTTTACCGCTGACATCGCCGAGATATCCCTTCACAGCAGTGAAGCCGCATGGTATCGGATCGGGAAAGATATGGGCGGAGAGAGTATCGCTGTCGAACGGCCCGACAACTCTGCGGTATTTGTCTACAACAAGTTTCGCGAGCTGCTCTACAGCACCCACGTCAAGGATGCCATGAACACCATCGACCTTCCTGTGGACGGCTATATCGCTTTTGTGGGGGAGAGTGGTGTGTGTAAAATTGCACGGTAAAATCACCGAAAAAAAAGAAAAAAGGTAATTGGATTTATAAGATTAAGCTGTATATGATGTGAGGGAGGGCGCGGATGTATTATGAATTGCAACCCTTGCGGATTCAAGCAGATACGATAATGCTTGATGAATAGAGCTTTTCTGTGCTATACTATCATAGCTGTTAAGGCTTTCTATTTTTAGGAAACACGGAGAAATTTATTGTATGACGGAATTGAAAGCAAAGGAATATAAGAAATTTGAAGATATTAAGCACATCAGAGAAGATGGTTCGGAGTTTTGGAGCGCGCGAGAGTTGGCGGATGCTTTAGAGTATACACAATGGCGAAATTTTAGCAAAGTCATTGAAAGGGCTATGATTGCTTGTGAGAACAGTGGACATGATGTGTCTGACGATTTTGCTGAGGTCAGCAAAATCGTAGATGCAGGCGCAACAAACAAGCCGATAAAAGATTATGAACTTTCAAGATATGCCTGTTATCTGATTGTGCAAAACGGAGATCCAAGAAAAGAAGTAATCGCTTTAGGACAGACTTATTTCGCGATACAGACATATAGACAGGAAGTTGCCGATCATTTTAATCAGTTGGATGAGGATAGAAGACGCCTTGTTGTTCGTGGTGATATCAAGCAATGGAACCAGCTTTTAGCGGAAACGGCGCATGACGCAGGAGTGATTACGAATGAGGAATTTGCAATATTTCAAAATGCCGGATATATGGGACTTTATGGCGGGTTGGATGTAGAAGACATTCATGCAAGAAAAGAACTTCAAGTTGGACAGAAAATTCCCGATTATATGGGAAGTACAGAGCTTATCGCTAATCTTTTCCGCATTTCCCAAACAGAGGAGAAACTGAGGAAAGACAACATACAGGGAGCTGATATAGCGACAAGCGTACATTATCATGTCGGAAAAGAAGTTCGCACGGCGATTGAGAAAATCGGCGGAACGATGCCGGAGGACTTGCCAAAACCGGAGAAAAGTATTCAGGAAATTGAGCGAGAGCAGATGGCGAGACTCAAGGCGAAAGCGAAAAAGGGAACGATAATGCTTGATGAATGAGGTGTTGCAAGGAATGGATTGAAATTTACGCTCTGAAGGTTAATGCGCTATAAAATCCCACAATTTACTTTTGAGTCTTACTGTGCTATACTATCATAGCTGTTAAGGCTTTTTTATTTTTAAGGAAACACGGAGGAATAAAATAACATGAAACTCGGCATCGTAATTTGTTAGCCATTTTCATGTATTTTGATGTATCTCCATATATCTTTATAAAGCCTTATACAATCAGTGTTTGAGCAAGTTCAAAGTAGCATATATCTCTATACAAGTCCATGTATTTCAATAGCAAATTTGTGTAGTGATTGTGTAGTAGCCTCATAAAAGAGTTTGGTACGAATAGGAATACCCATAAATGAATATTGGACATCTGAATAAGTCCATTATTGATTATAGAAATATAGTCGATAGTGGGCTTATTTTAGTGCCTAAATATATTTAGTGAGGAAATGGACATGAGATTGTCGAAAACGGCTGTATAAGCCTCACAGAGCGTCAGAAAAGGTATTATATTACACATAACATGAAAAGCACATTTCATTGACAAAAACAGGAGGATTTTTAATGTTAAAGATTTCAGATTTAGAGGAGAAAAAATTGATAGTTGCTTATTCTATGGCAAGGACTAGCAAACACATTGGACTTGAAAATGTTTGGAGACAATGGTGTATATGGTGGCGAGATGATTTTTCAGTTAATGGTGGAGCGTTGAGAATGTATGACCATAAACTTGTAAAATCCAAAACAAAAGCAAGGGAGAGAGTAAGAGCAGGAGAGACCAATATACAGGATTTTAAAGAATATGATGATTTCCTTGCAAAATTATGTACATGGTTTGAAGAAAATTATGATAAGACCATATCAAAGAAATGCAATATAGCAATTCTTAAAGATAAACTACTGAAATACAAAGCTACTTGTGGTAACAATATCAGTATTCTTTTTAAGAAAAGTGGATTGAAAGAACAGGGGTACAGATTACAGAATCAGACTTCCAAAAAGCATCCACTTCTTTTAGGTAAATATCTTATCTTCCATAAAGATAAATATGGGATTCAGGAATGTGTGGCACAGGGAACGTATGAGCAAATGGTAAATTGGATTAATAACAAAATAGAGGTAAAGAACGAAAATGAATGAGAAGATTATTAGACCTGGATTAATAAAACGTGTTGTAGATTTATTGAAATGTAAAAATAAGAAGTATACACAGGAAGACGTTGAAAATATTGTATCTGCATTTTGGGATGTTATTATTGATGCGCTTTCAAATGGCGATTCTGTAAATCTCAATGGTTATGCAACAATAGGAACAAAGTATATGGCAGAGCGAAAGTCAAGAAATGTAGCCATGAATAAAGAAATGATAGTTCCAGAACATTATCGAGTGTACTTTAAAGTAGGATCAAAACTAAATCAGGCTGCAACGGCTTTTACACAAAAGCAGTTAGGGGTGAAGAATGAATAACGAATTACATAAAAAGGATATTATAGACAAAATATCAGAGAAATTAATTAATGAAAAGATAGCCATAGGTGGCAATGGCAAGAAGTATAAAAGAAAATATCATCTAAAATATACACAGAAAATTATCGCAAATGTATTAGATGCTTTTTGGGATGTGGTATATGAATCTATAGAGAATGGTGATTCTATTAAGATAAACAATTATGTCAAGATGGAACCTAAATATTATAAAGCAGTCAAACTAAATGCAAATGGTTTCAATAATATAACAGAGAATATTGTACCAGCAAGATACAGAATTAGGTTTACTATGGGGGAACGTCTGAAAGAAGCATGTAAAAGATTATCACAAAAGAAATGTGATGATTCTGCTACGGACTGATAAGATACATAGCTAAGGAGGCAATAAGTTTATATGAAAGAAATTAAGAATCTACAAGAGAAAAGATTGATTATTGCAAGGCATATCATGTTAGATCAGATTGAGCCTACAGATGAAAATATTATTAGTGCATGGTGTAAAATATTTTCCGCTGATAAATATAAGTTAGAACACGCAGAGGATACAGAATTATTTGACTGGATGCGTAAATTTATCAGTAATAATAATGTGAAATCTTGTAAAGAACAGTTGGCACGACTACGGAGAAAAGGTGAAAGAAATTTAAAATCAAAAGGTGAGCGTGTCGGATATGGTGCAAAATTAGTAAAAGAGCCTAAAGACACATTGGCTACATACAATATATTTACAAAGGGTAAGAAATATTCTGGCAATTATACTGCCTTATGCTTGCGAATGGGGAGATTGTCAAAAAAGATTGAAGGTGAATACATAGATGAATAGAGTGCCGCATTGCGCTGAATGTAAGAGATGTCAATGTACGGATTTTATCTACAAAGATTACTATTGTTGTGAAGAAAATGATACGATGCGGATATTTGGCAGACTTGGCGTAGATTATCCACCGAAAACAAGTCCTAAGTGGTGTCCGTTGAGAGATAAATAATGCCCATTATAGGGTAATCAAAATATTTTGTAAAATTGAAATTCAAGAAATTCTAATAACTATCAACAGTGTCGATTGTGTGTATCTACACAATAATTCCAATAAATGAAGATGAAAAACTAAATATTTGAAAATGTAAACTATATAAGGTGATTATTCGCCAATTTTGGCGAGTGGTCTTTTTGTGATGTAAAAAATTAAAACTTAACATTTCTGAAATTTTACTAATCAAGTTAGACATACAAAAAATTTTTGTTAAATCTAAACATTTCTTGAATTTCTGGTAATCTAGGAGGTTCAATGGGTAATGACATAAAATGTATGTACTTTAACCACAGATTCAAAGATAAGCCACAAGGCAAACAATGTGGATGGGTACAGAAAAGTTTGACACAAGTAAATATTACGATTGAAAATTTGGCAGACGCTTTAGTTCATGGAGCATCATTTAAGCCGGGAGTATTAGCAGGAGGGAATAAAGCTGAAAACTGGATAGAACAACAATTATTTGGTCTTGATTTTGACGATGGCATAAGGATAGAAGAAGCCTATAATAAAGTTATTTCTCTTGGAATTACACCATGTTTTATGTATACAACATTCAGCCACAAAGAAGAACATCATAAATTCCGCATGATATTCTGTAATGACACAGTAATTACAGACGGAAATATCAGGGACAAGTTGCAAGCTACGCTTATGGGAATTATCGGTGGTATTGATGAGGTATGTTTTAACCGTGACAGACTATTTTTCGGCGGTAAAGGGCATACAGTATTATATCCTGATTATGATAAAAGGATAAATGCTGAATCAATCATAGAAAAATACTGGAATGATGATTTTGAACAATACATATCTAATGCAAAGCCTAAATCGAAGAAGAAAAGGGATAGCACTGCTGCTGGTAAGAAAAGTAAAGATGCTGATACTGCAAAAGAGCGTTCTACATACGAAAATCTTAATGTAAAAGCAATTAAAGAACATGATACAGAGTATTTACGCAAGGTATTAGCGCATGATCCGGTAGAATTTGAGAATAAAAATGAGTTTTGGGATTATATCTACTCTGAATTGGATATAGCGGAACTGATTGATATAGACGATCCGAGGTCATTTTGTTGCGTTTTACATGATGACCATAATCCATCTGCAAATATATTTACCACGCAAAATGGCGTACAGAAATATAGGTGTTGTTCTGAAAATCTCACACTGAATATCAAGCAGTTAATTGAATTGTTGGGCGATTTCAAGTCTGAATACAAAGCAATCCAATTTATCATGAATATCTACAACCTATCAATCAAAGAATCCCAATGGAGCATAGAACAGAGAGAAAATATTGACCTTATGATAAGCAATATTACGCTGAATAAGTTTAAAGAGTTGTGTCCGCAAGCTGATAAAAATATCAAGTATGCGAAAGATACATTCCTTATGATGCTTTCTATTGCAAGGAATAATGTCTATAGTGAGAAATTCTCTAATGACGATGGTGAAATCGTGTTCTTTGTAACAAATAAGAAGTTAGCTGATTATTTGGGGAAGGGTAACAGCCAGAAAAAGATTGATAAAGTGAGTAAATACATAAAGATGCTAATTTACCATGATTTGATCCGTATTCTTGATGATGATAAGATTCCAAAAGAATTACTTTTCAAGGCTATTAAATATTCTGGTACTGATAAAAGACAGGGAAATCATGTTAGCTTCTATGCTATTCCATCATGGGTAATTCAACAGTTAAGCACTATTGAGAATAACGGTGTCAGATGGAAGGAAAAAGGCTACAGGATTGCAGGAGTATCATTCGATATGTTTTATCGTTCTGAAGGATTCGATGTGGCAGCTTCCATATATCCGCAATATAAGAAAAAGAAGAATGAGTATGGAGAGATTGTTGACCGTACTACCACAAAAGCCAGTGACGAGCGTACTTTGAAGATTTCCGAGATTATATTACAGTGTATCCAGCGAAAAGGATATTGCACTGAAAAGGAAGTTGTCTATATTCTTGGCAATAAATATAGATACGAAGTTACTGAAACGCAGATTAAGCGTAGTCTGAATGAGATTATGGATTTATATGGACTGAAAAAGGTTAAAGCAAATAAAGTATTGAAGGAGCAGTATCATATTAAATCAGACGGTTATCCCAATATCATTATTGAGGATGTAGCTTAATGGGTGGATAAGTAGGTAAAAGGGTAGGGTTATATAACTAAGATATATATGTTATATAACCCACCCCTTTTACCCTATTGGCTGTCAATACCTAATTTGAAAATATATGAGAAATACATTAAAAACTGAATAATCAATTAAAACCAGAGACAGTATGAATCAATCGTATTGTCTCTTTTATTATGAATAGTGATTCGGAGCATACAATCGGGATGCTCAACTATTGACTTGGCACAAAATAGTGCTGAGTTATCTAAAGACATATCGAAATTGAAAGGAATTTTAACAAGTAACAATGAACACAGAAATTATTACAGAAAATTTAGAAGCAACAGAATCAAGAATGCAATTTATCTTAGACGAAAACAGTGAATTGCAGGAAATATCAAAGGATAAATGCAAACCAGTAGAATATCCAATCAAATATAAACTGAAAAATGCTTTTGAGGTATTTGTTCGTGTAGATGGTACTGAAAATTACTGGATCAGCAACTATGGAAGATGTGTAAATAATTATTTGAGTAAAAAATTAAGTAAAAATAAGACTAATGGTTATAAATTTTATGAACACAAGCAAGGGAAATGTCACTATACTATTTTTGAAATAGAAAAAGACGGCAGTACGTGGAAGCGTGATACAACGCCAGAGGATTTAGTAGTTGATGCGTTTCTTGTCAAATATAAAGGCAGATTCAAAGTATGGCACAAAGACGGTGATGAATCAAACAACTGGTATAAGAATCTTTTGACAGTTACGTCTGATGATTACAAGAATCTGAAAGCTGGTAAGATTACATGGCAGGAATTAAATCTTGAACAGGAATATATAGAGTATGAGAATAAAGCCAGTTATCATGCTTATACAGTATATAATGGCATTTTGGCGAGATGTAAATCTACAGAAGAAACAGATTCCATACATAAATGCTACAATAAATCCCTTATGTGGCAAGGTTGGCTTGATGATCCGAAATCCTTTGTGAAATGGTATCTGGAACATTTCTATGAATGTGGAGATGAACAGATGGATGTTGACAAAGATTTATTTGGTGATGGTTCTGGTATGTACCATCCTGATTTCTGTTGCATTTTGCCCAAAGGATTAAATACGCTACTTGCTAATGCAAAGAAACATTATAAAGGTGGAGAAACGCCTGATAATGTGCTTCCGTTAGGTGTAAGCTATAATAGTAAGACAGGCAAATATACAAGTTCGATTCAGCTTACAGGCGCAGAAAAGCCTATACCGTTATCAGAATGGGATACAGCGGAGGAAGCATTTGAGGAATATAGAGTTTTGAAAAAGGCTGATATATTGATTGTAGCTGCTAAGTATAAGAACAGCATACCAGATTATATCTATGACAGATTATTAAAGGTAGAAGTAAAACCATATTAAATTACAGGAGGATTTTTAGCTATGAATAAAACAAATACATCAGAATCTACATTGAACATGATTAAATCAGTATGTGAGGAGCGTGACCGTAAGGAACGTGACCGATTGAGAGCAAACAGGCTTGAAATGGATAAGAGAGAAGAAGCAGAGCGAGAAAGAATACAACATAGTAATAATATTCTTGATTCTTATATTGAAAAAGCAATGGCGAGAGAAAATCAGCGTTTACAAGAGTGTAACCAAATGGTACAGAATATGCAAGATGAAAGTATGCGGAGACGGTCAGAAGACGCATATAAGACACAAGAGATGACTACCGCCATAAATAGAGGTGTTCAGAAGGTAAGAGAAATTGAGAGCAGGAATACAGTAGATGCTTTCATGGATCGGAATAAGAGATTGCTGGATAAAGGGAGAGAAGGGATTAAGAGACAACAGAATAAGACGTATTTTAGTTAAAGGGTAAAATGATTTATTATAAGGCATATCGGATAGGGTGGACTTATCAGGTATGCCTTATTTTTTTCGTATATGATTATATAGAATTTGGGGTAAAAATGTGGTATGATTTAGATAAATTTATTTATGACTTCAATTAAGAGAATATTCATTAATGGGAGATGGAATTATGGAAGAAAAGGTTAATATAGAAAAAGGGAAATATAGCCGTGATGAATGGAGTGAATTTTTAGAAGAAGCAAGATGCAGAAGAAATTCTGAAAGCAAGGAAGAATCATATAATGACTATAAAAATGAATTCATAGAGTTCATGCGGGAATATGCTAAATTAAATAAACAGGAACTTAAAGAGTCATTGGAATATTATGAGGAAGCAACATCTACAGATTTTTTTAATAAACATTATACAACTTTAAATGAAATGTATATTAAATCTGAACTTTCTAAATGCAAAGTAATGATAATGACTGCTAACCCAATTGAAAAAGCAGTTTTGCATCATAAAATAATAGAAAATGAAAAGATTAAAATAACTCGCATACTATGTGAAACTACAGTATATTATATCTTTAAATGGAAGAAGTATTGGATTGCACATATTCATCAAAGCCAGACAGGGGCTGAAAAAGATATGGGAACAAACGCAACCATTAGAGACGCTTTGAATTATTTTATTCCTAATGTTATTATTTCTTTAGGAATAGCGTTTGGAATTGATTATAAAACACAAAATATAGGAGATGTTTTAGTTTCTAAAAGACTATTTCCATATAGTGATAATAAAAGAGATGAAGATTATGTTAAACCAGATAGGACACAAGATAAAACTATTGACGATTGGTTGCAAGTACGTTTAGACAATGCAATTGGATTTTTAGATGGTGTTACTTACGGGGACATTTTATCAGGCGGTTCAGTAATGTCTTCTTGTGAAGAAAAGGATAGAATATGTTTAGCATATACAAAGGCTGATTTTGTAATTGGCGGCGAAATGGAAGGTAATGCTGTTTTTCAAAATGCTAAAAAAATTGGTATTCCAGGAGTAGTGATTAAGGGGATTTGTGACTGGGGAATTGTTAAAAATGGCATATATGAAAATGATGCAGATAGAGAAGAAAATCTTAAAAATAGTCTTCAGGCTTTTGCAATGATACAAGCTGTTGAAAAATGCGAATCTTTGTTTAATGACAAGGAGCTTTTTTCATCATCTAAAGATATTGCAAATAAGAAATTGAAAAAGAAATATCTGTTCTGTTTAAGCGGACTGATGGTATCACAGTTATTAATGATAATTAATGCAATCTATTTATTATTGCGTAATTATGATTATGATGAAAATAAATATATATATACAACAGGAAAATTCTTTGCTCAACCTTGTGTCTGGCTAATTATTCCGCTTGCTTTGTTGATATTTTTTGTAGTGAGATTTATATATATTGGTATAAATAAATTGATTTGGTGGATACGCAATCAGTAAAACATTTATATATATTTTTTGTATAAAATACTCATTCATTCTGCTTACAATGATTAATGGATTTATCAAATATTAAGTAGAATAATTCAGATAAAATTGATTTAATATAGGGGAATGATTCTTATGGGAAATGATATAAATTCTCTTAGTGGGATAGAATTTGAAAACATATGCAAAAATCTGATAGAAAACATGGGATTCTCTGTAGAAACCACTAAGGCAAGCGGTGACGGTGGTATTGATCTGATTGCCTATAATCATGAACCTGTTTTATCTGGTAAATATATTATTCAGTGTAAGCGTTATTCTGGTAGTGTTGGAGAACCGATTATCAGAGATTTATACGGAGTAATTACCTCTGAAAGAGCAAACAAAGGTATTCTTATGACAACAGGATATTTTACAAAGAGTGCTATTGCTTTTGCTGAAGATAAACCTATTGAGTTGATAGATGGGGAACAGTTGGATACTTTATTGAAAAGGCATGGTGTGTCAATAGGTGTGTTTTCGACTGTCAGTAATGAAGATATTATAAGGATTGAGCAGGAGATTGATAATTGCAATTTAGAATTTAAGAAAAGCTATAATCGTTTTGACGGTGAAATGAATGTGCTTTTGTTTTCCGTAGATGATGATGAATTATACGATGATATATCGGCAAAATATGTTACGTTGCGGATATATGAGGCGGTACAATCAGCGATATATTCTTTGAAAAGCCAGTCAGAGAATATTGCCATTTTTTCAAAGATACTAAAAGATATGAAATTGGGTAGCGGTGACATTTCAGAGTGCCAGTCAATTTATTATAAATATCTTTCAAATGAGGATAATTATAAGATAATTTTATATAATGTAGCTATGCCACATGATGATGAATTTATAGGTGGATTTTGGCTTGATTTGATGGCTGTCGCTGGTAGATATAGTGAAAATGATACATTGAGAAATATAATTGACTTTCATAAATCATATATGGGTGAATTGGCAAAGATTATTCAACATTTTACAACGAGTGATTTTATCTTGAAATGGGTAAAAGAATATGAGGAAAGCCTTGATTTATTGTTGGATAGTATAGGGTAGTTTGCTGTGATTCCCAATATTACATATTACATAATTTATATAATGGGATATTATAATCAATGGTGTATCTTCAAATTTTCAATGAAATAGTCATAGGTGATAAATCGCTTGGATGATTGTGTTACGGTTGAAAATTAAAGAGGTATATTAGATTATCAACACCATTAAGGGCATATTTTTATATGGGTATACCCTTATATATGGGATTCATATTTTGGGATGGAAACTACCCCCACCGCCCCCCCTTGATATGATAGTTCGGTAGGTTCCAGAAGCCGAGTGACATGTGCGCTGAACAGCTATAGCCTTTTGTGAGAAATGATCAGATTTTAATAATGTAAACCTACCGGCATACACCCTTGCGCCTGCTGCCCCTATACCATTATACAGACCGCACACAAGCCACAAATAAGCACGTTACACGCCGATTCTAGCCATTTTCCAGGCATTGCCCTAAAAATGTATCAATGAAGCCATTACAAGCCGAAAATAAGCCTAAAATCGCATGATAACCATGCAAATATAAGCAAATACACCGCACAATAAAAGACTATGAGCATTAAAGCGCATAGCCTTTATTATATATCATTGAATATCTGTTTATCGTTCCCAAAAGTAACCGCTTCCATCCTCAAAATACAGTTGCAAGCCGTATTCAGTAGCCGAAAAGTCAATCACTGCATCCATATCCACAATACTATCATGAAGCGGTATATATCCATCTGGTATAACTTCCCTTGCTTCTGTCACTGTCTGTACTTCTGTTATTGTTTCCGCTTGTGCAGCGCCTAACAGATAAGCCGATACAAGCATAATTCCCATAGTTACGATAATATCAATAGTTTTAATTGGTTTCTTCATAGTGTTTGATCTCCTTTGTTTTTTAGTATTTGATTTACATTACCTCAAAATGTTCCTTATCGACTTCTTTTAATATTCCATGCTTGACACAATAAGCCAAACATTCAAAGTCTAACATCATTGTATCCTGCATTAAATTTGTATTTTCCCATATCCATTGATAAGCCTCTTTAATAGTCATCATATTCTTATACCTTCCTTTCTTTGTGTCAGGGTGTAGCCGCTTCCATTGGTTACACCCTTGTTTTTTTGTGGTTACGCTTGTTTAAGTCTCTTTGCTCCGTCTGTCTCTACTTCTGTACTGCCGTAGTAGTTCCGTATGTCTTCCATGCTTAACTTCTTATGACTTCTTTTCCTGAATGCTTCCGTGTGAAAATACCATTTCTTTTTCTCTCTCGCCCATTTAAAACCGATACTCTTTAATGTGTCCTTATAGTCGTATGTGTTACCATCTACCCATATCCAGCAACCTACAATCTCAATGTTGATACCTTCAAAGGTTATGATCTGCTGTAATACTTCTCTTAGTTTTTGATCTTCCGTGAAGTCATACTTCATATTATTAAAGTCTGTCTTTGCGTTGCTCTCTTTGCTGTCCGCTGTCTTGCTTTCGTGTCTATCCTTTAATACTTTGAATAGCTTGTCATATTCTGCATTGATCTCTTGTGTCGCTTCCGTGCTTCCGTTTGCGTTGTCAGGGTGATACTTCTTTAATAAATCTCTGTACTGTCTTCTTAACTCTTCCAGTGTATTCACATCTTTAAAGTATTTACTCATAAGTGATTGCCTCCTTAAAAATATATGATTGATTGTTTTGTTGTTAAGTCAATTATAATATGGGTACATATAATTGTCAATAAATATGTACCCATAAAATTGCACAAAATTATGTACCCATATTTATACATTCTGCATATTGATATGTACCCATATTTTTGCTATGATATGGGTACAGAAACAAACAACAAACAAAATCAAATCAGGAGGTAGCCATTATGTGTATGACTAAAAAAGAACTTGAAAACAAGGTTCAGGAGTTTAGAAACCTGAAAGCAATGAAAGAAGAACTTGAAAACGAACTGAAAGCGGTTGAGCATTCCATCATTGAATACATGACAGAGAATGAACTTGACACCGAAATCACCGATACGGCAAAGATCACCTACAAGCCACAGAGCCGCACGACATTAGACAAAGAAAAATTGACAGAGGTTTTAGGCGAGGATCTGAAGCCGTTTGAAAAAACAACTTCTTACAACGTGTTAAGGGTGAAATAGTTCAGCAGTAAAAGGGTAAACGGTTCTTGTGTGGGGTTCGATTCCCCACATGCCCTATCGGTAGAAATACCGTAACAACAACATTAATCAATCAAAAATGAAAGGTAGGTATTTAACTATGATGAAATGGAAAGCAAGGACAGAAACAACTAATATCGGCGTTTTGGAGCTGGGCAATCTGACATTCAATGAAGACTATATGGAGGTATCTATTGATATTTGTGATATGTCTGACTGTTTGAAGGCTGAAATCAAAAAGGCTGTAGAGATTGCAAAAGTGCAGTATACCAAAGAGCAGGAATCTTTAAACGCTGAATATGGCTATAATCTTCACACAGTATGGAGTGACAAGCCTGTAAACATGGATTTTACATACTTGCGTGTAGTTCTGGAAGCTGGAAAGCCGATTGATTATAGCATTTGTTTTGGTTTTACAGATACAGTTGATCCGCAGATGGAATGTTTGGGCAATAGTATCACGGTTGACTTGTCAGAGCATACAGACGAACTAAAAAAAGCAATCATTAAAGTATTAATTGATAAATTCTTTTAATCAGTCGGCGGTAGCAATTAACACGGGGGAGCGTAACAACTCCCCTAACAATCAAAATCGGAGGTAATCACAATGAGAAATAAAGGTAATGCAAGCTATACAAATAGACCATTGAACAATGCGGAGCGCGAATTTGCGGCACTTCCTGAAAACCACAATTTGATTTATGACTATATGAAGTGTAAGAGACTGGATGCAGAAACTTTCTATGATGAATTGATTCTTGATTATCTTACGGCGGTTAAACAGTATGTAACCGAAAAGCCTGAATTGCAGATCAATTTTTCATTCAGACAGATATTATTCCAGCGGTTAAACGGTAGGATGATGCATTATTGGCGAGAGTATAACAATGGTAAAAACACAATGGAGCGTGAAGCATTCCGCTTAGATTATGAATTTGAAGACCACAAACAGGAGAGATACGGCAGAATGGAGCCGTGGTGGATTGATCCGATGCAGAACGTGGAGCGGTATGTTGTTGAAAAGGAATTTCTCAATGATATATATTCCAATATTCACAGATATGCGGAGCCGGATTTATTGAAACTTATTATTGATATGCGTCAAAAGGGCTATAGCAATCGTGAAATAGCAAGAAAAGCGGTAGTAATTATTGATGATTATAGGGATTGGGGGATTAGGGAAGTTACGCAAATTATAGTAGCACTCACAAAGACACGCAACAGCGCATTGCAGAGGCTTTACAGAGACACGATGGAATATGGAGACATAGACAACTATCAGAAGTGGGAAGATGCTATGGAAAATTTATAGAACATATGGGGGATTGTCAGCGTGGCAATTCCCCGCATAGGAAGGGCAAGGTAATATTATTGGATAATTATAAATTGGAACCATTAACAGACTTTGAACGGAAATTCGCAACGGAAAACCACAATCTCGTATATGATTTTCTTCATAGACACGGTTACAGTTTGGAAATTTATTATGATGTGGCAATTTTCGGATTTTTAAAAGCTGTGCAGATATATAACCGTAGGGAAGATTTGCGGAATAAATACGCTTTTCCCTTTATCAGTCAGCAATATATGAGGTCAGAGATTGGAAACCATTGCAGAATGGAAGATGCAAAGAAACGGAAGCCATCGGGAACATTGGTTAGTCTGGATGCGGAATATGCGGAAACAGAAAACTTATATAACTGTATCGGTGTTGTCGGTGGAAAATCGCCTGAATCTGAAATAATGGCAATGGAACGAATGACGGAAATGTTAAGCAGTTTATCAGATACACAGCGGAAAATTGCGGAACTAAAGGTTGACGGATATAGTAGCAAGGAAATTTATTCAGCATTGGAAATAAAGCCATCAACTTATTATGTGGAAGTGAATCGGATCAAGAAAGTCTTAGCGGAAATGATTGGTTAGGGTATATCCCTAATCAGTCAGCGGACAACGGAAAGGACGGAAAATATTATGTTTGATTTTAGAATCATTGATACATCAGACGGAAATCAGATTATAGATCGGAGCCTTAAAACGCCATACAACGCACTTACTCCGCTTCAGATGGTGGAATATCTGGAAATGGATAACAGGCTTGCATATATGGACAGGATGGAACGGAAAGCAAGGGCAGAGGCAGAACGTAGACGGAAAATTGCAAGGAATCCAATATATAAAATGGCTTGCTTGTGCGGATTAGTTTAATCGGAAAGGTGGAAATGAATATGATTAAATCACAATTTTTCAATATGGGAAAAGTAGTTGTTACACACGGAATCAATGAAGCTATGACGGAAAATAGCCGATTTGCAGCAGAGGTTAATTTATCCTTACAGCGGTATGCGGTCAAAGATTGGGGAAATCTGGATGATGAAGACAAACAGACGAATGAGGAAGCGTTAAAATATCCTGATGATATGTACTTATTGGCAGCTTATGAGACTTGCAAGGGGAAAATATGGATTATTACTAATCGCATATCGGAAAATGCCGGAGACAATGCGACAACAGTATGTTTCCCAAGTGAGAGATAATAATGGATTGTGTGGACTGTCTGAAATTAAAGGCAGTCTGCAACATTAGGAAGGTGGATATTATGGCGATTTTATTAACAAACGGAAAATATTACATAGCACACAATAGGACTGGTGCAGTAATTAAAGT
>CAJTYV010000030.1 GCA_910584195.1 uncultured Ruminococcus sp. | reverse complement strand
TTAAAATATTTTAACCCCGATTCTGCTTCCAGTTTCGGGGTTTTTTGACAGACTGGAGCCGTTTCCATTAATGGGAAACGGCTTTTTGTTTTTCGGAAATACCATGAGAGCTTTGTTTAAATTGCAATTTTTATATCATACTTTTTCAGCCAATGATCCATCTGAATAAAAAAGGCGATAGTCTGCGGCAGATTCATAAGCTGACCGTACCATTGCACATGGTCGGCATGAGTAAGAAGCATTTCCAGTTCGCTGCGTTTTACTATATCGGTAAGCGGCGTAGGCTGAGAAAGAATTTCACGCAGTTTTTCCGTTACAGCTTCCAAAAAGGCAGGATTGTGGGTTTTGGGATACGGGCTTTTTTTTCGGTTCAGGACACGTTCGGGCAGCCAATCCTTCATAGCCTCTCTCAGCAAGCCCTTTTCTCTTCCCTTATGATCCTTGAATTCCCACGGTACGTTATAAAGATATTCTGCAATACGGTAATCGCAGAAAGGTACCCGGACTTCAAGTCCGCTGTACATGGACATTCTGTCTTTTCTGTCCAGCAGATTCTGCATGAACCAATCGAAATTTAGCTGTGTCATTTCGCGCATTCTTGTTTCAAGCGGACTGTCAGTCGGCAGCTTTTGTGCAGAATCGGCAGTTTTTCTGTAAGCAGAGTATACGTACTCCTCGGCGTTTATCTTTTCCGCAAGCTCGTTTGAAATGAATTTCTTGCGATATGCGGTACTCTGCGCCCATGGGAAACCATCCGTCATTCTTATATCCTCGTCCCGATACCATGGATAGCCTCCGAAAAGCTCATCGGCACATTCGCCGGACAGTGCAACAGTTCCGAATTTCTTTATTTCGCGGCAAAACAGCAGCAGAGATGCGTCAACGTCAGCCATTCCGGGAAGACCTCTTGCGTCCGTCGCATAATCGAGAGCATCTACAAGCTCAGGAATATCAACTACAGTCCAATGATGCTTGCTGCCAAGATATTCAGCCATTATATTAATGTATTCCGGATCGCTGTTTGGCTGGAAATGGGACTTTGTAAAATATTTTTCGTTGTCCTTGTAGTCAACTGAGAAAGTATTAAGCACTTTTCCCTGTTTTTTCAGCTCAGATGCTGCAACTGATGAAATAAGACTCGAGTCAAGTCCGCCTGATAAGAAAGTACAGATAGGAACATCGGAAACAAGCTGCCTTCTAATAGAATCGAGAACAAGCTCGCGCACATGTTCGGCAGTTTCTTCAAAAGTCTCTCGATGTTCCATTGCGCGCAGACTCCAATATCTGTGAAGCTTTAAACCGTTTTCGTCGTAGAATCCGCAGCAGCCTGCTTTGATTTCTTTAACGCCGCGTATGACGCCGCATCCGGCAGTACGACCGGGAGCAAGCAGCAGCAACTCCGAAACTCCCTGTAGATCTATTTCGTGCGGAATTTCGGGATTCTCAAGAAGCGCGGCAAGCTCCGAAGCAAAAATAAGCCGATTTCCCGTATCATAGTAGAACAGCGGCTTGACTCCGATACGGTCACGGGCTAAAAATACACGGCGTTCGTATTCATCGTGTATTGCAAAAGCAAAAATACCGTTAAATTTGTCTACGCACTCTGATCCCCATTTCATGTAGCTGCGGAGTATGACCTCGGTATCCGAAGCTGTATTAAAGTCACCGTCTGCCGAAAGCTCGCAGCGAAGCTCATCAGTATTGTAAAGTTCTCCATTGTAGACTATGGTATAATGTTTATCTCCAATTGATAAGGTCATTGGCTGTCTGCCTCTTTCGATGTCGATTACGGCAAGACGCGTGTGAACAAGTGCGGCATTGCGCGTAAGTACGATGCCTCGCTGATCGGGTCCCCTTCTCAGAAGCGCTTTCTGCATAAGTCCGCAGACCGCAAGTTCTTCGCGCATGTCCTCTTTAAAACTGATAATTCCTGCTATTCCGCACATATTTATTCTCCTTGAAAGTTAAGTATTTGGGAACGCTTCAGGCAGAGCAAGGCATTCAGCGTTTATATGAGATGAAAAAAATCTGACTGCGCATATGACGTGCAAGCTTTATGCGGCGCTGCCTTTATGAAAACTGCAAAATATTTAAGATTCCCCTAATATAATATGTAAGGATTTAGAAAAATGTTCCGGAATAATTTAAACAAGTTTCAGCAAATTGCAACAAATTTTATCTTGTTTTTTGTTTAAATCCACCTATCTTTTAAAATTTGTATAGACAAATCAGTAAAAATCGGGTATAATAAATATGTATAAGCAATATCGCAAAATTCGCATGTTTGCGTATATATCCAATACGGCAGCCGTATGCCGGAAATGCGGACGGGACAAGCTTTCCCGAATGCGGAGCGTATATGAGAGTTATTACAGGATCGGCAAGAGGATGCAGACTTATTACTCCTGATGGCATGGACGTAAGACCTACGGGAGAAAAGGTAAAAGAGGGCGTGTTTTCCTCGATTCAGTTTGAGATCGAAGGGGCGTTTGTACTTGATCTTTTCGCAGGCAGCGGACAACTTGGTATAGAAGCTCTCAGCAGAGGAGCGTCTCGTTGTGTATTTATTGATAATTCTCCGAGATCGCTGAGATGTGTCAATGAAAACCTCAGAAATACCAAGCTCGGAGCGCGTGCTGATGTTATAAACCGCGACAGTTATGATTACATTCGTCTTACTGCTCAGACATTTGATATTATTTTTCTTGATCCGCCATACAGATACGGTCATATCGGCAAGCTTCTGCCGTTGGCGGCAGCTAAGCTGCGCAGCGGAGGAAGTATTGTGTGCGAGTACGAAAAGGAAGCCGGTCAGCCTGATGCTCCGGACGGAATGTCGCTTAAAAAGGTCTATACGTACGGAAAAATAAATATTGCGGTATTTAAAAAGCCCTCGGAGGAGCAGGCTGAATGAGACGAATAGCAGTTTGCCCGGGTTCTTTTGATCCCGTTACTCTTGGGCATCTTGATATAATCACACGGGCTTCAAAACTCTTTGATAAGGTTATTGTACTTATTTCACGAAATGCAGGAAAGGTTCAGCCAAGCTTTACCGCTACGGAGCGAATGCTTATGATAGAAGCTGTAACAAAAAAACTCGATAACGTGGTAATTGATATTCTTGACGGACTTCTTGCGGATTATGTAAGAACTGTAGAAGCTGTAGCTATTGTTAAGGGCTTGAGAGCTGTCAGCGACTTTGAATACGAGTTCCAGATGGCTCTTGCAAACAAAAAGCTGTATGCGGGAGCAGAAACGGTATTTCTTACAACGGCTGCGGAAAATATGTATCTCAGTTCGAGCGTGGTGAAGCAGATAGCATATTTCGGCGGAGATATAAGTCATTTTGTCCCGGAGGAAATTCTCGGCGATATAAAGCGGCGCCTTGTTAAAACTAATGGAGGCAATCTCTAAAAAACCCTTTTGAAAAATCGGCTGCGTACGGCATATTGAATAGTGTCAGTCCGCAATCGAGGGATTTCCCTGCGGCTGTCGCATTTATCTGATGTTGGCTTGACCCCGGACAGGTTTTTAGAGGGTGTCTGAATAAACCCCTTTTCACATAAAAAATAAGAGAATGTCGGGCGTCCGTATTCTCTTGCTTCTATTTAAGGAGGAAATAATAATGAATGTAGATGAAATTCTTGAAGAAATGGACGACCTGCTTGATAATTCGTCCACTGTTCCTTTCGTTTCTCACAAAAAAGTTATTGACGGCGAAAGAATGCGCGAGCTTATTAACGATGTCCGTCTTAATCTGCCTCACGAACTAAAAGCAGCTCAGAAGATAGAGTTTGACTGCCAAAGAATACTTAACGAAGCTAAGATAAGCGCTGAAAACACTATTCGTAAAGCCGAAGAGCGCGCCGCTATGATAGCTTCCAAGGAAACTATCGTAACAGAAGCCAGGAAAAAGGCCGTGGAGATCCTTCGCAAGGCGCAGGAACAGGCTGCTGCTGTTCAGAAATCCGCAGCTTTGTCGGTTGCTCAGATGCTCAATGATGCAGAGGCTGCTCATCAGAAGTCTCTTCTTGACATAAAGCGTACTAAGGAAAAGCTTCAGCATACCTTGAAAACCTCTCCTGTTCTCACACAGAATCCTCAGGCTGCGGCAAATGCTGCTTTCAATGAAAAAAAATAAAATGCACGGCAGACGGAAATGTCTGCCGTTTTCGTTGTTCTCTATATGGTCGGGTATCGTCAAAAGAAATTGTTATTGCGAATGTCATGTAATTTTCAAAAAGTTCCAAAATACATATTGACTTATCATGGCGAAAAGTGTATAATATTAATGTACGACTAACAAAGCCGGGAGCGTTATAGCTCCTGACTAAATATAATGGAGGTTTTTACAATGAGCAGAGTTTATAATTTCAGCGCGGGTCCCGCTGTGCTTCCGGAAGAAGTTCTGAAAGAGGCAGCCGATGAAATGATGGATTACAAGGGCTGTGGAATGTCCGTTATGGAGATGTCCCACCGTTCAAAGGTTTACGACAACATTATAAAGGAAGCTGAGCAGGATCTCCGCGACCTTATGAATATTCCGGACAATTACAAGGTGCTTTTCCTTCAGGGCGGAGCTTCTCAGCAGTTTGCGGCAGTTCCGATGAACCTTATGAAGAATAAGAAGGCAGCCTACATAATTACCGGTCAATGGGCTAAGAAAGCTTATCAGGAGGCTCAGCTCTACGGTGAAGCTGTTGCTGTCGCTTCTTCCGCAGATAAAACTTTCTCATATATTCCCGACTGTTCGAATCTTGATATTCCCGATGATGCAGACTATGTTTATATCTGTGAAAATAACACTATCTACGGTACAAAGTTCTGGGAACTTCCCGATACAAAGGGCAAGGATCTTGTTGCGGACGTTTCTTCATGCTTCCTTTCAGAGCCTGTTGACGTTTCAAAGTACGGCGTTATCTACGGCGGCGTTCAGAAGAATATAGGACCTGCCGGCGTGGTTATCGCTATTATTCGCGAAGATCTTATCCGTGATGACGTTCTCGCCGGAACTCCTACAATGCTCAAATGGAAAACTCAGGCAGACGCGGATTCTCTTTATAATACTCCTCCGTGCTACGGCATCTACATCTGCGGCAAGGTGTTCAAGTGGATAAAGAAAATGGGCGGTCTTGAGGCTATGAAAGCTCTTAACGAGAAGAAAGCCGCTATCCTTTACGATTTCCTTGACCAGTCAAAAATGTTCAAGGGTACTGTTGAAAAGAAAGACCGTTCGCTCATGAACGTTCCTTTCATCACCGGAAACGACGAGCTTGACAAGAAGTTCATCGCTGAATCCAAGGCTGCCGGCTTTGAGAATCTCAAGGGTCACAGAAGCGTAGGCGGTATGAGAGCTTCCATTTACAACGCAATGCCTATTGAGGGCGTTGAAAAGCTCGTTGAGTTCATGAAGAAATTTGAGGCTGAAAATTCCTGAGCTGCTGAATAAAAAATCAGAAAGGGTTTGATTGAAATGTTTAATATTTATACTCTTAATAAGATCTCATCTATCGGTACGGATATTTTTGACAGAAGCAAGTACGCCGTTTCCGAGGATTGCGCAAATCCCGATGCAATCATGGTAAGAAGCGCAAAAATGCACGACATGACCTTTGGCGATAAGCTTCTTTGCATCGCAAGAGCGGGTGCAGGCGTAAATAATATTCCCGTTGACCGCTGCGCTCAGGAAGGCATCTGCGTTTTTAATACTCCCGGAGCTAACTCTAATGCAGTTAAGGAGCTTGCTATCTGCGCGCTTCTTCTTTCTTCCAGAAAAATTACCGAGGCTGCCGCATGGGCTGCTTCATTAAAGGGCACAGAGGACGCTCCTAAGACTGTTGAGGGCGGTAAATCCAAGTTTGCAGGTCCTGAGATCGCCGGAAAGACCCTCGGTATCATCGGTCTCGGAGCTATCGGCGGCAAGATCGCCAATGCTGCCGAGGCTCTCGGAATGAAGGTTATCGGCTTTGATCCGTTCCTTTCAGTTGGCGCTGCTCTTCACCTTGAGCCTTCCGTAAAGGTTGTTGCCGACATTAACGAGATCTACAAGCAGAGCGATTATATCACAATTCACATGCCTTACACTCCTCAGACAAAGAATACTATTGATGCTGAGCAGATCGCAATGATGAAAGACGGCGTTCGTCTTATCAACCTTGCAAGAGGCGAGCTTATCAACAGTCAGGCTGTTGTGGACGCTATCAAAGCAGGAAAGGTAGCTAAGTACGTAACAGATTTTGCAGATGACATCGTTCTCGGCGAGGAAAATGTTATCGTACTTCCTCACCTCGGCGCGTCAACTCCCGAGAGCGAGGATAACTGCGCTGTTATGGCTGCTGAGGAGATTATTGATTACATCGAAAACGGTAACATCAAGAACAGCGTAAACTACCCGAATCTTTCCATGAATGCTGTAGGCACAAAGATCTGCATTATCCACAAGAATGTTCCCACAACGATCGCTTCCATTACTACGGCTGTAGGAAATGAGGGCATTAACATCGAGAACATGGCAAACGCAAGCAAGGGCGATTTCGCTTACACTATGCTTGACGTTACAGGTGAAGTTCCTGCTGCTGTTGAGGGAAAGATCAATGCTGTTGACGGCGTTATCCGTGTAAGAGTTATAGGCTGAGTGAAGCCTTATATAAAAAAGCAGTCGGTCAGCCGGCTGCTTTTTTGCATATCGAAACGATGTATTTATTTTTTATGATGTATTGTTTGAATTCGTATTCTTCCGCATTTGAGAATATACAGCCGTTCCCGAAAGAAAATTCAATATCGCGCATGGGAAATGACAAGCCAATGCCGATCGCCTTGATGTATGCTTCTTTTAGCGTCCATAGGCGAAAAAACATTATATCGCGTTCTTTTTCAGGAGCTGACGTCAGCATTTTTTGTTCCGAATCGGAAAAGACTCTTTTCATGACGTTGGGACGGTATTCGCGAATTGGTTCGCAGTCTATGCCGCATTCTGCGTCTGAAACGAAACAGGCGGTTATCCCATCGGCGTGAGAAAGGTTGAAATGAATATCGGGACGTTCCGTCAAGGACGGTTTGCCGTACTTATTTTTGGTAACGGGAGTATCGTCGGAATAGTTGATGCCGTATTTTTTCAGGCATTCGCGCAGCAGCGCATGAGCGTGCGCGCTTTGCTTTTTTTTCGGAATATCTTTGATTGAAATTAAAATCATAATATTATTTGTTATTAAAGGCAATCCTGATAGCTGTTGCGGCTAAAATCGGGATTTCAAAGGGACATATCCCTCCGGTGGAGTGTGGGGCAAAGCCCTGCATAGCGTTCAGGCGCTCTGCAAAGGGTAAATTGAAAAAACAGTCCGGCGGACTATTTTTTAGGGAACGCTCTGTTAATAGAGAGTTCCCTAAAAAATAACTTTTCATAACGATGATAGGGCAATTATTGAATTACATCAATTCGCAGATAAGATTTGAAAATTCAACGGGATTATCAATTGGCATACCCTCGATAAGGAGAGCCTGAGTGTAAAGCATAGAAGCGTATTTTCCAAGTTTTTCGGTATCGTTTCCGATAGAGCAGAGCTTAGCGAAGATCTCGTGATCGGGGTTTATCTCAAGAACACGCTGAGCCTTTACTTTCTGATCTCCGGGCATGGAGTTGAGGACTTTCTCCATTTCAAGAGTAATTTCGCCTTCGCTGGTGATACATACAGGGTGGGATTTCAGACGCTTTGAAAGCACGACCTTTGAAACCTTATCGCCGAGAGAATCAGCCATTGCTTTAAGCAAATCGGAGTTTTCTTCTTCTTTAGCCTTGACTTCTTCCTGTTTTTCGGTATTCTCGATACCGAGGTCGTCGGAGGAAACGTTTTTGAACTCTTTTTCCTTGTAATTCATAAGCATTTTAACGGCGAATTCGTCAACGTTATCAGTGAGATAAAGTATCTCAAAGCCTTTATCTTTAACAAGCTCGGTTTGCGGAAGCTGTTCGATACGCGCAGCAGTTTCGCCGGTCGCGTAGTAGATGTACTTTTGCTCCTCGGGCATAGCGGAAACATATTCGTCCAGCGTCACAAGTTTTCCCTGAGAGGATGTAAACAGCAGCAGATCCTGAAGCTTGTCCTTATTCATGCCGTAACCGCTGTAAACGCCGAATTTCAGCTGAATGCCGAATTCTTTCCAGAAGCTTTCGTACTTTTCGCGCTCGTTTTTGAGCATTTTTTTCAATTCGCTGGTGATAGTTTTCTCGATGCTCTTTGCAATGACCTTGAGCTGCTTGTCGTGCTGAAGCATTTCTCTTGAAATATTAAGCGACAGATCCTCGCTGTCAACAAGACCCTTTACGAAGCCGAAATAATCCGGCAGCAGGTCGCCGCACTTGTCCATGATAAGAACGCCGTTGGAGTAAAGCTGCAAGCCCTTTTCAAATTCTTTTGAATAGAAGTCATAGGGAGCTTTAGACGGTATATAGAGCAAAGCGTTATAGCTGGGCATACCCTCGTTTACAACGTGGGAATATTTAAGCGGTTCGTTGTAGTCGTAGAATTTTTCTGTATAGAAGTGCTTGTAGTCCTCTTCTTTAAGCTCTGATTTGCTCTTTTTCCAAAGCGGTATCATGCTGTTGAGCGTTTCGATCTCGATGTAGTCCTCGTATTCGGGAGCTTTTCCGGCTTCCTTGTCCTCATCGGACATTTCGATCGGACGGCTGTGGGAGACTTCCATTTTAATGGGGAAGCGTATATAATCGCTGTATTTTGTGATAAGCGATTTAATGCGGTAGGTGTCGAGAAATTCTCCGTACTGCTCGTCATCGGTATCATCAAGAAGCTCGAGGATTATTTCCGTACCAACGGACGTTTTATCGTCTTCCGAGATCGTATAACCGTCAACGCCCTCGGATTCCCAGCGGTAAGCGGTATCAGAGCCGTATGCTTTTGAAATTACGGTTACTTTTTTAGCGACCATAAAAGCCGAATAGAAGCCTACGCCGAATTGACCGATGATCTGATTTTCTTCATCAAGCTTGTTTTCTGTTTTGAATTTGAGCGAACCGCTGTTTGCGATAGTTCCGAGGTTATTTTCAAGTTCTTCGGCTGTCATTCCAATACCGTTATCGGTGATTTTCAAAGTGCGGGAATCCTTGTCTGCGGAAATCCATATAGCAAAATCGTCTTTTGAAAGTCCGACTTTATCATCGGTAAGAGACTTGAAATAAAGCTTATCTATAGCATCGCTTGCGTTTGAAATAAGCTCGCGGAGGAAAATTTCCTTGTGAGTATAAATTGAATGAATCATCATATCAAGAAGTCGTTTAGACTCTGCCTTGAACTGTTTTTGTTCCATATTTAACATCTCCATACAATTGATTAGCACTCTTGTACTGCGAGTGCTAATAATAGTATAACTCTTTTTATGTCTATTGTCAATAACGAAGGGAAATGTTTACACTTTATTCATATTTGCTGTAAGAACGTCAGATTTACGCAGATAAGTTAACCGCAGACGATATCCCCCGTCTCTTAGACTTAGACTCAGGCTTACTGCCGTAAACCGTCTGCTTGTTGAGATCAGAGCTTTGAAAACGAAAATTATTTCCGCGTCTGTTGCAATTTTTAAGCTTATATGTTATAATGGTTACTGCAATAAAAATTCTGAAACAGAGGTAAAATATATGAACAAAAAAGAGACGGCAGAGATAAAGAAGAACTTTTCAGATAAAAGTGGATTTTTTATTATGGACAGAGTACTCACAGGCTTTGTTGATGCAGAAAAGAACGTCAGATATTATAAAACGTCATCATGTCTTACGATGTCTGTTGAGGAACATGACGTATATGATGAAACGCTGAAAAAGGTTCTCAATACAAACGTAGGTAAAAATTTCTGTGAATATCAGTTTCCGAACGAGGCATATGAGGAGGGACAGCCGCAGGAAATACTCTACAGTCTGCTTCGCTGCGAACTGAAAGACGATATTATCTGCGAGAATTTTATGAACCATATAGCGAACAGCTTCAGTCATGAGGGTCCTTATGCCGTGATTACGGCATATTGTACATATACCATACGCCGAAAGGATAAAAATGATGAATTTGCTGAAGGTGAGGACGAGCTTTACCGCTATCTTCTAACAGCCCTTTGTCCGGTAAATACAGGCAGCGACGGATTTGTTTTTGACAGCTTTAATAATGAAATAACAAAGAAAGTAAATACTGAGCTTATTATCAGCAAAGCGCCTTCGGAGGGGTTTCTGTATCCCGTTTTCAGTAACAGAAGCACCGATATTAATCATGTTATGTGTTACATGAAATCTGCTTCAAAACCGAATATTTCACTTGTAGAGAACGTGCTTGGCTGTACGTTCGTAATGTCTGCCGATAATGAAAAGGCAAGTTTTCAAAATATTCTTAAAGGCGTTGTCGGCGACGATTTGGACTACATGGTCATAAAGACCGTTAACGAAAAGCTTCAGGAGGTAGTTGAGGAAAATAAGGACGATACGGATAGAACAGTCCTCGACAATTCGAAACTAAAGGGAATACTTACCGATATAGGTATACCTCAGGAACGCGTAGAAATGACCGATCCGGTGTATGAAAAGTTCTGTGGGGACGCGCCTCTGACTGTAAGCAATCTTATCGAGACGAAAACTGTGCTGACTTCTCCCGGAATAACCGTGAATATCAAGCCTTCTGCCGCTGATAAGGTTCGTACAAGCGTGGTTAACGGACGCCGATGCCTGCTTATAGACCTTGACGATCCGACCATTGAAATAAACGGTCTGCCTGTCAGACTGGAGGAGAAAAAGGAGGTCATGGCTTAGAACTTGTTCTCATACGGGTTTCTTTTAACGATATGCAGAAAATAAATGATATTTTACATAACGAGCATTTGAAGGAGATCGGATTTTTTTTCAAATGGCTGCTTATTGGTTCGATAACAGGCGTTCTTATAGGACTTACGGGAGCTTTGTTCCATTTCTGCTCCGGCGAGGCGGAAAGCTTTCGTTCGGAACATACGTGGCTGATCTTTCTGCTCCCTGCCGTCGGGGCGGCGATAGCCTGTCTTTACGATGTACTTAATTACAGTCATGATAAGGGGACTAATCTTGTGCTTTTAGCTGTCCGTGACAATAAGATAATGGGAATACGCCATGCCGTGTGCATTTTCATAGCGACTGTGCTGACTCATTTGTGCGGCGGTTCAAGCGGACGGGAGGGCGCTTCCCTGCAGATCGGAGCTGCTCTCGGTTCTTTTACCGGACGCAAGCTGAAATTCGGTGACGATGATAAGCGGATATTGACAATGTGCAGTATGAGCGCAATGTTTGCGGCAGTTTTCGGAACTCCCGTAACAGCAGCTATTTTTTCGATGGAAGTGGTGAGCGTTGGGATTTTTTATTACTCTGCGATAGTCCCTTGCGTGACTGCTGCTCTGACAGCGAGCTATATATCGTCGCTTTTTGGAAATACTCATATACAGGTAAGCGTAAATATGCCGGAGTCAGAGCCTTTACTGTATTTAAAGGTAGTGTTTATCGGAGCGTTATGCGCTGTTATAAGCGTATTATTTTGTATGCTCTTAGGAAGAACGGGCAGGCTGTTTAAAAAAATTAAAAATCACGCTGTTAGGGCGGCGGCGGGAGGCGTTATCGTAGTCCTGCTTACCGTACTCGAGGGCAGCGGTACATATAACGGAACGGGCGGCAATGCAATAATCTCGGCATTTTCCGAGAGTCCGTTTTTTGCGGCTTTTCTGATAAAAATGCTGTTTACGGCGATTACTCTCGGTTCGGGATTTAAAGGAGGAGAAATATTTCCCGTGTTCTTTATCGGCTCGTCTTTCGGAAGCGTTTTTGCGCCGCTGCTTGGATTGGATTGTTCTGTAGGAGCAGCGGTAGGCATGGCTGCGCTGTTCTGCGGAGTCACAAACTGTCCTGTCGCTTCTGTACTGCTGAGTATAGAGCTTTTCGGCAGCGAGGGAATCGGGGTTTACGTCCTTGCTTGTGCGGTCAGCTATATGCTTTCCGGATACAGAGGTCTTTACAGCGAACAAAAAATACTCTATTCAAAAATCAGAACTAAATATATAAATAAACGTATTGGCGGATAGCTTTAGCAGGGTTATTTTACGGCAAGTCTTAGAGCCTGTTCAGAGTCTTTTTGAAAAGATTCCGAACAGGCTCTGAGATGCGGCGACACGCTGTTTACATGAGATTTTTGGGTCTTGTTGAATTGACGCCGGCTATACCGCCGACAGCTCCTGCTGCTGCAAGGATCATTAGTTTTTTGAGGTCAGTAAATTCTCCGAATACGGCAGACACCGAAAGCAGAACTGCATATATGACTGTGCCGCATATTGCGCCGTCGATCATTCCGCGCCGTCTGCGGTAACGTCCGCATAAATTTCCGCTGAAATAACCGCTTATGAACAGCGTCAGCAGATTGAACAGCTTACCGAACATCATGCCTTTAAATACCAAAAATGACACGGCAGAGAACAAAATACATCCTGCGAGCCCGCATGCTATGCCGAAAAATACCGATATACCGAAGCTTAAAAAAGTGTTTTCCCATATGTTTTTTTTGTAACGACCCATAAAAAGCCTCCACATAATATTTACTTAATACTATGCGGAGGCTTGTTTTTTTATTCGTTTTCTGAATCTTCGGATTTTTTTGATTTCTTTGATTTTTTCTTATCGCTGTCGTCTGTAACGCCGGCTGCTGCAAGTGGAGATTTTGTTTTGGACTGCGCTTCTTTCGCTCTTTCTGTTGCCGAAACATTTTCTGCAACAGCCCATTTTTTTATTCTGAGCTTATGACGCTCGCCACCTGTCTCGATAACTATCGTATCATCGCCTATGCGGAATACCATGCCGACAATTCCGCCGCTGGTAATTACTTCATCACCGACCTGTAAGCTGTTCTGCATGTTCTTGGCTTCCTGATCGCGCTTTTTCTGAGGTCTGATAGCCATAAAGTAGAGCAGCACGAACATAAGTACAAGAGGCAGAACGAGGGTCAGGATCGGGTTGCCGGCAGATTGCTGATTTCCCGAAGCGGAAGCGGCTGCTTCACCCTCTGCAAATGCGTTCATTGCATAAGTGCCTACCGACATCATCGTAATGAATGCCGTTATAAAGATATATGCTGATTTTCTTTTCATAAAGCGACTCCTTTTTCTGTTGCTCTGCCAATTAACCGCGTAAAGCTCGTGATTTTCTTGGAGAGCGATAATAATGACTAAAATTTATTATATCATATACAGGTAAAAAATGCAAGCCTTTTTCCTGAAATATTTTTAGAGTCTGTTCAGTATTTTGGTATGTGTGGATTTTTAAGCGTTTTTCCGTGATAAGGCAAAAAAATGCAGATATAATTACAGACGGTGTCCCCGTCTCACGGTTCTTCAACGGAGCTCCGCACCCTCTTGGGCGGAGAATATCTTCAGATTCAGTAGGAGATACAATCTACAACTGAATCAGGCTTATCGCCGTAAGCCGTCTGTTTGTTGGTATCAGAGCTTTGACAGAAGGATAAGACCGTAAGATTTAGTTAAAAAAATCATCGTGGTTCATAAATTTAAAAAAATTTTAGAAAATAGTCAAAAATGTGTTGCGAATTGCAAATAAATATGTTATAATAGTTGTATGATAATATGGCACAGTATAGCAACTCACCCTCTCTATTTCAAATTTAATTGTCTTTTTGTAATATAATCATCAATATAAGTTTGATTATTACTTGTAGTATAAAATTTGGTTAATATTGATAAAAAATCTTTAATTATTTATGTCAAAAACACGATTGAAAAATAACTTTTAATATGTTATAATTGTTATGTTAGGGTAGTGCGTATATGTGACCCGGCGTCCCGATGTGTCGTACACGATTCACGGGAGGCGTATCAAAAAACACGGAGGTGGTTTTATGAAGAGTTATTCCTACATAGCTCAGGATGCCCGCGGTAAGCAGGTCAAGGGTAAGGCGAATGCCGAGAATGAGCAGGAATTCCTCGAAAAGATGAAAGAACGCGGTTTCTTTATTAAAGATTATGCAGAAGAGACGGGCGGTTCTTCAAAATCTATCTATAAGTTCAGCACCAAAGAGCTTGCGTTCTGCTGCCGACAGCTCAGTGCGATGCTTACGTCAGGTCTTACCCTCGTAAAGTCTATAGACATTATGAGAAACGAACAGGAAAACGAAAAAGCCAAGGCAATATGGCAGGACATTTACGAGAATGTTCAGAAGGGTGAATCTTTCTCTTCAACTCTCGAAATGCACAGAGGTTCTTTCCCTGACTTCCTTATTTCAATGGTCGGAGCAGGAGAAGCCAGCGGTTCGCTGGACGTTATCATGACGCGTATGTCCGATCAGTACGCAAAGGAAAATAAACTTATGAATACCGTAAAGGGCGCTATGGTTTATCCTATTATCCTTGCGGTACTGTGTATAGTAGTAGTAATTTTCCTCTTTACATTCATCATGCCTACATTTATTGAAATGTATGAAGATCCTTCCCAGATGCCTGCGCTTACCAAAGTTATGGCGGCAATATCCAATTTCATCAGACATCAGTGGTACATACTTATTATTATTGCCGTTGGTTTGTTCTTTGGAATAAGATACGCTTTGAAAGCGCCTAATATACGGTATAAGGTCGATCGTATGATACTGAAGGGACCGGGCTGGGGTCCTCTCGTAACAAAGATTTATACGGCGCGTTTTGCAAGAACACTTTCCTCTCTTTACTCCAGCGGTATTCCAATGGTAGAGTGTCTTCAGAGAGCTTCGTCCGTACTTGGAAATATGTACGTTGACGAAAGATTTTTAGATGTTGTCGATGAGGTTAAGCAGGGCGAAACGCTTTCGTCCGCTATAACAAGAACGGAAATATTCGAATCAATGTTCTGTTCGGTTATATATGTCGGCGAGGAATCGGGCGCGCTTGACTCGATTCTTGAAAAAACTTCAGATTACTACGAGGAAGAATCCGACTCAGCTGTTGAAAGACTTGTTCACATGGTTGAGCCTGTAATGCTTATCTTCATGGGTATTATAATCGGTATGGTAGTAGTAGGTATTTACCCCGCACTCTACGGTTCAATGGAATCTATCGAGAACGAATAAACACGGAAAGGTGGAAAAAAGAAAATGCTGTCATTTGATATTACCGATAGAAATATACGTGTTGTTAAAGGCGTTGAGAGCAACGGAAAAATAAAGATCAGCTCTGCGGCAACACTTAACCTTGAGGAAGGACTTATCGTTAACGGTCATGTTAAAGATGTTCCCAACGTTGCAACGCTTGTCAACGGTGTCCTCAAAAGAAATAAAATGCCAGACAAGGAGGCTATCGTTTCACTGTCCTCTAACCTGACTATTTTCAAGGAGCTTACCGTTCCGAGAGTAAAGCCGCAGGATATGCAGAAAACGGTTAAGCAGCAGATGCAGGCTGAGCTTAATCTTGACGATACTTTCTCCGTTACATATGTAATTGTAGGTGATGCTGAGGAGAAAGGCGAAAACGGCGAAAGTATGATAAAGGTGCTGGCTACAGCCTGCCCTTATGAGATCGTTAACAGCTACAGGGAGGTTTTTAAGCTTCTCGGAATTTCTCTCAGATCGGTCATGGTCGGCTGTAACTGTATCACAAAGGTTCTTCTTGCCGATACGAAAATCAAGTCTAAAATGCCTCTTCTCGCTGTTCAGATTGACCCTAACTTTATTTCGCTCAACCTTTATGAGCAGGGTCAGCTTTCGTTCTCGCGTTTCGCTTCAGTTGATCCCGATGATTACGGCGGATCTGCCGATTACGTTTTTGAAGCAGTCAACGAAAACATATTCCGTATGCTTCAGTTCCATAGAAGCCGCAATACGGGCGAAATTATCGAAAACGTTATTCTTTACGGCGATACTCACGACTATGTAAGAATCACAGACGAACTGGAAAAGCTTGATCTTAATACAAGTCTTATCAACGTTCCTCCGCAGATCCACGGTCATGAGAACCTTGAATTTTCACTGTACGCAAACGCTATCGGCGCAATGTTCAAGCGTAACAGAGAAACAGAAAAAATTAACCTTCTCGAAACAGAACTTAGCGCCGCAATGAAGAAAGCCGGCGGAAGCGGAAAGTCGCAGGATGACAATGCCGGTCTTGGTCTTATGCTCGGTCTTGTTCTTGGAGCAGCCGTTATTGTTGGCGGTACATGGCTGGGAATGACAATGTACGACAACGGAATTCAGAGCGATATGACCGATATTCAGACATATCTTGAATCGGCGGAGGTAAAGAATCAGCTTGCACATAGAGATAAGCTTCTTGCAATGCGCGATACTGTTAACGAATATAATACAAAGATGGTCAACTCTCATGATGCGTTCTTCTCGCAGCCGGTTATCAACGGCGATAAATATGAGACGATTCAGGCTGTTTTGGATAAGACTGCCGAGGATCTTAAGCTTGACGAGTGCTATATCTCGCTTCCTGCTTATGCTGCGGGAACGTTCAATTTCACGGTTGAAGCGGCGGGCAGCGAAGATTATGTTCAGAAGCTTCCTTCAATGTTTATCGACAATCTTCTTGACGAGAGCTTCTCTGAAAATAAGGGATACTATGCGGCTGCTTCCTACAGCGGCTACACCGTACTGATTGAAAAGGAAGAGATTCAGATCGGCGAAGGCGAGGACGCTCACGTAATCGAAGGCGATGAAACTGAAACCGTATCATTTGGCGTAACAGTCGCTATAAACGGCAGAGAAAGCGCATACCATCCGTCTGAGGACGATGCTGCGGCTGAAGATGATACAACGAACGAAGAAGCGGCAGCGTAATAAGGGAGGTAGATGAAAATGAAACTTAATTACAGAGATAAGGTTATCCTTGGCGTTCTCTTGGCGCTCGTACTCCTTATTGCAGGCTTCTTCCTTTTAATAAAGCCCAAGAACGAGGACATAAAGAGCGATAAGGCGGCTTTGGCGGATCTACAGAAGCAGCGTGACGAGGTTGACGGCAAGATTGCCGAGATTCCCGGCATAAAGGACGATATTACAAAAGCTTACAACGAGGCATCGGAGCTTGCAGGTGACTTTGTAGATTACAACAGCATATATAATGCTCGTAAGGTCGATCAGTATATGCAGAAGTTTGCAGAAGAAAACAAAGTAAAGGTAAGCACCCTTGCTGCCGGCGACCTTGCAACCGGTACTCTTGAGTACTATTATTTCACTCCTACGATTATAGGAGAGGATCTGCTTACTCAGTCGGATATAAACGGTTCGCAGCAGAGTCAGATCAACGACAGAAAAGCTGAAAGTAACGCTCTTTCCGAGAGAACGGCAGAGACTGTGCTTAATGCGCAATATACCATTAATGTAACAGGCGAAAAAGAGGACATCTGGAATTACATGAAAGCCCTTGAAGAGCAGAAAGAAACAATAATTATCAATTCCGTAGGTCTTGCTGATATTGAGATCAAGGAAAGAAAAGACACGCAGCCCACTGACGAAGAGGAAGAGAAAACTCCTACAGCTACATTCACTATAACGCTTTACTCTGTATACGAAATGGACGCACCAAATCTTGAAATGGCAGAATAATTCTTCCTCGCTGATGTTATTTAATAACGGAAAGGCGGTAAGTAAAATGAATACGCGAAAAAAGAGAAAACTGCACGGTTCAGTTCTGCTGACGGTAGTATTCGTAATGTCTATTCTGATAGTGTTCCTGTTCGGTACAATGGCTCTTGCTTTGGCTGCAAACAACAGAGCGCATGTTAATTACTCAAGCGCACAGACGGGTATCACCGCCCGTTCTGTGGCTGAGAGCGCTGTTTCCGCGCTTGATAAAAATGTTGCAGGAGCTAAGGAATATAAAGCCGCTGTAGGCGCGCTTAAATCTACAGATACTCCGCTTCAAGTAAAGGTAGGGTTAAGCAATCCCGGAGGCAGCGATAGTTTAGCCTCTATGGGTAATATTGACGATGTTACCATTTCTTATGCGGGAACAAAAAAGTTTTATGACGAGACAAAAGAGGAATGGCTCGAAAGAGATCTTCTGAAATTTACTTCAAACGTTACAATGTCAGGCGTAACATCTTCGGCATCTGTATATGTTCTTAAGCATGATAAGGAAGATAACGAGGGCAGCGGCAGCGGAGGCGCTGGATTTGTTACTACCGCTGATGCAAGTTTGGCTACCCAGACCAGTATCTGGGGCGGCGCTTATATAGGTTTGCCTAAGAAAGATGATGCGGAAAATTATAAGTATGTTGATGAAACCGGTAATTCCAATCATGATGTATTTATGAATAACTCAAACAGCCTTATTGACGCATATGACGGAACAGATAAGACTGCTTTGAAAGGACCTAACAGCGGAGCCAGTATTGAAACGCCTTTGTACGTATGTAATAATATGTATACTGAAAACTGGTCACATTTGATTTTTCCTAATAAAGGTTCAGGCGTTACTGTATGGGGTGATATGATATTCCACAATAATGCTCCTTCACAGCTTAATTATTTATACAGCGGTGCAGCAGAGAGTAGCTGGAATTTTAATGAGATACCTTATGTGTATGTTGACGGCAAGATAATCGGAGACGTGTGTTTGGGATTTGTTGATAACAAAGCTCCAATGAATGTATTCTGCGGTAATTTACAGGTGGATAATCCGAATAATATGCAGATTAACGGAAGCATTTATTGTATGGATACGGGCGTCACAAATATAATAAAGGCAAAGAACAAAACTTCTCTTTATGCTTGGACCGGCAGCGTTGTCAATCGTTATACCGATCAAAAGGTAGATAATGAAGTAGTTGGCGATATTTGTACCAAGGGAAATCTTGAGCTGGAAAAAGTGACAGTTCAGGGTGATGTGCGTGTTGAGGGCAATTTAACAGTAGGAGTAGATGTGACTGTTAACGGTAATGTGGTTGTCGGCGGCGAACTTGAAGGGGAAGAAAACCTTACAGTAGCAGCGGACAAAAAGATATACTACAAGGAAAGCACAAAAACTGTTAAAATTCCAAATAAAACCGGATATTATTGGAAATGTGAACCTTCGCTGAAGCCTGACGGAAATTGGTGTGGACCTGATCCGAATGCAAATCTTAATGACGGAAGATTATTTATAGACGGTGTGTTCCAAGAAGACTCAGAGCTGGCTGTAAATAACAATATTGAAAATCCTGCAGAAGTTGAGCTATATTATACAATTAATGCGGAAGAAAACGAAAAAACCAATGGAGCACAAGTCGATCAACACCATATTGATTATGCAATTCCTGTTATTTATGGTTTTGAGACAGATGCACTGTGCTTTGTTGAGGGAACGAATAACAAATTCTACGCTAAAACGGAAGTAGTGCCCGATTCGTATAAGAATAAGAATAACTATGAAAGCACGGCAAACTATGCAATAAAAGTTAAAGATGCGGAATTTGATTATGGGATTACACTGGAAAGTGCAGACAGCTATTTGTCAGCTTTAAATGAAACTGCGATATACCCTGCGTATGCGGAAAAATCGGTTATTATCGGTTCTGATACGGATACAAAGGTAATAATGACGATTGAAGAAGTTCTTGAAGACGTTGCAAATCCTTATGAAAATGAGGTAAATGTTTCTGCTGATATTCTACCAGCTAAAATTGCCGAGCTTGCAAAGCCATTGCTGGCAGCTGATGCGCATATTATAACAGATGATAGTGAATTTAGCCAAAAAGACGGATATGATTATGTAATTGATAAAAATTGCCGATTGGATGTAAATTTGTCACAGTGCAGTATTTTGATAGATCCTGGTGCAAATCATATGGTATTGGTTATTGATAATCTTTCACTGCAAGCAGACTCAAAGATAGTTGTTGACGATACCAAGGGCGGTACAGTTCATATAATAATTAATGAATCTGCGGATTCGAGCAGAGGATTAAATCTGACGAAAACTTCACTTTTAACAACTTCATATCAAAAATTATTTGATGGTGAATATGGCGATAAGTTTAAATACGTATCTGACAAGAAGAAAGTTTCCGACACGATAACCGATGCGGACGTTAAAGATTTAAGAACACTTCCCGGATTTAAAGTCAAGCCTAATGTGAATATTTACGGTACATCGAATTCTTACATGAATGTCAGCAGCGGTTTTAAACCTATATCGGCTAATGTTATATCGCCTGATATTAATGTTGATTTTGCGTCAAGTAATGGAAATCCGTTTACTAATTTTTACTATAACAATGTTGATATAAACGGTCTTCACGGAGATAAAAGGGCAATGTTCTTTGGCTGCCTCAATTCTCATTCAGTTACATCCGCAAACCCGGTTGAGGTCGTTTTTTCTACCGACGGAGGTAAAGAAGGCGATGGCGATGCGGAAGACAGCGATCCGTTCTGGTATAAGATTCTGTATTACAGCGAATTCTAAGGAGGGTCTGCAATGAAAAAATGTAAAAAAAGAATTTTGAAGGGCATGACACTTCTGGAGATAATTATCGCGATAGCGATAGTTGCTGTAATGTCTTCCGTTCTCGTAATGTCGGCAAGTGCAATAAACAAGTATCTTCGTTCCGCACGCGAAGTCAACGGAAGAGTTGCCGATCAGGCTCCTGTGGCTGAGGTGGGTTATGATAACCCTGCTGCTCCGACTATAGCGGGAGGAGTTAATATAGAACTTGATTACAGTGGTCATAAAATGCATTTGAACGGTAACGTTTACAAGGTTTATACCGATGAAGAAATGACCAATCACAGCGATGAATTCGGAAGAGGACTGAATATGAAGTATATTACCGATATTCAGCCTGTTACCGAGGCTGCCACAACATAATGGAGGGGATGCGCTTGAATAAGAAAAGAAAGCAAAAGGGCTTTACCCTTATCGAACTGATAATTGTACTTGCTATATTCAGCATTATTCTCACTCTTGTTATGTCGTTTATCGATCCTGTTGCCAAGCTTATGTCTAAAGCTTCGATTAAGGAAAGAACGGCGGCTTATGTTGACAATATCGAAGAATATGTTGATAATTCGGTTCATTATGCGAAATTTGTAAGAGTTTACAACGGCGGATTTACCGATGCGGTGGACGAAGCCGTTTCAACAGATGAAGCAACGGCTGTAAAAAGTTTTGTTGATTGGTTTCTCGGAGGGGTCGTTGATCCGGACGGCAATCCTATTACCGGTAAAGCTCACGTAATGAAACTCATAAATAACGATGTTGATTTGGACAGCAATGGCGTTGTAGATTTGCAGGCAGGTCGTATTTACGAATCCGTTTATGATTTTACAGCGGCGGAATCTTATGAAAAGTTCGTGGGTACAGGAACTTTTGATGCAGATGGAAATGAAATAATGAAACGAGAGGTTCATATTCGTCCCGGCGGCGCTGACAGCGTTATCACGGCTGTTTCACAAAATAAGCCGTCTATAAATCCCGAACATTTTAAAGATTATAATTACTACTACAAATTGGGATTCTATAATCTCGAATCAATTCCGTCAACCGATCCGGCTTACTTGGATGCAGGTAAAAGAGCTTATTACAGTAAGCTTAATCCAATGACGGACAGCGCCGGAAATAAAATAGAATATGACAGCAATACAGGCAAGAATTTTGCTCTTAACGTTGTTGCATATCAGAATCAGACCGGCGGCAAGACTTCCGTTTCATACGATACGGATGCAGATGGTGTGGATGATACAACGGAAGATGTATTTAAGTCGCCTTGTCATATGAGCACGGCAAGTATGGCATTTATTAACGCAATAAGAACAAACGAAGCTACTTCAGCGCCGTTTTACAAGCTTAAGACTAAGAATGACGGCTCGCTCGATAAGACAGCTGATGATAAGGTGCAGTTTGAGGCGATCAATTCGGTTGACATGGGTCTTGCGTTCAGATTAATGAAGCCTACAGCAGGGGATGGTAATATTTATATTGTATATATTCTTCCCGAAGAAATTTACGACACTAACATAGTTTATAAATAATAAAAAACAGGCAGCAGTAAAATTGCTGCTGCCTGTAATTATTTTTTCGCCTTACTGCGGCTGAGCGGTAAGAAGCGATATGTACCAGCCGGCAATGTCGCTGCCCCATAGCATTCCTATTGCAATGCCTATTGAAAGAAACGGACCGAATGCAAGTTTGGAATCCCTATGGAATGCAAATTTAAGTACTGCACCAACAATTGCTGCTAAGATAATACCCAAAAATGCTGAAACGATAACAGCTTGTGTTCCGAGCAAAGCTCCGGCTGCAAACATCAGCGCCGTATCTCCAAGCTCCATGGCACGGAAATCTTCTCCGTATTTTTTACGGATTATAGGTCGGCTTACCTCGCCGATTATGAAAAAGGGGACGCTGATTGCCAGCGCGCCGATGATTCTGTGTGTGATTTTTACATCCCTTGTAAAGATTGCGGCGAGAACTGCAAGAATAAGTATGAGCCCCACAAATATCAGGTCGATTTCCTGAGTGTCCCAATCCATAAAACCTATGATTATAAGAAGGGACATAAGAACGCAGGTTATTATGGCTTTAGCATTAATATCGAGAATTATGAACGTCAGGACGTATAAAAGTCCGTTTAGCGACTCCACAAGCGGGTATCTCGCAGAGATTTTTTTACCGCAGGAATGACATTTTCCGCGAAGAAAAAGCCAGCTGAATACGGGAATAAGATCAATGGGTCTTATTTTTGCCCCGCAGTTCATACAATGAGATGAACGCTTTATAAGCGATCTTTCTTCGGGGTCTTCCTGTGGCAGACGTATAATAACAACGTTCAGAAAACTTCCGATACATATGCCGAAGAGAAAAATAATGGTTAAAAACATGAGCTTGAATGGCAGCTCCGTGTACGGATCGTGGAGCATGTTCATAAAGTCGGACATGGTTTTGACCTCCTTACAAAATAAATATTGACATAACTTATTATAACATATTAACACTTTTTTTTCAAGTATAATTTAAGATTGCATCATAAACTATTTATTGTTTTTTCGGGGACGGCTCCGCCCTCGCGGCAACAGTTTAAAAAATGATGCAGCTTTAAAAAATTAGCGGAGGTTTGAATATGAGAAACGAGAGAATTGGCGATTACTTAGTTAGTCAGGGACTTCTGAACGAGGAGCAGCTGCAAAAAGTTCTTCAGGGTCAGAAAGAGTCCAATGGCGCTAAGAAATTCGGCGACGTTGTTGTTGAACTTGGTTTCATGACCGAAGTCAACTTTACAAAAGCTCTTGCGGGCAAACTAAGAGTGCAGTACGTTGACCTCGATAATATTGAAATCAACACTGACGCTGTACAGAAAGTTCCCGAGCAGCTCGCAAGAAAGCATACGGTTATTGCTATAAACATTCAGGGCAAGCGCCTTACCGTTGCTACAAACGATCCTGTAAACTTTATCGTACTGGAAGATATTAAGGTTTCCACAGGTATGGATACTGTTCCCGTACTTGCTACGACATCTGCTATCAACAAGGCTATCGGTAAATGTTACTCGATGCAGAACGTTGATACAGTGCTTGAGGGCGTTAACGCTATGGCGAACGACCTCGGCGGTTCTATTGAAGAACAGGAGTCGCAGGACAGAGTTGAGTCTGCACCTATAGTTAAGCTTGCCACAACGATCGTTGAGAACTCTTTCAGAGCCGACGCTACCGATATTCATATCGAGCCTTTTGATAAATATACAAGGATCCGTATACGTGTAAACGGCGACCTTGTTGAACTGATGAATATTTCGTCCGCCGTACACAGCGCCCTTACCACGCGTTTTAAGCTTATCAGCGGTATGAACATTGCTGAAAAGAGAATACCTCAGGACGGTCGTTTTACACAGGTCGTTGACGGATGTACCCTCGATGTCCGTGTATCTTCGCTTCCTATGGTTCATGGTGAGAAAATCGTTATCCGTATTCTTTCAACCGGACAGATCGCTCTGCGTAAAATTACCGATCTCGGTATGTCCGATTATAACTATCAGCTATTTGAATCCATGCTGAGAGTTCCTCATGGAGTTATCCTTGTTACAGGACCTACAGGTTCAGGTAAAACGACTACCCTTTACGCCGCCCTCGGCGAGATCGCGCGTCCTAACGTAAACGTTGTTACCGTTGAGGATCCTGTCGAAAAAGCTATCGACGGCATTAACCAGTGTCAGGTAAACCAGAAAGCGGGCATGACCTTTGCCGCCGCTCTTCGTTCTATCCTCCGTCAGGACCCTGACATCGTTATGATCGGTGAGATGCGTGATACCGAAACGGCAGATATCGGTATCCGAGCAGCTATCACCGGACACCTTGTACTTTCTACGCTTCATACAAACGATGCGGCATCTACCGTTGTACGTCTTGTTGATATGGGAGTTGCCGCATATATGGTTGCGACTTCTCTTATCGGCGTTATCGCTCAGCGACTTGTTAAGGTTCTTTGTCCTGCATGCAAGAGACCGAGAATGTCTACCGAAGAAGAAAACGAACTTATGGGTATTCCCTCGTCTATTCAGATATATGAGCCTGTAGGCTGCCCTAACTGCAATAACACGGGTTACAGAGGAAGAACCGCTATACACGAAATAATTCATTGTACGGCAAAGGTTTCAGCTATTATTGCTGCCGGAGGCGGTAAGGAGGAGATAGAGCAGGCTGCCAAGGCTAACGGTACAAAGCTGCTCCGAGACAACGCTTCTGAGCTTGTACAGGCAGGCGAGACTTCAATCGACGAGCTTGTAAGAAGCACATTCTCTGTATAATCCGATAGGAGGAAATAAAAATGGGTATTATAAACATTCACCGTATTCTTGACGAAGTGCGTCTGCTCGGCTGTTCAGACCTTCATTTTACAAACGCCATCGCTCCGGTAGTACGTCTTAACGGTACTTTGAGAACCATGCGTTCGCAGTATCCCGAGATGGATGAGGAAGAAATACTGGATATTGTCAATCAGATGACAAACGAACAGCAGCAGACTCAGATCAACAACCATATTGATACTGACTTTTCTTTCCAGACAAAGAGCGGATACCGTCACCGTGTAAACGTGTACTTCCAGAAAGGCAAGCCCGGAATCGCTATTCGTTTGCTCCGCAACGATATTCCTACTCTCGAGGATCTGAATCTTCCTCCTATTCTTGCGGATTTTGCTATGAGACCCCGCGGACTTGTGCTTGTTACCGGTCCTACAGGTTCGGGTAAGTCTACTACGCTTGCAGGTATGATAGACTTTGTAAATCTCAATAGATCGGCTCATATCATCACAGTTGAAGATCCTATCGAGTATGTTCACGAACATAAGAGATGTATGGTGAATCAGCGTGAGATAGGAGACGACGTTGAATCGTTCTCACTTGCGCTCAGAGCGGCTCTCCGTGAAGATCCGGACGTTATCCTCGTAGGAGAAATGCGTGACTTTGAAACTATTCAGGCTGCCGTTACCGCTGCCGAAACAGGTCACCTTGTAATGTCAACGCTTCATACAACATCTGCGGCTGATACTATCAACCGTATTATCGACGTTTATCCGGAGCACCAGCAGCAGCAGATCCGTACACAGCTGGCAAATAACCTTGTTGCCGTTATTTCTCAGACTCTTATCCCCAAGCGCGACGGTACGGGACGTATTGCCGTAATGGAGATACTGAACGTTACGGACGCCATTGCAGCTATGATTCGTGATAATAAGATCCATCTTATCCAGTCGGCTATCCAGACAGGTAAGCAGCAGGGTATGATGTCCCTTGACCAGGAACTTGCGCGTCTGACGGCAAAGGGCGTTATCAACGAAGTTGACGCTCTCGATAAATGTCAGGATAAGCAGGAGTTCTATCGTTTCCTTTCTCAGCTCGGCGGCGTTCCTACGGGCGGAATGAACTGATTTTTAGATTTATTAAGCTTTAAACACCGCACAAGCTCTGTGCGGTGTTGCTTATAACCGCAGACAATGTCCCTCGAGTCTCGACTGTCGTCTCGGTCGGTGTTTCTGCTTCGCAGAGGTGTCCACCGGACACCCGCATCCTCTTAGGCGGCGAACATCTTTAGATTCAGTCGGAGATACAATCTCCGACTGAATCCGGCTTACTATCGTAAGCTGTCTGCTTGTTGAAAGCAGAGCTTTGAATCTACGGCTGATTTTCAATAATAGGAGGAGTTATTTATGACTTTAATTGAATTGGAAAAAAAACTCGATGTGAAATTTCCGAAAAGATTTCATGAAATTTATGAAACAGGAGCTATGGAATGGATAGAAGTCGGAAATGAAAAATTTAATGAAAACAGGGATTTTTATCTCAATTCTCCCAAAGCATTTATGATGCTTAACTGCGACTGCGAATTTTGCTTTTTTGAAGATATTCCCGAACATATCAGGGAACTGAATGAGTTGCTTGAGTGGCGTAAGGAGGACAATAACGAGAGACTCGATGAAAAATACATGCCTATTCCGTTTGCTATGAACGGCGGTGGTGATTATTATTGTTTTTTGTACGAAAAGGGTGCAGACGAGCCAAAAGTTATAGTGTATGCCCATGACTGTTATGATAATCCTGATATTATCGGAAATGATTTCGATGAGTTTCTGTATGTGATGATGATGTCCTGCGTGGCTTATGCCGTTGATGAGGATGATTTTTCCGAACTTGATGGCGAACAATGGGAAAATAATCTCGGCTATCTTACCGATGAGTATAGAAATAAGATTCGATCCGGCGACAGATACAAGATTGCCGATACATATTGGTCGCTTGATTTTGAGGAGGCAGAAATTTTTAGTTAAATATAAAAAATATCTTGTAATTCCCGAAATTTTAATTCGGGAATTACTGTTTTTGCCGAATTTCAGCGAAAAGATCAACTATAAATTTTTTTAGAAAAAATTTCAAAAAGCCTTGACAAATTAAAAAAAGTATGATATAATTAATATCGTCGTCAGGGACAAGATGAAAACCAAGTGCAGACGACAATAAATGGCTGTTTGGGGGTTTAGCTCAGCTGGGAGAGCATCTGCCTTACAAGCAGAGGGTCACAGGTTCGAGCCCTGTAGTCCCCACCAATGGCCCGGTAGTTCAGTTGGTTAGAACGCTAGCCTGTCACGCTAGAGGTCGTGAGTTCGAGCCTCATCCGGGTCGCCATTTATGCCTCTGTAGCTCAGTCGGTAGAGCAGAGGACTGAAAATCCTCGTGTCGTTGGTTCGATTCCGACCGGAGGCACCATTCCCCCGCAGGTTTGCCTGTGGGGGAGCAAAACGCGAGTGTAGCTCATCTGGTAGAGCGCCACCTTGCCAAGGTGGAGGTAGCGAGTTCGAGCCTCGTAATCCGCTCCAGAAGTATCGGAGCAATAGTTCCGGTATTGTTTAAATCTCGAAGCGGTAGTTTCGGGATTTTTTATTTATGTGTGCAATTGGAGGGACTTGAATGGCTTCAACTAAGGAATATCATGATTTTGTAATGGAACAGCTTTCGGAACTTGACACGGCAAGCTTGAAAATGATGGGCGAATATGTGGTGTACTTCAAAGGCAAGGTGATCGGCGGAATTTATGACGACAGATTTCTTGTAAAGCCTGTTAAGTCAGCGATTTCCATGATGCCCGATGCTCCCTATGAGCTGCCTTATGAGGGCGCAAAGAAAATGCTCTTGGTGGAAAATATCGAGGATAAGCCTTTCCTTTCGGATCTTTTTAACGCTATGTATGAGGAGCTTCCCGAACCTAAAAAGAAAAGAAAAAAGTAATAAAGCATATCAAAAAATGAATAGAAAGAGGTGAATTATGGAATCTGAAATGAGATATGCCGTATTGATAGACGCGGATAATGTAGCGGCTAAATATACAAAGAATATTCTTGATGAATTGTCAAACTATGGTATTGCAACATATAAGAGAGTTTACGGAGATTGGACGAGAGTGAATCTTGCCGGATGGAAAAATATGGCTCTTGATAACGCTATTACGCCTGTTCAGCAGTACAGCTATACTACAGGCAAAAACGCGACCGATTCTGCTATGATAATTGATGCCATGGATATTCTGTATTCGAATAATGTTGACGGGTTTTGCATAGTGTCCAGCGACAGCGACTTTACGAAACTTGCGATTCGTTTGAGAGAATCAGGGAAGCATGTTATCGGAATGGGGGAAAAGAAAACGCCCAAGCCGTTCAGCACTGCCTGCAATGCATTTAAATATCTGGAGATCCTCGCGGAGGAGGAGGTACAGACAAACGATGTAGATAAGGTGGAGCTGAAAACACTCGAGTCTGCCATTATACGTATTATTGCAGAAAACGCTAATTTAGAGGAAGAAATAAATATCGGCGAGCTGGGCAGCCGTCTGCAAGGACGCTATCCCGATTTTGATGTGAGAAATTATGGATATTCTAAGTTTTCGCAATTTTTGAAGGACTTTGACTGTCTGAGTTTTCGTCAGGTCGGCAGCAGCATCTTGGTTTCTCAAAAGTCTAAGGAAACTGATTTACGGTCCGTGGAGAACGTGCTTGCGGCTATAGTCCGTACTAATAATTCTAAAGGCTATAATCTTGGGGAATTAAAAAAGCAGCTGTGCCTGAAAGTTCCCGATTTTAATCTTAAAACCTACGGTTACTCGAAATTTAGCCGATTTGTAGAGAATCTGCCGAATTTCAAAATAAAAAACAATATGGTCATTATCGAAAAAACTGATAAAAAGTAATTTATGCGGCTCACGGGGATCAATCCTTGCGAGCTGTTTTTTCGTTTAACTTTCTGATGTCGCTTACGACATTTTGAATATGGAGAATCTGTTCAGATGACAGACCGGAAACATCAAGAGTACAGTCGTTTGTTAATCCCAACAAGTAATCAGCGCTAACGCTGAAAGTGGTGCAGATTTTTGTTAGCATATCAATAGACGGCTGTATATTGGCGTTTTCCCAGTTACTGATGCACTGCTTGGTTACGTGGAGCTTTCTTCCGAATTCTACTTGATTAATTCCAAGCGATATTCTGAGTTCTTTTATTCTCTCGTAAAACATTATCTTTACCTCCATACGTCAATTACTACTATACTATTGTAAAATATTACTTGACAAATATAAAATACTATGGTATACTGATATTGGACGAAGGGGGGGTGATGAAATGAGAGTAATAGATATGTTTATTGGACTGTGCGCATCTGATAAATGGGTTTGTCCGCGCTGTGGAACAACAAATTTTGTGGGTAACCCTTATTGCACATACTGCAAGAACATGAAACCGTAAGCGAAAAGCATGCCAATCTTATTATAGTAGGATTGGCGTACTTTTTTGCTTTATAGATTTAAGTAAAAAGCAAACAAATGCTGAGTTTTGGTGAATAGTGATAAAAAATCAATTGGATTCAGAAAAACAATTTACTTGACAAAGAAGGAAAAGGGTGATATAATAGAGAAGCTGTC
>CAJTYV010000029.1 GCA_910584195.1 uncultured Ruminococcus sp. | reverse complement strand
AAGGACAAACCGGGGAAATAAAGGTTTTTTGTATTCTGCTTGTCAAACCACATTTATTCATAGTATATTTACAAAACGTTTACAATTTTAACCGCACATTTGGTCTTTTTTTCCGTTATATAATACAAAAGCACATTTCACAAAGATTCAGATATCACAAGGGAGGAATAACTATGAAAAAACATCTAATCTCATTTGCGTTAGGTATAACGGCTGCGCTTTCAATTTCCGCAGGCAATACCAAAGCTCTTGATCCGCCAATATTCGGCGACGTCAATGGGGACTGGCAAATAACCATAGCTGATCTTATCTGCATGAAAAATTACTTGCTCGGCAGCTATGAGATGAATGTAAATCAGCTTTTTTACAACGATCTTAATGAGGACGGCTCGGTTGACGTTTTCGACTACATTCTTCTTGAAAAACTCATTACATCAGAAAATGGTCAGGTTCAAAAGACATTTACGCGATGCGCTGATTCAATGGTAGATGCACTGCAGTACAGCAAGCACTATGACGAAGAGGCTGTAATAAGTTCTGTTGATGAACTGAAAGACTATTTTAAGGCTACCAGCGTCATCTCCACAAGCGGAGAATGCTACATTTTCGAGGTCGCTTCTCAGGAAGTTATCGACGATTTCCTCGAACGCTATGACGACAATTTTTTCGCTTATAATGTCCTGCTCCTCAAATATCTGAAAGGCATTGACCAGTATACTTACAAATCGGTGCAGTATCAAGGCAACGATCTTGTTATTGAATACTACGATTCCAGCGACCCCGACCTTATACCGTTTAATCCGTTGCCTCCGTATATCGCAGAAGTTGCCGTTCCGAGAAATATGTTTACAGACGGTAATGTAATATGGAATGAAGTTGACCGTCCCTTGAATATGACCGTTAAGACCGATTCTACTAACGCTGTCACAACAGAAGCGGTAAGCTGGGCAATATCCCCAAATGACCCTGTTGTTATCAAGTCCGCAGACGAGCTTGACGAATTTATTTCGGATAAATTCAGACCCGGCGTTATAAAGTCCCTGAAAAGTACATATGACGAGATTTACTTCGAAAATAACGTCCTTGTTCTCGATATTTTTCAGCATAATTACGACGACCATTTCATGGTATCTGTAACTGCCGAAAAGAATAAATACGGCGAGGTCGAGTTGAAATACGACCGCCAATTCATAAATGGATTTGTTGATGAAAAAACGGTCATCACTCAGGTCACTATCCCGAAAACTCAGTATTACCGCACATCTTTCAAACGCATCAGAACATGGGAATCCCGTACAAGAGTTTCATCATACCGAGAATACGACCTGTACGGCGCTCCGGCAGCCATAGACGAAGAGCTTGTTAAAGTCTATTATAAGGAGGGTCAATGGGTGACCTCCGCCGAGGAAATGGAGGCTTATCTTGCTGACTGCCTTACCGAAAAAGGTCTTGAATTTTTCGGCAGCGCAATTACAGACATAGACTGGAGTTCCAAATCCGCCTATGTATGGCTTGACAGCGATATTATCGGCTCAACACACAAATTAGCTTCGGCATATACGGTCGATAACGAGATAATTCTTGATTTTGAACATCGTCAGCCGTTAAGCTGTATGGAAGGTTCGTTCCTGCGCATCGTAGAAGATGACAAATACAATGCAGGCAAAAAAATAACAGAACGAAACTTTGACATGAGCGATGGATTTCCGACCGCAAACGGCGAATATCTCATACTGGAATTTGCAAACGCTAACCAATACACGCCTATTCTTATAAATCAATACAGCTTCGGCGGAGTTGATACAGCAGATATTTATAAGCTCCGAACAGGCGGAGGACCTGTGCAATACTGGGGTTACGAGCATATAGGGACTATCGACCTTGTAAGCGGCTTCATGCCGTTCAATAAGGACAGTTCCCTTGAATATACCGAAATTGAGGACGGCATAACTATCTGCACAGCCGATAGTTTCCGCGCCGAATTAACGCAAAACGACAGCGATAGTGAGCTTACCATAAGTTATACGGTTGCAGAAACCGATAGAATACAAATTTTTACTTTTAATTTTTGAGGAGGAAATTATATGAAATTTAAAAGAATTTTAGCCGCGGCTATGTGCCTTTGCATTACCGCTCCTATGGCAATTGAGCCGACTATCCGTACTGCTTCGGCAGTTACTGTTGACAACAGCGTCAAAACAGAGATCTACGATATTTATATGTACAAAAATCACGGCGATCATGTTGAGATATGCGCCGTATCTACTATGGCTGAGGGTGATATTTTAGTTCCCGAAACAATTGACGGAATAACTGTGACCGATGTTGGCGAACACGGCTTTGCCGGAGCTTCAAAAATAACTTCCGTAACTCTTCCCGATACGGTAACAGTCATTGGAAAACAGGCATTCTCAGGCTGTACTGCTCTCAAAACGGTCAACATACCCTCAGGAGTTACCGCTATAGGCGATGAAGCCTTTCTTAACTGCCTTTCACTTGAAAAAATTGAACTGCCCCAAAATTTAACGTCTATAGGAGTACGCAGCTTTTACAACTGTCAAAAGCTCACAGAAATAAACGTTCCCGACAGCGTTTCGTCTATGGGAGAGGGTGCGTTTTCAAGCTGTACAGGATTGAAAAATTTCAGCATACCAAAATCGGTCACTAATCTGGAAAACAGCGTACTCAGTGGCTGCAAGTCCATAATCGAACTTGTTCTTCCAAACAATGTTGAGAAGATCGGTATGATGTCCCTGCCGTCAAGCCTTAACTCTCTCACAATAAGTAATCCCGATTTTGAGACAGATAATTTGCTCATGAATCTGAACAAAAACTGTATGCTGCTTCTTCCGAAATCCAGCAAAGTCATTGAGTTTGCACAGGAAAACGGTATTATATTTGATGTTATACTATGCGATGTTGAAGTCCCAGGCGATGTCAATTATGACTGGGAATTTACTATTGCAGACCTTGTAATGATGTCGGAATATCTGCTCGGTAAAAGCGAATTGCAAAATTATGCACTGGGCGATATTAACAACGACGGAGCTGTCGATGTTTACGACTTTGTTTTAATGAGACAGGAATATATTGCCGTTCAGCCTGTAACATATACTGCGAAAAATCTCAGCAAGGACATCGGAGCCTCCGAAGTGAACGGCAAAGACGCAGACGAGGAATTTATTATCGATCAAACCGGATTTGCCGTTTCACTTTTCCAAAAAGAAGTCAAAGAGGGCGAAAATGTTATGATCTCTCCCTATTCCATTATGCAGGCTCTCGCTATGACTGCTAACGGCGCAGACGAAGGTACAAAAACAGAAATGGAAAACGTCCTCGGCGGAATGCCCATAGATACGCTTAACGAATATCTTTATACGCAGAGAATTTCTCAGCCTGATACGGAAAAATGCAGTCTTAAAACAGCAAATTCCATATGGGCAAGAGACGGCAGAATAAAGGTTCTTCCTGAATTTCTGCAAAAAAATGCCGATTACTACAGCGCAGACGTTTTCAATGCGCCCTTTGACAGCACGACCATTACAGACATCAACAACTGGGTAAATACAAATACAAACGAAATGATACCCAAACTTATCGATGATATCCAGGACGATACTGTTATGTATCTCATCAACGCTGTTGCTTTTGAAGCAGAGTGGGAAGAAAAATATGACGAATACTCAATAGGCACTTACGATTTTACCGCGTTTGACGGAACAGTTCAATCGCGTGAAATGATGAATTCCTCCGAGAACTGCTTGATAGAAGACGATAACTCCATAGGATTCGTAAAGGAATACAAAGACGGAAAGTATGCTTTCGCTGCTATACTCCCCAATAAGGGAATTTCCGTAAACGATTATATTTCGGGACTTACGGCTGAATCATTCAATTCGCTTCTTGCGAACAGAAGATATGCAAAAATAAGCGCAAGGCTTCCAAAATTCAGCTATGAATACGACACCTCGCTTGTAAATTCACTTACTGAAATGGGAATGCCGTCAGCTTTTAATCCGGAGGCAAATTTCAAAAATATCGGGGAAACTCTTACCGGACTTCTCTGTATAGACGATGTTCTCCACAAAACCTTTATTTCAGTTGACGAAGCCGGAACTAAAGCCGGAGCTGTGACGTCCGTTATAATGAGCGACTGTACGGCAGAGCCGATACCGCCAACTGAGATAATACTCAATCGTCCATTTGTTTACTGTATTTTTGATACCGAAACAAATATTCCCGTATTTATCGGAACAGTTAACAGCATTCCCGAAAAATAAAAATTGATATAAAGCAGAACTCTGCACATTCTGCTTTAATATATATTCCTTTTGGGTGACAAATCAGAAAAACCGTATCTGCAAAGATACGGCTTTTTCATTTTCAAACAGCCGGAGTACAAGCTCCGGCTGAGATCATATACTGCTATATAAGACACACAATAAATTTAAGATATATTTTACCGATAAATGAAGCCTTTTCATAGATACCCTTTGACATATTATCAACGAAATCTTTACATTTCATCATTTCCTCATTTTCGGGAGCAGTATCCGAAAATACCGCACGCAGGGAAATATCCATAAATTCTTTGAAACTGCCGTGTGGGAAGTATATTCCGCAGCATCTGACTTCGGCGTATTCCGCAAAGTCTGCATACTGCATTTCGCATTGCTTTATCTTTACAAATTCAAGCAGCTTTTCAGCATAAGCATACATATAACCGGCACGTTCAGCCGCAGAACCGCTGATAAAACGTTTTTTCCTGATGTACATTGTCAGCCTGTGCCTGATAATTATCAGCATTACTGCGGCAAACACCGTGAGAACTGAATATATGACATATTTTACCGACTGCGGCAGCTTTGCTCCGCCGCCTGAATCGCTGAAACCTTCGGACATTCCCCCCCCCTGAGACGTAACGGGAACTGTGGTATTTACCGCTGCGTCTCCGTTTGCGGAAGTTGTTGCAGCGGCGGAATTATCATGAGTTGTACTTGGATCAGGCTGAACCTCCGGAGCTGTGGTAGTTTCTGTGTTTTCCGTAGGAACTTCGGCTTCGGTAGTCGGAGTGGTATCTATAGACTGACTTGTATAACCTGCCGTAAACTCAAAAGGCACCCAGCCGTAACCGCTCAGATACACTTCGATCCACGCATGACTGCGATTATCCTTAACGTCTATCGTATAAGAACCATCGGCATTCTGGGTATCTCCGCAAAAATCATCGCCAACAAGTACGTATCCTGTAGCGTAACGCGCAGGAATTCCAGCCATTCTTGCAAGAATAACCCCCGAAGTTGCATAATGCGTACAATAACCCTTGTTATTTTCAAGAAGGAAGTAGTTAACAAAATCCCTGTTTTTCGGAGTTTTTCCCGGCTGTAAAGAATATTCCGCCATTTCTGCCACCTGCGCTCTCAGCGCATAAAGTATTTGCAGTTTATCTACCGCTATCACAGCCTGATCCGAAACGTCAAGAATATCGGCAAACGCATCGCGTATCTCATCCATATTCGTATTATCGGGTATCTGAAGATAGTTATCATAAACAAATTGTTCATATTCCTCCTGAATAAGCTCGGTCATAATAAGCGGCGGATTATTGTACATCAGTTCCATATTAAACGGCAGCTCGGAATCTATAGAAAGATAATCATCATAATCAATAATTCCTTTATTCTGACAATATTCCGTAATGGTATTTTTCCATTCCTCATCTGCAATATTATCGAGTGCATAAACGTTTCTTACGGGTCTGTCAAGCATCTGAGCAACAATTTCCGCGTCTACCCTGCTGAATTTATAGGAAAATTCTTTTTCATTCCGATCTTTTGTAGAAACATCGCTGTCATGATTGTATATGATTCCGCCTATATTGTCCGAACCGTAAGGCGCAAAACTTCTGTTTCCTTTCAAAGAAGAATTTATATTAATAGTGTATTCCTTATCATTTACATCGATGATCTTGTTAAAACGAAAGGGAAAATCCTGCGGATAAATATTATATGTTTTGAAATCTGTAAAAACAGGATCATTGTAATCAGATTCGGGAAGCGTCAGCCATTCGTTATTGCGGTAAACAGAGCCGGTGTATTCTTTCAGATATATTGCGCCGTCAAACTTCTGATCAAGAGTGACCGTCATATCCGTTCTGTCTTTATACTTCATAGAAGCTATGTTGCCAAGCTTGTGAGATTCCATTTTGAACGTAAATCCGAAAGCTGCTGTGAGGTTTGATATGCTGTCGGCAAGATTTTCGATCGAAAAAGAGTTTACGGCATCTCTTATGTCGATTCTTTTTTGATTAAGCTCTTCGCTTCTTTTATAACCCGTCAGCTTTATTCCGCCTGCTGCAAGCCCTGCCGAAAGCATAACAAGAATGATAATATACACTCCGCATTTTTCTGTTACCTTAAGCCGCATCTGCCGTTTGGGGAAAAACAAATTTTCCTTACGGACAAATCCGCCGTTTCCGCCTGAGTATTCTCCCATATCAATAGTACTCATGCCAAAACTCGCTATAAGAAAACCTATCGCCAGCATTCCCCAAAAAATATTCACTTCCAAGCCGTTGTACATACCTATTTCAAGTATAGGAAAAACTGCAATAAGCGGCGGCAGCGGATGAGGATGATATATTGTAAATATGTATATCACCAGAGAAAGCAGCCAGACACAGAGAATAAAAAAGGTTGTTACGCAATCCTTTTCCAATTCGCCATCAAGGAATTTGTAGTAATCTATTTCAGTGTGATATGAAGCTCGGTATGCTATATTGTAAACGAATTTATATCCCATAGACACAGAGTCCATTACTTTCCAAATAGCCGCTCCTCCTGCACAAATTGTTATAATTATAATCCAAAGAGCGTTTTTTCCCATAAGGGACAAAAAAATGTATATTGCAGAAAAAACAACAGCCGAAGCAAATAGAGCGGTATGGCTGTATTTGAAATCAAACATACAGAGAAATACCATTATAGCTGAAACATAACCTGTAAGAGCAATAAATACCGATTCGATACGTCTGAGATTTATATGCTTTGTTTTAACGGACATTACAATACTGTCGCATACAGTAATACCGCTGTTATTTTGAAACTTTTTTTTCTTCATGCTGCACTATACCTCTATGTCTTTGATAGATGATGTAATTCTGCCGATAACAACAGGTATAACGCTGATGTCCGAATAGTTTGAAGAAAGTTCTTCCGCCTCATGGGGAGAAGTAACTACCACTATCGCATTTTTTATATCAGCGTCAATATTATCATCAATAAATTCCATAATCGATTGCTCCGGAGACGATGTGACAAATATAAACGATGACAAAGAAAGATTGTCCTTTTCCATAAAATAATTTTCGGGCGATCCGCAAAGGAGATTATCATTCAGAGAACTTATCAGTTCACGAACAGTTTCCGTAAGAGAATCGTAGTCGGAAATGGTCTTTTCAATAAAAGCTTCCGCCTTTCCGTTGTAATATATTATCGTATGTATACGTTCATTTTCAATCATAAAGCGCGATACGGAAACGAATGTTTCCACAAGCGTATCGAATACCGGCAAAGTAAATTCAGAACTGACAGAACATTTAAGATCAAGAAATAAAGTACACGGAATATCAACCGGCAAACTGTAATCCTTTACAATAAAATCGTCTTTTTTCGAGCTGAGCTTCCAATGTATCCTGTTGATCTTGTCTCCGGGATTGTATCCTCTGAGATCGAAAACCTCCGAAGGATCGTCGCCGGGCTTATGTTCGGAAAACACGCTGCTTTCTTCATTTACTCTGTCTGTAAAGCATACCTGACCGCTTATTTCATGACCCTCCGGCATAACTGCGATTTCAGTATGGATATTTTTTCCGACGGTGAACCTGAAAAGTCTCAGAGGATCGTAAATGCTTATTCCCTTACAGCGGACTGTAACGATTCCGCAGTACTTAGAACTCAGCTGAAAAGAAACGCTCTGTTCATTGCGTGCCTGTATGGGCATAAGCAAAATAAAGCTGCTTGATTCGCTGTTGAAAATATTACAGTATTCAATATGCGCTTCCGCTTTTCCTATAGGGAAAATACTGCGGTTTACCAATTTTATCTGAACAGGAAAGCTTTCGTTTTTCGCGGCAGTATCGTTTTTAAGCGCAAATTCTGCCGATATATTCTTCTTCGCTATGTAAGTTGTCAAAAGCATTACAACGGGAATTATAAGAACGGAAATAAGAAGCACAAGTGCAAAATCCCACAGATACATAACGTAAAATACGGCGCATATAATTATAATAACCGCAAAAAATATTTGTACCACAAGCATAATTCAACTTAACCTTCAGAGATTCCCGGCGCGGGGACGTTCTTTATAATATCGCAGATAATATTAGACGCCGCTGCATCGGATAGCTTTGCTTTTGAACTGAGTATAAGACGATGCTCAAAAACATCACGGCAAATATACGTAACGTCATCCGGAATTACATAATCTCTTCCCATAGCGGCAGCAATACCCTTTGAGATCTGCATGAGCGCAAGAGTGCCCCTCGGACTAACCCCGAGCTTTATCAGCGGATGATTTCTTGTGGCGGCAGAAAGGCGCACAATATATTCGTATACTCTGTCGTCAACGTAAATAGAAGCGATATGCTCCTGAAGCTCGCTGATGATACGGGCATTTGCCACAGGTTCAACAGTTTCCAGCGGAGCTGCATTGAATTTTGCCTTTAAAATCGAGACTTCATCTTCGAATTCGGGATACCCCATACTAAGCTTAAGCATGAAGCGATCGAGCTGCGAATCGGGAAGATTATGAGTACCTGCCGAACCGATAGGGTTCTGCGTTGCGATAACTGTATAAGGTTCCGGAAGTTTATATGTATTTCCGTCAACAGTAATACTTTTTTCCTCCATAAGTTCAAGCAAAGCCGACTGCGTTTTGCTGGAAGTACGATTTATCTCGTCCGCAAGAAAAAGGTTGCAGAATGCAACGCCCGGACGAAATTCAAACGTGTTTTTTATTTTATTATATACAGAAAAGCCCGTAACGTCTGACGGAAGAACATCGGGAGTAAACTGCATACGGTTATGCTCCAGAGACAGCGCTTTGGAAAAAGCAAGAGCAAGCGTGGTCTTACCAACGCCCGGAATATCTTCAATAAGGATATGACCTTTGCAGAGAATAGCAAGCAAGGTTTTTATGATTATGGAATCTTTTCCTATAACTGCCTTTTTTACTTCTGAAACTATGTCGTTGATTTGCTTTGCATAATAAGAATTATTCATATTGGATCTCCTGTAATTTTGTCATAATATTATGGCAGACAGCTGCACATACATTTATATTATACCATTGATAGAGAAATTTTGCAAGTACAAATTAAAAAAAACTATAAAAATCATTAAAGCAACAAATTTTAGCCGAAAGATATGAGGAGGTTGCAGCAGAAGGGAATATTAAGGAGAAAAAACGTCTTTTTTCATACATTGCTTCAAAATACGTTTTTTAGTTTTTTTGCGGAGCCCGGGATATTTTTCAGCTATTTCCTCAACAGAAACGTCATTAAGGTTATTAAACTGATTCATAAAATCTTTGTCATTTTTATTCATGATAACCGCCCTTTCTAAGGAGCGCGCCTATTTTCTTTCTGGCACGCATGCTTCTTTTCTTTACAGAGTCTGATGTCATTTCAAGAATTTTTGCTGTTTCGCGTATCTTGTGCTTATAAAAGTACTGATACACTATTATTGAACAGTCAGGTTCTTCAAGGGATCTTACTATATTCCAAAGATTCTGACTGAACATGCGTTTTTCGGTTTCTTCTTCGGTATTGTCCAAAGCAGGAGGAATAAATATGTCTTCATCTTCCATATCCGAACGCATATTATTTCTTGTTGAAATCTGTCTGAAAGCGTCAATTGCTCTGCGTTTTGCAATTGTGCTTATATATGACTTCAGGCTTCCGCTTCCTGCCGAATACCTTTCGGCATTTTTAAAAACCTCAAGCATTATATCGCTCACACACTCCTCAACAGCTTCTTGTGACCCACAGTTTCCAATTTTATTGAGAACTATGGCATACATAAGATTTCCGTACTGATCAATAAGCGTTTCGTAAGCTTTTGCCGGAGAACTGCATAATAACTGCTCCCATTCCAAATCCGTCATACTCTCACCCCTTGTAGATTCAATTACGATCGAAACATGTTTCATATAATACATTCGCCAACCGTGACAGAAAGGGACAGCTTTAAATAAATTTTATTTTTTTACATATAAAACAACGCCCCCATCATTAAGGGCGTTTGTACATCAACAGATACCGGGATCGGATTTTAAAACAATCTGCGGGACATGAACCAGAGTTATCAAACTACAATACCGCCGTTTACCGCCAAAACCTGACCCGTTATATACTCAGCTCTTCCTGATGCAAGGAAAGCTACGGCATCAGCCACATGACAAGGCTTGCCAAATATTCCGAGAGGTATGTCCGCACGGATAAGTTCAAGTTCATCCTCTGAAAATCTGCTGTTCATTTCCGTCATGATAAAGCCCGGAGCAACACAATTCACCCTGATCCCGGAGGGAGCAACCTCCTTTGCCAATGCCTTTGTAAATCCTATAAGACCTGCCTTTGAAGCGGAATAATCTACCTCGCATGATGCTCCGATCTGCCCCCACATAGAGGAAATATTTACGATACATCCCGATTTTCGGCGTATCATATCCGGCAGCATAAGTCTTGCGCAATTCATTGCTCCGACAAGATTTATCTCCATAATGCTGCGGCTTTTTATTTCGGAGATACCTGTAAACAAATCAATTTCCGAAACCCCGGCATTGTTTACAAGCAAATCTACGGTACCTGCTTTTTCAGATACCGACAAAATATCCTCCATGGAAGAAACATCAAGCTTTACTGCTTCTCCGCCTGTTTCGGCGGCAATTTTTTTCGCTTTCCCTTCGGAGCAGCAAAAACCCGTATAAACGTAATATCCCTCCTCGGCAAGACGATAGCATACCGCTTCGCCTATACCTCCCGAACCTCCTGTAACAACAGCCTTTTTCATAAAAAATCTCTCCATATATAAATTTATATCTACGGACAATTCCGTAAAACCAACGCTTTGAGAATTATTATAACATATCAGTTCTAAATTTGCAACAGAAACGGCAATAAATTTGTTTAATAATTTTTCAACGTTCATTTCATATTCCGAATATAAATTTAATGGTCATATTACACAAATCCCACAACATCTTACAGTGCATTATTACTAAAACAACGAAAATGGTGACAAAATTATGAAAATAATGATATCCTATTGAAACTTTGCTTAAAATGTGCTATATTAAGAAACGCGGAGACATAATCCGAAGTAAATATCTTATCGGAGGCTGAATCAAAATGACAGATAAAATTAAAACAAAATTAACTCCTTTCCTTGACCGTATAAAAAAATACAATCAAAAAAGGGACGATAACAGCGAACGCTTCAAAGTACTCAATATTATACTGATGATCGCTTTCCCGCTTTTCATTGCCTGCATGGCTGAAATAAATCAGTTCAAGCATGTAAGCTCGTTCTTGAATTTTGCGGTCGAAAGACCGTCTGTACTGCTCTTCAACTTTATAGCTGCCGGAATCGTTTTTATACTGCTGCTCGCCGCTTTCAGAAAAGGCTGGCTTGCAGTTCTTGCTCAAAGTATCATATACATGGCGCTCAGCATAACAGAGCTTTTCAAGTACGGAACCAACGGAAACCACCTTATACTTTCCGATATGAAGCTTTTCAAAAGCATCAAGAGCCTTAAATCCTTTGCATACATAAAAATCACACCAAGATTGATAATTTACTGCCTTATAGTGCTTGCGTTTATAGCGGTAGTTTTCCACCTGAATCCCAAGCTTCCGCGCCATAAGCCATTCAAACGCGCTATAGCTGCCGCTGCGTGCGCCGGTATAAGCATGTGCATGATAGTTTTCCCCGGCTTCTATACGCCTGTATACAATTTCTTCAAACTTGACACAACAGCGGCAAGCAACGCTTTTCTGCTAAATGAAAAATTTGACAATAACAGTTTCCTCGCATTTATTGTGGAAACTGCTTCGGAAAGCTTTGAAAATCGTCTTGTTGAGCCGGAAAATTATAATGAAGAATATGTTTCGACCATTATCGACACGGATATTGATGAAACAGAAAACTTCAACGGCGGAGTTAAACCTAATGTTATTGTTGTTATGAGCGAATCCTACGCCGACTTCCGCGTATTTGACGAACTCGGCATAGATGATTCCTACTATGCAGGCTTTGATAAAGCATGCGCCGAGGGTAAAAGCGGTATTGCGGTCACTCCGACATATGCAAGCTATACTGTACGTTCAGAATTTGAACTGCTTTTCGGACTTCCGGTTCGAGGACTGAACACGCCTAATATGCCTCAGCGTGAACTTGCAGACCGCGAGCAGCCTGCATTCGCTCAATATTACAAAAGCTGGGGTTACAAAACGGCTTACGTACATCCCTTCCAAGGATCTTTCTACAGCAGAACCCGTATTTACGGAGATTTCGGATTTGATACGATGATTTTCCATGATGATATAGAAGGCGTTACCGATTTTACCGTACCCGTAGAACATTTCGGAACATACGTTGACGATAATACGGTTTTCAATCAACTTTTGGATCTTATCAAAACTACAGACGACCCCATGTACATACATACCACTACTATGCAGAATCATCAGCCGTACAATCTTGGCGAAGATCCCAATGATGAAATAGGAAATTATCTCACCTGGGTCAAGCATACAAACGAAGGTTTGGACTCGTTTTTGGAAGAGCTTAAAAAGCTTGACGAACCTACCCTTGTATTTTTCGTAGGCGACCATTTCCCGTCTTTGCGCGGCGAAACAAGCGTTTACAATCAACTTAACATAACAGGTGAAAATTGCAGCACTCTCTACGAACAAAAGTATTTCTTCTGGAGCAATTACGATGCGGATCTCTCAGACGTTCCCGAAGAAAAATTCTCTTTCTTCTATGTTCCATATATTATTGCCGATATTATAGATGCTCCTCATGATTCGTTTATCGAAAGCATGGACGAATATATGAAAGAGATACCGATATATTCCACAGATTACAATGACGGAACTCCCGATAACGACATGCTCGATGTACTTACATACGACCGCGTCATAGGAGATGTTATGTCGCCATGCCCTATTCCAGAAGAGATACTCAAAGCAAGCAAAGGAGAAGATTGAATGAATGCATTAAACATAAACGAAGAAGGTTGGGCGGAAACTACGGTTACCGAAGATAAGCTTGCTGTTTCCGTAGGAAGCGGAAGTCTCAGAGTTTTCGCCACTCCCTCAATGACAGCCCTCATGGAAGCGGCTGCCTGCAATTGTCTCTCCCCTTTCCTTGAAGAAAACGAAACTACGGTAGGAACAGAACTTTGCATTAAACACAGTTCTGCTACTCCGGAAACTATGAACGTAAAAGCTAAGGCAGTTCTTACGGCAGTAAACGGAAGAGAATTTACTTTCGATGTTAAAGCGTATGACGATTGCGGAGAAATAGGAAGCGGAACTCACAAGCGTTTTCTTGTCTACAGTGAAAAATTTACTGCAAAAACACTTGAAAAACTGAAAAGACAATAAAAAATTCTCAAAATGCCTCATGTTTTTAAAATGAGGCATTTTATTTTATATTTTTCCGTAGGCTATCATATAATTATCACATAACTGCTTATAATATATAATGTAAATAAAACCTTAAATGCGAAACGAGGTAACGCATATGTCAGATATGTATAATAATTACAACAGCGATCCAAATAACGGTGATGAATATAATCAGAACGGAGAAAACTATTCTTACTATTCAGGCGGTAACTCGCCGCAGAAACCAAAAAAACCAAAGAGTCACACGGCTCTGAAAGCTATAGCGCTTATACTTTCCGTAGGCATTGGCTGTGCCGGAGGAATTCAGTTATATCGTTTTATGGGTGACAGCAATATTAAGCTGACCGATGAATCCGAAAAAAATCAGGAGGAGACATCAAAAGCCGAAAACTCCTCAAACGGTTCGGAAAAAACTCCGTCCGTTCCCGAACCTCAGAATCTCCCGGGGCTTTTTGATATTGCTTCACGAACAGACGCAAAGTATCTCCCCGATATAGTAGATGAGATAATGCCGTCTGTTGCCGGAATTTCTTCAACCTTTGAGGTAACCTACAGCAACACAAATTCTATTTCACCATGGGGATGGGGTTTCCAAAGTCAGCCGGAAACTCGTGAAATGGTCGGTACGGGAACGGGAATCGTAATGACCGAGGACGGATATATCGTAACTAACGCTCATGTGGTTTATACCGATGAATATAACGCCGGTGAAGCCAAGGAAGTATCCGTTCTTTTCAGTGATGAAAAGGAATACGATGCAAAGATAATCGCTTTTGACGTTGAAACAGACCTTGCCGTATTGAAAATAGACGCTTCGGGCTTTACACCCGCAACTTTCGGAAACAGCGATGAACTTCGTGTCGGTGAAATAGTAATTGCCGTTGGAAATCCTCTCGGTTTTGAGCTTTTCGGCTCGGTAACAAGCGGTATTGTTTCCGCTCTCAACCGTCAGATTTCCATTAACGAAAAAAATATGACTCTTATCCAGACTGATGCAGCCATTAACTCAGGCAACTCCGGCGGACCTCTGCTAAACAGCTGCGGTCAGGTTATAGGGATAAATTCAGCAAAAATGTCTTCAAGCTACGGAACGGCTTCCGTTGAGGGTCTTGGATTTGCTATTCCGATAAACGATGCGAAAGCTATTATTGACGACCTCATCAGCAAGGGGTATGTTTCAGGCAGACCTCAGATAGGCGTTTCCACCGTTGATATTACCGAAACCTATTCAAGCTATCTCGGGCTTCCTATGGGCGTTTATGTCCGCATGGTAGCCGAAGGCGGAGCTGCTGAAGAAGCAGGTATTAAAGAGGGTGATGTTATCATCGGAATAAACGATGAAGCTATTGCTACAGCAGACGAATTGAACAATATAAAAAATCAATTCAAAGCAGGAGATACCGTAACCCTTAAAATATATCGGAACGGTCAGGATCTTGATTTTTCTCTTGTTCTGCAGGATGCTCACGATGAAATGAATCCGGAGCAATCAGAAGACAAAACGAAAGCGGCGGATTCCGATGATAATTCGGATTCTCCAATACAACCAAGATAAATAATATCAGAACCTGTATTCATAGGGAAGATGTGCGGATTTTAGAGCATAGTTTTGTTGCTGACAAAGCGAAAGAGCGCAGGAATACTTGACGTATTCCAAAACAGTCAGCGGCAAAATTTGCCCAAATAGCGCAGCTTATCCTATGAATACAGGTTCTTACAATGTTCATATAAAGCAGAGCTTTGAACTTAGAATCTTAGGCGTCTGTGTTCAATGTAAAACATATTGCTGAATAAGGAGAATTATTATGGGACTTATACATATATATTGCGGAAACGGCAAAGGTAAAACAACATCCGCAATTGGTCTTGCGTTAAGAGCAGCAGGCGCAGATATGAAAGTTCATATTATACAGCTGCTTAAAGGTTCGGAAACATCCGAGCTCAAAAGTCTTAAAAATATATCTAATATTTCCGTTGACAGGCTCACAAAAGATTTCGGCTTCACATTCGAAATGAGTAAAATCACAAAAAACGAAGTTAGCGATCATCATAACGCTTTGCTGAGAAAAGCATATGAAAAAATGAAAGCGCATACATTTGATATGCTGATTATAGACGAGTTTTTCGGCGCATATAATCACGGTTTGCTTGACCGAAGTCTTGCGGAAAAAATTGTATTTGAAAAAGAAAAAAGCTGCGAGCTTGTTCTTACAGGACGTGAACCCGAAGAAAAATTTCTCGCAGCCGCTGATTATATAAGCGAAATAAACGCGTTAAAACATCCTTATACAAAGGGGATCAGCGCCAGAAAGGGAATTGAATTTTAGAACTTGTATTCATATAATCTTTCCAACAACTCTGTGCGATGTTGCTTTAAAACACGATCATATCAGCTTTTTTCTGAGCAATGTCAAATCGAATACGTCAACAGCGACGTCGTCAGAAATATCGGCAGCATCATATTGCTCCTGCGTAAACGTTTCCGCACCCAAAAGATACTTACTCAGCATAACAAGATCTGATATTCCTATTTCGCCGTCAAGATTCACATCGCCCTTTTCTTTTCGTACATTTTCAAGCAGCGTAAGAGAATCAACGCTGACGATCTCACGGGAACCCGCGTTATAACCTAATGTTACCGAAACAACATCTCCCTTCTCATAATTTGAAAAGTTCTTTGATTCGTCCGAACCGTAATAATTTTCAATGCATTCGAACCTCCCGTATCTTTCAAACACGATATATCCGTTTCCGACTTCGGTAATAGTATCGTCAAAGGTTTCGGTTATAACGGCTTCTGTCGGCGCAGCTGTTGCAGTAGGTTCTGTAGTTGACGGAATTACAGGAGCTTCTATAATGAAACGTCCCTCCTCATCCTTTATCTGCGACCACATATATCTCAGCATCCAGCCGTCAAAATCTGTAATTTTTGCCGCTGATCCTGCCATCATGAGCGAATTTTCTCCTCCCGGAAAACCTCCCGGAGGAAATCCGTCTTTTTCGCCCTCTCCGCCGTAAAAATCAGTCATACCGAATCCATGTCCAAGCTCATGCTCCAAAACGTGAAGTCCAGTACCGTCAAGCATGTTAATGTATGCATCGTCTGAAAGCTGCTGCCCCCAGTCTCCTCCGCAGCCGCCTATTGACGGAAAACCCTGAGTTGCCCAGAGATACATGTCGAACCGTTTATCAAGTCCGCCCGGATATTGATATGACGTATCGGAAAAGTGGTCGAAACGCGAAAGTTCGGACGGCGCATTAGGAAGTTTATCCGGTATTGTTTCAAATCCGTTTGAGGTATCGTATTGAGCATCATAAAATTCCGTATCGTTATAAACTGTTTCGTCATCATGCAAATCCAACAAACAATTCTTGTCAATAACAGCCCAACCTACAATTTTAACGTCAATATGGTCATACGGCCAGTTTTCATAGCCTACAAGCCATTTCGCCCATGCGTTGATGCTGTCGCTTACAAGCGTTTCAAATTTTTTGCGCTGCTCATAAGTTATGGTTTTATAAGATTGCCATCTTACCACATAATTGATAGTTCCTTTTCCGGATACTATCTGATCGAAAATCGTGTTGCGCCGAGCAGTAGACTGCTCGCTGACGATACGGTTATTCCATATCCAATCAGCAGCATACCTATACTCTTCGGGGAAATCCGCCATAGTAAGATTTTCCGCAGCATTTGCCGAAACTATTGCCGCGCGATCCGATGAACGCGTAGTAAACGCAGTAAAAGCCGAGCATAAAACTGCTGCACTCATTGCCGCCGCACCTATACATTTTAAATATTTTCCGAGCATAATTAAAATCCTTTCTGATGACTATAATTTTATGGTACATCTCTCTGATTCAAAGCCATTCTTCCAACAAGCAAACAAATTACGAAAGATATTCTCCGCCTAAGAAACGAGGAACATCTTCTATGGTTATATTATACTGCTAAATATTTCAAATGTCAATTAAATAAAGTATTCATTTTGAACAATTTTTACCGAAATTAATATATATAATGATTATCGTCTTTTGAATTTTTATAAAAAACAGATTATAGTGCATAAACGCTCTTAGGATTCGCCGTACTGCTCAGTTCTAAGAACATCGGAAACCTCTGTGATAGTCACGTATGCATGAGGGTCATGTTCATGAACTATATTTCTTACCTTATTTATTTGAAAACGGTTTACAACAAAATATATAAGAGTTTTTTCTTTATCCGAATAATACCCCTTTGCGCCGATTATGGTTATTCCGTTTCCAAATACTGCCGATAAAGCGTCGCATATCTCTGCCGACTTGTTTGTTATGATCATTGCCGACTTCGCTTTATCCAGACCCGATGCTATAAAATCTACAGTTTTAAGTGCGGCGGCATATGTAATTATTGAATATAACGGAAGGATCCAGCTGGACTTTATAATACCCGCCGCGATATAAAGGATAACATTATATCCCATTACAAACATTCCAACGGATAAATTCAGTTTTTTTGCAAACAAAACCGCAAGTATTTCTATTCCGTCTATCGCTCCGCCGAAACGTATTGTAAGACCGCTGCCGATTCCTGAGATCAATCCGCCGAATATTGCGCACAAAAGCAGATCCTGCTCAGCCAGCGGAGACGCAATGCTTACATCTACAGGGAAAACATCGGTTATAAGCCAGGATGTCAATGAATAAACAAATACCGAATATACGGAATAAACCGTAAACATCGTTCCCATTTTCTTATAACCATACAAAAAAAGCGGAAAATTCAGCAGTATCAAAAACAAAGACAACGTTAAATACTGTGGAGTTATCTGAGCAAGCAGCATCGATGTACCCGAAATGCCAGAATCATATAAGTTTACCGGATAAAGGAAAAAAGTAATTCCAAAGGCGTTGATAATTCCCGCTGCTGTCAATGCTATAAAATTATTTGCTTTCAATTTTTTCATCTCCTAAATATTTTTTATTATTGAAGGCTCTACAATAATATTATAACATTTTTTACTGAAAATTGCAAATATTTTGAACCTGTACACCATAATCTCTATGCGTACAGGTTCTTTACTTTACTAATTTTACACGCTGTCTTTTATCCGTGCTATTGCGCTTTTTTCAAGGCGGGATACCTGAGCCTGAGATATTCCTATCTCATTAGCGACCTCCACCTGTGTCTTTCCCTGCAAAAACCGCAGATACAGTATATTTCGCTCGCGGTCGCCGAGAGATTTTATTGCATCCCGAATTGCGATAGACCCCATCCAACTGTCAACGTCATTTTTATCTCCTATCTGATCCATTATATACATGTTGTCATCGGAATCGGAGTAGACAGGCTCATACAGAGAGATCGGGTCGCTTATGCTTTCAAGAGCAATGACCACATCCGCACGTTTTTCCCCTATTTCATTTGCGATCTCCTCGATATTCGGTTCACGCTGATTTTTCAGTATAAGCCGTTCCTTCGCCTGAATAGCCTTATACGCAAGATCACGCAAAGAACGGCTTACTTTTATCTGACTGAAATCACGAAGATGTCTCCTGAGTTCTCCGGTTATCATGGGTACGCAATATGTGGAAAATCTTACCTCTTTTGTTAAATCAAAATTATTTATAGCCTTGATAAGTCCCACCACTCCTATCTGAAAGAGATCGTCAACGTCCTCTCCCCTGCCTGTGAAACGCTGTATTACGCTTAGAACAAGCCGCAGATTACCATTTATGAGAGCATCCTTTGCGGCTTTGCTGCCTGTTTCCTTATATTCTTTGAGAAGCCTTATCTTCTCCTCCTCTTTGAGCACGATAAGCTCAGATGTGTTTATTCCTGAAATAACGACCTTATTATACGCCATAACAATATCTCCCAAAAATTTGATGATATTATTATGGACAATATTTCCGAAGCTAATCACTGGAAATTTTTGGAGGTCACTTCAATTTTTAAAAATCAGCAAAAACAAGCTTTCGGAGCCTGATTCGGTAACTTAAAGCAACACCGCACAAAGAACACCTGACGGCTTTTCCTTAATTCATAAGATATTCTTCAAGACATATACACCGAGAAAATATTTCTGCCGCCGCTTCTTTGCCAACGTATCTGTAATGCCAGGGTTCATATTCAATGCCGGTAATATCTGTTTTATCAGCTGGGTAACGCAGAATAAATCCGTATTTATATGCATTTTGCGCGAGCCATTCATAGACCTCTTCATTTGTTGAACAGCTTTCATCGGCATTGATGTCAACAGCAAGCCCAAGTTGATGTTCACTGTTTCCGACTGCTGCGACTGCCTGTTCAGCAAGTTCTTTTGACTCTCTTCTGGAATATCCCATGTCTATGTAAGCATCTATTTTATCGGACATCATTTGCTTCTGTTCATCAGCAGTACGGAAGCCTTCTCCAACTATCGGATAAATACCGGAGCTTCTCATATTGTCAAACATTGCTTGAAGTTCGGGGTAAATTCTGCTGTCAATGCTTCTTCCGTTGCTAAGCTCTGTAAGTTCAAAACTATAGTTTTTCGGAATACTGTTTTTTTCGTTTACCAATATCAGATACCATTGCTGTTCCGGTACATTATTATTGTTTTCTGAAATATACGTGATATGGGGTAAATCAATATTATTTTCTTTGCGTATAAAAAAAGTAATAGCAACAGTAATTATACAGACAGACGTAATTATTAAGCTGAGAAAGATGTGATTTTTTCGTTTTTTCATAAAATTATCGCTCCATAAATAAAAATCCGCTGCGGTATGATATAATTCTACCACAGCGAAGTAAATTATGTGTTTATTTTTGATTCGGAAAATATGATAATTTTACACAAAAATCTTACGATTTTCTTACAGCGGAAGGCAAACGGTAAACCTGATCCTCTCGTCTTTGCTTTCGGCTGATATTGTTCCTCCGTGAAGCTCTGTGATTTCTTTGGCAATAGCAAGACCAAGACCCGCGCCGCCGGTCTTCGTTCCGCGCGATGAATCAATTCGGAAAAATTGTTCAAAAATTCTGCCGAGCTTTTCCTGTGAAATAGTTCTTCCTTTGTTTTCAACTGAAAAAATTACCGAATCTTCGGATTTTATCAGTTTCAGCTTTATAGTTGTATCAGGATAACTGTAGCTTACTGCATTTTTAATAATATTGTCGATAACTCTTTCTATTTTATCGGGATCGCATTTCAACTGTATATTTTCTGCTACAGAAAGTTCCCAGGATAATCCTTTTTTCGCAAGGATCGGTTCGAATTCAAAAGCGGTCTGCTCAATCAGACGCGTGAAGTTGATATTTTCCGTTTCCAAAGAAATATGCGTAAGATTGAAGCGCGTAATGTCAAAAAATTCATTTATAAGCTCTTCAAGCCGCTGCGCCTTTTCAAGCGCGATACCGGTGTACTTTGCTCTTGATTCGGCGGAAATATCAGGTTCGTCATACATAAGCGCAAGGTAACCGATTATACTTGTTAAAGGAGTTTTAAGGTCGTGGGCAAGGTAAACTATCAGGTCGTTTTTCCTCTGTTCAGCATCTTTTGCAGCAGCGGCAGAATTTTTTGCTTTTTCACGGAGCATATTCAGCTTATCCTGTACGTCAATAAGTTCGGGAGATAAATTTATTTTTTCCCGCTCAGACATTGCAAGCTTTTCAGATTCAGAGATTATTTCATCGAGAAATCCCAAAGACTTACGCACGTAATAAATAAAAATCAAAAGCCATCCTCCGGCAATAAGCGTCCCTGCAATTATAACGATATGATCTTGTACCCAATACAAGATGCGATATGTAATTTCATAATCGTACCAGTATTTTGTACGGCACATCACCCATGCGAAAAAAATCAAAAAAATCACTGTAAACATACAGATAGTCATTGCAGCAGCGCATCTTAACATAAGGCGGCGCGATAAGCTGCTTCTTACGGCATGAACATTATTGCGCATCAATTGTATACCCCACTCCCCATACGGTTCTTATATATTTTGGCTTTCGCGGAACTTCACCCATTTTGTCCCTGAGTCTTGCAATATGAGCCATTACGGTATTGTTGCTGTCGTAATATTTTTCTTTCCAAACGCTTTCAAAAAGCTCCTCGGAAGATACTACCTTTCCCTGTTTTTCACAGAGATAAAGCAGAATGTCAAATTCGGTAGGAGTAAGGGAAAGGGATTTACCATTAAGCGTACATTTTCTGCTGTCTTTGCATACCGTCAGTCCGCCTATGTTGATCTCGCATGAAGAATTTCCGTTTTTATCATACAGAGTACACCTTCTGAGCAGAGTTTTTACACGGGCGGTCAGTTCGAGCGGATTGAAAGGCTTGGTAACATAATCGTCCGCTCCAATCGTAAGACCTGTAATTTTATCAATATCCTCCGATTTTGCCGTAAGTATGATAATAGGAAACGTAAAGCTTTGGCGTATTTTCCGGCACAGAGTAAATCCATCGGTATCTGGAAGCATTATATCCAGAATGGCGAGACTGACAGCTTCTTCGGAAATATATTTCATCGCCGTAGTTCCGTCATATGCCTTAATTACTTCAAATCCCTCGTTTTTTAGATAAAGCTCAATAAGCTCCACTATCTCCTTTTCATCATCGGTTATCAAAATTCTTTCATTCATAATGTTCACTTCTTTCTAAAAGTCTGCCCATCATTATGTATATTTTTCATATGTATTTCTGCGAGCAACTGTTCAAAGCTCTGCATGTCGGTATGTTTTTACTTTTTCGCCAAAATTATGCTCGCAGCTGCACACGTAAAATTACCACAGTTTATCTCATACAAATCAATATAGCAGTGGTTTTCAGCTTCCGCAGGTTCCTTAACTTTCACCTGAATTATATTATAACATATAATGAGCGCTTTGTAAATACGTGTACTTTAGAACCTATTCATAGGATTGTAGTGCTACAATAAGGCTGAAAAACATGAGATGCACCTCTTTACATATTGACGCAAGTATGATATAATATAGAAAAAACTTATGTAATTTACGCGGATGAGCTGCGTTAAAACTCTTAATATGGAGAACCAAAATGAATTTAATAGCCTCAATTGTTCTTATGATAGTCAGTACTGAAAAATGGACAAAGTTAATTCTGCTGCTTACTCTTCTTTGGTTTATTGCAACACCAATCATAAAGAAAAGTACAAACAATAGCCCAAAGAAACGGCTAATACGGGGATGCGCAGGGTTTCTGCCTTTAATATTGTGCATTGTCTATGCAGTGATAAATATACATCCTGCAACTTATCAGTATTTTATTCTAAGGGGCGGCTTACTTTGTCTGATACTATTGATGCTGTCGGTAACTATGTGGATTCCTGACAGCAAAATAGAAAAGAAATTCCATATCTTAAATGTTATAAAAGGCTTAATGATGTGCGGCGGAACTGTTACATATTTTGTCGTTATCGTACTGTTAGTACAGAATACTTATGTTACTGACTATTCAAAGCTTGGATGGGCAGAATCCTTTTCTTGTATGATAGATACGATGTCAGAAAGCTATGTCAGCAGAAATTATAAGGATATCGACTTTGAGAGACTTAAAGAAAGATTTGTTCCTATGGTCGAAGAAGCGGAGAAAAATAACGATAAAAAAGCATTTGCAAAGGTTCTTTTGGAATATCAGTATGAGTTTTATGATTCACACATCTGGTTTTTACAGAACAGCAATATATTAAGTCAGGCTGAGGAGGAACTTGTTGGAAATGATTACGGGCTGAGTATGTATCAGCTCAGCAGCGGTGATACAATTGCTGTTATGGTCGAAGAAAATTCACAGGCTGAAAATGTTGGGATCCATAATGGTACTGTCATAAAAGAATGGAACGGTATTGCTGTTGATGAAGCAATGCAGAATGTACGTTGTCTCGATTATTGGTATCAGTTTGAGGTGTTGGAAAATGAAGCATTAATGAAGCCTATATTTCTTGCCGGTCAGGGCGGAGAAACTATCACTGTGACTTTTATTGCTGATGATGGCAGCACTAAAAATGTACAGCTTAATTCCATGGGAAATTATAAAGAGAGAGAAACAGCAGTACTGAATCATTTTTATAGCCGGAACAGAATTGCAGATGATAATTTTTCCTGCAAAATGCTGAACGATGATGTTGGTTATCTCCGGATTACAAAAGAACATTACGGAGATGAAATGTATGATATCTGGACCTATGCTGTCGGAAAACATAAAAAGATTTATCAAGAAATTGATACTAAATTACAGGAACTTTCAGACAAGGGCATGAAATCCCTTGTGATAGATCTTAGAAATAACGGCGGAGGATATGAGCAGATAGGCGATGCTGTGGCATCTTTATTTGCTGACAGAAAACTGACAAATAAAACCGGAATCGAAAGGAATGGCAATATCATACCAATTACAACATTTCATACTTTTGATGAAGGCAAATGGAAGGAACTTCCTGTAGCAGTGCTTGTGAATGATGCTTGTGTCAGTTCAGGTGATGTTCTCACACATCTATTGTCCCAGTGCCCGAATGTAACTGTAATGGGAATCACTTCGTCCTCCAATTCTGTCCAGACAGTGGGCGGATGCTGTTACCTTTCAGATGATATGTTTGAAGTATACTATCCCATAATCAATTCACTTGATGAAAACAATGAAATTCTTGAAGTGACTGCTGACCGTCAGGCAAGAGTGGGTTTTGATTTAAGAATACCTGTGGATTATGATGCGGCTATGTTGATATTTAGTGATTCAGAAAATGACTATGAGCTTGATTATGCTGTTGATTATCTGCACCAGCACCAAAATTGATGAATAGTTTTTGCATTACTTCTGATTTATCATTTTATGTACAGGGCAGGCATGAGCATACCCATTATACATTCAAAACATTACGCATCTGACGATAAATTTCCAGCCGTGACGGTGATTTTGGAATATTGTTAATCTGATTCACTTGCGGTCATACACACAAGATCTCTTGATTGGTTTTTGATATTAAGAAAATAAAACATAAAAATTACGTCCGTTATCAATTGAGTTTCAAGAGAATTTATAATATATTTAATTAAAATAAATCATAATTCAGGGAGGCATTTGACCATGGCTATGTGGAATCCTTGGAGAGGCTGTAAAAAATGCAGCGATGGGTGCTTACACTGCTATATTCATAAAGGTGATATAAAAAGAAATATTAATACAAACAACATTGTGAAAACAAAGGATTTTTACAAGCCGATTGAGAAGCTGAAAAACGGCAGCTACAAAATGAAATCCCAAATTATTTATCTATGCTTTTCTACTGATTTTCTGATTGAAGAAGCTGATATGTGGCGAGGAGAATGTTGGTCTATGATACGAGAACGGTCAGACTGTACATTTTTGTTTCTTACAAAGCGTATTGAACGTTTTATGGACTGTATTCCCGATGATTGGGGTGATGGTTATGATAATGTTGTTGTATGCTGTACTATTGAAAATCAACATAATGCCGATAGAAAGCTGTCGGTGTTTCAGTCTCTTCCAATCAAACACAAATGTATTACAGCACAGCCTTTGCTTGAAAAAATCAATTTAATAAAATATCTGGAGGATATAGAATTAGTTGTGGTTGGCGGAGAGTCGGATTATTATGCTCGTCCGCTTGATTATGCTTGGGTGCTGGATATTCGAGAGCAATGTGTTCAAAAGAATGTCAACTTTGAATTTCGGCAATGCGGAACTCACTTTATAAAGGATGGAAAACAGTATAAGTTACAGGTAAGTGATCTGTGCAGGCAAGCCAAACTGGCAAACATTGATTATAAAAAACAATACTAAAGGAGCGAAAAATCGCTCCTTTCAGCCTGTCTGAAAACCACGATTCCAGAGCAGCGGTCGAGTTTTTTGGACAGGCTGAGACTTTCAAATTAATAAATTGAAAGCCTTTTTTATTTGCTCGGCATCAATACCGGAAAATCCTATAACAAGACTGTTTTCGGGTATATTTGAATCGGGGAAAGAATAATATTCAGTCAATCCATGAATTTTTATTCCTGCATTCAAAGCTGAAGAAACGAGTTCATTTTGAGACATTCCGTTCACAACTTTCAGCACTATATGCAAACCGGCGCCCTCGCCCGAAATAACGGCATGATTTTTCAGAGGACTGTTTTTTATGCAGTTTATCAGCGTGTCCCTCCGCTGTCTGTACACCTTTTTGATACGGTTTATATGGCGTTCAAAATATCCCTCAGCCATAAATTTCGCAAGCGTGTACTGTTCAAAAACAGGAACAGTACAGGAATAAAATCCGAGACGTGAACGGAATTTTTCAGCGAGATGTTCGGGCAGAACCATGTAGCCGATACGTATAGACGGTGCAAGAGTTCTTGTAAATGTATTGAGATAAATGACACGTTCCTGCTTGTCAAGACTTTGCAGGGCAGGTGCAGGTCTGCCTTTATAACAAAATTCGCAGTCGCAATCGTCCTCGATTATGTATCGTTCGGGTTTTGAGTACGCCCATTGCAGAAGCTCCTGACGGCGAACGATCGGCATAGTCATTCCAAGGGGAAAATGGTGTGACGGTGTAACATGAAGAACATTTATGCCAAAACCGGAAATAGCCGAAACGCTTGCTCCCTTTTCGTCCATAGGAACAGGAAAAACTCTTGATGCACTGATACTGAAAATATCATAAATTCTGCGGTAGCCCGGATTTTCCACGCCGTAAGCCATATCACGTCCAAGAAGCTGAATAATTAGTCCGAGCAAATATTCCGAGCCTGCACCGATAATAATTTGATCAGGAGAGACTTCCATTCCACGAAATTTGTGCAGGTACTGCGAAATTTCTTTGCGGAGAGAGTAAATACCTCTGAAATCGCACGAATTAAGCAGGTCAGTTGTTTTCTCATTTAAAGTTGCACGGGACAGCTTTGCCCATACCGAAAATGGGAATAATGACGTATCTGCCGAGTTTGTGCCAAAATCATATTTTACGTCCGCACAATTGATTGAAATATCAGGAATTTTTTTAATTTCATCGGATATATCGTAATCCTCAACATAAAATCCGCTGCCTGCCTTTGAGTGGATATATCCCTCCGAAAGAAGATGACCGTAGGCGGTTTCAACTGTTACCACACTGACATTCATATGTGATGCAAAGGCTCTTTTTGAGGGCAGCTTTTCTCCTGATTTAAGATTACCCGATTCGATTTCCGTTCTGATATAGTTGTATATCTGCTGATATATCGGGATATTACTCGTATTATCTATCTGAAATGTAAGCATATAGACCGACCTTATAAAATAAACTTAAACTGAATATTGTGACATTGTCAGTTCTGTGCTATTATTATATCATATTCAATAATTTTTTTCAAGGAGAAATTGCTATGGAAAACAATCGTTATCAGTTAAACAAGGAACTTGCCCAGATGCTCAAAGGCGGCGTTATCATGGACGTTACAACACCTGAACAGGCAAGGATTGCCGAATCCGCAGGAGCTTGCGCAGTCATGGCGCTTGAAAGGATACCTGCCGATATCAGAGCGGCAGGCGGTGTGTCACGAATGAGCGACCCGAAAATGATAAAGGAGATAATGGACGCTGTCTCAATTCCCGTTATGGCGAAGTGCCGTATCGGACATTTTGCGGAGGCTCAGATATTGCAGGCGATTGAGATCGACTACATCGATGAAAGTGAAGTTTTATCTCCTGCCGATGACAGATTTCATATTGATAAGAGAAAATTTGACGTGCCTTTTGTGTGCGGTGCAAAGGATTTAGGCGAGGCTCTCAGACGTATCAGCGAGGGAGCTTCTATGATCCGAACCAAGGGAGAACCGGGAACGGGAGATATAGTTCAGGCTGTACGCCACATGAGAATGATGAATGCCGAAATACGCCGTTTGCAGTCCATGAGCGAAGACGAATTATACGATGCGGCAAAGGTTTTGCAAGTGCCTTACGAGTTAGTGCAATTTGTAAATGAGAACGGAAAACTTCCCGTTGTAAATTTTGCGGCAGGCGGTGTTGCAACTCCTGCTGATGCGGCGCTGATGATGCAGCTTGGAGCAGAGGGCGTGTTTGTAGGTTCAGGAATTTTCAAGTCTGGTAATCCCGAAAAACGTGCGGCGGCAATTGTAAAATCCGTTACAAACTTCAACGATGCTAAAATGCTTGCAGAGCTTTCGGAGAATCTGGGCGAAGCTATGGTCGGTATCAATGAGGACGAAATTGCCCTGCTTATGGCAGAAAGAGGCAAGTAATGGTTATCGGCGTACTTGCTTTACAGGGCGATTTTATTGAGCATGAAAAGAAACTTAGAGAATGCGGCGCGGAGGTATTTGAAATTCGTCAGAGGTGCGATATTGAGCGTGATTTTGACGGACTTGTACTTCCCGGCGGAGAAAGCACAGTCATCGGAAAACTTCTGCATGAGCTTGATTTATTTGAGTCGCTGCGTAATAAAATTATCGCCGGAATGCCTGTGCTTGCCACCTGTGCAGGAATGATACTTCTTGCGAAACGTATCGAAAATGATAATAAAGTCCACTTCGGAACAATGAAAATGACCGTCAGGCGAAACGCTTACGGCAGACAGCTTGGTAGCTTCAGAACGCAGTCCGAAATGAAAGGCGTGGGGAATATTCCCATGACGTTTATACGTGCGCCGTACATTTCGGAAACTAACGGCGCAGAGATACTTGCCGAAGTTGACGGAAAAGCTGTTGCTGCAAGAGAGGGAAATCAGATAGCTCTTGCGTTTCACCCCGAACTTGATGAATGTAATATGGTTTATGATTATTTTTTGAAATCTATATAAATATAAGAACAGCTGTTACAGTATTCAATTTGATTACTGTAACGGCAAGTTCTTAACCCCCATGAATATGAAAAATCCGTTTCTGATAAATCATCAGAAACGGACATTTAAATATATTTAAAAACAAATATTAAACGGCGCTTTTCGTATTCTTACTGCACTTATCTGCGGAGGAATACTCATAGTCATTGCGCCGTTGTGAAAAATTATTACTCTGTCGCCGACACGAAAATTGCAGTTACAGCGTGTATTTACGACAATTTCCTGATCGGTTTTACTGTCACGAACAAGAAGCTGTCTGTTTCTTGTTTCCAGAATTACTGCGCACATCGTCATCATAGTTAATCACTCCTTGAACTTTGATTTCTATGAATATATTATGCTGCTATTTGATTTTTGTGATTTATCTCTAAAAAAGGCTTATCATCTGAGAAAACTTTTTCATATTTCCATTTCATAAGTAATTCTTCCTCGATTTCTTAACGATTAAACTAAATTCGTTTCATCATGTACTGGTCAGATGTATCCGCTCTGTCATCTTCATACAGATCGGCGGACTTTCGATCGACAAGTTCAGCGTCCCATGTTCCATTGTGAACTGTGCTGTTAAAATAGTCAGCATCGTAATAAAAAGCGCAGACTCGCTTTGTACGATGCTGACTTCATAATATCATTATATCAGCAATTCAATTGTGAAACGGCATATTGCTTGGTAAACATGTTTTTGTCTTGTGATCGGCAAAATTTGCTGAAAAGATGCGTGCAATATCTTGTGAAGACAGGTTCTAAGAGTCAAACCAAAATCATTCCTTTATAAGCGAATAAGGATTTATCTTCTTTATGGGACGGCAAAGTATCATACTGATAATGATATTTACAGCCGTCAGTATCATCGCCATAACAATAAGAAGAAATACTGGTACTTCAAAATTGTTCTTTACCGCTCCGAGTACGCCGAAAATACCGTTAAAAATCATAGGAAGATAAAAAATTCCCAGCAATGATGAAACAAGCGCACCGAATAAAACAACGGGCGTAATGCTTCCGGCAGTCCGCATTATAAGCTGACTGCTTGTGAAGCCCATAGCCTTGTATATACCGAACTCCGTTTTAAGGCTTGTGAGCATGGAACGCATTATAACATAAAGTATGAGCATGACAATAAATACGGTAATGATAAAAAGTACCGCAGCGACAATTGTTATAAGCGATGAATACATCATCTGCATACTTTCAGTTTCCTTTGCTGCGTTGATTACGCTTGCCGTGCAGTCAAAATGATCGTATTCCAGCATTTTGACAAAGGCGGAAATGTCCGCACCGTCCTCAAGATAAAGGTTAAATGTTTCCAATGGTACGTCTGTCATTTTTGCGTATCCCTCATCGTTAATTTCTGCTATAAGACCGTTGCTGTTGACGCTTTGGATAAAGCCGGTTACAGTGAATTCATGCTTCGTACCGTCCTGCGTAAGGGTAAACTTATCGCCCATGCCGTAATCCTCTGCAAATGCGCTGCCTATGGCAATTTCATCGGAGTTTGCCGGGTGACTTCCCTCATATATAATATCATTTTCAAGTTGTGAAAAATCCTCGCATATAATTGTGGGGATATTTCCGTCTGCATACTCCATTGAAGAAATACCGTATTTTACGGCTTTGACTTTTTCATTTTCAAGCAGCGAAAGCAGCTCATCGGTTTTGTCCTCAGCAGCCTTTACCTTCACATCGGGAAGCTCCTCGGAAAGAGTAGTAAGAAAATTTTCGGGACGGACGTTCACATTAAAAAGCAGTACGCTTGTAAATGCAAGCAGCATTGTCAGCACAAAAGTCACTGTAAAAAGAAGCACGTTTCTTCCCACGGAGGCACCTGCCTGTTTAAGTACCAAATTCAAGCCTACCGAACCCTTTGACGTGTCAAGAGGGAAACGGTTTTTTGCTATTGGCTTCAACGGGTCAATGCCGCGTATCGCATTAATAGGTTCAAGCTTTTTAATTTTCCGCGCAGCGGTCAGAATAAATATGAACACGATAACAAGAATAGTCACAACCGTAATAAGAGCCGCAGAAATGTCAAATGCCGGAGCGTATGAAAAACCAGACTGAACTGCAAGAACCCCGGAAACTGTAGGAATAAGTCCGTAGGACAAGGCAACTCCCGCAATAAGTCCAACACCGCACACAACGATATAGGGTATAACTTGACTTAACATAAGCATTGGACTTGTATAGCCCAATCCCTTGAGTACGCCCATTTCGTTTATTTCTTCCTCAATGGTGTTCTTTACCTTAAAGCGGCTTAAAAAAATGCTGACTAACAGTACGATAAACGAAAATGCTGTCAGAAAAAGCACTATTGTGGTTGAAACCATTGTCCTGCTGTTCTTTGATGTAACGCTGTCCATAAGGGAAATTGTAGGTATGCCGTCATCCTTGAAAATCTTGCCGACCGATTTTTTTACGGACGCGACGTCGGCGTTCTTGGTTGTTTTTACGAGGTACTCTTTTACCTGCGTAAAATTTTCGTCGTTCAAAATTTTACCGTACGCACTGTCGGAAAGATACAATCCGATATATCCCGTGCCGTAATTGCCGTACTGCATTTCGCTGACAATGCCCTTTACGGTGAATTTGTACTCTGTACCGTCAATAATGTACCGAATAGGCTCTCCCACCTTGTAACCGCCAAGCTCGGAAAGATACAGGGGAATATAGACATTCATTTCACCGCCGTTTTCAGTTTCCTCCGAAATTTTATGCAGGGAAAGCTCTCTTTCATCGCTGAGACGATAGAAAAAAGTATTCATTGTAAATTCAGCGCCCTGAAACTCCTGCAAAGCCGCTGAAGCGAAAAGAGCTTCGTTTTGTTCGGTTTTTTGTACGCTTTTTAGAGCTGCAATGTCACCCGCAATGTTGTCATTATCCGCCATATAGGGAACAGCCGCGCTTATTTCCGCAGTATTAAGCTCGTCAAACAGCGCATCGTACGCGTCCGAGGTCTGAAACAGAAGCACCAGAGCCGTATTGAGTATCAGAGCGGTAAGAGCCATAACAATGCCGAAAGACACGAAAGAACCCATTGATTTTTTCAGATTGTGCAAAACAAGACCGCCCATATTACCACCCCATTTTCGCAAGGAAATCTTCAAGCTTTTTTGTACGCTCCTTATCGTCCGCGGAATATGTACCGAGTTCGCAATCGCCAAAAATTTCGCCGTCCTTAATGTAAACGACCCTGTTTCCTCTCAATGCAGATTTTTTATCGTGAGTAACCATGATAACGCTTTGTCCGCCGGCGTTGAGCTTTGAAAAAACGTCAAGTACAGCGTCGGAATTATTTGAATTCAGCGCGCCCGTAGGCTCGTCTCCGAAAATAACGGAAGGGGAATTTATAGCTGCTCTGACAATTCCGGCTCTTTGCGCCTCTCCTCCCGAAATAAGAGACGGCATTTTTTGCCTTGTAGCGGGAGGGATATTCACCATTTCAAAAAGATCGTTTGCCTTGTCGGTGATCTCCTTTTTATTTTTGTTTGTGAGACTTCCAGCTGTTATAACGTTGTCCATAAGGCTCATTTTGTCGATAAGATATATCTGCTGAAAAACAAAGCCGCAGTTTTTTCTGCGGAATACGGCAAGCTCATCGCTGTTCATACCCGTTATTTCCGTACCGCAGAACGTCACCGTACCCGCATCCGGCTTATCCATTCCCGAAAGAGAATACATAAGCGTGGATTTTCCCGCGCCGGACGCACCCATTATTACTGTAAAATCACCCTTATAGATGTCAATATTGAAGTCCGAGTAAACCGTCTGTTTATTCTCCCCCGAACCGAAAACCTTTTTGAGATGACGTGCCGAAATAATGATCTCCTTTTCCATAGTAACCTCCATATTATCTTATAAGCTGACGGATAAAATTGAATGTATCTTTTTTTGCTCCGAGAATTTTTTCCACCGTGTCAATAAACACATCTATATCGGCGGCGGTAAATTCCCTATGATCGAACATATCGCTGCTGATGATAAGCGTCATTCTTACACGCTCATTGATGTTGTCGCACTCCAGTATGCCTTGTTCGATACCCTCCTCTACCACTTTGCTCAAAATCGGGACAGCCTCGTCAATAACGCGCCTGTTTATTTTTTCGTGCATAATAATGTTGTCTTTCCTGTTAAGCGCATCCTTAATAGTTTCCTCGTCCTGATTGGGTCTGAATGTAGTAATAACTGCAACAGCCTTTTGGGGAACAGGCATCTGAGCCGATAATATTTGTTTTGCCCGCTCGGTTTGTTCCGTTATCATCATATTTATAAGCGCCTCAAGCATTTCCTCCTTGCTTTTAAAATGATAATAGAACGTCCCCTTTGCGATTTGTGCCTGAGCAATGATTTCGTCAATGCTCGTTTCCTCATACCCCTTGGATATAATCAGGCGGTATGCGATCTTTAAAAGCTCATGTTTTCTTTTTTCACCTTTATTGCCTTTCATAGTTCACCTCCAAAACCGACTTTAAGTCGGTTTTATTAATTATACATTACATCAGAAAATTTGTCAATAGAAAATTGACTTTTAGTCGGTTTGAAATAATAAATTGTGAGTTCAGACAAATTCATTTAATGTTTATCCGAATTATTATGAATTTTCACAGCAATACTATGTAGTAACATTTTTAGAATTGAGACAATAACATAAGGGTCTTTCAAAGGCAGCTTTATAGACAAGCAATTCAAATCGTCTTACCGATTTCTCATATTCCGTTAAAATCGTGATCATTTGGCTTTACTCATTCAAAAACTGTGAATTTATATGACCCGGCTATTGACAAAATACAATAAAAAGTGTATAATTTTAATGGTAAATATCAATACGTACACTTGTTATCATAAAGCCATTTAATAAAATAAAAAACGGCAATATAATGTAAAAATCCCCTCCAAATCGGAGGGGAAATTTTAAGACCTGCAAATAAAGGTCAATACCCATAAGGCAAAGTTTACAAATTGTT
>CAJTYV010000028.1 GCA_910584195.1 uncultured Ruminococcus sp. | reverse complement strand
TGTTTTCGAGCTTTGTAGGGAGTTGGGGCTATATAAGTGTAAAAGTCAGGTTATAACATACTCGTTCAACTTTATGGATGGCCCTTTGAAAAAGTAAGGTAAAAGTAAGGACGAGAGAATGTAGAAGTCAGGTTGATGCTGTAACATAGGGGCAGAAAGGAGATGTGTCTATGGACTATATTATCACCACAAAGCAGTTGACGAAGAAATACAAAAATTTTACTTCCGTCAACAATGTTTCTATCCACGTCCGCAGGGGCAGTATTTACGGTTTTCTCGGCCCCAACGGAGCGGGCAAATCCACCACCATGAAAATGCTCCTGGGGCTGACCGCCCCCACAAAGGGCCGCTTCACCATTGACGGGAAGCAATTTCCGGGGGACCGGCTGAAAATTCTGCGGGAGATCGGCTCTTTCATTGAAGCCCCCTCGTTCTATGCCAACCTGACGGGCCGGGAAAACCTGGATGTGATACGCCGGATTTTGGGCCTGGGTCAAAACACCGTGGAGGACGCCCTGGAGCTGGTGGGGCTGTCCGAATTTGGAGATCGCCTCGCAAAGAAGTATTCCCTGGGTATGAAACAGCGGCTTGGCCTCGCCGGGGCGCTGCTGGGCCGTCCGCCTATCCTCATTCTGGACGAACCGACCAACGGCCTTGACCCCTCCGGCATCCATGAAATTCGCAATCTGGTAAAATCCCTGCCTGATCTGTACGACTGCACCATCCTCATTTCCTCTCATATGCTGTCGGAAATTGAGCTGATGGCGGACGACATCGGCATCCTCAATCATGGGCGGCTGCTGTTTGAGGGCAGCTTGGATGATCTGCGGCACAGCGCAAGGCAGGCGGGAATGTCCGCTGACAATCTGGAAGATGTGTTCCTCTCCATCGTGGAGCAGGACAACGCCGCCAGAAAGCAGAGGGCAAAGCTATGAGGGCGCTTGTGATCGAACTGCGGAAAGAGAAGCGGACAGGGGTGATCCCGGTGCTGCTGGCTGTCGGTATTTTAGGCGCGGCCTATGCCTTTGTCAACTTCCTTGTCCGAAAAGATACGCTGCTCAATCTTCCGCTGGCCCCGATGGACGTACTGCTGACCCAGCTTTACGGCATGATTATGATACTGAACCTGTTCGGTATCGTTGTCGCAGCCTGCATGGTCTTTCATCTGGAATTTAAGGGCAGCGCAATCAAAAAGATGTATATGCTCCCCATGAGCGTACCGGGGATGTATCTCTGCAAATTCCTAATCTTGACCGTCATGCTCTTTGTGGCGGTAACTCTGGAAAATCTGGCGCTAATGAAAATCGGACAGAACTGCCTGCCGCAGGGGACATTTGAAATGGGAACGCTGCTCCGCTTTACAGCCTATTCGTTCCTCACATCCATGCCGGTGCTGTCTTTTATGGTGCTGATTTCCTCGCGCTTTGAAAATATGTGGATTCCCCTTGGCGTGGGAGTTGCCGGTTTTTTAAGCGGGATGGCCCTGGCGCCGTCAGCCGCAGCGGTCTTGATGGTGCATCCGTTCATTGTGATGTTCAAGCCTGCGGTGGCTATGAGCGCACAGCCCGATATGCTGGTGGTGCTGTTTGCTCTGGTCGAAACGCTCCTTTTCCTTGGCCTTGGGCTGTGGATGGCAAAAAATCTGCGCTATGAGTAAAGGAGGAGCCGCATGAACTTTTTGGATTTGCTCGGCATTGAGTTTATGAAAGTGAAACGTTCAAAGATCGTTCCGCTGATTTTTATTGCACCGGTGTTGGTTGTGGCCTCCGGGGTGGCGGCATTAAGCCAGTATTTTACGCCGGAGTACACCAACGCATGGTCTGCGATGTTCATTCAAAGCGCCCTGGTCTACGCCTACTACCTGCTGCCGTTCAGTATGATCGTGGTCTGCGTAATGATTGCGGGGCGGGAAACACAGAACAACGGCATCCTGAAAATGCTGGCCCTGCCGGTCAGCGGCAAAGCCCTTTCCTTGGCAAAGTTTTGTGTCCTGATGTTCTATCTGCTCATGGAAATGGCCGTCTTTCTGGCGGTGTTCGCAGTCGCCGGTATAGCGGCTACTTCGATGATGGGTATTACCGAAACATTGCCCGTTCTCTATCTTTTGAAATGGTGCGTAGGGCTGTTTCTGACAATGCTCCCATGTTTGGCGGCAATGTGGGCAATCACGGTGCTATTTGAAAAGCCTCTGCTTTCCGTTGGGTTAAACCTGCTGCTGGTTATCCCTGGTATTCTGGTCGCCAACACGCCGCTCTGGATTGCTTATCCCTACTGTTACAGCGGCTATCTGGTGTCCTGCTCCCTGCATGACTTTACAGCGGAAACCTCTGACGCCGCATTTGCGTTGATGCCGTTCCTTCCCTGCGCAATCGCTGTATTCGCTCTTCTGCTTACCCTGTCAATCACACAGTTTGGGAAAAAGGAAATGAGGTAATTGCGGTACTGATGCTGATGATGCTGGGGATTGCCGCCCTGCTTTTTAAAAAGAATGAGTAAATCATGCAATAAATCTGCGTGATTTACTCATTCTTTTTTACAGCCCCCAAATTACAATACTGTTACAAAAAAGCAAAGGAGAATAAAAGAAATGGCTACATTATTGGAAGCGAAAAACGTAACAAAAATTTATGCAAAATCACAGCACCCAAGCCTTAATAAAATATCGTTCAGCGTAATGGACGGCGAATTTATTGCCATTATGGGGGCTTCCGGATCAGGAAAGACTACATTGCTTAATGTTCTTTCTACGATTGATACACCCACGAGCGGCAGCATTACAATAAACGGTATCAATCTAAAAAACCTGACTGATTCCAAAGCTGCGGATTTCCGCAGGGATAATCTAGGTTTTATCTTCCAGGAATATCTGCTGTTAGACAGCCTTACTATTTTTGAGAATATCGCTGTTCCACTGACTTTACAGAAACTTCCGCCTCAAAAAATAGAAAACATGATAAGACGCCTGGCGAAAAGCTTTGGTATTGACGCACAGTTAGATAAGTATCCAAGTGAACTCTCAGGCGGGCAAAGGCAGCGTGCTTCTGCTCTAAGGGCTATTGTGAAACATCCAAGCATTTTATTTGCAGACGAACCGACCGGGGCATTGGATTCAAGTTCCGCAACAGATTTGCTGAACACTCTAAAAAAATCGAACGAAAGTCTCCATACTACGATACTAATGGTCACACATGATGCTTATGCCGCAAGTTTTGCTGACCGCATCCTGATTTTTAAAGATGGCTGTATCATTCAGGAATTATTGAAACAAAAAGCTGGCAGGCGTGCATTCTATGAATCCATTGCACAGACAATCGCAAAATTAGACACAGAAAGGTAGGGAAGTACCCATGAACCATTTATTTATGGCGCTTAAGAACCTAAAAAATAATTTTTCCTTTTATGCCCTTTATTTATTGTCCATTTCCTTTGTAATTACTATTTTTTTTGCTTTCACTTCGTTTTCCATGAATAAAGTTATGCTTGAGAAAATATCAGTCGACGGGCGGGTGGAAACCATGTGCAATACGATTTCTATATTCCTTATGGCATTTGTGATTTTTTATATGTCATATTCAAACCGTTTCTTCTTGCGCCGGCGCACAAAGGAATTGGGTATTTATGCATTATTAGGATATCGGAAGTCCACGATACTATCTTTGCTTACAGCAGAAAATATGCTTTCCTGCTTCGGTGCTTTCGTAATCGGGATTCTTTTGGGCGGTCTGTTTCACAAAGGCATTGTGTTTGGCATCACAAAATTACTGGGATTGACAGTCAACAATTCGGAAATACCGTTTTTTAACCTGAATGCTATGGTAAAGACTGCATGTTTTGTTTTTGCCATTATCATCATATTATCGCTGTCCAACAGCAGATTTCTTTTGAAATCTTCCCTTATGGATTTAGTACGGTTTGAAAAAAATGCGGAAAAACAGACAAAATTCCATGCCGTTCCTTCCATAATCGGATTTGTATCTGTTATTTTGGGATATGGTATTGCCCTTGACATCCTGCGGGGCGAAAAATCTGTATGGTTTTCAGTCGGGTTTTATGCTGTTGGAATGCTTACATTTACACTCATTCTTTTTGGAACAGTGCTTTTTATTGCATCTTTTCTCCCTTATGCAGTACAAACTGGCAAGAAAAATAAGAAGAAATTTTATACGGAAACAAGAATCATTACTTCACCGGGTTTTATATACCGGATGCGTTCTAATTCAAAAACGCTGATCATGCTCACATTACTGTCCGCCGCAACTTTGACTGTTTCAAGTGTTATGGCTCTGACCCTGTATTATCCGATTGCAGCAGTATCCCGCATTGCGCCGTCAGAAATTGAGTGCCGTATTGAAAAGGAGAGCGATCTGTCCGCAATCATGGAGATCGTGAACAACTATTCATCCGGAGAAGATATTACATTCCTGCAGACCGATATTTATAAAGTCACTTCTACTGCCGGGCAGCTTCCCATGGAATACAGTGTCGGAACTTCCAAGGGAGATGCTGACAACGAAAAAATTCTTCGGAATGCAGGTTTTGAATGTATCTCATATTCTGACTATACCGCCATTCTGAAAGCGCAGGGGCGGCAAAAGGCTTTGGAACAATTTGAAGCACTAAACAACAATGAGTGTATTTTTGTAAGATACCAGCCGGCTTCCGGCAAGGACGAAACAGGAAGCACTTATCCACTGCTCATAAACAATACCGAAATACCTGTCACTGTGACTATGACCACATTAGATAATCCTATTTCTTTTGCGAACAGTGTTGGCACTTTGATTGTAAGTGACAGTTTATACAACATGATATCTGAAAACGCTGCCCCCGAAACGAAAGTCTTAAGTATAAACGGAAGTTCCATAACAGGTAACGAGGATCTGTTTCAGGCTTTGTCTGCATATCTGGATAAAAGCCCTTACCTGCAGGGCAATTCCCACAGGATACATGAAGTGGTTTCCCTAAGCAGTTCCACCTTCCTGCTGATAGGCTTTCTTGTGGTATTATTCTTTATCGCAACAGGCAGCATTCTGTATTTTAATAACATTTCTGCTATAGCCGATTCAAAATCCGATTACGATATCCTCGTAAAAATGGGATATACGAACAGGAAGATTAAAAAAATCATCAGGAAACAAGCAATCACATTCTTCAGCATTCCGTTTCTATTCGGACTGGCAGACTGTATCTTTGCCACATTAGTATACAAAACAGCGCTTATGCAGAACCTTTTGGCGAACAGCATTGTTTTATACGCCCCTACGATATTAGCCATTGCGCTGACACTGATCATTTATCTGCTTTATTACTGTATGACTGCCCATACCTGCTGTAAAATGGTTTTGGGAAAATCAAAGGCTATCGGAATCATGTAAAAATTTTAGTTGTATGCACACAGGTAAATGATATAATTTAGGCATAGATAAGGGGGCAAAATATGAAGCGTATTATCTTTAAGCTTTTGCTTTTTATAAACTCCACCCTGCTTGTAATATATATGGGGCTGGAAATAAATATTCAGATGCCTTGCAGCATCAGCAAAACCGTATCATTATTCCTGTCATCGCTGATGCTGATAGACGCTGCTTATGTGAGTTCCTGCAACATCAAGGATAATAAAGCTATCTCTTTGTTTTGCGGTCTGCTGGCATTAGACAGTTGGTATATACTCCTTTCAGTTTCGGACAACGCTATAACAAATATTGCTTTTTATGCCTTAAGTCCGGTTATATGGTACATTTTTATCAATTTCATACTCATGTTTTTATTTCAGGGAAGCGGTTATAAATTCAAAAAAGTAACAAACTTCTGCCTGACCGGAACTTGTATCTGTTCACTTATCGGCATTTTTATATCAGACAATGTGTTTGCATTGTTATATGGCATCCAGTTTTTGGTCAGCTGGCTTTGTTTCATTTTTGTTATTGCTTACCATAGAAAAAGAGCTGCTTTTGTTCTTAAGGCAGAATGGAAATGCATTCTGCTCTCTCTTGTGGCAGTAATCGTCTTATTCATTGCATACTGTCTTACCACAAGAGGAATAAAAGGAAATCTTTCAAACTTTGGCGTGTATATCCCTGTCCTGCTTTTCTCCATAAGCATTCATGGCATTATACTGAAAGAGCATCGCAGCTTTCCATTGTCAGCCATATTCAGCAGTTTTCAGTTAATGTTGATCCTGCTTTTCGGTATTATCACTTGTGGACTGATTACAATGACTCTGGGTATCGGCCGGTTATCTTTCCTTCTTATGTTGGATGCTATGTTTGTGTTAATCTATGTCTGCAATATCATACTGGATTTTAATTTAAGGCAGGGAGGAGGCAACATGGTTATGGAAAGCAAATACAATGCCGCATTGGCACAGTTACAGCAGGAAGAGCAGATAAAACTTGAATTTTCAAACTTTCTTCATGACAATATACTTCAAGACCTGCTTTCCATAAAAAATATGATGTATAAGTCAGGAAAACCTGATATACAGAAAATAATCACAGAAACTCTTGATAGTATGAATATTTATATCCGTGAGCAGATGCAGAATTACCATCCTGTATTACTGTCAAAACTTACTATAAAAGAGAATTACCAAAACTTACTTGCCTATATTGCGCAATCATTTCCTGAGCGCCACGTCAGCATTGTTTTTGACTGCCCGGACTCTTTATTTTTAGTTCCTCCATATGATATTTTCATATACCGGCTTTTGAAAGAACTTGTCACGAATGTTTATAAACACTCTACGGGAGAAAAAGCATGGATAACACTTACACAGGATAATGGAATGATAGTATTATGCGTAAAGGATAATGGAAGTGCTGATGCCGACAGCCTCACCTCTGCAGACTCGTCAAAGCACAGAGGCCTTGCATTAAGCACTGACCGTGTGCACAGCATGGACGGCACTGTAAGTATAAGCCAGAATTTTCCACATGGAATCTGTGTCTGTATCAACCTGCCAATGAAAGGAGATGCTTCTTATCAATATTTTATTAGTCGATGACCACGTTCTATTTTCCAAAAGTCTGGAAATTGCATTATCAGACTACCCGGAAATAAAAACCTTTAAAAGTATCAATGATATTTCCCTATTGGATAAATTCATTGAAGAAGATGCCCCGGACATCCTGCTTATGGATATCAATTTAAAAAATATAACATCCGAAGACGGTTTGGAATTAGCAAAGCAGATATTATACAATCATCCGGAGCAAAAAATTGTTATCCTGTCCGGATACGATCTTCCGGTATACCTCAACGAAGCCAAAAAAATCGGGGCAAAAGGATTTATCAACAAAAATACAGAACCGGAAATGCTGGTAGCTTTTCTTTCACAGATCATGCAGGGAAAATTTATCTTCAACGGTTCAATTCCGTTTTTAGAAGAATTAACTGACTGTGAAAAACAGATTTTGCTGCTTATAGCTAACGGCAGAAAGCGGAAAGAGATTGCAGGCACGCTTTATATCAGCGAACGTACTCTTTCTAATCATTTACAGCATATATTTGAAAAACTTGATGTTTCCTCCTCTGTCGAAGCTGTAACCAAAGCGATTCAATTAGGATACCTCCCGCCGATTTGTTAATTTCTCATCAAAAAAATTTTCTGGTTGCCGTCATTACAGACAGCTTTCTTTTTTCGGCTGTAGAAAGTAACATTTTAATCCATTTGCTGTGTGCTGCTTTCTGAATGCTGTGGAATAATCAGCAGCACATGGAGGACAAATACATTCTCCTGTGTCTTTATACTCATGGCGCCGCCATATTTTTCAGCCACCGCATTTATATTTGACAGGCCTGTTCCTTTTTTGAACGCTCCATTCCCACGGAAGCTGTTCTCAATTTCCATCATAAGGAAATCCCCCTGAAGCCGCCCGGACACACAGATATATTTTTCTGTAGCAGTGCCAAGACTTTTTACTGCCCGAATAGCATTATCCAGCGCATTTGACAGGACAATACAGATATCAATATCCCGCAGGCTGCAGGGGTAAGGCAGAAGGAGGGAACAATCCACATCAATCCCCATGCTTTTTGCAATCCCCAGCTTATTTCCCACCAGAATATCCACTACCGGGTTGTTGGTGCTGCAGGGGAAGGACATTTTTTCCGCCATATCGTCCATATCCTCTATATAGCTTACCGCCTCCTCCAGCTTCCCGCCCTGCAGGAGTTTTTTTACCACTGCGATGTGATTCCTGATGTCATGACGGAAAGACTTTGTCCTGTCATAACGTGCCTTCGCTTCAGGGACGTGTTGTCAAGTGTGTTTTTAAACTTTTATAATCGTAAACTCTTAATTTAACCGATTGCTCTGCTTTGATTGGCTTCCATAGACTATCAGAAATTCCATTCTTGTAAAGCCTGCTAACGCACCGTAAAACGGCTTCGGACTTGACCAGAATTCCATTTCTGATGCAGGACAATCAAGCCAATCAATGGCGGTTTCCGCGTCCGGAACACCGGTTTCCAAAATTCCGGAATGGAGGTTTCTTGAAGCAAGAATATTCATTTGAGTTTAGTAATTAATTATTAAGCCAAATAAAATTAGTATTTTCATCATATACAGCATTATAAATTATTTCTGCTAGCTGTTCTTCGCTTGCTGTTTTATTATTTTCCCCAATAATTCTACCTTCTGCATTATTATGTATGTCCATATTTTTATGTTCTAATTTAGTATGCCCATCTACCTCCAAACCCGTAATATCCTTATCCTCGTGAGCCGTTGCAAACATTTCTGCTTTCTCACTTCCGATTAATATAACCATTTCTGCATTCCACATACCATGTCTAAATGCATCACTCCTATCACCAAGCCCATTATAACCAAACTTTTTTTCTGTCTGTGTAGTTGCAATATTTTTGGCTGTATTTACTTTTAATGCATCAAGTGGATATCTAATGACTAATTTTTTTTCTGTATCCGTTAGAGAATTCCAAATATTACTTACACCACTATCTCTTCTCATAGAAACCTGTCTTACTATAAGCGTTTCTATTTCTTCATTTCCCTTTTCTGGATTTTTCGATTTAATTTCAATAATAATCTTTATCAGTTCACCAAAATCATCATTTACTTGTATTGCTAAAGCATTATTTGCTGCCATAGCCTCAATATTAAATCCGATTATCATCCATATGCATATTACAAATGTCAACAGTCTTATTTTCTTTTTCATTGTATTCCTCTCTATACTTGTCGAATTATTTCTATTATGTTAATTTCCTTAACTTTTTGCAAAGGCATCAGTGATGATACAATTGCTGTAAATATAGTAATTCCAATAATTGTAATTATCATTTCAACAGGTAATCTCCATACGGTATTAAAATACTTAGCAACTAGATGACTATAAAGATAATAATGTAAAGGTACACCAATTGCTATTCCTAACGCCCCACCTCCACATGCATATAATAGAGCCTCCAGTATTACTATCTTTTTACATTGTTTTGTCGTCCCACCTACAGCACAAATCATCCCATACTTTTTCATATTATTCCAAACACTTATGCTCATACAATTTATAATATTAAAGATAGTTACCGCTATGATAGTTCCACAAAATCCATATACAAAGACTGCCATTGTTAAAAATTGGTTTTTGCTTTCTTCTTTTTTTTGTCGGTAATCAAATATACTAAATTTTTCTGGTATAATTTTAGTCATTAATTCCCATACTTCCTCATTTCCCTTACTAAATCTTATATCCAGTATGGAATAATCCATATTTCCTACTACCTGTTGAAACAATGCTTCTGCAAGCAGGCATCTCACACTGTCAGCCGAATCATATGGAAAATTCCTTAATACTCCTCCTACTACACACGCTATTGTATTGCCTCCATTACCTTTAATCAGTACCTCATCTCCTACTTCTAAACCACTTTCTTCATCAACTAATATTTCTTCTCCTTCTAATAACCTGCCTATATTTAATTTCCCAGAAATTATTTTGCTTTCTATCCATTCAAATTGCTGTTTGTCATATGATACAAGCAACGTAGAAAATACATTTCCATTTTTTTCCAATTCTGCATTGTTTACTTTACGTCCAACAACACTTTCTACACCACTTATTTCTTCTATTTTCCACTTTACTTCATCATGAATATAGTACTTACCTTCTTTATTATAAATAGAGGCATCCGGATTATATGGCTTTGTAAAATATGAACCTTCATAAATAAAGTTAATCATAACAGAAAAAGCAAAAATCAAAACAATATTCATTGCAAAAGAAGCTATCATAAGCCCAAGTGATTTTCTATTGCTTCCTGTCTGTCTAAGGCTAATTAGTAATTCTACTGGAATTTTTATCGTCCTTCTTTTTTTTCGGCATTTTATATCTTTCTGATAAGTTTCTTCATTTATCGCTGTTAATGGCGGAATACTGCATACATATCTTACCGGACTCACTGTCGCTATCATAACTGCTGCCAAACCAGTAAATATTCCAATCACAATCCCTGCTATACTGACTTGAAACACAAAAATATTTTCAAACATATCTTTATTAAGAAGTCGTAGCAATAATAAACAGCACCATGTCAAAACCACCCCGCTCCCAATCCCTGCGGGTATACTATGACACCATAGTATTTTTCCTTCTTTCTGCACACATCTTCTTAATTGTTTTGAATCTGCTCCTATACACCTAAGTAAGCCATATAATTGCTTTTTCTCATGAACACTTATATTCAAGCAATTTGTAATCATCAGAATACTTACAAGAAATACAAGACAAAATAAAATACCCGCTATCAAATATAAATTAGCGGCTAAGACAGATTTCCCCTTTCCCATAACTGCCAACAATATTTCATTTAACTGTATTCTGTTTTCTTCCAAATGATACTCTTCTATAAGTTTACATTTTACTTCATCGATTTCTTCCACATTTTGACATGTAATATAATAATCCCCACAACTATTTCCCAGTATCCTTCCGCCTTCTACAGACAACAAAAGACCATACACATCTCTTGCTGTAAGGGAAGAAAAGGTATCGCATACCCCTACAATGTCCAGGTTATACGTCTTTCCTTCCAACCTAACTGGCAGGACATCTCCTACCTTCAAAGCATAATCCTTCTTAACCTTTTTATCAATAACAACCTCTTCTCCGGTCTTTGCATATTGTCCTTCTAAAAGTCTGACATCAAACTGCTGTATGATATCCGCATCTCCGCATAGTATCCTGCACTCTTTCTCTTTCAATTCTCCTGTTGGTAACTCAACCAACCAGCCTGCATGACTTATTCCTTCTATTTTTTCTATATCAGTAATTTCAAAAGAAAGATTTTCCACTTTCATATGATAGTTTCCATAGATGTTCTTGACGGCCTGTATTTCAACATCTATTCCAATATCCGCCAAACTAAATACCGTTGTAATCATGCAAATAGCCGCCGCAATACATGCCACTGTAATAGTTGTTTTCTTTTTATGCATACGATAATATTTATATATGATTTCTAAATAATTATTCTTCCACTTATCTTCTTTCACTAACACAACCATCCTTTACATACAGTATTCTATCTGCTACTTTGGCAATATCATGATTATGAGTAATTAGCAAAACTGTTCTGCCATATTCTTTTGATATTTCCCACAATATTTTAATAACCTCCTGACTATTTTTGCTATCCAAATTGCCTGTCGGTTCATCTGCTAATATCAATTTCGGCTCTGTTGCCAATGCCCTGCCTATCGCCACTCTTTGCTGCTGCCCGCCCGATAACTGTGATGGAAAATGCTGTTTCCTTTTCTCCAGTCCCAATTTATTTATAATACTATCTATTTTCTTTCTATCCGGCTTATTATGCCCTAATGAAATGGGAAAAATTATATTTTCCTCAACGGTTAATTCCTGAATCAAATTAAAGGATTGAAAAATAAAACCTATGTTTTCTCTTCTAAATACTGCTTGCTGATCCAGTGTCATCTCTCTTTGTTCTATCCCATCAATTACTATTTTTCCGTTGGTCGGTCTGTCTAACATCCCTACAATATTAAGTAAAGTACTTTTTCCAGAACCCGATTCACCTATAATAGCAATAAATTCCCCTTTGTGTACTGAAAAACTTACATGATTCAGTGCCTTTACCTCACTATCCCCCGAACCATATATTTTATCGACATTCTCCATTTCCAAAATATAATTATCCGCCATAGCAACTTTCCTCCCCAAACAAATACTTTTTGTCTATATCAGTTAAAGAAATATATATTTTTAATGCTTGTTCCGTTAAAAACTTTTGCAATTTGCAATTACATTCTGCCGGTATATTTATATTTTTCATTAACAAAAGATTATCATGCATACATCCTCCAGAGCATATAGACTGACATATACAATATTTACATTTTTCCGGAATTTTATATAATTGATTATATATCACATCATGTTCAAATACATTAGTGGAAACATCCCCCATGCAAAACTCCTTATCACCCACAAATCGATGACATGGATATATATATCCATCAATATCTATAGATATTGCTTTAAAACCTGCTGCACAATAAACATTTCTCTTCTTTCCTTCATGAATTTCTCTTAAAATACTATATAGATTATGTCTTGCAATACACTCTTTATATTTATCCCTCACTTGTATAATGATTCATTTGTTTTTTTGATAATATCATATTTTCATATCTTAATTTTCCAAATGGCGAAATTCATATATATTAGGGCGAAATTTGTACAAAAAAAGCCTCTCCATTGAAATAGGTCTGGTAAACCTAAACGATGTGAGGCAATAATATGTAAGTGTCTGTTAAATTTTCTATTTCTACAATAAAGCATATAATATAATTTTTACATCAAAAATATTATCTTTGTCTGATATCTGCATATCCCCCTTGTAAGTATCAACCACGTTCTTGACATTTTGCAATCCGATTCCATGAATCCGCTTCTCTTTCTTTGTGGTAATATAAATTTCTCCTTTTCTTTTTATTGCATTATCATAACTATTTCTGACACGAATAAAAAGCATACCCCGTTCATAATTTAAAAATAGTTCCAACCATCTTTCCTTTGACTGCTCAGCTGACTCTATCGCATTCTCCAATAGATTCCCGACAATGACATTTAAATCAAAGGAACGAATTGCCAATTCCTTTGGGATATTTATCTCGTAATTAACATGATTAAGAACTGTCTTTGCTCTGTTCAGCATATAATTCATCAGACTGTCTACTTCCTGATTTCCACTGCTGATATACTCATGTGGATTTTCAAGATATGCCTGCATATCACAAATATAGTCCATTACTTTATCATCATTTTGATGCCTCGCTAAAATCATTAATTCATTTAAATGGTGCTTCATATCATGCTTTAGTGTTCTTACTTTTTCTTCCGTTTGTGTCATAATATTTAATTGATTGGCATAGCTAGCAATCTGTCGTTCAAATAATGCTCTTTCCTCTAACTTTAAATAAGCATCAACTAAAACACCATATAAATAAAATATTAATAGATTAATAAGCAAAATCCCAACACTTACAGAAATTAGTATCATTCTGCTATTCAGGTTGTTCATAACCAATATTAGTAAAATCATTATACTAATAGCAGGGATAGCAATTAATATGTTTCCGTGAAATGGTATAAAATCCTTACTTTTATTCTTCACCAAAAATCTCTCTACAACAAATTCACAAATAAGTATTAAAAAAGTAGTAATGTATACTGTCATTCCATTTGCTTCTTCACCTACCATGTAATTACCAAAGGAATATACTGCTATAATGTCACAAAACATATTGATTCCATATATCAAAAGAGTAACCAATACTTTTTTCTTCTCTACCCCCACATATAATCGTGTAATAAAATAAATCAATAATAAATTAGTTATGATGTTTAATACGGGAAAGTGAAAAAACGAATGAACTAATACTGTCAGTGAAAAGAAAACAAAATAACATATCCTCTCCTTTCCCTTTTCTTCAATATTTATTTCAAAAAATATTGACATGAATCTTTTGAGAATGAATGTTCTAAATAAGTTAGTGCTTAAAACCGTAATCATTTCTGCCACATTATTTTTCCTCCCATTTATATTTCATAATCTGTTCCCTTACTAATTTTCGATATGGAATACTAATACTCAATAAATTATCTCCCTGCATTCTGATTGCTTCATAGGAACACTCTACCATATAATCTAAATTTATAATATAAGACTGATGAATCATGATAAAATTATGTGGTAATTCTGAAGCTATTTCTTTCAGTTTTCCATTAAACTGTCTTTCGCCCTCTCTTGTAACAATATTAATCTTCTTATTCTGGCTATAGAAAAATATAATTTCTCGAAAAGAAATCTTGTAAAAATAACCTTTCGAATAATACTCAAATTTTTGATTTTTCAATTCGTAAAAATGAATGCTCTTTAAAAATACATTTTCTACAGTTTCTGTCTTTAATGGTTTAATTAAAAAGCCTATCGGTTGCACCTCAAAAAGCCGCATTGCATAACTGCTTTTAGATGAAATATATATGATAATTAATTCTAAATTTTTCATTTTCTCTCGTATAAAATTACCTACCTGAATTCCGTCTGTGGTAATTAAGTCTATGTCCAAAAACAGCATATCTAAAGTATTTTCCCTTTTTAAAAAATCACAAAGACTTTCTCCGGAAAACCATACACTTGTTTCTAGCCCTACCCCATGCTTTTTTCCCAATTTATAAATCATATCTTCCAGTTCTGCACAGACTTCTTTTCCATCATCACATATCCCTATATGAAACACATCATATCCTCCCCCAATTTTTGTTTTATACTCAAACTTCGCACTTGAATAAGTGTTTATGCACCTTGAACATTCAATAATTACTGGCATTAAAATAGCATGAAACCATCTGGTTTGGTATAATTGAGTTGTTCAAAACAATTAAAACACCACAGGCTCATGCCTCAAGTAGATATGGGGATTGCTCCCCATACCCCTCATTAGAACCGTACATGCACTATTAACGCATACGACTCAACCCAATATTCTTTCATTGCAAGGTGTGCCCCTTCCCTCCACCGTTATTAACGGTTTCTTTGGTACTATGAGCACTTCAGACTTCCTATTATCCATTTAATTTCCTCTCTTGTTCCCTTAATTGTACATCATACCCTATGCCAGGGGGATAATAAGACCCCAACTGTTCTGTATTATATATTTCTCATCAACCTCTCCAAGCTCTCGGACTGGGGGATGCCCCTGTCCCTCACCATAGCGGTTACAGAGATGTTGTCTGCTACGAACGCAAACGCATCGACCATTTCCGACCTCATACTAATTTGCAAGCTCTATCACTTCACTTTCGTTTCGGCTCTGTTGCCTCTGTCCTATGCTTAAATCTGATGTTGCCACTTCGACTCCAAGGACTTGGTACGGGCGGTTGATTAAACCTTTCCCGACAGGATTTTCCTGCTATATAATCAGCTATGCTGATTTCTCAGCTCGCACTATGAATAAAAGTATAACACAAAACAACCAAAATGATAAACAAATTTCTAAATCTATCCGAAGATTTTTTACTATTTTTTACTAGATTTCATGTTTCATCTGTATTAAAAACGGCTAATGCGTATAAAAAGAAGGGAACTCCTGCAGTGGAAATCTTTCAGTACCTGTTTCTTTTGATTTTTTCAAACAGAGGCATATAAGAACCTTATTTCATGAAGAAATACTCTGGCTTTTGCCAAGGATACTGTATACCGCTTTATGAAAATGGTCCAGATCAACTGGATCCGTTTTACAACCATTCTTGCAGGCAGAATCATCAGAGAGGCAATCCTTCCGCTGGATTCACAAGACCGCGCCAACGTATTGATCATCGATAATTCTATGTTTGAACGCAACCGTTCAAAAAAAACGGAACTTCTTGCAAAAGTATATGACCATGCCAGACACACTTATAAATTTAGTTTCCGTATGCTCACGCTTGGATGGTCTGACGGAAGTACTTTCCTTCCGATTAACAGTGTGCTTCTTCCACCTGAAAATAAGAAAAACTGGATCAATCAAGCAGAGCCTGTCGAAAAAAGAACCGTTGGTTATAAACGGCGTGCACTTTCTATGCAGAAAGGAACACATGCCATGCTGGAACTCCTGTCATCTGCTAAAAAAGCAGCCATTCCTGCAAAATATGTCCTTTTTGACAGCTGGTTTTCCTCTCCAAGCGCCCTACATTCCGTTAAGGAAACTGGGTATGATGTCATCGGAATGATAAAGAAAACCCCGAAAATGTTCTTCCGTTATAATGGGGAAGTCTAATGCTGGAACATAGACTGGATGTCCCTGCTCACACTCTCTCCCACAAGCAGACCACCATCTGCCTATTCTACCTCGCCCCTTTGTCATTTTGCCTTGCCTGATGCACCCTGCCTGCTTCTCTTTCTTTTATAGCCCTCTCTTTTTGCCTAAGCCTGTCTCTGACGCTCTTAGTATCCACCACTTTTTCTCCATAAGTTTTCTCGTACTCCGCACAAGCTGCTTCATAATTCTGATTCTCTCTTTTTGCCACATCAAGTTCCTTATAGAATGCCTGCATAGAATCAAAATGATGTTCTTTCACAATAGAAGAAAGCCTCTTTTTCATATTGAAAATCTGATTATCAAAGCTGTCGATCTCCTGCTGTAACTCCCTGCGCCTGCCGCCTTTGAAGATGCCCGTACATTCAGACAATTCTTTTTTCAGCATATCCCTCTGTTTTTCACGCCCGAATATTGCCTTGTTCTGGTCTTTCAGCCTGCCCTCAATCTCTTTCAGCCGGGGATATTTACTTGCCAGTACGGACGGTTTTGGCTGCGGCGGTCTTTCTGCTGGCTGCTCTTTTTCAACCAGAACAGGTTTTCGCTCCGCCTTTACCTGTTTAATAATGCTTTCTTTCTCTTTGGAAGCAGTCATTGAATATTCTGTATTCTTTTTCATATCGAGTTTTCGATGCGGATCTATGGGAAATGGTATCTCCTTTCTTTCCGGCTGAAATCCTGGATCATCTCCTGCATGGATACGGCTGTCCGTTTCTTTTGATGTTTCCTTTATGGCACTGACACCATTTCCGATCACTTTCTCCACTATATCAATCACCTTCTGCATGGCTTTCATAATCAGGAGTTCTAACAACAAAATCGCTGCCCTGACAATCTCCCCGAACAGCTCCGGCCTTTGTCCGTTCTGCTCCACGGATTCTTTTACTTTATCCGTTATCTCCGTCTTTTTAAGCTCCACAATCTCCGCTTCTGATACGCCGCTTACAATCGCACGGTCAACGGTTCTGTTCCACTCCATGCGTATTTCATTGTCCGATTTGATTTCCTCCGCTTTCGGATTATTTTTGCCAACCTTCTTTGTCGCAAGGTACGGACCGTTTTTATCAAAAATACTTAACCTGTCCCTATCATCAAGCACCATCTGGTTGATTAAATCCGTATAAAACACTTTTACCCCATCTAAAAAAGATTCTTGCTTAAAGCGTTCATCTTTGACAGTGAAAATTTTGCGTTCATACACCTCACCTTTTTTAATGATTTTACAGCCTTGACGGATATTCCCATCTCCGTCAAGAATCTCTTTCTTTGTCCTCACATGACGCCCCTGCTCATTGTAGAACATATTCCGAGTGGCAATTTTCTCTGTCGGCTGTTCCAGCCGCTTTCTCTCCGCAAATACCATATGGATATGCAGATTCGTTTTACGTTTATTGTGGTGGAGCGCAGCAAAGCACTCCACGCCGTACTTTTCCTTAAATTCGTCTGCCATCTTTTTCAAAAGATAGTCATGCTCATAGTTGATAAAACTCTCCGGAAGTGCAATCATCAGCTCCCTTGCCTCAATGCACTTCCCATTCGTGCCGCTTTTTTCAAATTCCTCCTGATTACATTTGGCAAGCTCCCGCCAGAATGCCCTGTCCGGCTCCGTTGTATAGACTTCATAGAGATGCTCCTGCTTGGCGTGGCTTGAAATATAAGTGATGCGCCCTGATAAGTCATGCAGCTTTGCCATTTCTATAAATGAATTTCTTTTCATAAACGCTTTTCCTTTCTTTTGGCGGATAACCTGCCACCGCATTTTTTGTGAGCAGCCATTATAGGACGGCTGTCTGTGAACCGATGCCCGTATCCGGGCAGTCTACGGCTGTCGCTTTCTGACAGCCGCAGGGGGCTTTGTTTTGTGAAGTCCCCTCTGCAATGCTGCACATCTGTCCTGAAATGTAGCCGTAAGCAGCAGCGCCATCTATGCGCCCGTCCTCTGGGCGGCATGGATAAATACAGTCCGGTTTTTTCGGACTGTATAAATTCACACTTGCGTGAATTTGCCCCCGGCAGGGCGAAATCCCCGGAGCATAAACCGAAGGTTTGTGCGTAGGGTGTATTTCGCTCTCAAACGCCGAGGGCTTAGGGGAGAGCTTACGCCCTCCCCGGAAATTAGTTCCTGACACTCCCCGAACTACTCCAAAGCAGTTTGTAGAGCAGATGCTTTACAGACATCAAAAAAACGCCTGCCTGAAAACTGGTATTCCAGCTTCAAAACAGACGGCTGCATTTACGCCTTTATTTGCAGCCTTCCGGCTGCTCTTTGCCCTTATTTTGCGGGCTTAAATGCCCGCCCTTTATTATGCAGCCTTATATGGCTGCCCTTTGTCCTTATTTTGTAGCCTTTCGGCTACATTTCTTCCTGTTGCTATGAAAATGCAGCTACATTTACGTTTCATTTCATAAAAATAAGGCTACGATAAATCCGCTTACCGTAGCCCTGTCCCATAGACATATTAAAATGCGTCAAAATCAATCAGTTCATTGTCCGGCGGCTCTGTGACACCCTCTTGTTTATCCTGCCCCTGCGTATCTTCCGTATCCTGCATTGCTATATTGGGGATATTCGTACCATTGGACAAGGCTCCAGCTTGTCCCTGCCTATACACTATGCCGCCCTGCGCCGCCGGATATGCCCCCATAGGAACGGATAATGGAAAAGCCTGCATCTGCGCCATATACATCCCGAACAACGCCGGAAGATTAGACATCACTTTCTTTTCCACTGCCTCCACGATACGCTCCGCAAAAGCGTCCTCTTTCTCCCTCGTTTCCAGATAGGGATCATTCTTCATTGCCACGCATCTGTCATAATAATCATTGACCGCCTCTATCACAAACTTATTCTGCGACTTGAACATCTGCCGCACCTTGGGGGAGTGCAGAAGCTCCCACGCCCTGCACTCATCCCCTTTCTCCATATTGAAGCGGATATTGTGGTTTTTATTCTTCATTCAGACACATCTCCTTATCCGGCGGAAGCCATCGATTTCTGTCTGCGCAGCTTCATATAGCAGAAGTATTCATATCCTTTGGCATTTGCCCGTATATCGTGGTTGAAGGTAACATTATCGCTGTCATAATCTCCCACAAGCTCCACAACCTTTGCGCCGCCGCCCATAATGTACAGTTTCATAAGATTAGGATTGTATCCATGCGCTTTCAGTTCCGCAAATATCTTATCCACATAAGTCTTTGCCGCTTCCTCCATAAGCTGCTGGTATTCCCCGCCCACTTTTGTATCGCCATAGCGCAGATAATTCTCAATAATTTCCGCCGGAAGTTCCTCTGCTTTCCTGTCCAGAATAAGATTGCGGATCGCCATAAAACATTCATTTGCCCCCAGCTTCACCGTCCACGACTTACTTTCGCTCGCTTTACCATTATTGAGTATCATCACATTCATTGTCCCGTTGCCAATATCCGCTATCATGTGCATTCCCTTAAAATCCGGCAGGCTCTCCGCTACCGCCGCATAACACTGCGGCATGACCGTACAGTCCACGATGTCAACCGCATAACGCCTGCCTGCATACTTATAATCTACATGGCGGTTCTGCATCATATACTCACGGAACGAATCCCTCTGTGCCTGCACCCATTTTAACGGCAGCCCCACCGCAAGGTGTATCTTTGCGGCTGACAGTCCCCTTGCTTTCAGTTCCTTTGCAATGGCGGCAAGGGTAAGGATATAATTATCGTCATCCATGCTTTTTTCTGCAACAAAGTCCTTGTGTCCCTCGCCTATGGTGTAATAGCCGCCCTCATATTCCAGATAGTTTCTTGTAAAGACAGGCGGCTGGTCACTTCTGCTCACGAAAGTCGGAAAACAGCATCTTGCCGTTTTATAATTCCCGTAGCCTGCATCCACACCCAGTATAATAGTTCCGTTCATATTGTAATCTCTGATTTTTGTCATAAAAAAGTCCTCACTTTCATAGTTGTTTTTAATAAAATTATCTGCCATACTTGCGCTTCACTTCCTCTTTGCTCGGAAGGCTGCTTTCTATAATAATCTTGTTTTCCCCTGCCACCATAGCCGCAACCTGTTCCGTGCCGTCCGTATGCAGCAGTTCATCTGCTGACTGTCCGGCTTCCGCTATCTGTTTCTGCTTGTCTGCCGCATTTGCACCCTCAATCAGCCGCCGGATCTCCGGTCTGTGCTTCCTGCGGTAGGCTTTCTGGTATTCCCTGCTGTACCGGCGGCGTTTCCGTTTCTTTTCTTCCTCCGCCATTTCTTCCTCCGAAAGTTCCTGTGCCGGAAGCTCCACCTTCCCGATATAATTTAAGAAAATCTCAATCTCCTGTATACGGTCGCCGTCTGTTTTCTCTATTTTATGAACCATAACCTTGTCCACAAATTCATTGACGATGGCAGGCGTAAGTTCCTGAATATCGGTGTACTTATGGACAAGGCTTAAAAATTCCTCCGTCCTGTCCGTATCTTCTTCAAACTGCATGAGTTTTTCCTGAATTTCTCTTATAGAAATCTCAACCTCCTGCTGTTCCTTCTCGTAATCGGAAGAAAGCATTTCATACCGTCTGTCCGGCAGCTTCCCCATTGCATTGTCCTCATACACCTTTTTAATCAGTAAGTCAAGGTCTGCAAAGCGCTTCTCTTTTTTCGCAAGGTCTGTTTTCAGCTTTTTCACTTCGCCTTTGTCCCTGACCTCTGATGCACTCCGCATACTTTTTATAAATGCCGCCTCGTCTATGCGGACGCTTTTTAAGGCATACCGGATTGATTCGAGGATAAGCTGTTTTACCGTATCCTCTTTTATGGAATGGGAACAGCAAACCTGTTTATACTTTTTTCTGCTGCTGTTATAGGTGCTGCAATTAAAACCTGCGGATGTGTGCTGGACTTCCCCGTTCGGAATCCCCCGCCAGTCCCTGCCTGCCCTTGTCGTGCTTCTGCGGTAGTGCATCTTCCCGCCGCAATCCGCACAGTAGAGCTTTCCGGTCAGCAGGCTTCCTTCCCCACTGGCATCCACTCTCCTCACCGTCTTTCTTAATTCCTGCACCAGATACCAAGTCCTGCGGTCTATGACAGGTTCATGGGTATCCTGAAAAATAAGGATGTCCTCACTGTTGTTTTTAACCGCTTTCTTATCTTTGTAGGATTCCTTATGGCTGCGGAAGTTCACTGTATCACCCATATATTCCGGTCTTTCCAGTATCCGCACCACCGATCCGCCCGTCCAGTTATAGGGAGTTTCAAAATCGCACATGGTTTTGAAATTCCCCCTCTGTCTTGTCGCCTGATAATAGGACGGTTTCTCAATCTTTTCCTCTGTAAGCCGTTTTGCAATCTGGTACGGTCCCATGCCCTCCACGGTCAGACGGAAAATCTTTTTCACAACCTCCGCCGCTTCTTCATCGACAAGCCAGAGGTTTTTATCATCAGGGCTTTTCACATATCCGTATGGCGGATTGCTTGTGATTGGTTTTCCTTCTTTCCCTTTTGCCCGCAAAACTGCGGTGATCTTCCTGCTACAGTCGCGCAGATACCATTCATTCATGATATTCAAAAAAGGGGCGAATTCACTGCTGGTGTTGTTCGTACTGTCAACACCATTGGAAACAGCAATAAAACGGACACCCTTTTCCCGAAAGAATACCTCCGTGTAAAATCCTACCTGAAGGTAATCCCTCCCGACACGGCTCATGTCCTTTACTATGACTGTGCCGATGTCGCCGTTTTCAATCCGGCTTAACATCTGCTTCCATCCCGGTCTTTCAAAACTGCCGCCGGAAAATCCGTCATCCGTAAAATGCACCGTGTTCGTGTACCCGTTATTTTTTGCATAATCCTCCAGCATCTTTTTCTGGTTGACTATGCTGTTGCTGTCCCCCGCAAGATCATCGTCCCTTGAAAGCCGCTCATAAAGAGCTGTTATTCTGTTGTCCCCAGCCGTCCTGTTGTTCATGTTGAACTCCTTTCCGGCGGCTGGCTCATCTGTGGTGAATCCATCATACCATAGTTTGCGCCTCCTGTCATCATTTCGTTGCAGATTAGACGGGATATTTTTTCATCAGGTGTGTCGGCATACCCCGAACCTGTATACACCCTGACCTTGAAAAGTATCCCGCCAATCCTGCGGTAAAAAAAGCCAGCCGCAGAAGGACTGGACTCTGCCATATCATTATTCAATTTTACTGCCTCCATTATGCAATCCTTTCTTGCGCATCACGCACATTTCACTTATAATTGTTCGTAGAACTGTCAAATTTTCTGGCTTCCGTAGTTAGTAACCGGATTTCTATTTTACCCGTACCCCATAGCCTGCCCCTCCTTTCGTGTAACTGATTTTTAAGCAAAAAGAATTACTCCTTTCACTAATAGGAGAAAAACGGCTATAAAAACGGAAGTGTTTTTGAAAAAACAGCTACAAAATTTTATTTTTTTATAAAGGACTGACCATAAATGCCAAAATACGCTGAACTCCCGGCATTCAGGGAACAGAATTTCATAACGGAAGCGGACGGGGATATGCTCCACCGTGAAGCCCGCGCCCTTGCGATCCGGCGTATTGAGGAAAGCGCAAGAACAGAAGATGATTTCCAAAAAGTCATTGAATGGTGGGATAAACTGGACGCTAACAGGGAACGGAAAGAAAGAGACCATGAGATAGGACGCTCCACTGTCCCTTTAGAATGGGGCGCAGATGAATTATATTTTTCCGACAGACTTTCCTATGACATGGTTTTAAGAAAGCTCATACTTGCGGGCGATTTCCTTGATATTATATTTGACCATCCCGAAACAGTACATGAGCTTGTCACGGATGTGGATTTATCGAAAATATTGAAGGAACTAAAGCCGCATCTCAAAAATATGCTCTATTACCTGTTTTTGCGTGATTATTCCACAACAGCGTATGCGGAAAGTATTGGACAGTCAGACCGGAATATCAGGGGTATCAGAGAAACTGCGCTAAAAAAGATACGAAAACTCTATGGCGGCATACTTACATACAGGAAAGAAAACAGCCTGCCGATGACACTTGATGAAAAATATTTCCTTGATAATGGCGTGCGGAAGAAAACGTAAACCCAACAGACAAAAGCATTGAATGTAAATGTGCCTTGACTGGAAATCGCAGACGCTTGACTGATAACGAGTAACTGCTTATAATATAGAAGATATTACATCAGATGATGTGACAGGATTGATAGATTGGAGCAGATTTTTTATGAAGAATTTATTTGAACATACCAGCGCACCGTGGATTCGGTACAGCAGTTATGAATATAAGACAGGCAGTGACGATATTCTCTACATAACGGTCTCCAAAGATGCAAAACCGGAAATGTACCGTCCCATGCAGGAAGCGGAGCAGCTTGTCATTGATGCCATAAATGTCGGGCTTGCCGCCATGCACAAAGTACCAGAAGAAGAATTGAAGGAAGCCGTGCTGAACTTTATCAAAAAATATGGTTTCCTCGGCTTTATGACCGCCCTGCCGACAACTGCGGATTTTATAACTTATGAATCGGTGTATCTTCCAAAAAACCACTTTATAATGGAAGAATCCCTCCCTACTGAGGACTATCTCGCCTATTTTTACCCTTTTGACAAGCCAGATTTTAGAAAGAACGGCGTGGAATCGGGCTGGTCTGTGACTGACCGTAAGGGCATTGCGATCACAATGGCTATGGGGAATGCACCGCAGGCTGTGGCGATGAGTTTACAGAAGGAATATGCGGAAAGGTATGACTGGCTTATAAAGGAATTTACCGACTGGGCATTTACCTTTATGACAAGCTTCCTTTATTACATGGATTATGATACGATTGATGAACAGACACGCAGCCTGTACCGTCAGGGCATTTCCGCTTTCGGCGGCATATCCCCGACTTACCGGATCGCGCTTGAAAAGGATTCGCCCGTTATCGTATGGGATTTCCATTCCCTGCTCGTCATGGTGCAGATGTGCTTTTCTTTCATGCTCACGGATAAGGACAGTGATATGCGTATGTGCAAGCACTGTAAAAAAGCCTTTGTCGCAAGCCGGAAGGGGAATGAATTTTGCAGCCAGAAGTGCAAGAACCAGTTTAATGTCTATAAATCAAGGGAAAAGAAGAAAGGAAACAAAAGAGATGATTGAAAACAGGAATGTAAATATCATAACCGATGCGGACGGTAAAAAGCTGGTCTTGATTAACGATATCCGTTTTAAGGCAAAAGTGCGGGATGACTGGACGGCTGTCGAAGAATACCTGAAAGAGTATATCGGGGATTTTTACGAAATTGAGGAAACTTCTGAAAAAATATATATTTCGGCAGATTTTCCCGATGAATACGCAAGTTCAGAAAGCCGTATCGCCTTAAAAGGCGCCGTCGCAAAGGCTAAGGCAAATGCTTCACAGGCTATTCCTGAACTCATAAGAATAGCCACCAATCCAAAACATGAAGCAAACCGGAAAGAAAAGCACAAAACAGATGCGGTATATGGATGGTATCGCTACAACATCAGATTTGCATTGCCCGTATATGATGACAAAACAGGGAAAATAGCAAGACATAATATTTATTCAGCAAGTATGCTTGTCCGTCATGCGAATGATGGCAGGAAGTATCTGTATGATATTCTGGCAATAAAAAAAGAAACGAGCAGCCCGCTTGAGTGAAAACACTGTACGGTAAAAACCCATTTCTTATTGTCAATAATAAGCTATTTTTCGATTCCTGTCAATCCCCAATTTTGATTTTTTCATAATACCGCCATTGGCATTTTTAATGCAATGTGGGAACTTTGTTCCCCCTTAACCACTCCATAGCATGAGGCGCAGAAGATGTCAAGACCGCCGCAGGCGAGGCGGAGCCGGTGTCTTGACATCTTCTGCGCCTCATGCTACAAAACTTAAAGTCAGAATAAAACTAAAGGGAATATACCAGATCGTGCAGCACAACTTCCTCCGCTCTGCTCCTGATGCTGTTTATCTTTTGGAGCCAGCACAACCAGTCATCGGATTTAAGCTGCTCCGTCACTCCCTCTTTCTTTGCCATCTGCCTTACAAGCCTTTCCATCATCTCATTGCATTCTTCATCAACTTCCGCAAGATGCTTCCAAAGTGTTTCCGACAGGAGCATATGCGAATAAATGCCCCTGTGGTTTTCTTCTAAAAAACGCTTCCGCATCCGTCCATACTTCCCGATCTGATATTCCGCTGTATCCGAAAGTTTCAGGTCAGGGATCAGGTAATCGCCTTCCCAATGGTATGTAATCTCCATATACAACCGCCTTTCTTTGTGCTAAACTGTTTACAGATACAAATAAAAGGATTTACCACCTTCTTCCTTTACCACAACATCTGCAAATTTCCATCCACCACAAATGAGCCAGCCGCATATGTTGTATTTTAGCAGATGCCCCCATTTCCGCTAAAATACTGCGTATGCCGGAAATGTTTACATCTACAGTTCACAACATATCACATCCTCCACATACTGGTTCAGGGAATGTTCCTGCTGCTCCAACAGTGATAATTCCGTGCTGAGGCGGAAATTCTGCTGCAGTTTCTTATAGGAAAACAAGATACAGAACAGGCTGGCAAGTCCCAGAAAATACATGGACAGCATCTGCCCATGACTGAAAAGGTGTTCCGCAGGCCCTTTGTCCACCAGAATCTCAAACTGGAAGTCATATTCAATCGCTTTGATATAGTTACTCATAATAAATATCATCAGGATCGGAACAAAAATCAGAAACATCTGCTGCATTCCCATTGCGGTATCAGGAGCATCTGCAGGACACAGGGCATCCACGGGATAAAGATCATCCCGGGAAAAATAGCGGTATACTATACAATAGCAAAACACGCTCAGCAAAGAAGACGCTGCCTCGCAGATCAGCATAACCGCAATATTTCCTGCCTCATGGAAAAAAGCAGGCAGCCATGGGTATTGAAGGCTCATCAGTGAGTTCACAATTCCGCTGCAGAGCATCATGATTTCCGTTGTCAGAGTCGCATACAAAATCGAATCCTTAAAATTCGCATGGCAGGCAAAAGCCCCGCATATCGAAATCAATAAGACAAACACAACAAAACCAATAATCGTGCCGCTCGGAATAAACTCGTTTGTAATCACTGCACCTACTGCAAACAGGTAATAAAAAGGAGTCCACATTTTCTTTTTCAGGATTTTTGCCAGAAAATAAAGCTGGAAGAACGTCTCCATCACGCCCAGAATGTATATATTGAAAAAATCTAAATACTCAGCCATGTTACCTGCCCCCTAATGTAAAAGCCCTGTAAATGCGCAGACCTGCCGGATAACCGCAAAATTATTATATGTTTTTCATATACTGCAGGACCACACCGGAAAACTCTTTGCTCCGCAGCCGTGATACTGGAACCTCTTTGTTGTTATCCATATAGGCAGTTCCGTTTTTATATCCTTTTAAATGCTTTAGGTTGATGAGATAGCTCCTGTGACACCGGAAAAAATAGCTGTCCAGCTTCGTTTCCAGATTTTCGATCCGCTCATAATAATCAACAACCTCCCCGGAAGCCAGGTTCAGATATATTTTTCGGTCTATGACCTCGCAAAAAACAATCTCATCCTTTGGAACGATGCGCCTCTCATATCCCTGTTGCACCAGAAGACTATCCTCGCCGACGTTTTGCATAGAAGCAAAGAGGCGCTCCATGGTCTTCTCAAACTGTTTTTCATCCACCGGCTTGACCAGATAATCGTAGGCCTGTACTTCGAAAGACTGAAATACCATCTCTTTCAGTACGGTAATGAAGATTAAAAAGCCGCGGAACTTACCAGCCCTCAGCTTTCTTGCTGTTTCCAAACCGTCCATACCATCCATCTGGATGTCCAGAAACAGGATGTCAATCTGCCCGTCATAGTTTAACAGGTCTTCACCACTTAAAAATGTCCGAAGCCGGATCTCGCTGTTCTTTTTACGGAAAAAATCGGAGGCCATTGCCCTTATATGATCGGACATGTGTTTTTCATCATCACAGATTGCAATACGGATCAATGCGCCACCTCCTCGCCATTAGATTATGAATCTTCGATTCATGATCGACATTCACCGCCCGCCAAATATGCAAGCACATTTTTCTCGCCTTCCAGAGAAACTTTTCCATCCTCTTCTGCAGTCTCCGTAGATACCGCTGAGCAGGCAGTCATCCCCATTGCCAAAACGATCATAAATATCAGAATACATTTTCCTTTCATAATCTTTCTTCTTACCTTCTAAAAGAATCGTATTTCTGTAGCATGGAATTCAAATAACAGCTATTGTAATCTGTCTGTTTCATTGAAACAACCTGTTTGTTGTGAAATGCTTTCTGAATGCCGTAAATGTCATGAATTCTATTTCCATTCAACATTTTTTCCATAGTCTTATTCTACTTTAATTTCATTGATTGCATTTAACAAGTTATTCCATTCTTGAGACATAGCAGAAATATATTCAAGCCCTTTGTCTGTAATGGAATAGTATTTTCTCGGCGGCAAACCCTCGGCACTTTCCTGCCATGAGGATGAAACATATTCTTCTTTCATTAGCCGTCTGAGCAGCGGATAAATTGTATTCTCTTTTGCAGCTAAAATAGGATATTTTTCTAATGTGCTGATAATTTCATATCCATAAGATGGTCGCTGCCTTATCATTAACAGAATACAAAAATCAAGTGTCCCACGTTTGATTTGGGATTTCCAATCATCAATATTCATATACTGTACCTCCTTGCTGTATATCGTACCACACAGTATATCTAATATCAATAGCATATCTGAAAAAATTTAAAAGACTAAGATTGCACATGTTATAATTGACAGATGGCAAAAAATGATTTTTCCGGCAGTATCCGTATTATCATGAAAAAGCGGCCGGATATCATGAAGATGCTGCTTCTGGCGGCTTTCTCACGCTTCTTTGTCATGGGGGTTACGCTGGCAGGGCTGCCCTTTCTTGTGCGGGCCGTGCTTGGTCTGGACGCAAAATTTTATGAAGGGGCGGAGAGCGCGATGGCGGTTGCCACTATATTGGGAAGTATTACTGCGGGGCTTCTTACGGAGAAGTTAAGATCCGGCAGAGTACACCGGATGATAATAACCGTACTGTGAAATCGAAAAGAGCCGATCGTCCGTTTTAGCAACGAACGATTGGCTCTGCTATGGCTCTTGACAGCGGTTATTCTTACGCCCGCATAATTGCTTTATTTTTTCTGGTCATTCAGCCAATCAAACAAATTTGAATATTCTCCTGCCGACAAGCTTCCACCGCCGTCATTTGTTGGAACAATACCATATGTCTCCTGGTCTTGTGCGGAAGCGATTATATCCCTATCCTGTACCTTCGTAACCTGATTCTTGAACAGATAGATCCAGGAGAAATGCCCTACATAAGAGGTTTCCGGACTATCTGTTCCTTGTACAAAAAGTCCTTTCAGGTCTTTCATCTACAGATGCCTGTACTGGACCAATGGGCAGAGGATCAAAACTTTCATTTTCATATTTCCGAACATCTTTTTCCCGATTTCCGACATATTGAACTGCGCTATGAGACTGAAAATATGATCTTTGAAGCCGTATCCTGCGGAAATAAAGACGCAGCTTTGGAAACCTTTGGCAAAATTGCCGATACCCCCCCATTGTAAGACGGCTCTCAAACGAACTGAGAGGCCATAAGGATTTCTGTATTGCCTTTAACTGTATCCTGCAAAAGGCAGCGGAATCTGCCGGCGTCCATCCCATATATATCAGTGAATTTTCTGATGAAAACATTCGTCAGATCGAGCAATTTAGAAATGCCAACCAGTGCAAGCAATTTAACCGGACTATGATTGCCGGTTATTGCAATATGGTAAGGCAGTACAATCTTAAAAACTTTTCCCTGCCCATCCGAAAAGCCATTACTTATATCAACATGGAACCCGACACCGATTTGAGTCTGAAAGCATTAGCGGTCCGCCTTATCCTCAACCCCAATTATCTTTCCACTCTGTTCACAAAAGAACTGGGAATCTCTCTTACAGAATATGTCAACCGCTGCAGAGTTGAGCATGCCAAGCACCTGCTTTTAAGCACAGATCTCCCAATCAAAAAAATTGTCCAGCAGTGCGGATTTACAGATATTCACTACTTTACCCGTATATTCAAACGCTTTACTTCCTTAACTCCCAAAAACTACCGGGAACAGGGAATCTCGGATAAATTATGGGATAAGCCTTATTATATACGCCAAACCTAGCCGTTCGCCAAATAGACACTGTAGACATTGCAATTCACGAATACGCCCCTTTCCTTCGCCAGGTAAAAATCTGCTATACTTTTTTTATTGATACTCTGCCTAAACGACTTCCTAATTGGCATAAAATCTCATTTGATATGGTGTCTATACTATCTGCCAGGTCAGCAGCCAAGATTTCACTATCTCCGCTTTTCCCAATCAATATAACCTCTTCTCCACAAGACACCCCTTGAATACCTGTCACATCTATCATTAGCTGATCCATACAGATACGTCCGATAATAGCCGCTTTTTTTCCATTTATCAGAACAAACCCTTTATTTGACAACTCACGGGGAATACCATCCCCATATCCTATCGTAACAGTGGCAATCTGCATTTCTTTCGCGGCTTTATAAGTAAAGCCATAACCGATTGCTTCTCCTTTGTGTAACTGTTTCACACACGCAATTCTGGCTTTTAATGACAGGACAGGTTTCAATTTTATATCAGAAATTATTGTATCTCTCGGAGAGCTTAAAACACCATAGAGTGCGATTCCTAAACGTACATAATCAAATTTTAAAGATGGATAATTTAGTACGCCGTAACTTCCTTGTATATGTGCTTTAAAATGACGGATGCCCTTTCTATGCAGCGAATTTATTACAGAATTAAATTCTGCAGCCTGTTTCAGAGTAAGATTCCTTTCTGCATCACCGGTTCCGTCCGATACGCACAAATGGGAATAAACCCCCGTTATTTTCAAATTTTTAAACTCCCAGATTTTATAAATATCTTTTATATTTTCGCTTCTTTCCCCCAAGCGGTGCATACCAGTATCTATCCCTATGTGGACAAATACAGCTTGTCCATAATCATTTAGTAATTTTGCATATGGATAATCAATTACCGTCTGTGTCAGATTGTAATGTACTAAATCAGAAAATTGTTTCGGTGAAGTATATCCTAAAATCAATAATTGTCCTGAAATTCCTGCTTCTCTAAGTTCAATCGCCTCATTTACAGTCGCCACACAAAAATCTTTGATTCCTAAATCCTGCAAAGCATCAGCAATGATAACAGCACCATGCCCATAAGCATTTGCTTTAATTACGGGCATGATTGCACATTGCGGGGAAAGAATATTTTTAAATTGGCTTATATTGTGAACCAGATTATCAATATTCAGTTCAATCCATGCTCTTCCTTTTTGGTACATTTCTATTTCCCCTTTCCAAAAATACTTGAATACAAAATGCTGCTATCAGCGATAATATACAGACAAAGATATACTGGATAAAAGTATTATCCACAAGTATTTTGGTAAGCCTTGTTACTTTAGCAATTCCACGAACAACAATAATGACCGCAGGGTGGATAATATATAGCATCATAGAGCCGCCCCGTATCCATGCAGGAACTCTCCCAGAAATGTTAAGCAATAATTGAAACAAAAAGTACATGACTGGAAGCAAAAACAAATACATACTATTATGTTTTTGGAGATTCAAACTATAAGTAACCCAGCCCTCTAGCAGCATGAACAGCGATGACAGCACAAGCCCCCATTTACATATGTTTTCCCGACAATGAAATTCGGGAACAGCAAGCAGCATCCCAAGCAAAATATAAATTGGAGCAAAAAATATACCATTTCTTGTATAACTGCTGACAAAGAAAATTCCATTGTATAACGTATGGAGGAAAGGCACATTTTCTATAATCCCATAATAAGAATCACCGAATATTCCTATCACATATGCAATAATGGAAAAGTAAACCGCTGCCAGAATTGATTTTTTTGTCAAACAGGCAAGGAGAATACACCCAATAACCGCAGCAGGGAAATACCATAAATGATAAAATGTGCCATCAAAAAGCAGCTGCTTCATCAACTCCATTATGCTATGCGGAATATTCCCAGAGTACACGGAAATAGGTATATAAATAGCGGTCACAATTAAATACAGCCTTATGTTTTTAACAAGATATTTATGGATGGGGGATTTCTTTTTAAAATTGCTAAGCACATATGGCGCTAAAACAAAATATCCTGTTGTCATAAAGAAAAACGGAACTGCAATTCTTCCAACGCAATATGTGATTAGAAAATCAATGCCCTCATTCCAGACTGACAATGGCGATGTGTGAATTGCAATCACCATAAAAGCAGCTATTAAGCGGAAATAATCTATCCCTGCAAATGTTTTATTACGCATAATGTTCCCTCCATCTGCTTAAAATAGCGCCCCCCTCGTTTGTACCCGAAACCATATACGGCGACATCTCTGATACATCAAGTTTTATAGAATGACCGCCATCTAAAAAAACATACGAAATTTCTATTTTATCCGCTTTAGAACTGTTATAAATATAAGGATGCCTTAAATCGGTATTTTCCTTTAAAAAGCAAATATATTCTTCTAAAGCCATATCCTTTTCTGTCATAATGACAGAATGGGGATAACCCACATAACGGAAATGCCACGGTTCTGCTCCAATGCCTGTTATCTGCTCTTTCCCAGATACATACCTTTCAACAAAGCCGAATCGCGGAGCGGTCATTCTAAATTTCCCCCAAATTCCCGTATATGGAAAATGCGGGCAAATAAAGTCAATCTGTGTCACTTCGATACCCCCATTTCAATCAAGCGGCTGATTACTTCATCAAAAGGCAGACCTGCTTCTTTTAACATGTTGGGATAACGGCTATGCTCCGTAAATCCAGGGATTGTGTTTATTTCATTAAAATAAATTTCCCCTGCGGGAGTCAAAAACATATCCACCCTTGCAAAACAGCAACAGTTTAATGCTTTGTAAATTTCAAGAGCTGTTCCTTTAATTTCCTTTGCCTTTTCGGGTGAAATACGAGCAGGCACATGAATACTGGAGGTTTTCAATGTATATTTCTCTGTGTAATCAAAAAATCCATCCGACAATTCAATTTCATCAACCTCACCCACTATCAAATCGGAATCCTTATTCCCCAAAATTGCACATCCAACCTCAAATCCATCAACCATTTCTTCCAGAATAACGGCAGAATCATGCAGGAAGGCATTTTCGATTGCTAACATTAAATCCCCTTCGTATAACACTTTTGAAACCCCAAACGATGAGCCAGACCGTACAGGCTTTACGAATAATGGATAGCCAAGCTCTAAGGCCCTTTGCTGAACCATTTCCTCTGAATAATTTTTCTTGATAGCAAAAGAGCGTGCGGCTTTTATTCCGTTCATTTGTACGATACGGTGAGCCAGTTCTTTATCCATGCACAAAGCGGAAGATAATAAACCACATCCGATAACAGGAATCCCCATCAATTCCAGAACCCCTTGAACTGTTCCATCTTCTCCGTTTTTCCCATGCAAAACGGGCAATGCGGAATCTAAAGAAATTGTCTGTAAATGATTATTGTCCCAGTAACACAACCCGTGAACCGTCCTGTCAAAAGACGGAAATACTGGCGTACAGTTTCCTTCTGACTGCCAATTATCTTCCTTTATCCTTTCCGGTTCCCCATGATACCAGTACCATTTGCCAGAGTGAGGGGCAATGCCTATTAAAATTGGTACATATTTCTTTGTATCAATACACTTAATTACCGCATATGCAGACTGTAACGAAACCTCATATTCTGTGGAGCAGCCGCCAAAGAAAACTGCAACTTTCTTTTGTTGATTCATTATGAAGTCCTCCATTTTCTATATTTCTTTTAATACAAAGCAAATAGCTTCTATTCAATATTCATTCTACTGAACAGAAGCTATCCGTACTTTAATATTCAATTTTTTAATTCCTAAGAAAATACTAAGAGATCCTATATTTTTTACTAATGTGTTACAGGTAATGAAATACGAAAAGTTGTTGATTCGTTTTCACTTTCGGCAGTAATTTTACCTCCATGCAATGTTATGATTTCTTTTGCAATCGCAAGCCCCAATCCTGCACCTCCCGTATTCGTCGAACGTGCTTCATCCATACGGAAAAACTTCTCAAAAATAGAATTTAGCTTTCCTGCAGGGATTGTCTTTCCTTTATTGCAAAAATAAATCCAAACATCCGTAGCTGTGTTTTCAGCCCATATTTTTATTATAGTATCCGGGTAGCTGTAGTAAATCGCATTTTTTAAAATATTATTGAAAACTCTGGCTAATTTTATAGAATCCCCATAAACCGTTATATCTTCATCTACACATACCTCTGTTTGATTACCATGGGCATTTAGCAGCGGATAAAATTCATCTGTCATTTGTACCAACATATGACATAGGTTTATAGATTCTCTTTCCAAATCAATTTGTTGCAGATTATATCGTGTTATATCAAAAAATTCATTGATAAGTTTTTCTAAACGAAGTGCTTTGCTTAATGCAATATTTACATACTTTGTTTTTTGTTCTATCGGCATATCCTGTGCTTCATCTAATAATGCTAAATATCCAATGACAGAGGTAAGCGGTGTCTTTAAATCATGTGCAAGATAAGTAATCAAATCATTTTTTCTGCTTGCTTCTTCTTTTAGCATTTGTTCATGCCGCTGCATCGTGGATTTTATTTCGGACATCTGGGCTGAAATTTCGGCATACTCTTTAGGGAAAATTTCTATATTCCCTCTTTCCCGGGTCATAAAATCATGGAGCATTACCGAAGTCGCAGTAATGGATTTTCTCACTTTTTCCTTTGCATATAAATTTGCAGCTGCAAAAGTAATCACGATGCAGATAAGTACGATTATAATCAAAACCGTTAAAATAAATACTTTTAGCTCCGACCATAAAGGCTCTGTAACAAGAATATTCTTTTTAACATCAGCAGAATACACTTCATGCGTGTTCATATATTTAGATGTAAACCAGTCTACAAAAAAGCCATTCCAGACATTATCCACCAGATAATACAATCCAAAACAAGCAACGATACCGAGGATACAAGTGCCAATTAATGCAGCTGCCTTAGAAATCTTAACTTTCAATTTTGTATCCACACCCCCAGACCGTTTTTATATATTGCGGTTCTTCAAATGAATCTCCCATTTTCTCACGGAGATGGCGAATATGAACAGTAATTGTGTTATTGCTCTTGCTGAAATAGTCATCCCCCCATATTTGGTGAAAAAGTTCCTCCGAGCTGACTACATTTCCTTTCTGCTGGCATAAAATGCGTAGTATAGAAAACTCCGTAGGTGTTAATGAAAGAGGCTTTTCATTTAAAGTACACTCATGCGTTTTCACATTTAGGACTAAACCGGAATGAATCAAAATATCTTCCTCTGGCTCATTTCCCACATTGTATTTTTTATATCTCCTTAATTGTGCTTTCACACGGGCGACCAATTCTAAAGGCAAAAACGGTTTTGTAATATAATCATCTGCCCCTAATGTTAATCCCGTTATTTTATCAACTTCCTCTCCCTTTGCCGTGAGCATTATCACGGGGTAGCGATACTTCTCCCTTATCTTTTTGCATATTTGAAAACCGTTCATATCAGGCAGCATAACGTCTAAAATTGCTAAATCAAGCGTTTCATTTTCAATACAGTTCAGTGCATCTTTGGCGTTGTAAAATTTATATACTCAAACTTCGCACATAGATTTTAGCTATGCACCTTGAAAATTCAATATCTGG
>CAJTYV010000027.1 GCA_910584195.1 uncultured Ruminococcus sp. | reverse complement strand
GTGTGGTAGACCTGATATCCGTCCGTGACGCATACGCCGTTGAAGTCTTTCAAAAACTCTCTGGGATGGCTGGCATTGCGCGTCTTCTGGTATTCATACAGGACAATCTGGCGTTCTGTGTACATCCGTCCGGTGCGGTATACCCACATGTAGCTTTTTGATCCGGCAGGACGGCCGTCTTTGTTCACCAGCACAGGTGTTTCGTCTGCCTGCAGTACATGATAACTGTACAGTTTTTCATGCAGGTAATCATAGAGGACAGCGAGGTATCTGTCTGCACATTGGATTGTCCAGTTCGCCATGTTCTGCCTAGAAATATGCAGGCCATACCGTTCAAACTCTCGTTCCTGGCGGTAGAGGGGCACCGCATTGACATATTTAGCGTTCATCACGGCTGCTTCCAGCGAGGGGGACACCAGGCTTCCCCTTAACAGGCACTCCGGATGCGGCGCCTTTACGATCTCATCCGTATTCTTTCCGGCATATACTTTTACATGGTGTTCCTCCACTTCGACCTTTGCCGGAGTAAAACCATATCTGCGGTATACTTCGTCAGGAAGCTGTTTAAAACCCCCTTCCCCAAACAGCGCCGCCAGTTCCTCCGGAGATATGGAATGTTCGATCACGACTACCGGCAGGCCATCCAGATCCTCTTCCCGCTTTCCCTGTTTCTTTTTCGGTCTCCGGCGGGGGACAGCCTCTGCGCCGTTGCCGCATTCTTCTGCGGCAACGGCTTCTGATTCGTTAAAAAATACGATCTTCCCATCCACCTCCATAAAGGAGATCTGTTCATCCGGCTCATGTCTCTCCGATGACCTGCCGAAGCGGTGTCTTTTTAAGTCCGCCATCTGTTCCAATACCAGCTGGAGGTTATGGTCGATATTTTCCAGCTGCTCCTGCTGGGACAGGAAGAGCTGGATGAGGGTCTCCTTGTCAAAGCTGTTCAGTTTTTCTTCTGTATACTTCAAAGTCATCCTTCCGCCTCCTGGTATCCAAGTGGTTCTATTATATCAGAATCCCGCAGGATTTGCGAACGGGGACGTTCCTGGCATTCGTCATAATGCCCATGTTGTAACGCGGCGCTGGGATGGCTTTTGCAGGACGTTTTTTTATGATGGTTTTTTAAGGGGCCGATCCATGTGACATACGCTGAAACCATCTTTCAAGCCTGCGGAACCGGTGTGATACTGCCGAAATGCACAAGTCCTGAAAGTGCCAGAACCGCCTGGAAAGTTCTCCGTTTTGCACAAAATCATCCCATATATTCCGGCGGCTCTACTGGCCTGACGGATTTTTTCGGTGTGATCGTCAGCCCTTCCATCAGCCAGCGAAACTGCTTCTGCGTCAGCTGACGCACTTCCTCTGGATTGCGCGGCCACTGAAAACGGCTTTCGGACAGTCTCTTATATAACAGGAGCCATCCGTCCCCTTCCCATACAAGCCCCTTAATGCGGTCTGTACGCCTGCCGCAGAACAGATAAAGGGTATCCGGGACATAAGGCCTGTTCCCGGTCTGTGCTTCCACCAGTGCCGCGAGCCGGTCCATTCCCGACCGCAGGTCCGTGTATCCGCAGACGATATAAACGGCCTTGAAACATGTGGCGTCATTCAGCATGCCGCACCGCCTTTAGAACTTCTGCCAGAAGGGGCATGGATGTGGATTCTGTTACATGGATGGAGAACCCTTTTATGGAAATATCCAGCCCGGACTGTGGGGTTCTGCCTTCCTGTTCCCGGCACTGTAAAAGTTCTGGCTCTACAGGAACCACCTGCTGTGCGGGCATTTTCCCTTGGATGGTTTTCAGGCAGGCCTCCCTTACGCGGCGGAGCCGGTAATAATAGTTTGCTTTTGTGATGCCGTGATGGGCACACCAGGTGACAACGCTCATGCCGGCTGGACGACTCTGGCAGTCCCGGATCTGAGCCGCCCATTCCTGGAGACGGCACTGCTCAGCCACTATGGTTGTTTCTGAACTCATAGACTTACCTCCTGATATCGGTGTCAAAAGTTGAGGCTTAACTTTTGATACTCATGATAGAAATATAGTCTATTGTCACATATTTATCCTTTACAGTCGAGGTACGCACTATCTACCGTTTACATTTTTCCGAGTTTACTCGTATTTTTTCCTGAAAACTTTGCTAAAAATTTGCATTTATATCTTTTTTATAATTAATAAACAAAATAAATTATTCCAAAATACTATCTCTATATTTCTTAAACTCAATTATTATGGCAACTTGTCCAATCCTTCAGCCATCTCTTGCAATATATGTAATAAATATTTCCTTTGACTTTCATTCTTTCCCTCTAAAATGCAATGTATCTGTTCTGTTTCTGGTATCAAATCCGTTTGATTATATAGAAAGAATGATAACGGCACACGAAGCGCATCAGCAAGTCTTAAAAAATTTTCTAGTGACATTGTTCTCTTTCCGCCTTCAATTCGTTTTATGGAATCCAACGACAGATTTGATCGTTCCGCAAGTTCCGCCTGTGTTAAGTTTTCTTTTTTTCGGTATAATTTCACATTATCCGCAATAATATATCTTATATCCTTCATTTATTTATTCTCCATTCTGATTTATTTTTGAAATGAAGAACTACATGGAGGACTACGGATACAAACCCAAACATGAAATTGCAAATTTCGACAGGCATAAAAAAAAGAATACATTATATCAGGACGTACCCTTCCATATGTATTCTTTTTCCTCTATGGTTTTTTATTAAATCGGGAAATCTTCTTATCCCATATGCCACTAATATAAAAATATGCAGTTTACCCCTGTCCTAAATTTGTGCATGAACAACACATGCATGAGTTTTAATGTTGAATGTCATTTGTGTGTCGTTGCATTCTTCCGTACAGTTTGTTTACTGAACATTTTTAAATTCAATACAGCGGAAGTGGATTGACTAAATCTGAAATAATAATATAGAAGATGTCTTTTTCCAAAAATACTGCCATATATATGAGTTTCCTCATATATATGGCAGTATTTCCTTCCGTTTGCCAGCTTATCTTATTTGGAAAACTTCTTAATTCCTGTCGGCTGCTTAGGCTGGTGCAGACAGTACATACATCTGCTGTCCGCTGCTGCTTTTACGGAACTACGTGCTACCTTTTCCAAAATTGTAGCTGTTACATTTTTCTTTTTATTACCTAACATATATTGCACCTCCAATTTCATAATTCAATGATAGTATAACTTATTCTGTGTACTTTTTCTTTTTCCATGTTGAAATTCCGATACAGTGTGTAATTTTTCCCTACAATCATACTCTGTTCAGCATCTTAATTTCTGCTCAATTTTACCGCTATACGAGTATTTTACTTACTCACTTGCATTGTTAGCATATTTTGTCTAATTATGTAAAAATATTATCAGAAAGGAAGTTATACATATGGCTAAAAATCGTATTCGTGAACTTCGTAAGAGTTTAAACATGTCCCAAGAAACTCTTGCTGAAAAAATCGGAACTACACAACAAGCGGTAAGTAGAATGGAAAATAACGCTTATGATATTCCTTCTGATATACTCATAGAAATATCAAAACAATTTAATGTTACTACTGACTATATACTTGGAATTTCTGATGTAAAACGTGATTATAACGGACAATACCGCATGAATCAGGAAATGGATAAATGCTATGATATTGTCCTCCGCTATCAGAAGTTATCCGAAATCAACCAAAAGACACTTCGCTGTATACTTGAGCGTTTAGAGCAGGCGCAAAAAGAAAGCGAGAAAGCATCGGCAAAGGAAGAGGATAAAAATGCTGAGAATAGCAATATGTGACGATGATTCAAAATTTACTGGAGAACTGGAAACTCTGGTGATTGAGGAAAGCCGGAAATTAGGAATCCGTGCGGAAACAGAAGTATTCTCCGATGGTAAAACCCTTTTGAAAAGCATTCAGGGTGGTGAGCATTATGAGCTTATCTTTATTGACATTGAAATGGAACAGGTGGACGGAATAACAGCAGCACGGAAGATCCGTGAGATAAACCGGACTGTATTGCTCATTTATGTATCTGGTTATGACAAATATTTACAGGAGTTATTTGAAGTTGAACCTTTCCGTTATCTCTCAAAACCTTTAGACCATGAAAAATTTGCCCGTTACTTTAGGGATTCATATAATCGCATCAATGAAACAGCGGTATTCTATCAGTTTACGTTCAATAAAGAAATCAAAAAAGTACCTGTAAAGGATATTGTATATTTTGAAAGCAACAACAGAATCGTAAATATCCACTTTAAAGATGGTACTTATGAATATTTTTATGGAAAACTCAATAATGTAGAGAAAGAACTGGCAGCAAGCAGGCAATATTTTCTACGTATACACCAGTCCTTTTTAGTAAACTATGATTACGTCAAAAAGATGAATTTCTTTAATATGACCATCAGCTTTATGAACAAAGAATTGGATTTGAAAATCAGCGAAGATCGGCAGAAGGAAGTACGTCAGCAGCTATGCATGATTGCTGGTGGAAAGGCGGTTATAGAATGAATAGATACTTGACTACTATATCTGAACTTCTTCTGCCATTGCTCCATCTTCTTATTATCCAAAAGTGCATGAAAGCATTTTGGGGATCAGGAAAGAAAACGCTAAAAGTCTACATAGAATGGAGCATATATTATGTATTTCTGCTCATAAATGATATTGGCATCGATTTCCCGCCTCATCTGTTACTTGTGGGAAATGTCCTACTAATATTTACAATTAGTTCATCTGCTCATAAGAAAAGCGTAATGCAACGATGTGTATTTTCTTTGTTGATATGCACTGCATGGATGTTGGTGGAAGTTATCGTTATGGCAATACTAAAAACTATCGGTTTCGATACTGCAATACTCAAGGATGCCGGAAGCTTCATATCTAAAATGTGTATGCTACTTTTGTCAGTTATCATAAGCCACTACATCAAGGATAACCATTATTCCGAAATACCCATGAAATACTTTTTAATCATTCTTCTTGTTCCTGTCGGCAGCATATATATAATGCACCACATATTTCTTATTGCGGCTGCACATAACGAACATGCGATTTTTTCTGCCACAGCCAGTTTTCTGCTGCTTGTGGTAAATTATGTTATCTTTGAAGTTTATGACTGGATCAGCCGAGACGCTGAACTACGAGAACAAAACCGCTTGTATGCACAGCAACTGGAACTTTGCAGCCAACAGGCAGAAGAACGGGAAAGCCTTTATCTTGAACTCCGCAAAATCCGGCACGATCTGAAAAAGCATCTCACAATACTCCTTGAAATGGTTCGTATTGGACAGATGAATGAAACAGAGCGATACATATCTCAACTGTTAGATGGTGGTATCGGAGAGCGACCAAAAGAAGTCTCCCGTAGCGGCAATATAGTAGTCGATTCCCTGATAAACAATACATATGCCTTAGCGCAGAAATATAATATCCATTTCAATATCAATGTTTTTATCCCTGCATCCCTTCCATTTGAAAGCGGACATTTAGCTATTATTTTAGGAAACTTAATGGAAAATGCCTTAGAAGCCTGCCGGGAGATAAAAGAAGGCGATAGATTTATAAACCTTGATATTTCTTATGTAAAGGAAGTCTTTCAGCTAAGCATAAGAAATAACTATCAGAAAAAACGAAAAAAAGATACTATCGGTCACTATCTTACTACAAAAAACGATACCATATATCACGGTCTAGGACTTTCATCTATAAACCATGCTGTTGCAAATTATCAAGGACAAGTGGAAATTATAGATAATGATAACGAATTTCAGGTCATAGTAGTTATGTATGGTTCGTATTCCGAAAACGGCTGATAGCATATTATTTCTTCATAATATCAAAAGGAGTTGTTATGGAACACTTAGCAAAAAAATTAACAGACTATATCTTTGAAAAAGGAATTATTACAGAGGAGTCCCATGAAATCTATCAATATGGTTTTCAATGCTTTTTGGAATTATCTGTGAGTACAATATGTAGTATTATAATAGCCCTGTTTCTTCACATGATTCCAGAATGTCTCTTCTTTTTCCTGCTTTTTATCCCTATGCGGTCATTTGGCGGCGGCTTACATATGAAAACATATTTTGCCTGTTTTATAGGTTCCTGTCTGATACTTTTCTCTACCCTATTGGCAGTAAAATATGTAACAATACCCGTTTTTGCCGCTTTTGGATTGTACATATTTACTGCCATACTCATTCTGATCATCGGACCAGTTGACCATCCAAACAGGGAAGTAGATGCCCAGGACAATCTTACTTTCATTAAAAGAACCCATTTTACGATACTTATCAGCTTTTTACTGGCTTTATTTTTCATTTTTACCAAAAATACAAGATATATGTTCCTTCAAGCAATCGTATTTACCTTTATATTTATTACTTCCCTTATCGGACGCCTGATCTACAAGCAGCCTTAACTCTACTTTCGCAAGATGTTCTGAATTTTGCTCTGCCAGTCCGAAATACTCTGTCTGTACTGCTCCTGCAGGTTGTCCGGCAAATCGCTGTCGAGTTTGCGGATATCGTCATAGTCTTTCCGTGGCAGTAATTCCTTATTTTCATAGAACCACTGCCAACGCCAATTACGCAGCAAACTTTCTGCCATGCTCTCCGGCGAGGAAAATACCTCATCCACTATCATTGATGCGTTCTGCTCTTCTTTACTTAATAAGCCAATCAGGGACACATACCCTACCTGATAGATATACACAATATGATAATCCTTTGATTTTTCAAGAATTTCCGAAAAAATACTTATCAATTCTCTATATTTATCCATTTCAAAGTCTCCTATCTCAATTCTGTATTGTATGCAAGCTGCATTATGCGTAAATAAAAAATCAAATTCCGATAGAACTCATACAGACAATTTGACCACTGCATAAGTCCATATGTCTCAAATTCCATTTATACATATTTATGATAACAAAAAAATTTTTCAATAACATTATCCTTGCAGAAAATGATTCTCTATTGCAGAAAACGGAAAAGTCAGCTAACCCATTCCCTTACTTTTTCAACGATCTCCTGCTTCCACTCAAAATGCAGATAATGCCCGCCATCTAGCCGCAGCACTTCACTCTTATCCGTTTCTGTAATGACTTCTCTATGCAACAGTTCCCATGATTCTAACAGCTCACAGTTATCGCCCGAAACAAACTGCAATACTGGAACACTTTCAGGAAATTTCATATCCCTCACAGACTCCAGATTATCTTCCATATGCCCTAATTCATTCATAATATCTTTGCTGTACGCAAAATCCATAGACAAAATGCGGAATACTTCTAACTCCCTATCCGAATATGGATAAGACGTGTCTGCATAAACTGCCTTTTCCGGATGTCCAACAGAACATAACCGGGTAATTCCAAATATGTTTGTAACTTTCTGGAAATATGCTGAAAGCCTGTTTAATGTTACCATGCTGATCGGGAGCGGTTCTTCATCGGACTGCTTGGGAACAGATGGATCAATCCCTATAAAGCCAGCCACTTCCTGCGGATAAGCATTTGCCCAGTATAGCGAATACAGTCCTGAGAGCGAATGTGCCATCAAATAATACTGGTCACAGCCTAACTTTTTGGTACACTCATGCAATTCCTCCACAACCACGCCGATTTCCCGCTCTGTTCCAACCCTGTCCGAAAGCCCGTAGCCAAACGGTTCTATGGTTATAACCCTGAAATCTTCTGACAATATTTCCGCTAATGGCAGAAATTCCATGATTGGCGAGGCAGAACCCCAACCGGGCAATAATATGATTGTTGTTTCGTTATCCTCCCCCTTTATATCTACCACCATGCTGTTTCCATTCACTTCAACAGCCTCTCCATAAGCATTTTCAATTTTCGACTGCTCTACTTTTTTGCAGATAAAGTTCCAGAGCAGCAATGCTGCAGCAACTATTATTATAATCCCCAATACCCATTTCATAACCTTTAATATCTTTTTTCTCATGTTGTTCTCCTTGTCTTTTACAGTCTCTACGCTATGAGCCGTTATAGGCTGCATGATTTTATACCTGCCTCTGCCTGTTTTCTTATGCTTTCTCCGCATATGTTTAATCTCTGAAAATACCATCCGCTTAATTCTGTCGTTATTGATGGTGTATTTGACCTCTATGTTTTCTTCGATCAGCTCAGAAGCATTATCAAGCATGTCACTTATCCTAATCTGCATTACTCCCATATCCTTCTTCAATCAGAAATTTTTTAAGCACCTCTCTTCCACGCCGCAGTCTTGTCTTTACTGTCTGAGGATTCATCTGAAGCTCCTGTGCGATTTCATACACTTTTTCGTACTGGTAGTAATAAGCCACAAAAATCTTCCAGTCCAACGGTTTTAACTGTTTTAAAATTTTTGCTATGATTCTCTGTTGTTCTCTCTGGACAATTATCTGTTCCACACTGTTATCAATTATCAGGATATCATCCAACAACTGTAAATTCTGCCCTTTGGCAGCTCTTAGCCAGTCCTTTGCTTTGTTCCTTGCAATGACTGCTATGTACGCTTTGATACTGCTGTACTCTTCATAATTGATTCTTTCAGCCGTAATCCATAATGCGATAAATGTATCCGCAACCACCTCCTCCACATCTTCCTTTGTTCCTCTTGAGCCTAATAGGTTTCTAACAACAGCAGTAATATAAGCACTATATAAATCAATTATTTCCTCAAACGCCTTTTCATCCCGGTTCCGTAATTTCTTTAGTATGCTCTTTTCGTCCATTCCTCCAAATCCTATCTGCTCAAATTTTTTATCAATACGACGCTTGTAAGAATCTGGTTTCACTTTCAGGAAAAAACAAAAAATCTTTTATTATAAGACCGCTTACAAAAAAAGGCGCATAGAATCCCTATACACCTTTTTCGACCACCTTACATCTGCTATAAGAGCCTGTCCAAACCAAATGACATTTCTTCAAGCATATGTACCAAATATTCCTGCTGCTTTGCATCTTTACTATTTAAGACATTTAGAATACGTTCTGTTATGGGGATTTCATTTAGACTTTCATACAAGAGATAAGATAGAGGAACAGCCAATGCATCCGCAATTCTCATAAAGTTTTCCAATGACATCGTTCTGCTCCCATGCTCGATCCGCTTTATAGAATCAACTGAAAGCTCCGCTTTCTCTGCTAGTTCAAATTGTGTTAGATTTTGCTTTTTCCGGTATAATCTCACATTATCGGCAATAATATATTTTATATCTTTCATTTTCTGATTCTCCATTCTTTTTATTTGTTTGTGAAATGAAGAATCAACGGGAGGTCCCCGGTTCGACGCTCGTATGTATTTCTCCCGATTAATCAGCAATTTTCGACAGTAGCAAAAAAAAGAGTACACCGCACCGACCTGCCATGTCGATTTGTGTACTCGTAAATTGCCGTATTTACTTTTTAGGAGTATATCGTACTGTATCAGACAGCGTATATATCCCTTAAAAACAAATCTATGTAAAATATATATCATCAAAATTTATGGCAAAAATATACACCTAACAACAGTTACTTGTTATCAGGTGTAGTTTATATTATCTTTTTCTTTTGTGTTATGTATATTTTTACGCAACAAACTATATCATAGCAGAAATGAATTGGGATAACAGTAGCCTTGCAGAAAATGGACTGTTTTTGCAGAAAACGGCATAAAAATCCTTTCAGATAAGCTATAAAAGGATTTTCTTAATCTTTCTGATATAATAAAAGATTGGCAGACAGAGAATAGAGCTATCCCTGTCTGCCAATTTTGTACCAATCTTGCTACCTACCCTATAAAAATCAATTCGCATATATCTCAATAAATTAGACTATTAGGCTAATTTCGTAATACCAGACATTATTTCTAAAACTTTTCGTTTCATCAATAATCATAGTAAACTGTCAACGAAACCGTTGCTGTAGAAGCAGGATATATATTTCCGTTATACGACACCCCTGAATTTACAATCCATACCTTCCATGTTCCTTTAGGAGTTTCACCATTAAAAACATCAGTGGTAAATGTCGCAGATGATGTCGGACCACTAAAAGATGCTATTGTTCCTTCTGGGCTCTGTATATAAAGCGTATACGGATCTGTTCCTCTTGCCACATTAACGAATACTTTCACAGAAGTAACAGATGCACCATCAGGTGTACTTCCAGATGTAACTGAACTTATATTGGATTTTCCACCGTTTAAGGCATTCAATTTTGTTGTAGTCTTGCTGAAATATGAACTAGATGTAGTTGCCGCCAAAACAGGCATCGCAAACATCATACACGCCATAAAACATGCCATAACAATTGTAAAGATTCTTCTTTTTGCTGACTTCATTGAAAAAACCTCCCTTTCATAAATGAATTACTGAGATATATGCGTAAAACAGCAATATAAATCAACATCTCACATCTACGCCCGCATTTACAAGTCTATTTCCTGATTTAGATAAATTAGCTTCTACCGTTTCTCTTGTAATGCCATCCAAAGCCCCTGATTTGATAGGTTTTCCTGCCTTCCAAGTAGGATCTGCTGCTTTTGCTGCTGCAATAAACGCCTGTGTATATGCCTTTTCATACTGCGATAATGTATATCCGGCTGCTAAACGGTCTTTTTTACCCATTTTCCGATACAAATCTGTATAAACATCTGACCTTCTTGTTGTATCTCCATTCCCCATGCCATTTCCCTGCAAAAACTCTTTTTTGGTAACTTCAAACATATCTTCGAGGCTACTTTCTGAAATTGAAATAAGTTTCTTTCTGCTAACAGCATTTTCCTCTGTCACAACTAATCCTGCCAATCCTGTGTTCGGATCAATATAATCGCCGTCTTTATCATATTGGCTCATAAGATTTTTTATTGCCTGCACATTTGTGAACATTCCACTACTTCCGGCATGTTTAGTCATTTCTTTAATAGCAGCTTTATACTGTGCGCTGTTCGTATCAATTCCTGCCGCTTTTAATTGTGCCTGCACAGAACCACTTGACAAACTGCTTACCCTAAGTGGATTCACCATTCCCGCATTACTTTTCATTCCAAACATTGATTGAAACAAAAAACTATAATCTGTTATTTTTGACATAGCACCATCCTCCTTGATAGAATAATTTCAAATCCTTTTCTTTCCTCTCATTGATAGACAAATTTCTCTACTATCATAATAGCAAAATTTGATTAATGTTCAATTACCTATGCAGAAAATGAACTGTTTCTGCAGAAAATGGCACAAAAAAAATCTTTCCAAACTCATCCCATTGTTTTGAAAAGATTTTTTCTATTCCATCCGTTTTGCAACATAATCTTCAATTCGTCTTTTTCACATATCCTGTTTCCTAAATAACCCACTTCATAACCAAAACCATTTCCCACCCCATATGTAACCGCACCCGCTGCCTAAGATACTGCATCTAACTTCTCCTGTACCGAAGCGACAATATTATCTAAAAAATCAAATCTCTTTTCCACTATGTCATTCTCAATGAATGTAATATGAAAAGATTCTTGAAGTGCAAAAAATATAACTAACAAGTCTCGTGGTTTCAATCCAATTCGTGGATCTAACAAACTGTATTGAAAATCCACGTTGTCTGTAAAATGAATATTTAACGCTTTTTCCATTACATCAATGATTCTTTCTTTCAGTGTACTTTCCATTTTATCCCTCCCTACTAAAACTGCTCGCATCTGCCAAATTGCTGCAACTTTTTCAAAACAAAATTATATATACTCTTTTGTTCTATATCAGCATTTGAAAAAACAGTGTATTTATTCGATGTATTTTGTATCTCATTTGCATATGCATAAGATAACTTCTCCCTATACATAGAAGCCGAGAGCGGAACATATCTTGACACAAAATAAGCACTTGCTTCAAAATTATATTTGAAACGACACAGCTTACCAAACTCATCATAAAATTCATCATTATAAGTTCCATTCATCAATGCTATTACTGACACGTCTGGAGTGAATGCACTATATAACTCCGAAGCATAAATACCATAATTAAATGGATGCCTTGAAGATAATGATAAGAGCGGATCATCTACACCTATAATTATTACATCCGGTTCTTCCTGCTTTTCGATTTCTTTTATAAAATCGTTAAAATAATGTATTCTATGTACTTCTGATAACTCCCGGCAAAACAATACATCGTCAACAGAATAAGAATCAATTAACTCATTCATGCAGCCTGTTCCAACTAAAGTCACTTTATATCCATCTTTTTTAAAATTATCAAACAAATCCAACTGAATCTGGTACTTTTGTGTTACCGGAACTACTCCTGCAACAGAAACAATAGGCGTCTCAATAGTTTGCTGTGCTAAAGAATATTTCATATTTCTATAATCTACTTTTTTATTGGCAAATGATATTTCATCACTTGTTTTACACATAACATTATAGGAAGTACATATTTCTTGTATTTTTCCTTTAACTGTTTGAACGCCCATGAGCAAAATACCAATACCCATTTTACAATATTTTTCTATAACGCCTACTGCTACATCCCATTCCAGTTTTTCAACATCTCTAGTCACCAAAAGCATATCTAAGCGACTGTCATTGTTCAAATCTTCCCAGTTAATTTGACTACATTCCCTTGCACATGTACTTATTTCCTTAATTTCATTTTCGCTTAGACTATCGCCGTTATGCTTTATTAATTGGCAAAATCGGTATTTGTCAAACAGCTCTTTATATCTCAATATAGGAATAAAAGATTCTTCAAACGGATATACGCCCAAATTTATTTTTTTCATTATTGCTCCTTTCACACTGTACGACTACCATATTTCTTTAGTGTTACATAATTTTTTATGTTTTCTTCTATCGAATACCTGCTTGTCTTGCAAAAAGAAAGTCGTTTTCCCTTATCCAGTTTTCCATTATTCTCTGCTTTACCGCAGCACAACTCGCACATCTTATAACACCAACATTTTTTACACTCATTCTCTGAGATCTTCGCAACATTGAGTAGATTCTTCGCATTTTCTATATCAAAGCCTTCCTGAATACTTCCAATACAAAGAATGTCAGATGATTCATTTACCCTTTCACATGGAAACATTTTACCATCAACATTTACAAATAGTCTTTGTATTCCCGGCAAACATTGACCACCCGGACAATCATAGCAGCTATCATGCTTATTATAAACATTTCTTTCCACCATCTGATTATGCAATGCAGATATATGAAAGTTATACAACGAAGAATCATAGCCTTTCAGCAGATTTGTACAACTATTCAGATAGACCTTAAATACCTCGTAATTGGAATTTGCATAAAATTCCGGCGGCACTTCATCCTGTTCTAATTCCTTCAAATTATTAACATCAACATAATTTCCTGAGACACCAATTTCTTTTACCAAATCATATGTCATAAAAAATTGGCTTGTACATGAAACATCCTGTTTTAAGTCAATAACGGCATTAAATGAAATATTTTTAATAAATTCAGGACAGATTTTCTTTACCAGCTCCAAACGTTCCATAACAGTTTCATAAGTACCTTTATTGCTTGCCGCAAATATCCTATTTTTATTTTGAATATTTGCAGGTCCGTCCAAACTAATTGTCAAATTAAAACCATGTTCTGCTAAAAATTTTATGCTATCCTCTGTGAGTAAAGTTGCATTGCTTGTCATATTAAATGACAGCTTCTTACCAGCAAAAATTTCTTCCGCATATTGAACACACTGTTTAATCAATTCATACTCTAACAAGGGTTCCCCACCATAAAAACCTATAGTTACTGAATCACTGTTTAACGAATGGTCATATAAAAATTTTACTGCTTCAATCGCAGTTTTTAAACTCATACGTTTATTCATGTGTGTTCTATTCACATAACTTCCCGAATAAACGCAATATTTACATCTTAAATTACAGTTTTGCGTTACTTGTAATGTCATCATATTCAAATTAGTCTTATAAAACTCTTCAAGCCGATCTGTTTCAGGATGCCGAAAAACAATATTTTCGTTCTTGTCACAAAGAAATCCTCGTTGCATCAATAAATCTATATCACTTTGACATTCCTCACTCAACGTATTATACTCACTGCTGATTTGTTCTTTGCTTATTGAAGTATTTGAAATCAACTTATTCAAGAAAACAAACATTTCATCAGAAATATGAACTATTCCGTTAGTGTTTACATCGTATAAATATTTCTCGTTATATATCTCTATCAAATGAATATATGGTATATGTTCAATCATATATTTTTCCTCCTAATTTTAAAAAGGCAGCCTGACTAATATCTCATCAGGCTGCCTATAGCTTCTGAACCTAACTCAAAAAGTTATAGGCTCAAATGCTGCCTGTAACTTCCTATGCCTAACTCAAAAGTGTCATAGGTCCAAACGACTTGTTGTACAGGTTATTGTAAGTTACATTTCCTGTAAGCTGGAGTCCCGTAGCATTTGGAATTGTATTACAATTGCTACATGATGTACACAGACATAAGTTACAATTACATGCACATGCAAAAGCCACCAATGTGCCTTCATCAAAGCCGCCCTTTTTTCCAAGCTTCTTGCTTCCCATAATTTCACCCCCTTTCAAAGATTTAACTATATAGATTCTTGCAAAACCACATATTATGCAATTCTATATTTCATAATTATCTACTTAACTATAGCTATTAAAATTACTTCCAACATTGATGGTTTGATTTGTATATGCCGAAGCCTCTGTAATTCTAATTTGTCCACTACTGGTATTTATGTTAGTATCTGTTTTCTCTGTCAATGCCTTTTTAGCTGCTAATCTCTCTTCCAGTTTTTTCTCTTCTGCTTTTTTAGCTGCTCTTCTTTCTTCTAATTTTTTCTCTTTTTCTTTACTTTCCTTTGCCTTCCTCTCAGCATTCTCTTTAGCAATTTTACCGTCAGGATCACTTGTGCCAGATATTGCCACAGAAATATTGCCATTTGCATCAACCTGATAGCTAAGGTTAGTTAATGTTCCCTGACACCCTGCAACTGCTTTCGCTGCACATTCTGGCAAGGCATTCAAATTTTCCTCTAAAAATTTTGCTTTCTCTGGATCATTTGCACATTTTTTAATAAATGCACTTGATACAGAAACTGTTGTTGGTACACCTTCCATTGATGTCGATTTGTTAAAATAACTAAATTTCTCCTGTAAATACTTAGTATATTCCGTTGCTGTCCTACTTTTTGATCCTGTAGCTGTCGTAGTACCTGTTTTTGCTGTATCTACGCTTTTACTACTTACTTCTCCTGTGCTTTCGCTCTTTGTTCTTGTATCATCCTTTGATTTTGATGCATAATAGTTTGCATAATTACTGCTTACCCCACCATTTACTCCTGTAATTGCCATTATCCTTACCTCCGTTCAATAGTTTTGATCCAATCGCCAGTTTTAATTTTTTATAGATTCCTGCTTTTTTAATAATAATAACAAAATTGAGATAAAGTTCAATTACCCCTGCAGAAAATGAACTGTTTTTGCAGAAAACGGCAAAAAAATCCTTTCAGACATTCGTTATTATTCTGAAAGGACTTCCTTGTACTAATCTAATTTTTCTAACATAATCTTTAATTCATCATTTTTACCTATCAGCTCACTATACCTTCCTATATCAGCAACCACACCTTCCTTCAGCACGATAATCTGATCGACTTTGCTTAATATCTCTTTCTTATGTGTTATAACTATCACTGTTTTTTCTTTCAGCTTAGTATTCAACAATCCGTTAATCTGCTGTTCTGAATAAGCATCCGTATTTGAAGTGGCTTCATCAAATATAACAATCGGCTTATCATGTATCAATGCCCTTGCAAGAGCTATCTTTTGTTTCTGTCCACCGGAAAGCATTGCTCCATTCTGTCCTACCACATAATCTAAAGAAACCTCTTTTATAAAATCTTCAAGTCCACTATCCTTATAAGCAGCTTCTATCATTGCATCATCCACCTGCTTGTACAAACAGATATTATTTCTTATCGTATCATTAAAAAGATATATCTGTTGGCTTACCACTGATACCATATTTCTGTATTCCGACAATGACAATTCTGAAAGATTTTCCGATCCTAATAATATCTTTCCACTTGTCGGCTCATACATTCTAGTAAGAAGATTGATGATTGTTGTCTTTCCTGAACCATTACGTCCGATTATCGCTGTCTTGCTACCCTTTGCAAATGAAATGTCAATATTCTTTAGAATATATTTATCCTTTTCATATGCAAAAGAAACCTGTTCCAATTTCAAATCATTCAGATGCGGCTCTACATTCTTCCGGTTATCCGTTTCTTCCTCCAAATCCATAAAAGCATAATATCGCTTAGTTGACGGGATAATTCCTGATAGAAGGTATCCTATGTTAAGGATTGCAGAAATTGGTCCTGTAACATAAGCACTATATGTAATAAAAGCAAACACACTACCCACCGAAAGCCGGAGATCAAACACCAAATTTGCTCCTAAAATATATAACAGCGTGGAAAGCAACTGTACCATAATGCTGTCTATGATCATATTCCACTGCCCTAACATATTCATTTGCTTTTGCTTCTCTATAATTTCGTTCTGATTGAGTGCAAATTCCTCATGTTTTTTATCAAAGACATTAAACAGCTTAACTTCCCGTACCCCACCAACAGTATCTCCAAACCATTTCGCATATTTTTGATTACTTGTTATGAACTCATCCATAATCTGTTTTTGTTTCTTAGCAAAATATTTCATCACGACACACTTGATCGGAATAAATAGAAGTACCAATATTGTCATTCTAAAATCTATAATAAGTAATCCAATAATACCACCGACCATGCTGAACGCCTGCGTAATTACAAAGAAAACGCTGCTATCAGCAATAGATGTCATCTGGTTAATATCTGTGTTAATATTATTCAAAGTCTCCGCATAATTTGTGTTATTAAAATAGCTTACTCGCAGCTTCATAAGATGGGAAAAAGACTGTTCTGAGAGAAAGTATTGTATCTTAGCTGAAATATCTACACGTTTCTTTTCTTTGATTATATCTATAAGGGAATTTATAGCGTAAATTACCATAGATGCCAAAACCAGCTCAATCAATAATTTCTTATCGCCACCAATAAAGCCATCATCCATGATCCGTCTGCTGATTAGTGGGACGCAAAGGTTCAACCCTGTAGAAATAAACAGGCAACAGACAATCACAGCTATTGTTCTTCTGTATCTGTTCAATAACAAAAGCAATCTCTTTATAGCCTCTTTATTATCCATCTTCATCCTCCGTCAGCTTCGTTTCTATAGTATGATATATTTCCTCAACATCTTTCCTGTCAATCAGTTGTGATATTTTTTTCTCAACCTTTCCCCCCTCAAAAGAAAACTTAGCCAATATATTCTCTCCCTCATTGCAAAGGCTAATCTCTACATCACAATCAGAATATACTTTCAAAAATTTATCCCTATCTTCCAATGGAACGCACCATATAACCAAATCACTTTGTTTATAAAAAACTTGACTTTCTATAAATTTCTTCCATGCTTCATGATCTGTAACAGGCTCCGGCATATACTCTAACCCATACAGTACACATTCCGGCTCCATTCCAATTGTATATGCGTTATAGCCACCATCGGCAAACGCCTTCTTTAATTCAGTAAGTATATAAAAACTATCTATTGCAGTTTCTATTGCCAATATCACTACTGGTACATCAAGACCGTTTCCCCGATAATGGTTATTTACAATCTGTTGTTGTCTGGTTTTCCTACTCCAAAAGAATCCCTGCACATTTATTTTATGAATATCCTCTTTACCGATATATATTAAATTCTTATTCCCTACTTGCAATTTTTCCAAATCGGACATTGAAAATGCTATAATAGTATCTATTTCTTCCTGCACTTCTTCAAATTTTCCCACAACTGTTTCAAAATAATACTTTGCTCTGCTTATTGTTCTTATACCCAATACATACGCTCTGTAAACCCAGTCCGGCTCAAATATTCCCTTAACTATACGCAGTTGGCTTTGCTCACTCGCATATGTCTTTAACTTCTTTATTTCAAACGTGCTATCTTCTTTTAACTTATTAGCAATCAATGCACTTATATATGGAGCTGCATAACTGTTACTCAATGATGTGTTCAATTCCGTATCACAAACTTTAATAGTATGTACAGATGGTACAACAGTATCTATACCCATCTGCATATAATCTTTACAATAGTCCAACGGACTATCTGTAGTTGCCACGCCAATTACATTCGTAAAACTTGCCGGGTATGACACAAAACCAGAATTGGCAGTTGCAGCTATTATAATCATGCCTTTTGTGACATATTTGTTAATCAGGCATCTTAACTTTTCACAATCTCTAAAATCTACTGTTCCTAAACTTAAATTAACCAAACGGACTTCATTTTTATAGCACCATTTTAATGCTGGATATATGCTTTTAATTGCACCCTTCCCATTCTCGTCCAAAATTCTTATGCTAATCAACTGACAATCTGAACAATATTTCTCCAGTATCATTGCACAATTTGTTCCATGTTGGAATTGCTGCTGATCTATATCTTTTGTATCGGCTATACAAATACCATTTTCATCAATAGCAATACTTTTTTCTATCCCTTTTTTTAAGAAAAGCTCATTAATTCCATTATCTATAATCGCAATCCTAATCCCTTTATCCATGACATACCTCAGATTATGCAATTCTTCTGCTTATCCATACATTTCCTTTTTCTACAATTTCATATTTTACCACTCATTTTTAATTCGTTACAAAATCAACCACACAAATATTTTTAATAATATAATTCTTCAAAACAAACGGACTGCGCACTAATTGCTTAGTGCCGCAGCCCACAAAATTCATTGCGCATATGCTGACTTATACACAACAATACATCCATTATTTAGTTTTCTTTGGTCTTTTCGGTTGATGATAAATCGCTGAACATTTAGGCGCTCCGCCAAGCACGTTCTTTTCCACTTCATTCCGAGCAACCTTCTCCACTGCCTTCAAGATCGTGTCTGTTAATTTTTCTGCATTTCTCATTTTACCTTTACCTCCTGTTTTAATATTTTTGCTAAGCACATCAAGGATGAACACAAAATAATAGCTATTGACATATAACTTACATATAATTGATTAATTCCTAAAGCAACCAACATTGCAATTATTGCCGCCTCCATCAATACAAGTAATCTGGCTGCTCTTTTAGTTTCCCTCAATTCTCCCTTATCAAGATCAATGTTTGGATGGTTTACCGTTCCTATAACCTCAATAATAAGCACTGCAAGAACCAATATCGCATACATAGCAACAGAGGACTTTTCAGAAAGTGCCACAGCTACTTTGATAACCCCGATATAAGTTATGATTGTCACAAGATAGCACTGCCAGAATTTATCTGCATGATAACCTCCCGTTCGTTTTCTTAAAGAAAGAAAAAAAACAAGAAAAATAATTGTCGGTATGAACTGCTCAAAAAGTATACCAATAGCCAGCATAGTTCCAACTGCTATTATACGTTCTGCTAATGATACCAAAGCATATTCATAATATTCACTGTTAGACTTTTCTATTATTTTTTTTGTTTCCATTAGATTTACTACATTCAATACCATCTTTTCTATCATATTTTTGTGCCTCTCCTTTCTATTAAGTATAAAGAAAATCACAAATAAAACAATACATTTTGCAGAAAGTGGACACATTTAAGCAGAAAATGGTACAGCAAAACTTTATATTTTCCATCACCTATATTTTTTCTTTAACTAAATCTATTATTATTTTTGAAATATCATTATATGAATTAAATTTTCCTTCTGTTATTGTTTCATCAGGAATCTTTATACTAAACTCTTTCTCAACTCTTGTAAAAAAAACAAGCATTTGATATGGCATCACATCAAATTTTTTAGATAAAAGCGGATAATCTTTATCTTCCTCTGTCATATTGTCTATATTTACATTTAGTGTTGCCTTGATCATTTCTTTAATCTTTTCTTCCATTTTAGCCTCCATTCACAATGATTGAAAATCATCATATTCTCCTAATCTCTCAATCATGTTTTTGTATAGTTGCGAAATAGTGCTACAAGTATATATTGGTATTTCTGTATAATCTACATCCTTTACCCTTTTATCTACCACTAATTGCCCTAAATGTATATATTCAATTGGTGTCAGTTTATCCAATGAATACGCATCTTGTTCTGCATTGCCAACATAAAAACTATCCACTTCTACATTAAACTTATACTTCATCACATTACGCAGCTCATCTAAATAGTTTTTCCCTAAAGTATTACCATAGAGTGACATGATAAAGTAATCAGGATTTATTGCGTTTAAAACCTCATAGGAAGTTATCCCAAAATATCCCACTTGTTTTTTGCTATCCGGCATTATCCCTCCTGGAATACCAACTAATATTACATCCGGCTTTTCAGACTGTTCAATCCATTTTAAATAATGATTATACATTAAGATTTTTTTCTTTTCTGATACTCCCTCATCGTACATAAACTCTGGAAATCTCTGACCACTATACAAAACAGCTTCATTTCTACTGGATATCCATACAATTTTATACTTGTCTTTTTGTAACGAAATAGCCAAATCTATTTGCAGCTCCATTTTGTTAGTTTTTTCCCCCATACCGGCAACTGCTATAATAGGTGTACTAATATCATACAAGATTTCTTCTCCATCAAAAGTAACACTTTCCATCATACTTGAAAAAATTTTTACTTCAACTCTATTCTGTTTACAGATAGTATTTACTTTAACAATTAACTCATCGGACAATCTTTTAAAAATCCAAATTGTTTTATTCATTCGAGCTATTCTATCTATTATTTGAATTATGTAATTTTCATCTACATAATGCTCTGGTTCAGCTAGTAGAAAAATATCAAATTCCTCTACATCCATTTTCTCAGATATATCTTCCACAAGCATATTTCTTGATATCTCATCCGAAACATCAAATATCTTTTTTCCAACATACCCCCAACCACGAACGCTAAATACCTTACTTATTTCAAAACCAATCATATTTTCAGAATATTTTAAAAAAGGATAAAAATTCTCATCATATGGAAATACTGCAATTCTATTCAAAACTACACCCCATTTCTCTCAATGTACAATATTCAATCATTCTTAACTCACACCCTTTTTTGATATCTTTACATCGTGCCAATCGTTTTTCCGGACACAGTTTATCTCCATCATCTATGCCAGATGCACATGAATTACAGTACTCTATTGCCCAACAATTTTTACATTGTTCAGATGTTAATGCACCTATATTTAATAAACTTTTTATTTTTTCTATATCAAATCCGTCCTGCAAATTACCTATAACATATGCGCTACAAGTTTCACTTACTCTTTCGCAAGGATAAAAAACCCCTTCAACTGTCACAAACAACCTTACTGCTCCAGCTATGCATGGTCCTGATGGATGGCATGTTTTTCCCCGGCTATATGGAGCTTTTATTTTTTCATGTATTTCTTGTTTTAACGATCCCACTTGACTATCTACTATTTTGGAGGCAAACTTTTTATCTAATCTTCCAATATACTTTAAATAGCATTTAAACAATTCATACCGATAATTTATATCAAACATCTCACTATACTGAATTTCTTGTTTGTTACCATTTTCATTTAGTGTTGTTGCACCAACGACTGTATCTTTCATAAAATTATATGTAAAAAAATTACTACTGCATTTAAAATCATTCGATATATCTAGCACAGCATTAAAACTTATATTGGAAATAAAATCTGGATATCGATCTATCATTTTCTCCAAATTTTTTATAATACAATGAAAAGTACCTGTTTTACTGTCTGCAAATACTCTGCTTTGGTTATGTACTTCTTCAGGACCATCCAAACTAATTGTAAGATTAAAATTATGCTCATATAAAAAATCTGCTATTTCATCCGTTAATAAAGTAGCATTTGAAGTCATATTAAACCTCAATTCTTTCCCCTCATATAACTTTTCACTATAAGCAACAACTTTCTTGATAAGATCCATTTCCAACAAAGGTTCTCCGCCGTAAAAACTAATTACACCTGCATCTTTATTTATATTATGTGCAAAATAAAAATCCACTGCCTGCTTTGCGATTTCAAAGCTCATTCTCTTTTTTGTATGAGTTCGATTGACATATGAACCAGAATAAACACAATACTTACATCTCAAATTACAATTCTGTGTAACCTGCAAAATAAGCTGTCTTATATTACCATTCATATATTCGCTAACTGTATTTAATGCTGAATGTTCTACTATAATATTATCATTATTAGCTTTTAAATATCCACGTTTTTTTAGTCTCACAATATCTATATCCTGATTCAAAGTATCATTCCCTGCAATTAAACTCTCTATCTTATGAAATGCAGTCTCATTAATACGCACTATTGAATTGCTATTTACATCAAAAAAATAACAATTATCTAGTGTCTGAAACAATTTTACAAATGGAATTTTATCATTCATCTTAATCCAACTTTCCTTATAATATTAGGTGGACAATACATAGTACTGCCCACCCTCATATGCCGTGTTGCTCTTAACTTTAATATGCCCATGTTCCTGAGATTGCTTTTGTCAACAGCTTAGAATAATTCTGCAATCTTAAGGTATTGCTTGCTGTATCGCTTGTACTGCAGTCACATCCCAAAATGCTACACATTGAATCACAACTACAATTAGCAAAAGCCACCAGCGTACCATCCTGTACACTGTTTTTCTTTCCTAATGTTCTTTTCATGCTCATTCCTCCTTTCCTAATATATTTATATAATTTACCTAATTATGGTAATTACATATACATTACATTTTGACCGTTTTTTCCTCATACAATTTTGCAACTTCTTCTTTATGATGAAATATCTCTTTCAGACGCAAACTTTCCAAATACTCATCATCAATTTTTTCCTGCTGTTGACGTTTCTTTAATCTCTCTTTCTCCCAAAGTTCATTTAACTCATCCTTTTTACATTTTTTCGCATAAAAGCTATCCTTGTCCTTAGAGTGGGCATCAAATGCTCTCCCTGCCTCTTTTGCATGATCCTGCATATAAGAATAACCTTTATACCCATTTTCATCAATTTGTATTAGAGTCCCACCGCACATCATATTTGATCCACGGGCATCTTCTCTGATGATATTCATCATCTTGTTTTTAAACTCTTTATCCACCATCATCTTTTCAAATGCACTATCTGTTATTTGTACAGAAATATTTGATCCCCACGACATAGAATCTATTTCTTTCCAAATCTCTTTCTTAAAGATTTCCAATTTCTCAGTCTCTGATATCTGCTGTGCTTGATTAGTACCTGCTACTCCTGATGTAGACCTTTTAACGTTCTGTGTCTGAACAGAAAAATTACCTAATATAGAATCAACACCCATGCTACAACCTCCTTTGATATATATTTTAATTTTATACATAATAAAAAAGATTGCAATATGCTTTGCAGAAAGTGACCGCTTATTGCAGAAAATGACATGAAAAAAGCATCCCATACTGTCAATCTGACTTTATAAGATGCTTTTTATCAATCCGGAATGATAATTGAAAAGTAGAACTCTTGATTATCATCTTTTATAACATAGGAACCATCATACTTCTCAATAACTTCTATGATATTTTTAATTCCCACTCCGTGGTCCTCTGTCTGCAACATTTTTGTAGATTTTATTTCTCCATTCTCATAAAGAATAGGATTGTTAAATGTATTTCTAACCCCTATTTTTATCATGCCATCTTCATTAACAAATTTCAATTTTAATATTCTTCTGCTACTATCGCACTTTCTACATGCCTCAAGCGCATTATTCAGCAGATTAGATAATATTGTAACTATATCTTCGTCAGCAATCCTCAACTCCGACAAATCGTTTACCCGTAATACAAACACGATCCCGTTTTCATCTGCCTCCTGATACTTCGTATTTAAAATTGCATTGACTATTACATTATTAGTATCAATAGCATCCAATTCCTTATCCAGTTTACCGCATATTCCCTTTACATACTCCTCTAATTTTGAATACTGTTTTTTCTCCAACAAGGATTCTATACATTCAATCTGGTTCTTATATTCATGTGTTCTTTTTTTCTGCCTATCAAAGTTTTCCGATATTGATTGATACTTTTCTGCCTGATTTTTAGCTTGAAGCTGAAAAATCCTATTTTCATATAGCTGTGTTTCCCTCTCCACAATATCATTGATTAAATAAAACACTACTATATTCATACCAATCATGCCAAATGCGCCTATGAATAATAACATCGTCTGCTCCGATGTTTCCACATATTTAAAGAAAGAAAGCATAGATGTTATTATTATAATCGTAAATATCGGAAAAATCAGTAATTTCAGCCAATCTGTGTCAACAAGTATATCTGTAGATTTATCTCCTAACTGCTTTTTTTTTATAAGAACACACAAAAATACAATTGCCTTTGCAAGCAGAATGACTAGCACATTCTCCAAATTATATTGTTTCCCTATTGTCTCACTGCCTAAACAAAGCTCATTGTTAATAGCGTATGCTAAATAATCTGTTGATAACAAGATTGCTTGATACAGCAATGCTAATGTAAATGATTTGCGTATGCTAATTTTAACATGCCAAAACATAAATAAAGCATAGATTGAAACTACAACAATCTGTTTTAATATAAAAATACCTGACAATGCCCTTACAGCTAAAAGTACGCTGCTTTCCAATAATATCAACTGAGCAATGTTGATCCATCCTTTTTTTCGTACCTTTCCAAATGTTTCATAGAATATTTTACTGCATAACACTTCAAAAAATAAAATTAATATTTCCGACAATAAATCAGACATCTAAACTTCTCCCTGATATGATACGAACTGTTCCTTAACATATGTATATCTTGCTTTTGGAATAACCAGTTCAACCCCATTTGTCAATACCACTTTATATCTGACAACATTCTTTATGTATTTAATATTCACAAGATAACTCTGATGTATTCTTACAAAATCATTTGCTGCCAGTCTATCTTCTAATGCATTCAGCGTTTCATACATGGTATAAATCTTCATATCATCCTCCATAATATGAAACTCAAGCTTATGCAGATTACTTTCTATATACAATAATCTTTCCAGTGATACTTCTTTTGTACCTTCTTTAAAATCAAACTCTCTTTTAGCGACCGAATAATTTAATTTCTCCATAATAGCATTCATGCACTCATTAACTGTACTCTGAAAATTGGCATTGCTTTTTAATAAATATCGAACAGCGTCTAACCGATATCCCTCCAGAGAATAATTCACATATGCAGTCACAAATACAATAAACACTTCCCTGCTTACTTCTCTGATCTTCTCAGCCGCCTTGATACCATCAATCTTCTCCATATTAATATCTAAAAACACAGCGGTATATCTTACTACCTCAATTCCCAATTTTACTAATGCCTCACCAGAGCTATATGTATCTATTTCAAAAACGAGTCCTTTTTCCATCATATAACCAGAGATTAGTTCTTTAAGTTCTTCTGCAAAAAAACTTTCATCATCACATATAGCAATCCTGAACATCTATTTTATTTCCCCCTTTCCTAATAATTTTATAGTAGTCTGTTCTCGATATTCTATGCTCCGCCCACCTTGTATTTCGACACATCTTACCAAAACCTTTAATTCTCTCTGCATTTGTAGTAAGAAAAAGCGATATGAAAATATTCATGACTATCCTATTATGCTGGTGATAAACCAAACTCCCCTTATATTTTATTTATCTTTAACACGTTAGTCAATTAAATTACATAAAACGACCATATTTTGCAGAATATGGCACAAACTGGCAGAACCTATTTCTAAATCAGCAATTTCCATATCCTCTAATTTCCGGTTTCTATTAAGAAATATCCATAAAATCTACGATTTGAACCCATTTTAGTCCATTTCACGTTTGTTTTTTTCAGAAAAAGTGTTATACTAGGGTTATTCCCATTCAACACCCAAAATATAAAGGAGCAATGATTATAGATATGAAGATTCAAGACCTAAACATTTCTGCAGCCTCAAAATCTGCCTTGAAAAGCATAGGCTTGACTATGGTTTCAGAACTTGCAGGACAGAACTATATTACTCTAATAAACAAATTCCCAAAGAATTGTAACATTGAACCCGTGATTAACGAACTGAACACTTTAGGCTATCTATTGCCGCCAAGCAACGAAATATCAATCTATGATGTTTCTATGTCAAAACGGCTACAAAATGCCCTTATACGAAATGGTGTAATGTATCTTTCGCAGCTTTCTTCCTATCCTAAAGAAGAAATTCTGCATTTCCGAAACTTAGGAGAAAAAACAGCAATAGAATTGGAACAAATCTGTCAGAAATATAATATTGAGATACGATCTATGCTATCCATCAAAGAATATTTTGATAAATACCAGTTCCCATCAAAAATTTACCCCATTTTGTTCCAAAACAATATATCCTGCTTAGATGATTTTAAGCATATAACAGCCAATGATTTGTACCATATATGTCAAGACGATTACTGCCTTACCATGCAGCTCTATTATATTTTAACGGATAATGGAATTTTATTTGACAACTGGCAGGATAAGTATATTTTTGAAATTCTGCCAGAAAAAAACGCTGCTTTGCTATGGAAAAAGCATAACATCAGTATGCTTTCACAAATGCCCTCCTGCAATGAATGTAAACTAAAACAAAGTCTTTCATCTTCAAATTCATTTTCAGTAGCAATAAAAGAATTGTTATCAATCGGATAAATAAAAAATATTTCAGTAAAATGACAGGTCACACCGATCTGTCGTTTTTTATTTCAGCAATTCATCATACGTTGTTTCAAGTACGTTTCTGATCGCCCTAAGCTGTGACGCTTGTATATGCTGTATTCCCCGTTCTATCTTTACCAACGCTTCTCTGGTCAAGGGTACATTCTGTAATTGCATCAATGTTACCATTTCTGTCTGCCGTATTCCTTTTTCTTTTCTAATACGCCTAATATTCTTCCCAATAAATATTTCATCCTGCTTTATTTTCTGCTCCATTTTATCACCATACCCCTGAACCCATTTCGGTTCTTTTTAGAGTATTGTATTCAATAAAGCTATTGAAAAGGGACTGATTTTAGTCCACTTTATGTATTTTTTATTACAGAAATCGGGCAAAATGCAATTTTACATTATATAAAATACTTCCGTATTGCTAAAACTATCTTTCTACTTATACATATGAGGTAACTATATTCAGTTCATTTTCTGTCTAAAACTGTCATTTTCTGCTTTCATTATTGCTATTTTATCTTTATCACGAGTAAAATGGAATAAATAAGGGAGTGAAAATTTATGGAATTATATATAGATGATTTAGAAATTTCTTATTACACTAAAAACATTCTTCACGAATTAGGCTTGACTATGGTTTCCGATCTGGCAGGTCATAATTATATTTCACTGATACAGAAGTTTCCCCTAAAGCGCCACTACGTCTCTGCTATTATTCAGGAACTTAATAGTATTGGGTATTTGCTGCCCCCGGAAAATGCAGTAACAATTTATGATGTACCAATGTCTCAGAGGCTTTTACACATTCTTGAGAGAAATTATATCCTCTACTTATCCCAATTATCGCTTTGTTCTAAAGAAGAACTTGCCCGTATGCGTAATCTCGGAGAACGAACAATGATTGAACTGGAAGAAGTATGTAAGGCTCATGGTATAGAATTACGCTCTGTACAAAGCATTAAAGATAAACTGGCTCCGTATCATTTGTCTTTTAATTCAATTCATTATGAGGGACTATATAAATATAAGATTGATACTTTTGATGAGCTGAATAAACTGACTACTTATGATTTACATATGATTTGCCAACAGGATTACAGGGAGACTATGAAAATATATTATATTCTAAAGGATAAGGGGATTATTTTTCAAGAGTGGGAAGATAAGTATCTGTTTGAAATTATGCCAAAGAAAGATGCTCATACATTAGACAGAAGATACCGTATATACACTGTTTCGCAGCTATGTTCCTGTGCTGAAATATTCATTGATAGTATGCCTTCATCTATTTTACCCAGTGTGAAAGCGGTGTTGGAAGAATATAATTAAAAATTTAGCAGGCAATAATAGGAATATTGTTGCCTGCTAAATAAACATAGAAATCATATAATTCAAAAATCCTTACATATTTCAATTTTTTTACTGATTTACTGCGTTCTCGTATTAAACCAGTTGTAACCTTTTTATTATATTTTTGCATCAAATCTCTTTTGCATCACTGACTCTTGAGGAAGATGTAGGATATCATTAGTAAGAGGTATTATTCGACCTCTACGAGCCAATGTATTCACCAGCATTTGCAAAGCACTCATATCCGGTTGAGTTAATGATGCCCCATTTTTCCCATAGGTATTACCTTTAATTTCCGAAAGGACTTCATTTGTATAATTCATCTGATTTCCAAGCCACTGCTCAAACGTTGAAGAAGTGGCTTTTTCTTTATGTAATGTCCTCTCCTGTTCTTTTCGATAATTTTCCCAGTATTGATTATGCCTCACTTTTTCATTTTGCAGCCAAGTTCTTTGCCCGGAACCATACCCATAATCAGTATCAATATCATAGAGCGAACCATCCTTATAACCAATGGTAAGCCCTCTTTCATCTTCGTTATCCCATCCTTCTTTTGCAAAGACCTTATAATCATTATACAATGATGACATAGGTAAATCATCTATTTCACCATTAGCACGCAATTCATTATACCGTTCAGTTACCACATCCCATAAATTTTGACCATCTGGCGTATAAATTATACCATCTTTATTTTCTAATTTTCTCATATCAAATCCTGTTAGATCATTTACAAAATGCCACATAACTGCTTTTCCCTGATAAGCTGTATCATATAAATACTGCTTTGGTTGCTCGTAACCATTATATGCGGGATTGCACCAACGTAAATGTTCATACAGATATTTCCCATTCTTACCCTGATTGAGAACTTGTTCAATCTGCCTTGCTAATGCATCATCTACACCGCTAACATGAATTTTATACTCATATGGATCAACTCTTAGCTGTAAATCTGTTCCCTCTGGAATAATAATTCCATTTTCTTCAAAAAGTTGGTTGACGGAATTGTTTATACCATTACGCACTTCATCATTCCATTCAGCATCGTTCATAATCCCACCGCCAAAAGTTTTTTGTATAACTGGATCATAACTATTGACTGCTGCAGGCAAACCATTCAATACCCTTTTTTCTGCTTCTGAACAAATTTGTCGTTCCCGTTGTGTCAATCCCTTTACATAATACGGGGATTTTGTATTATAATATTTATCCCATATATGTTGCGCTGGATTATTGAATTTTTTATTTTCTTCATTCACCTTTGCATAATGTTCATCAATTACTTTCGTATATTTTTCATACTTAGCAATAATAGAGGGAATGGGAAATGTTGTTCCATCACTTTGACGTGTTGTACTCTGATTTAAAGATGTCCGGTCTGTATAGATTGGAGCATTGGTATTTCTCTGATTTGATATTACTATCTCATCACTATTTTTAGAATATGTTACTGTTTCTCCAACCTTATCATTTTTTGACTGAGGTGCCGAAGGCGAAGGCTTATTATACTCAGAATAATTTTTTGCTGCATATTGATATGAAATATTAGTAATCATTAATTTTCACCTTTCTTGACAATATCATCTATGGCAAATCTTGATTGGAACGCCATAGATGATATTTCGCTATAAAATTACTTGAATAACTCGTAATTGGTATACTGTATATCATAGTCCCAATGGAAAGTCATTTTCACCCTGCTCATTGTTGTACTCTTAAATGCTGTTTGAGTGTATCTAAATCCCCATAATTGTCCTACCTCTACATTATTTTCTGTACCAATATTAAAGCTACCACTATCAGCCGATGTGTATGCCGATGTAAGCCAGCCTAAACCGCCCGGATTTAATTGGTGATGAACACCTCCTACACTATATGAAATAGAACTTGATGTTGAAATTCTATCTACAATTGCATGTGGCGGAACATTTGAATTATTAGCTAAATTCATTGTCAGTACAGTTGATGTGCTGTTTCCCGGATTACTTGCTGTACCTGAAAAAGTAAATGTACCATAACCTGATTTAATCCGAGTATTAATGGAAGGTGAACCACCGCTTGAAATATCCATTGGATCTACTTTAGTTACTCTTATATATGCAATATTATTTGTCTGAGTACCATCCACATTAACAACAAGGTTGTTAAAACTGCTGTTACTGCGTGATATCAAACCTCTAGGCGCAAGATTAGGCAGCAAATCACTTCCTGAAAATCCATAATCTAATGGTTCTCCATTATTATCAAGAAATTCTATAAGTGTACCCTTTTCAGATTGAGAAAGAAGTAAACTTGCATATACTTTATCTCCTGCATCTATAGAGAACTTATAATACGCCTGCTGCTGTCCTTTTGGTGTTACATCTGGAAGTTTTGTATACGCATGTTCCCAGTCACCAAAATCATATGCTGTTCGTATTGTTGAATATACTGATTTGTCCGCCAGTTGTAATGTATAATCACCAAATGCAAAATCCTCTCCCGTTGCATCTGAATATACTTTTATAAAATATGTTTGGCTATCTAACACATAATTGCTGCCCGCTTTATCTGCTCTTACCAAACGATTTCCCTCAGTTGCACGATAAACCTCTGCCTGATAATTTCCTGCTGTTACTTCATACACACCCTGATTGACATTTGCAACATACCAGTCCTGATCATTTTCCACATGCAAAGAACCATTCCCAGATAATCCCGAAATACTTGTTGCTTCAAATGCACTATCATTTGGTTCATTACTATCAAATGATCCCGCTGCATCAAGGCTAATGGTCAATGTGAAACTTTCTGATGAGCTGCTCCCATTTGATGACAATACACACATCGCAAAATTCCCTACCGTTGCCTGATTGTGAACATACGATATACCTTCATCAACAGTTTTTCCAGTATCGGGATCTATATATGTACCCAATGCACTCGCTTTAATTAATGATAAAGAACCGTCCTCCGTAACTGATGCCAGTACTAAATCATAATTTAGATTTTCATTATTAGGGCAGTTTAAAGTTGCATTAACTATATCTCCCTCACCCAGACTAAACTGAACAAGTTTTAAATCATCTTCAGCCGTGATGAAATCAGTAAACTTTTGTGTAATACTCGCTGCACTTCGCATTGAAGATTCTGATGCCAAATCCCCCATCGAAACACCTGATTCCACACTATAACCTGAAAGGTTTACATTGCTTTCCGTCAACGGCATATTGCCAGTGTCTTTACGCAAGATTTCATCAACATTCAATTCCGGCACTTCTTCATCTTTTTCTGCTACTGATGAAGTCTGCATAATCGAAGCTAAATCTTCAATTGATATTTCATCCTGTGATAAAAACTCTGCTTCCGCCTCTGGAACTACTATACCTTCATCCATTGAAGTTTCTGTTACAACTTCTGTTACTTCTGACGCATTTGCAACAAATACTGGTGTACTACTGCTTACAACCATAATTACAGCCGCACTCAGAAAACTAATAATTTTTTTGTGCTTCATAATTTTCCTCCTTTTACTTAAATATACAATTTACATTCTAAGCAATACACGACTTTCCTCCTTCCCTCACAAAAACACTAAATTTTGTCAGAATGTATATTGTAATGCTATATCTGTGCTCTTGAAATATAGCAAAAAAAGATTCGGAAATCCATACCTCTTGCAGAAAATGGTTCTCTTATGCAGAAAATGACCACCTAACTTTTATATTTTTTGCATGTGTATTCTTTATTTACAAACCTTTAAAAGCTATACCCATCTATATTTACGACAAAAAAAAGATTATCTTAATATTCTTTGCAGAAAGTATCCCGTTTTTGCAGAAAATGACCAAAAAGTTAAAAAAGTCCTCTTGAGCCTAACTTAGTTTTAGCTCAAGAGGACTTTTTTCTGATTTCTATTTTTATCCCAATACTTTCTACACTATCATGATATACAAACAACTAATCTATATAACTTCTTTACGCTTGTACATCAAAAGTGCTTTGCGAACTATCAACACTCACCGAATCGACATTCGTTAAGGGAATGCCCCTTTTTGCATTTCCCCATGCCTCATTATATATCGTACACATTTCTGTTTGACGAGCTGCTTCTGCATTTGTTGTATACATCGTCCAACCATTATTGGAATAAGTTGCTACCATTTCTCCATTTTTATCATAAAATTCAATATAATCAGTCTGACCAGACGGTAACTTTTGGTACTTTACTTTTCCCTCAAGAATTGTTGCAAGTAGATCAATTGGTTTTAATCCCTTCTTCTTATTTTGTGAAATTGCTTTTAAGCCGGTGCCAATGATTCCTTTTCTATCTGGTGACACCTCAGATGTATATTTTTTCATAAGTTTATTAAAACCATCTGATTTGTTTTGAAATTGCCCGTTTTTAAAATCTATATAAGCCTGTTCTGCTATTTGCTTTTTGTAATCTGCATCACTAACATTACTTTTTCGCTTAGAAAACACATAATCATCATCAAAATCCGGCAGGTGTATTCCACCTATGCTATTTGTTCCCGAAAAATATCGTTGCTGTAATGAAGTATTAGTCAAATTAACATTCATCATACCACCTCCCTACAAAAAGCAGAAAAATCAATCTTTTAAAACTCATCATCCCAATATATCGTTATGGACGGTTGATATGACTTTGTTCCTATGTCTAACGAACTCATATTTGTTGCATTAAATGAAATTGTATATGTACCATTAGCTGCCGAAGCAAGGAACTTACTTGTTGTCAATGTCTTGTTTGCCTGCCCAGTCCATCCAATTTGTTCTGTTCTTCCATTTGAACTTGAAATTGTCAAGTAGTTACATACAATTGCTCCTCCTGAATAAGTCATTGATCCTGTATTCACAGTTAGTTTTGTAATAATAGCATCTTCTGGTAAATCCGAAACTCTAATAGAAACTGTATTAGAATTTCCTCTTTGTTTCGGATTAAGAACTATTGTCATTTTTGACGTTGCTTTATATGGCTTACTTCCAGTTGCAGCAAATGTCGTTATTGGGGTTGTCAACATCAGCGCCATCACCATTACCATTGCAAAAATTCTTCTTACTACACTTTTGGTTTTCATAAATGCCTCCTTATTATTTCACTCTTCATCTAAAAATTTAATGCCTTCTTTAAACAATAAATCCAATTTTTTCAAACAGTAATTCACAATATTTATGTATATCATAATTTCCGTTTCTTAAAACAGAAGAAAACAAAGATTTTATGTCTATATCTCCTCCCATTTTTTCATATTGCTCCTGATAAAGCGAGCGGAACTCTAAATATGAATCTCTAATATAATCGCATACATGATTTATATCAAAGGTATCAAACGCTTCATCCAATTTTATATTCTGAAATTTTCGCTTGTTTTCTGCATTTTGCCTTTGACTTTTTGCAACCATTTGATCCCATTTTATCAGTTCCTCAAAACCTCTATTTAGCTTTTCCAGTTCTTCATCCATTGACAGCAAGCGTCTCTTTCCATCCTCTGTTTCATCACATACATATACTTCTCTTGTCCCGTTACTGTATCCATCTACAATTTTTTGATACATAGTTGAATAGGCATGTATGGCTCCTGTTATAATATCATCGAACCCATACCCATTTTTACTTTCACGAATACCTTTTAAATATTTAGTCTTTTCATCCCACAATGCTTGAAGGTAATCATTTGACCAAACAGTTTTAGGTACCGTTTCTCTGACATAGTTTGCGTAATCAACATCTAAGTCAAACCTATTATGTATATATGCGTTTTCAGGATTACTTCCAGTGACCTCGTCTGAATGCTCTATCTTCCGTTGCCTCAGTTCGCTACCTGTATGGATAGCCGCAACGCTATCTCCTACCCTTATCATCAATCATCTCCTCCGTCTGGTTCTTCTCCATTCCAATAAGGATAATAATATTTCATGGTGTAAGGTCTGGTAAAGGAAAGTCTATAATTTAAGTTCTCATAAAAATAATTATACCATTCAATATCTATCACTTTACCTGTATCTGGATCAATATATAAATTTGCCATATTCAGGTCTTTCCAAAACGTCATGTCACTGGAACTCCCTGTCCCTCTAACATGAATCCAATAACAAGGCGTACTCCAATCAAATACGGACAATGTTAAAACATACTTGTCCTTTATTCCAGAAAATGATGAGCTTAGAACATGTACTACATCAGGAATGGTCTGTTGATATTCCAATGGCAATGATGTTCCTTCTGTTTGTAAAAGGCAAACATTAAAATTTGATGTTCTCCTCAAAGAAATATCATAATTCACCGAGCTTGAACTTCTCTCATAGGAATATGAAAAATCTATCTCATTTCCATTTACATAAAAGTTTGTTCTAGCAGCATTAAATTGGAAAACTATATTTGCTCTATCACAAACGGCATAAAACCTTGCCGTTGCGTCTGTTGATATTGGTGCAATATTATGTATATATAAGGTATATCCTCTTGTTGCTGAATAACTGCCATCAGTGCTTAAAACAACAAAGTAATGAGTTCCTTCATTTAATGCGTATAAATTATCCTTGATTGCATACATTGCATCACCAGTATAATAATAGACAGCATACTTATCTGAAGTATATTTTAATTCAAACCTTACAGCACTCGCCTCTGTTAGAGTGAGTTTATAAAAATCAATATCATATGGACTATCAATAACACCACACGTTCCATTTAAATCAAATACGCCTGAGACTTCTGTCGCAGTCGAAAGAGAATCATTAAACTCATAGTCCACATCCCTAGTACTGGTATAAAAACCTAATGAAAAGTTGCCACTACCTTCATACCCACTTACCGCAATAAAATAAGTCCCTGCTTCAATCTTTCCAGCGATTGCCTCATCAGCTCCAGCTCCTTCATTCAAACTGTTTCCTATGATCGACAATTCCCCACTATCAGCATTCAAACTAAGCAAATATAAATCAGCATCAACTGTATCATCCATCTCCAAATATATTGTTAATTTGCTTAATTGTTCTATGGTAAAATGATACCAACGAAACTCGTCTGCTACTAACGAATTTGTTTTCTTTTCACCATTCAGTATTTCTACTGCATTGTTCGGATCAGTGTTATCCTCCCCATCATTCATATCCAATGTCTGAAGCCCTTCTAAGAAAAATGTTTGTTCACATTTTTCATTTCCTTCAGCATTATAAGTAATTTCTGGCACTTCAACCGTCGGTATTTCGATTTCTTCCTGTTCAAAATTTTCAAATGTAGTTACAGCCTCTACATTTGCATCATTTTCAGTTGCTTGAACAGTCATACTACTACCAATACTTGCTGTAAAAAGCACTGCTACTGCCATTAACATAGCTAAAAGTTTTCTTTTTACCATTTTGTTTCCACCTTTCCACTAAATTATTGATAAAGTAATTAAAACTTCCATTTCACAATAGCAAATTCAAATCGTATTTACAATATGTCGTGCAGAAAGTGTCTCATTTATGCAGAAAACGACCAATGGAACTCCTCGCAACAAAGCTATGGGAATTTTACCCTAAGGGATTAAAACAAAAAATCCCCTTGAATCGAACCTTAGTTCAATTCAAGAGGATTTTTTCTCTATCGGCTCTTTCCGCTCTTTACAGGCACATTCTTTGTTGCTTTATCCTTTGTCACTTCTTTTACTGCTTCTTGTTGGTGGGCTTCAAAAGCCTCTGCCCCATACTGGAACTCCGGCTCTGCCACACTTGCAAGCTCCACTGGGTTTACAGCCTCCACATTGCTAATATTCCCACGCTCCTGCCCTGCCTTATCCGTCTGATACTGTTTCACATTGGCGGCGAGCCGTTCTGTCTTTTCGATAGCGGCATCCGCACAATTCAATATCCCGGACAGCAGCTTTCTCTTTGCCTGAAACGGCTTCTTGATCAGTTCTGTCTTTGAGAACTTCTTCTCCCCATATTCTTTTTCCGGCTTATCTGCAAAAGTACGGAACGTGTTGGCAATCTTCTGTCCGGCTTCTCTCATGCCCTTACCGAAAGCATCTATCTTTCCAATGCTCTTATCCACATCTGCTATGGACTCCTGCACGTTCTGGCGGATATTTTCCAGTTTCTTTTTAATCCCAAGAAACTCCGACACTTTGTTTAAGGCAGCTTTCCCTTTCTGCTTTACCGCTGTTACAATCTCCCCCGCCTTTGCCTTGATCTCTGTCTTGACCTCAAACAGTTTTTCTTTCATAGCTTTGCAGTCCTGTTCCAGCTTGTTTACTGCCCTTTTAAGTGACTGTTTCAGCCCTTTCTCCGCCTCACGTTCTTCCATTTTATGAAGCTGGTCTTTTACTGTCACAAGTTCCTGTAAAACGGAATCCATCTTTTTCTCCATTACATCAACATACGCTGCCATTTCAAAGATACTGTTCGCAGCCTCTTTCATATTGTTCTTGCGGAGCAGCTCAACCAGTTTCATAATATTCTGTTCCTCTGTAAGCTGCATATTTTCTGTCATTTCCATTTTCTTTTCCCTTTCCACAGGGCGGTTTCCCGCCCTGTCCTTTCTGATTTTTGTTATTGCTTAACGGAATGGCAGCGGCTCACCACTGACCTTCATAAAGCCCCTGTCATCGGTGGTCTGCATCTGCTGTGAAGCTCGTTCCTGTCCCTCCTGCACCGCCTGCTCCTTTGCCTGATGGTACGTTTCCAGTACCGCATTGTTGACCTTCTCACGGAACTCCTTTGTGATTGGGAAACAAACGTCCTTGTACTTGTTGCCTGCCTTATAGGACGGCATTGCCACAAACATTCCGTTCTTGCCCTGCACCACGCTCACATTACCCACCGCAAAGCTGTCATTCAACACAATGTTGGCAAGACCGACCATGTTGCTGCCCTCACGCTCAAAAGGCGTTACTCTTACCGTGAAATCCGGCTCGTCCGGTTCGTCTGCATCCATCTTGACCTCTGCTTTTCCGGTCTGCTCCATTTCGTCATAGAGCCTCAAAATGTCCCCGTACAGTTCCTCACGGAACTCCTTTGTAATCGGATTGCACACATCTTTGTAGACCGGGTTGTTGTACTCGTCCCTCTCCTTTGTACGGAAACTGGGCATGGATACAAAATTACCCTTGCTGCCCTCAAGCACTGCTACATTCGTGACCTTGAAGCTGTCCCCGAACACGACAGTTGCAAATGCCCTCACGCTTTTTTCCGGTTTGTTTACTGCGTTTAACTGGATTGAATACTCCATAAGTTCCTCCTTTTCTGTCCTTCTGGACGATAAAATATTTTTTTCTTATCTGAACTGCCCTTCACTTTAAAAGTATCAGGCAGGTTCATTCTTCCGCTGTCAGGTTTCCATCCGGCAAACAGATAAAGCAGAATAATTGTCCCAACTGCTCTAAATCCGTTTTCCCATGCAGGTAATTCGCAAGGGTTATCAGAAAGCCATCCTGCTCATAGTAAATCCATTCCTCCTGTCCTTCCTCTTTCACGACGGTAATCGCAAAATCAGGCAGATAACCGCCTTCTTCCCCGTCATAATTGCAGAATACCCCTTCATGCAGGTTCAGCCCCAGTTCCGGGATATGCACCCACCATCCGCTGATGACGATCTGGTAATCAACATCGCTTTCCATGATGTCGTCAGGGACTTCCATAAGCTCCATCCCTGCAATGATCTCTTCCACTTCTCCCAGTCTGTATGCCTTTTCCATATCAGTCCGCCTCCTTATAGATACAATGGTAGATCAGGCGCATGGTTCCGCTGTTCTCACAGGTCAGCAGGGTAAGCTCTGTTTTTTCTCCCTGTGCTTTCACGGAATTGTCATACGGTCCCACGACTTCCCATGAAACGACCTCATACTGATGCACATTTCCCTCTTTATCCGTAATCTTTACCACATCACCCTCTGCAAGCCTGTTAAGGTACTTGAAATAAGTGCCGTATCGACTCCCCCTGTGTCCGGCAAGCACACAGTTCCCCTTGCTGCCGATTGCCGCAGTATCGGATATATGCCCGATCCCATAGGCAAGCTGTTTGCTGTCCGCACCTTCCACGACGGGATATTTCAGCTCTAAGGCTTCTATCTCAATCAGTCCGATCACGTCCCCGGACGATAGCATGGCTGCATCCTCTTCACTAATGGGGGCTTTGGTATCCGCCGCCTCCGTTTCATTTTCTCTTTCTTCCTCTTTTTCATCATCCTCCATATGCTCCTGTTCCACACTCTGCTCAAACTGTTCTATCAGTTCATTTGTCTTTTGGTTCCCGTAGAAATGATAGAAAAGGGGGACTGACATAGCCGCCAGTCCCGCCGTAATAAATACCGCTGCCAAGATTTTCCGTATCATCTTCCCTCTTTTCCGGGCGGAAAGCTATGATAACTGTCCGGCTCTGCCACCCTTGCATTGTCCTGTTCTTCGCACAGGTCTATATCCTCTGTCTTTCCGTTCTCAAGATCCAACTGTACATTCAGCTCATTTAAACGTGCCACTTTCTCATTCAGCTCCCCTTCCTGCGTGAATGGCTTGTCATATTCCTGCCTTGACTGTTCCATGTCACGCTGGTACTGCTCGATGCGCTTTTCCAGCTCTGGTATGCCGACAGGTATGCCCTGACATAAGTTTTCCAGTTTTATCATGTTCCCCACAGGGCTTGTGGATAGTTCCGCCTTGTAGTCGGTCTTTCCACGCAGCACCATATAATTTACTCCGATAAAATTCTTTTCCACCAGAAGCTCAAACCCCTTAAAATTGCCGATGTGGGTAGTTTCCCCGTTCTTGCACTGGCTGACCATCTGCAGCATGAACGTACCGCCCTCCGTGCGCTCCGTGAATTTTACGCCTTTTCCGGCAGCATCCACGGTAACCGCAAAATCCGGCTCTGCAATGAGCGCTGCCTCTGCGGTTTTTGCGTCCTCACGCACACAGGCTAGTTTTGTCTCAGACGCCTTGATGAGTTTCGGGTAACGGATCATGAAATTGTCCTGTAGGGAATACCTCTGGCTGTCATAACTGCTTTTCAACATTTTCAGCCGCTGTACGTCATTTTCAAGCTGCATTTTTTCCTTAATCAGCGGGTTGCCTGTCGCTACTGCTTTTATTTCCGCATAAGAAAGGGTTGCCTCGTCTATATCCTCACAGGTTCTTGATACTGCCTTGCTTGTCATGACCTGCGAAATGAAACGCTGCTTGTTTTCCACCAGCGACCAGGAATAAGCGTCAAAGGTTCCTTTTGTAACATAGCGGTAGATTGCCACCTCGTCATTCTCGTTGCCCTGCCTTACACCACGCCCTTCCCGCTGCTCTATGCAGGAGGGCTTCCACGGGCAGTCTACATGGTGCATCGCCGTAATGTGCGCCTGCACGTTTACACCCGTTCCGCACTGGTCCGTTGAGCCGATCAGTATCTTCTTTTTGCCGCTCCGCATATCCCTGAAAAGCGCCTCCCGCTGTGCATCGGTCTTTGCGTCGTGTATAAAAGCGATTTCCTCTGCCGGGATTCCCTGTTTTACCAGTTCGGTTTTCAGGTAATTGTAAATATCAAACTGACCGCCGTTTTTGATGCGCTCCGCCCAGTCAGGCGTCCATGCCGTTTTTGGTGTGCCGATGTCCGAGAAAATAAGCTGGCAGCCGATCTTACCGTCCTTGTTTCCGGCAAAATATTCGGCTGCCACGTTTGCTGCTACCTTATTCAGTTTCCCGTCCGGGTTGTCCGGCGCATGAAGTTCCAGAAGTCTTGCGTCCGTCCCTAAAAGCCTTGCTTCTCCCGTTATTTTGAGGAAATTGTCCTCTTTCGGATCAACGCCGCCCCCATGAATTGCCTCCGCACGTTTCGCAAATTCCTCCATGACCTGTTTCACATACCAGTCCGGCTCGCTCTCCACGATGATCGGCTTTCCGCTCCTTAATGCGGGTACTGGGAGGTTTAACATATCGGGAGTCTGCACGTCTGCCACCTCACGGAATGAGGTCATAAGCTCCGGCACGTTTGTGAACTTGTTGAAACGGCTCTTGAAGCGGAAACCGCTGCCCTCAACGGTCAGTTCCAGTGCGGTTGTCACTTCCCCGAAGTTCGACGCCCATGAATCAAAATGGTAAATCCCCATCCGTTCCAGTGTCCTTTTCTGTAAATAAAGCTGCATCACATACAGCTCACACATGGTATTGCTCACAGGCGTTCCGGTTGCGAACACAATGCCCCTTCCGTCATTAATCTCATCGAGGTACTGGCATTTCAGGTACATATCCATTGCCTTTTTTGAGCCTGTACTGGATATGCCCGAAACATTGTTGATTTTGGAGAAAATCGACAAATTTTTAAAGTGGTGCGCTTCGTCCACCATGACGGAATCTATGCCCAGTTCCTCAAAGGTAATCAGGTCATCCTTGCTGCTTTCATCCGTAAGCGCCTTTAGCTGTTCATCCAGTTTTTTCTTCTGTGCCTCCATCTGCTTGATGGTCCACTGTTCCCCGTTTTCCGACTTGATTTCATCAATCGCATAGGAGATTTCCTGTATCTGCGCCTGCAGCATACGCTCTTTCCGCTCCTTTGAGATCGGTATCTTCTCAAACTGCGAGTGGGACATGATAACACAGTCATAATCCCCTGTTGCAATGCGGGACACGAACTGTTTCCTCCGGCTTTTCTCAAAGTCACGCTCCGTTGCCACAAGGATATTTGCGGACGGGTAAAGCCGCATGAACTCCCCTGCTGTCTGCCCTACAATGGACTTCGGCACCACAATGACGTTCTTGTTGGCAAGACCGAGCCGCCGCTGTTCCATGCACGCTGCCATCATCGTAAAAGTCTTTCCAGCCCCTACACAGTGCGCTAACAGGGTGTTCCCGCCGAGAAGGACTCTTGCGATTGCATTTTTCTGGTGGTCACGCAGCTTAATCTCCGGGTTCATGCCGGGGAATGTCAGGTGCGAACCGTCATATTCCCGCAGGCGGATATTGTTGAACGTCTCATTGTAATAATCAACATATTTCTGCCGCCGCTCCGGATCTTTGAATATCCAGCTTTTGAAAGCCTCCTTCATCTGGTTCTGCTTTTCCCTTGCAAGCATGGTTTCCTTTTTATTGACCTCATAGTGGTATTTGCCCTCCCCGTCGTCAATCCTGTCCCGGACGGTAACGGTACGCAGGTTTAAGGTTTCCTCAAAAATAGAATAAGCGTCGATTCTCTTTGTTCCGTAAGTCTCTGTTGCCGCAATGGAACCGTTGTCCATACTTTTTCTTTCAATGAACCAGTTCATGTTGTAAGTGTTGAGCTTTAACTGTATTCCTGAATTTGTGTACTGTGTCCGTACTGCCCTTGCTCTGGGCGGTGTTTTCAGAAGCTCATAGATGAACTGCTCATAATCCTGCGGCTCAATCCATGTGGTTCCGATGCGCACGTCGATTTCAGACGCATC
>CAJTYV010000026.1 GCA_910584195.1 uncultured Ruminococcus sp. | reverse complement strand
AAAATATTTTAACCCCGATTCTGCTTCCAGTTTCGGGGTTTTTTGACAGACTGAGAGCTATCCATACGGATAGCTCTGAATTTTATATGATTAATTATCTAATAATATTTAAATTTTAATGAATGGCTGCTATAATTATTTGATTTATTATTTACTAAATTCAATTGAAATTGTTTGGCTTTTTGGCTGTATATGGTCATTTACACCACAGAATCGCGCACAAAAAGCTGTTCAATTGTATTATAAATAGTATAACATTCCCCGATTTTTCTGAATCCGAATTTTTCATAAAATCCTCTTTGGTCGCTCATAACGTGGATTTTCTCGAATCTGTTCTGGCTTGCGTATTCGCCCACAGCATTAATCATAGCTTCGGAAAGTCTCTGACCGCGGTGTTGCCTTTAAGTTGCGCTAATTGATGTATAAAAGACTAAATCTCCCAGTCATCGCAAAGGCGATTGATAGCTTCAGTAAGTCTGCGCATATCGGCATTTGTTCTGCCGTTGGACTGCTTGATAAGACGTGCAAGACGGTCGGAAGCGGAAACCAGATCGCTGTAGCAAATACTGATGTTTCCGGCGGCATTTTTCATTTTGGGAATTGGCATAGGTTTGGCATCGACAGTTATCTCTCCGGATAGCAGGTCAAATTCCGCACCACTGTATGGCGCATAGGAGCTTACGTTGAGCTCGCAGCGAAGCTTTTCCGCAAACCTGTCGGCGGAGGCTGCATCTCCGTGAATAATAAAATATTTTTTAACTCCCGAAACTGCTTTAGCCCAGTTCATAAGTCCGTTCACATCAGCGTGACCGCTTACGCCCGGAAGCTGCCGAATTTCCGCAAGCACGCTTATCGTTTCACCGAATAGCTTAACTTTTTTTGCGCCGTCCACAAGACTTCTGCCGAGAGTGTTGAAAGCCTGATAACCCACGAAAAGCACGGTATTTTTCGGCTGCCATAAATTGTGCTTTAAATGATGCTTGATACGTCCGGCTTCGCACATTCCGCTGGCAGAAATAATGACCTTAGGTCGGGAATCTGAATTTATCGCCCGTGAATCGTCGGCAGAAACGGTGCGGATAAGTCCCTCGAAAGCGATAGGATTTATTCCCTGATGAATGAAAGCGAGAGCCTCCTCATCGAAACAGCTTTCGCGGTTATTGATAAAAATATTTGTAGCTTCGTTTGCGAGTGGACTGTCCACATACACCGGGAAATCGTCATGCCCCTTTACAAGCCCCTCCCCCTTTATCTGACGGATAAAATAGAGCATTTCCTGAGTACGTCCGACTGCAAAGGAGGGAATTATCAGACTGCCGCCGCGGTCAAAGGTTTTCTGTAATATTTCGGCAAGGGCTGTAGCATAGTCTGTAGGACGGCTGTGAACTCTGTTGCCGTAGGTCGATTCCATAACAACGTAGTCCGCGCTGTCAATATACTGAGGGTCGCGGATAAGCGGCTGATCGGTATTTCCGATGTCACCGGAAAATGCAACAGACCGTGTTTCGCCGTTTTCGGTCATGGTCACTACGATGCCGGACGAGCCGAGTAAGTGCCCTGCGTCACGAAAGTACACAGAAATTCCATCGCATATTTCAGTCGGTGTATCGTACGGGTGCTGAACAAAAAGTTCTATAGCGCCAATGGCATCGTCCATTGTGTACAGCGGTTCGTAGTCGGGTTCACCGCGGCGTTTTGCTTTACGGCTTCTCCATTCAGCTTCAAATTCCTGAATATGCGCCGAATCACGGAGCATTACACTGCAAAGATTAGCCGTTGCTGTTGTGGAGTGTATCTCGCCCTTGAATCCTCCTGCAAAAAGCAGAGGGAGCAGTCCGGAATGGTCGATGTGTGCGTGAGTGAGCAGAACGAAGTCAATGTCTCCGGGCGCAACGGGTATCCGTACATTCTCAAACATATCCTCGCCTTGCTGCATGCCGAAATCAACAAGAAATTTTTTCCCGCAAGCTTCAACGTAGGTGCAGCTTCCGGTGACCTCGTGTGTCGCACCGATAAACATCATTTTCATAAGCGTTTCCCCCTTAAATTATCTTTTGTATAATTATACCACAAATTCTGTTATTTGTCTATAGCAATTCGTCAATTTTATGGAATGTTATTGATATGAAATGTTGTTGCCTTTAAAGTCTTATCTAAATGATACTCTGTTGTGAATTTCAATTGCCTTAACTTCCTGACAGTAAGTCAGGGAAAGCGACTCTATTTGTAAAATATCATGGTATTGCTATGAAATTTTTTACAAAGCACTTGCAATTACCGCCGTGATGTAGTATAATTAATAGTGTATCTATATGGCGGCGGCACATAAGGTACACCTTAAGATCTTGTGTGCTGCTGCCATTCCGAACGTTGTATTTATCTGAAAAAAGATAAAAGCAGCGATTGGCTTATCATATGGACAACATTATTTTTATCGGACATAATCCGAGAGCGGAGGTTTGATTATGAGGCTTATTTCCGTGGTAGTGCCCTGCTATAACGAAGAAGAGGTGCTTCCTATGTTTTACGAGGAGATAGTTAAAGTTACGGACAGTATGAAAAAAGAGCATTCCGACATTGACTTTGAATTTCTCTTTATAAATGACGGCTCGAAAGACAAAACATTGCAGATTTTCAGAGATCTTGCCGATAAGGACAAGCGTGTGAGGTATATTTCATTTTCACGAAATTTCGGTAAGGAATCGGGCATGTACGCCGGATTAAAGAATTGCAGGGGAGATTTTGTGGTTGTTATGGATGCCGATTTGCAGCATCCGCCTGCGTTTCTTCCGCAGATGTATAATTACGTCAAGGACGGCGAGTACGATTGTGCAACAACAAGGAGAGTCAGCCGTACAGGCGAATCTAAAGTCCGTTCGTGGTTCGCGAGAAAATTCTATAAGATAATGAACAAAATTTCCGATACGGAAATAGTTGACGGAGCGCAGGACTTCCGCTTTATGACAAGGCAAATGGTGGACGCTATCCTTGATATGTCCGAGTATAACCGCTTTTCAAAGGGAATTTTCAGTTGGGTCGGTTTTAAGGTTAAGTATATGCCGTATGAAAATGTTGAAAGACCGGCGGGTACGTCTTCCTGGTCGTTCTGGGGTCTTTTCAAATACTCTCTGGAAGGTATTATGGCGTTTTCGACGTTCCCTCTTGCGGTATCCATTTTCTTTGGAATATTGTGTCTCGTAATAGCGCTGATATTCTTTATTATCGCACTGATAGTAACCATATTCACCTATTATTCGGCTTCGCTGTTCTTTATCCTCTCGGCAATACTTGCCGTGGGCGGCGTGCAGCTTGGCTGTATAGGCATTATGGGACAGTATATCGCCAAAACTTACCTTGAAGTCAAAAAACGTCCTATTTATATTGCAGGCGAAACAGATGAGGATTACCGCAGAAAAAAGGCGGCGGATAAAAGCGGCGGCTGATGAATAAGCGGACAAGGCTCATAGTTTCTCTGCTTTTTGCAGTAGTTATTATTTTGGCGGCAGCTATTACGCGGTTTTATGTCAATGTTCCTAAAAATTCTGCTGTGAACGGCGGAGAGGGCATTGAAAAAATACTTGCATCGGATGATTCGGGGTATACCGTGTTTTCGGATAGTGCAGGCTTATGCGGTATCGCTGAAGCAGGACGCATTACCGCTGCCCCCGAATGGATCTCATTGAGATTTGCAGGGAACGACCTTTGTATTGCATCTAAAAAAATTGGCGGAAGCGAGAAGTTCGGCTGTATTGACTTTGAGGGAAATGTTGTAGTTCCGTTGATATACTGCAGTATAGAGAAAAAAAGGGTCGGCGCGACCGAACTTTACCTTGCCTGTTCCGAAGAGGACGAAAGCTATGTGCTGTATGACGAAAGGTTTGTGCCGCAATTCGGAGTTCCTTGGAAAGTATGTGATTTTTCGGGAGGTGATCTGCTGCTTGAAAAAGACGGAATAAGCTGCGTTTACACTTACGGAAACGAGGGATTGCTGTTTAAAAGCGCTGCCGTTTCGGGAAATATCCTCAACCGCACATATGAATTGAATATTTACAGTCGTGTGCTGCTTTCAAAGCTTACTCCTGCTATGATAGAAAAGATGACCGGATGTACGGAATCATATATAGAATACGCTTTTACGGACGATAAAAATTATATGAAAAATGTCGATGCTGATATATGCCGTTTTGATACCCTTTTTCCATATTCTTATGAAATTACGGCAAGACGGCTGATGGGAGTTCCCGAGGTTCATATTTATAATGTAGGCTCTGAGGACAGCGTTCCTCTGTATGAGGTCTCTGTTTCGGCAGATACGGAGATCTTCTATAAAAATGAATCTGATGTATCTGAAAGTATGCGTGATGTGATAAAGGCTTCTGTGAGATTCAAGGGCGGCTCTGAACATAATCTTGAGGCTGTTTCGGGTGCGTTTGAGATTCAGTACCCTGAATATCCACAGGATATTGCAGTAAACGAGACAGACTGATTCTCTGAAAGACATTGGAGATCAAAAAATAAAATTGCCGTTTTTACGGCGGATCGGAGTATATTTATGTCAAAAAAAGCTGCTGTTATCATGGGCAGCAACAGTGATTTTCCTGTTGTTAAGTCGGCTCTTTCCGAGCTGAAAAAATATGGCGTAGAGTTTGAATGCCGCGTTATGAGCGCGCACCGTACCCCTGCCGAGGCGGCTGAGTTCGCTTCAAATGCAAGAGATAACGGCTTTGGCGTTATCATATGCGCTGCCGGTATGGCGGCTCACCTTGCAGGTGTTGTGGCAGGTCACACAACTCTGCCTGTTATAGGCATACCGATGAAGTCCGCTGCATTGGAGGGCATGGACGCTCTGCTTGCTACGGTCATGATGCCGCCCGGAGTTCCCGTGGCTACAGTCGGCATAAACGGCGCGAAAAATGCAGCTGTTTTAGCGGTTCAGATGCTTGCCGTTTCGGACGAGGAGCTTGCGGAAAAACTTCTTGCGGAAAAGAATAAAATGGCTGAGAGCGTTCGTGAAAAAGACGCTGAATTGCAGGCTGAAATTGCCGGTCTTTAATTAGCTTACCTGTCCGCAAGAGTGCGGACTTGCATAAATTTTCATATATAATCTCAGGAGGAACATTAAATGGAAAATGTAACAAAACTGGAACAGCTCTATGAGGGCAAGGCTAAGAAAGTATATGCCACAAATGACCCTGACCTTGTTATCGTTGACTACAAGGATGACGCTACCGCCTTCAACGGCGAAAAGAAAGGCACAATTTCGGGCAAGGGCGTTATCAATAACAGAATGACTAACTTTATGTTCAAAATGCTTGAAAAGGAAGGCGTTCCTACTCATCTTGTCGAGGAGATAAGCGACCGTGAGACTATCGTTAAGAAAGTTTCCATCGTTCCTCTTGAGGTAATTATCAGAAATGTTGCAGCAGGCAGCTTCTCCAAGAGAATGGGTGTTGAGGAGGGTACTAAGCTTCTTACTCCTATTCTTGAATTCAGCTACAAAAACGATGATCTCGGCGACCCGTTTATCAATGATTATTATGCCCTCGCTCTCGGTCTTGCAACTAAAGAGGAGATCGACACTATAGCAAAGTACGCTTTCAAGGTAAACGAGTTTATGGTGAATTTCTTCAAAAAGCTCAATATAGACCTCATTGACTTCAAGATAGAGTTCGGAAAGACCTCAGACGGAACTATTATTCTTGCCGATGAAATTTCTCCCGATACATGCCGTTTCTGGGATTCCACAACTCACGAAAAGCTTGATAAGGATCGTTTCCGCAGAGATATGGGCGGAGTTGAAGAAGCTTATCAGGAAATTATGAAAAGACTTATGGGAGAATAATTTATGGGAGGCTTTTTTGGAGCAGCCACTAAAAATGACTGCATTACCGATGTTTTTTTCGGTACGGATTATCACTCCCATCTCGGTACAAGACGCGGCGGAATGACCTCTTATTCAGAGGACTGCGGATTTCAGAGAAGCATTCACAGTATTGAAAATTCTCCGTTCAGAACAAAATTCGAGGACGATGTTGTAAATATGAGGGGAAAGCTTTGTATCGGCTGTATCAGCGATACAGACCCCCAGCCTATTATGGTTCGTTCAAAACTCGGTCTTTATGCCGTATGTTCCGTAGGCATAATAAGAAATGCCGAGACTCTTGTTGACGAGCTTTTACAGAACGGCTGTGCTAATTTTGAAACCATGAGCAGCGGAAATATTAATTCGGGCGACCTTATCGGAGCTCTTATTGCACAGAAGGGAAGCTTTGTTGAAGGAATCCGCTATGCTCAGAGCAAAATTGAGGGCACAATGTCTCTTATCATACTTACAAAGGACGGTATTATTGCCGCAAGAGATCAGTATGGCAGACTTCCTGTCGTAATAGGCAAGAGGTGGGACGGTTACTGTCTTTCCACCGAATCCTTTGCATTTCAGAAGCTCGGCTACGAGACTTTCAAGGAGCTGAAAGCCGGCGAGATAATAAAAATGACATCAGACGGCATAGAGGTCCTCGCAGAGGGAGATCCCTCAAAAATGAAGATATGCACGTTCCTTTGGACGTATTACGGTTATCCCACTGCATGCTATGAGGGTGTGAACGTTGAAGTAATGCGTACACGCAATGGCGAAATTATGGCGGAAAACGATATTGCTGCGGGAAAGCTCCCGGATGTTGACTATATCTGCGGAGTTCCCGATTCCGGTACTCCTCACGCTATCGGCTACGCTAACAGAAGCGGTATTCCGTTTGCACGTCCTTTTATAAAGTATACTCCCACATGGCCAAGAAGCTTTATGCCCGCTAATCAGAGCATGAGAAACGTTGTGGCGAAAATGAAGCTTATCCCTGTCCATGAGCTTATTGAGGGCAAAAGGCTGCTGTTTGTCGATGACAGCATCGTGCGCGGAACTCAGATGAGGGAAACAGTGGAATTCCTCTATGAAAACGGCGCAAAAGAGGTGCATATGCGTTCCGCTTGTCCTCCGATCATGTACGGCTGCAAGTATCTTAATTTTTCAAGAAGCCATTCGGAGCTTGAGCTTATTGCTCGTCAGATAATTGACGAATTCGAGGGCGAAGAGGGTGTGAAGTATATTGCCGAGTACAGCGATTCCGGCACCGAGCGCGGACGTAAAATGCGTGATGAAATATGCAAGCGTCTGAAGCTTACCTCTCTTGAATTTCAGTCGCTCCCCGGTAAGGTGAAAGCGGTAGGACTTCCCGAATGCAATCTTTGCACATACTGCTGGAGCGGACAGGAATAATTAAGAACCTGTATTCACAAGATATTGCACGCACCTTCTTGGCAAATTTTGCTGATAACTGCGTTAAAATTCCTTAACTTGCGGCAGCAAGCCTGTGGAATTTTGCCTTGCCCTTGACAAAATTTGCTCGAAAATCTACGCACAAATCTTATGAAGACAGGTTCTAAGAATTAAAAAATAAGAATTAAAAACCAAGAAATGTGTTTAAGGAGCTTTTTATGAACAACAGTTTTTCCGAAAGCTATAAAAAGGCGGGCGTTGACGTTACTGCCGGCTACAAAGCGGTGGAGCTTATGAAGCAGCACATCGCAAGAACTACGCTTCCCGGCTGTATATCGGGTATCGGCGGCTTCGGCGGTCTTTTTGAGCTTGATATGACAGGCATTTCAAAGCCCGTACTTGTTTCCGGAACGGACGGCGTCGGTACTAAAATAAAGATCGCGTTTATCATGGATAAGCACGATACTGTCGGTATCGACTGCGTGGCTATGTGCGTGAACGATATTATCTGCTGCGGCGCAAAGCCTCAGTTTTTCCTTGATTATATTGCATGCGGAAAGAATATTCCCGAAAAGATAGCTCAGATAGTCTCAGGCGTTGCCGAGGGCTGCGTTCAGGCAGAATGCGCTCTTATCGGCGGAGAAACTGCCGAGCATCCCGGTCTTATGCCCGAGGAAGAATATGATTTAGCCGGATTCTCTGTGGGTGTTGTAGATAAAGACAGGATACTTCGTCCCAATACTCAGAAAGCAGGAGACGTTCTAATTGCGATAAAATCGAGCGGCGTTCATTCCAACGGATTCTCACTTGTAAGACGTGTATTCGATGTCAACGAGCAGAAGCTTAATATGCATTTTGACGATCTCGGTACAACTCTCGGAGAGACTCTTCTTACGCCTACTCGTATCTACGTCAAGGCTGTTATGAGTTTGCTTGACTCTGTTGATGTGAAGTCAATATCGCATATAACGGGAGGCGGTTTCTATGAAAATATTCCGCGTTCGCTTCCGAAGAATCTTTCTGCCAAAATTGAAAGAAACGCGGTTCAGGTTCTGCCGATTTTCGATTTGATCGCAAGAAGCGGAAATATTCCCGAACGCGATATGTTCAACACATTTAATATGGGCGTAGGCATGATAGTTTCCGTTGACAAAAACGATGCCGATAAGGCTATTGCAGCTATTAAGTCGGCGGGCGAGGACGCTTACGTTCTTGGTGAACTTGTTGAATCCGAGGACGGAGTTATCATTTGCTGAACATAATAAATATATCGGGCGGAATCGTTATAATATTGGGTATTTTAATTGCCATAACAGGAATTATTCAATGCAGGAAACGTATATCAGATGAAAATGATTATATCCCTGCCGAAGCTGAGATCATTAAAATGGAGTCAAGGCTCTCGATAGTGATAATTAATTTGATTCCGATTATTGCAAAGGAATATCGTCCTATTATACGTTTCTTTACAAAAGAAGGCAGGGAAATATGTACGTCTTTGCCTTACGCAATGAAAATGTCCGATGAATGCGGTGAGCTTTTCGGAATGTGCGAATCTCATACGGCTATAACGATCAGATATAATCCGAAAAAGCCGTATGAAATTTATTATCATTCAAAAAAGAATTTCCGCATAAGGGAAACCTTTTACAAGTTTTTGGCGGGAGGTGTGCTCATTGCTTTGGGCGCGTTTATGGTCTGGGGCAGTTTTCGTGTATAGGGGTGTATAGCATAAAGTTTTTGCGGCTTTATGTATTTCAGATATTCATGTATTTTGGGCGAATACGAGAATTGTTTAGATAATTTAAGGCGGATCGTCTGTTTCTGTTATCTGTAAATTTTTAACATGAAAGGAATTATTGGAGATGAAAATAGCTTTTAAAATTTTTAGTGTTCTGCTGATAATCGCTTCGGCAGTACAGATCGGCATTGGCGCACTTCTTATCTTTGCCACTGATATGCTCTTTGAGCTTGCAGGGGAATCAGGTGTAAATATAGGCTCGTTCGGAGCTGCAGGTATGATCGTTTCAGTGGTTGGCGTAATAGTCGTTGTGGTCGGAGTTTTAATGCTCATGACAGGTATCAACGGTATGCGTGGACGAATTGAAAAATGCAAAAAATTTGCTTTTGGTTTTCTTATCTTAACGGCAGTAAACTTTGTTTTATCTATAGTTAAGGATACAAACACAAGCTCGGCGGTTTTGTGGCTGCTCTTTTTCGGGGTATATTATTTCCTCGCAAAAATGTACATGAAATACGATAACAGTTATTGATTTTTAATTAAATCGCCCCTACTCCATACAGATGACAGAGACAGGCGATCTGCTTCGTCTCATTTTGATAAAATATGATGTTAAAGAGAATTTTTTTGACAGCGGTTTCGGTTCTTACATGTTCATGCACCGTGACTGCTTATGCTGATGAAAATATTTCCCTCGATGTGAACGGCGACCAAATAGTTGACGTTTTTGATCTTGTAAAAGCAAGGCAGGAGGGACGATCCGCCGAGGAGCTGCGAACGCTGAGTACGTTTCTGCTTTGCGGAAAATACAGCGGCAAAACGGATAACGGCGGTGCGATCGACGAGAGCTGTATTCTCGAACCTAAGGGGACTATACATACGGGAGAGGGAACGTTTTACGGTGGCGGATATGTCGGCGGATGTGCCATGCTCGATCCTGTTTCAACCGATTATTGGATAGTTGCCATGAATCTTGCGGACTACAATGACGGACAGCTTGCAGGAGCGTATCTCGAAGTCACAGGCGAGCTGGGTACTATAAATATGCTCGTTACCGATCTTCTGCCCGAGGGCAAAAAAGGCGATCTTGATCTGTACGTTGACGCTTTTCCGCTGATTGCTCCTGTCGAAAAAGGGCGTGTGCCTGTATCATGGAAGATAGTTCCTCTCGATACGGCGGAGGACGCTCCTGTATGTTACAAGTATAAGGAGGGTACTACGGAATTTTGGTGCGGCGTACAGGTGCGCAATCACCGCTACCCTATAACAAAGCTTGAATATATGGGCGAAAACGGCGAATTTATCGAAATAAAACGCCGTCCGTACAATTATTTTGAATCTATGGATATGGGAAAAGGACCGTTTACGTTCCGTATTACCGATATTTACGGACAAGTTGTTATTGATGAGAATATTCCCCTGTCAACGGACGATACGAAAATAATTCCCGGACACGTTCAATTTCCCGAGTAAAGGAGCGTTATATGAAAGTTGAAAAAGCCGACTATATATGGGCTGTGATTTCCTTTATTACTGTGGGAGTTTCTTTTCACTTCGGTTATCTGCTTTACGGTCTTTTGACTATATACGGATTTATGGTACTGTTGTTCCTGTATCACGTTTTTACGGTTAAAAAGCATATTTCGGGTACGGAGGCGGCGTTCGGCAAGATCACCGAGTACCATATCAAAAAGGAATCGCGGACTTACTATTATCCTGTGGTGGAATTTGAAACGGCAGACGGCAGAATGATAAGCTCGGTTTACACCTATCCCGATAAGGAGCAGAAATATAAGATAGGCGATGAGGAACTTATCCGCTATGACCCTGACGACCCTATTTTCTTTTATTTCGCCAATCGTGAAAATGAGCTTACGGATAATTATTACCGTTATATATTTTTCGGCGGAGTAGCTGCACTTTTTGTGCTTATAGTAATTTTGGCATATTAAGGAGAATTTTTATATGCTTACAGAAAATGCAGAAAACTTTATAAAATCAAAACTTCTTGAATATCGTTCGGAACTTGAAAATATTATCAATGGCGGTGATATTTCGCAGTATAATTATTGTGAACGTACACATGACGATATTGATGATGAAGTATATGATAAAAATTATGAAAACAGATTAAGAATTGCACACGCTTTATGGTATATGTCAGATGGTCTTGATGTTGAGTTTATTACTATCACACTTATGAATGAGGAAATAAAGTATCTTGAAAAATCTGTTTACGGTGGTACAAGCAGAACTGCATACCTGCTTTTGATGAAATTATCAGAATACGGAAAATACTCATATAAAAGACTCTTAAAACGTGTCAGAAATGCAAATATGGACTGTTTTTGTGAATTTGATGCTAATACTTTGAAAAAATTTTCAAATTTTGGTAAAGACTGGCGTAAAGATGATTGGGATTATATTTTTGAGTTGCTTAATGATGAAAGAAGTCTGGAAAAATTTAAAAATCTTGAAAATTCAGAGGAATGAAAAAATATGGAAAAAAATATAGTTGTTCTTGTTTCAGGCGGCGGCACTAATTTGCAGGCTCTTATAGACGCTGAGAAATCAGGAAATATTATCGGCGGTAAAATTACCTGCGTTATATCGTCCAATCCCAATGCCTACGCTCTCGAACGTGCAAAGAACAATAACATATCCACAAGAATAATTCCGAGAAAGAGTTATTCCGACCCCAAAGCCTACAGTATGGCAGTTCTCGAAGCCCTCGATGAGGAGCAGGCTGACCTTGTCGTACTTGCAGGCTTTATGACTATCCTTGACGAATGCCTTACAAGCAGATACGCTTACAAAATAATAAACGTACACCCTGCGCTTATCCCGTCTTTCTGCGGCGAAGGATTTTACGGACTTAAAGTCCACGAAGCAGCCATTGCTTACGGAGTTAAGTTATCGGGTGCGACTATCCATTTCGTCAACGAAAAAGCCGATGCAGGCGCAATAATATTGCAGGGCGCAGTAAACGTAGAAAACGGCGATACTCCAGAGGTTCTCCAGAAGCGTATTATGGAAAACGTTGAATGGAAATTACTTCCGAAAGCCGTTTCACTTTTCTGTCAGGACAGAATTGAAATAATCAACGGAAAGGCTTATGTAAAATGATTACTGATATAAAACAAGGCGAATACGGCATTGAGGGGAAATTATATTCAGAAATATTTGGCACAAATATTGATGTTATGATTGAAGATGGTGCAAGTATTGGGTATGCTCAGAGATGTGCTGAACACTTTAACAACATGACTGATAAAATGCTTGATACAATTTGCAGAGGTGCTAAGGCTTACTGTCTGGACTTTATGGAGCTTGCAGAAGGGGACTGGGACAATGAACTGACAATTCAGGTCACTCCCGAAACTCCTGCACTTGAAATGCTGAAATGCTTTAAGCCGACTGTATTTATAATTGAAAAGCCTGATGATGAAAATAAAATAGGCTATCAACTTGAATGTTCGTGCGACTGGGAAATCGAACATGGCATGGAATTTGACATACTTGATGATAAAGTTGTGTATCTCAGTTCATTCAATGGTCATTCGCCATGGCTTGAATATGATGAAAACGACTGGAATTATATAAATAAAATATAAAGGAGAATGTTTTATCATGGAAAGACTTGATATTTCAAAAGAACTCAGTTCAAACGCATACCCCGGCAGAGGTATCGTTATCGGAAGGTCGGACTGCGGAAAGTACGCCGTAACAGGCTACTTCATTATGGGCAGAAGTGAGAACAGCCGCAACCGTGTTTTCGTTGAGGACGGCGACGGTATCCGCACTCAGGCGTTTGACCCGTCAAAGCTTTCCGACCCGCATCTTATCATTTACGCGCCTGTCAGAGTTCTTGGAAACAAGCTCATAGTGACCAACGGCGATCAGACCGATACTATCTACGATCTCATGGATAAGCAGTTCACCTTTGAGCAGGCTCTCCGCACACGTGAGTTTGAGGACGACGCTCCCAACTATACACCCAGAATTTCGGGTATTCTCCGCTTTGAGGAAAACGGCTTCAACTATGCTATGTCTATACTCAAAAGTGCAAACGGCAACCCCGATTCCTGTCAGCGTTATACTTTCAGCTACAATAATCCCTTGAACGGCGAGGGTCACTTTATCCATACTTATATGGGTGACGGCAATCCTCTCCCAAGCTTTGAGGGCGAACCTAAGCTTGTGGGAATTTCGGGAAATATCGACGAGTTCACCGATATGCTCTGGAATAATCTCAATGAGGATAACAAGGTATCGCTCTTTGTACGCTATGTGAATCTTGAAACAGGCGAAACTGACACAAGAATCGTCAACAAGAACAAATAATGGAAGAATCCGAAAAATCAACAGTAAAACTTCTGCTTTCGTTCAATAAACTGCTGATTTTCCCGTTGTGCATTACATATATGCTGATAAACGTCATAACAATTTTAAACTATCCACAAGATATGCATATTTATTATAAACTATGGCGTTTTTGTAAAAGTCATGGCATATCGGAATATTTCTACTGGTTTGACGATACAGGCATGAATCTTGCTATGCATTACAACGACAAAATATCAATAGTACTTATATTCATGATGATTGCGGACATAGTTTTCAGTATAAAAAACGGCAGAAAACCGGTTGTAAAGTGGATTCTGTACGGAATAATGACATTAATTATTTTGTTTATCGGTTTTGTTGCCTCTCCTGAGTTTTACGACAGCGTATAAAAGAGGCATGGATTACGATCGTTTCTTTTGATCTGGACGAAACATAGATCGTATAACAAGAGGTGTATATCAATGAAAGATTATATAAACATAGAAAAGCTTGACGATTGCTTCGACCTTGCATTCTACATCGAAGCGGAAGAGGTTATGGCAGTCGGCGAAAAACTTGAAGAGATCAACGAAAATGCGTACATGAACGGCGAAAATTGGGGAGTTCTTCTTGATTTTTATATCGAGAAGAACGCTCCCGAACTCATCGATACGTATGAGGTCGATGCGGAAGCCGGTATGTATGCGGCGTCCTTTGAAAATTCCCCTGAGGGAGAAAAAGCGGCGCAGGCTATGGCTGATATTATAATCTCACTTGTTGAAAACGAGGATAAGCTTCTCGATTTCGTGCGCAAATTCGGCGATGAGATAGAGTGGGATTAAGGAATCATTGATTAAATTAAATAAAAAGGAGAAAATTATTATGTCAAATGAAATGCAGTTAAAATACGGTTGCAACCCCAATCAGAAGCCCTCGCGCGTTTATATGGCGGACGGTTCTGAGCTTCCTATCGAGGTATTATGCGGAAAACCCGGCTATATCAATCTTCTTGACGCTCTTAACGGCTGGCAGCTCGTTAAGGAGCTTAAAGCGGCTACGGGCGTATGCGCGGCGACCTCCTTCAAGCACGTTTCCCCTGCCGGAGCGGCGATCGGCAGATCTCTTTCTGACGACTTAAAGAAGATTTACTGGGTAGATGATTTAGGCGAGCTTACACCTCTTGCATCAGCTTATGCAAGAGCAAGAGGAGCTGACAGAATGTCATCTTACGGCGACTTTATTGCACTCTCCGACAAGGTTGATGTATGCACTGCAAAGATGATTCAGCGTGAAGTATCGGACGGCGTTATCGCTCCTGACTACGACCCCGAAGCTCTTGAGATTCTCAAGTCCAAGAGAAAAGGCACGTACTGTATCCTCAAAATTGACGAAAATTACAAGCCTGCTCCTATCGAGACAAAGCAGGTATACGGCGTTTCCTTTGAACAGGGACGCAACGAGCTTGACATAAACCGCGAGCTTCTTGCAAACGTTGTTACCGAAAACAAGGATATTCCCGACGATAAGAAAGACGATCTTCTTATATCGCTTATTACGCTGAAATATACGCAGTCCAACTCCGTTTGCTACGTTAAGGACGGTCAGGCTATCGGTATCGGAGCTGGTCAGCAGTCCCGTATACACTGCACTCGTCTTGCAGGTCAGAAAGCCGATAACTGGTGGCTCAGGCAGTCTCCTCAGGTCATGGGACTTGACTTCGTGGACGGTATTCGCCGTGCAGACCGCGATAACGCTATTGACGTTTACATGGGCGATGAATACGAGGATGTTCTCCGCGAGGGCGAGTGGCAGAGAATTTTCAAGACAAAGCCTGCCGTTTTCACAGCGGAGGAGAAAAAAGCGTGGCTTGCTAAAAATACGGGAGTATGTCTCGGTTCGGACGCTTTCTTCCCGTTCGGTGACAACATCGAGCGAGCTAAGAAATCGGGTGTTGAGTATATCGCTGAACCCGGCGGTTCTATCCGTGACGATAACGTTATAGAAACCTGCAACAAGTACAATATCGCTATGGCGTTCACCGGTATCAGACTTTTCCATCACTGATCTATAATCCATTGTCTACAACTTTAGCAAAGGGACTCCGTCCCTCTGCACTCCCTGCCAAAGGGGTGACCCCTTTGGAATCCCGGTTGTCGTTGAGTTTCTCCCATAATGCCCTTTGATTATTTGGGACTTGAATAAATATGGCATTATGGGAGAAACTCAACGAGAATGGGAACCAAGAATTACCTCTCTGACAAAGAATACAGGGAAAACAGTCTACGCTAAGTTGTGGATAGTGAAAAAAGAATTTCTGAACAAGTGATATATGGATTATTTGGAGGATCATTATGAAAGAACGTACAAAATCTTTGAGGACAATGAACATTATAGCAGCCGTGCTTTTCGGGCTGATCGTTTTAATTTATGTTTATATATTATCTTTCCCAAATGGAATTGTTAAGCTTTTTATGAGGACATCAGATATTAAACTGTCAAAAGAAGCTGTTCTGTATCTTCTTACAGGAATAATAAAGCCGATCATCTTTACTGCAATTGGAATTATAGGTTTCAGAAGAAAAAATATGTCGTATAAATACAGCTTGATTACCGCTGTCGGAAGCGGTATTCTATATCTGTTTCCGCCTGCATTCATAAAACTGTATATTACAAATATTTTTGTTCGATTTTTCAGTATGGAACAGTGGGCTTATATGAACGCATTAAACTCTGCAATTGCCATGTTCGGATTTATTAGTACTATCGGAATTTTGCTTATTTTCGGCTCTGCTTTGGCAGAGGCTTACGCCGTTAAATACGCCGGTAGTATTGGACAGATCGAGGAAGAAAATGAATTACATTAAATCAGTATTTGCAATTCTGCTTGCAGGTACTCTTCTATTCGGCTGCGGAGAAAAAAACAGCGATAATTCCGATGTATCTGGCTGTATTAGCGCGATAACGGCAGATACTTCCGAATCGCTATGGCGTTCACCGGTATCAGACTGTTCTGCCGCTGATATTCAGTTACAAGTCAGGAGTGCGGAGTTACAGGGGTGTAAAATCCGCACTTCCTGAGAACTTGTGTTCATAGGATATTGCACTCGTCTTTTCAGCAAATTTTCATGCCGAACTGCGTCAAAACCACTTGCAATACGTCAGTATTCCTGCGTGTTTTTTCCTTGTCAGCATAAAAATTATGCCGGAAAATCCACGCACAAATCCTATGAACACAAGTTCTGAAAAAAATACATGGAGGGGTTATTATGAATAAATTAAAATTATCAGTATTATCTCTTGCTGTGATGTTTTTGTCATCATGTTCATATATGAATGATGATGGCACGCTGAAACCAGCAAACAGCTATGAAACTGTTGAACTCAACAATTTTTCTTTTGAATTGCGTGACGGTTTCGATAAAAAAGACAGTTCCTTGGATAATCTCATTAAACTGACATTCAAAAATGACGTAGAATTTTATATTATGTCTGATTATGATTGCAAAGTATGCACTCCTGAAGTGCTGAATCAGTATTTTGAGCAAGGTTGTTTACCTCATGAATCAATAAGTACAGAAGTTTTAAATGTTGCAGACAAGGAAATCTCAAGTATACATACGACTGATAAAAATGGGGAAGTTAATTTTTCTAAATATACTTATATGACTGATGCAAGTTCTTTCACTATTTCTTCTGCTGATGAACCAAAAGACGCAGAACTTTTTGATGCTCTTGCTATGGAGATAATGGAAAGTCTGAATTATATCGGGCATAGTGAAATGAGTACAGAGAATGAGTTTATATCCGTTGAGCCTGAAAATATATGGTTCTGCAAAAGTGATGAAAGCTCTGTATCATGCAGTTATGCTTGTGCGGAAAATATGTCGCAGTATTTAAGCGATTGCAAAATTGAAGCCATGACAGAAGGTGAATTTGATACAGCAGAAGAATATGCAGAACATGAGTATATGAAAAATATTGCAGATATGGAATATATTCAAGAACCTTATGAAACTGAACTCTATGGAAAAAAAGCATATTTGCAGAAGTATAAAGAAAATGATATAGATATTTCTGCATATTTCATTGAGCGTGACGGAATAATATACCGCGTTTGTACTGGTATTTATGAGGCTGACGGAAGCGAAGATGTAAGAGAGAACATTGACAGAATGCTTGAAAATGTAACTTTTAAACCTGTTTCGGCTGAACGATACAAGGAGATAAAATCTGTATCTGATTATACCAGTTCGCATTTCAAGTATTCTATAAGTAATTTTTATGAAGCGCCTGATGAATATGCAAGCCAGAGTTATTTTGTGAGCAGTACAGGAAATACTATTAAAATTGAAGAAGTTGAACGTAGTATTCTTGAACATCATTACGACTTTTATGATTATGATACTGCACAGAATGGCGGATATGAAACTATTCAGGCAGGTGACAACACGATTACTGCTGTTAAAGCTAACTATTCAAGCGGCGGCGGTGAGTATACAGAATATGTCTATACGGACGAGAATAATGCCCTTATTATAAGCATAAATACTGATTTGGGTGATAGTTCTGATGTTATAAGAAAAAACAAGCGTATAATGGATTTTTTCGCATCTATTGAAAGTAAATAATATATAGGTGATTATAATATATAACGAAAAGGATATTTACGAAGCACATAAATATAGCATTTATAACCGCAGACGATGTCCCCCGAGTCTCGACTGTCGTCTCTGTCGGTGCTTCTGCTTCGCAGAGGTGTCCACCGGACACCCGCACCCTCTTAGGCGGCGAACATCTTTAGATTCAGCCGGAGATACAATCTCCGACTGAATCCGGCTTACTGCCGTAAGCCGTCTGCTTGTTGAAAGCAGAGCTTTGAACAGGGAACATATGAAAAAAGCTGTAAATGCGGCGAGACAAAATGGGATAACGGGATTTTTTACGGCTTTCACTATTCTTACGAAATCTTTGAAAACGACCAGATGCACTCGAAATATCTTGATTTTTTCGGAATAATCCTTTATAAAGAGGCGTTTTGAGCAAGGTTTGGGTATATTTAAACATACCGTTATTTTCAGTTAATTTTTGGGGGAGTTAAAATGAAATATATAAAATCGGCATTGGCAATTCTGCTTGCAGGTACTCTGTTATGCGGATGCGGAGAAAAAAACAGCGATAATTCCGATGTACCGGGCTGCTTTAGCGTAGTAACGGCAGATACTTCCGATTACAAAAGCTTTGAAACGGCGGACGGTTTGTTCAGCTTTGGAGCGCCGCCGATGCTCGCGTTCAGAGAGGATGACGGCAGCAATGATTACGAGTATTCTTTTACTACCGGAAAGGAAAACAGTCTTCTCGGAGTAATGAGCGTTTCGGGGTATCATCAGACTGCTAAAAGCTTCGGTGAGGGTACGCTTTCCGATTATGAAAAGCTGTATAATGAGGTCAGCGGAGAGGAAATAGCTTTCGGGGACGTTCCTGCCTATCAGATAACGGCGGTAAGCGATAAGGTCAGATACACTTCAACTATGCTTCAATACGGCAACGGCGATCTGTTCATTGTAAACGCTACCGACGACATCGGAAATAACGACGCTGTAAAAGCTGCCGCTGCAATTTGCAGTACTATTGAATATAAAGGCGAACCGCTGAAAAGTTCTCCTGAGACATTTGAAAACGATTATTTTTCCGTTACCATATCTGAAAAGTGGTATTTTAAGGAAAAAGACAGCGAGAGAGTTTCCGTCAGCCTTAATTTGCAGGAAAGTATCGAGGATATGGGATATTCTTTTTCCTTGAAGGCTCTCCCCGATAAGGGAAACATTACCGAGCTTGCAAACGACAGATTCAGCAAGCTGTCAGGAGACGGAGAGTGCAGGGTCGAAAAAACAGAATTTTTAGGTTCTGAGGCTCAGTCGGTTTTCTCGGAAAAGCAGGTCGGCGAAATAACTTTGAAAATGGAATATCATTATTTCAAAATGAACGGCGCTTGCTATGAATTTTTTCTGCTTTATACGGAGGAAAATAAGGAACGCTTCACAGAGGATATTAGGGAGGTAACAGAAAATGTTATATTTTTAAAATAATATTCATAAATCTGATTTTGCACAACTCCAAAAATCCTGTGTTACATTATATGATATAAGCGACGCGTCGCTGCACCCATGTTCGCGCTAAAAAAATAAAACTTCGAATTTCTCTCCGCGTATGTTGATTTTTAGGTAATTATATGATATAATATAAAATAAATTGCACAATAAGAGGAATATAAAATGAAAAATATTTTAGTAGTCGGCGGTGGCGGACGTGAACATTTTTAAAAATACCCAAAGAAGCAAAGGAAGAACTGTACTGAGAATTATTATTGCGGTTCTCATGATATGGATTTTGATTGTTTTAATAGATATAGTCCGTTTTTTCACTTCCGATAAGCCGATTTCACCGCTTATTTGTATTGAAAGTAACGGTTGTCACTGTTTTGAATGGCGTGAAAAAGTGGGTATGGGATACTTGTTTGAATACACGTACAACAGTGAGGAATCATTTAATAATTGTAAACCTGACCATGCTGTGTACAAATTCTATCTTATTGATGAGGAAAAAATACAATTTGAAAGAAAATAATAAGGTGATAAAAATGAAGAATATTTTAGTAGTCGGCGGTGGCGGCCGTGAACATGCCATTATTATGAAGCTTGCAGAAAGCAAACACGTTGATAAGATCTTCTGTGCTCCCGGAAACGGAGGTATTTCTAAGTATGCGGAGTGCTTCAACGTTTCGGCAACAGATGTTGACGGCATTGTTGCTCTCGCAAAAAAAATAAAACCCGATATGGTCGTTGTAGCTCCCGATGATCCGCTTGTTCTCGGTATGGTAGACGCTTTGCAGGCGGAGGGTTTCATGACTTTCGGTCCAAAGGCGAACGCTGCTATAATCGAAGGTTCTAAGGTTTTTTCAAAGGAACTCATGAAGAAGTACAATATCCCCACCGCTTTTTACGAGGTTTTCACCGAGAGCGACAAGGCTATAGATTATCTTAAAAAACAAAACAGCTATCCTGCTGTTATCAAGGCGGACGGTCTTGCGCTGGGCAAAGGCGTTATCATTGCTCAGAATGAGGAGGAGGCTGTTCAGGCTGTTCACGATATGATAGACGACCTGAAATTCGGCAAAAGCTCTGCGCGCATCGTTATCGAGGAGTATCTTACAGGCCCGGAGGTGTCTGTCCTCAGCTTTACGGACGGTAAAACTCTCGTTCCCATGATCTCCTCTATGGATCATAAGCGCGCTCTGGACGGCGATAAGGGTCTTAATACAGGCGGCATGGGAACTGTCTCGCCAAATCCATGTTATACCGAGGAAATAGCTAAGGAGTGTATGGAGAAAATTTTCCTTCCCACTATGAACGCTATGAATGCCGAGGGACGTACTTTCGAGGGCTGTCTTTATTTCGGACTTATGATAACTCCCAACGGTCCGAAGGTCATCGAGTACAACTGCCGCTTTGGCGACCCCGAAACACAGGTGGTTCTCCCCATGCTCGATGCCGACTTGTACGAAATATTTGAAGCTATCTACAACCACGAGCTTGACAAGGTCGATATTAAATGGCACAGCGGTGCGTGCGCGTGCGTTGTTATGGCAAGCGGAGGTTACCCGGAGAGTTATCCAAAGGGTATCGTAATGAACGGCTTTGACGATAGGGGGCAGACTGCTGACTGCTTTGTGTATCATGCAGGAACTAAACTCGGTGAAAACGGCGAGTTCCTCACCAACGGCGGACGTGTTATCGGCGTGACCGCTAAGGGCTGCGATCTCAGTGAGGCTCTCAATACGGCTTATAAGGGAGTTTCTCGGATAAGCTTTGACGGCGCACACTTCCGCAAGGATATAGGTCATAAAGCATTGGAAATTTTATCCTGAATGAAAGCTGTTGAAGATAACATCGGGATTCCAAAGGGGGACACGTCCTTTTGACGGAGTCCAGAGGCAGCGCCTCTGGTAGGGTTTGGGGCAACGTCCCAAAAAGCCTTTAGGCACTCTGCAAGAGAGAGCGTTCCCTAAAAAACTATTTCTGCATTGAGCCGTGTTCCTACAAAAGACTTTCTGTAGTTTACAAAAAATTAACAATTTTTTTGCTCATAAATATATTCCCTTACGTTGTTTCATATAAGAGAGCGATCTCAAGTATAAAATCGGAGGGAATCATATGAAAAAATTAATCATATCGGCTATCCTGTCTGCGGCTGTTTTGTCGCTTACCGCGTGCAGCGTTAACCTGAAAGACCACGGAGAATTCGGCAATGCCGATATTGACGGAGACGGCGAAATAACAGAGTACGATTTGAAAAGCTTCAAGAAGTACCTTATAGGAGAGTATTCTGATGAGGAGTATTCTTTGATGAACGACTATGAGTTCAGCAGTGCGTTCGACCTTAATCTTGACGGCTCAGTGGACATTTTCGATATGGTACTCGCCCGTCAGGCTGCTGTTTCAGGCGAAAATCTTGAGAATGTAGCATGGCAGATATACGATATTTCGCGTGCGGACGGATTTGACAAGATAGTGAACAAGGAATTTGTAATAAGATCGTTTGAGGAGTTTTCGGAACTGAAAGAGAGTCTCTACAGCGGTACTGATACTGACAGCGTATGGACAAACTACGATGAAGCGTTCTTTGCGGAAAATACCTTGCTCATAAAGCCTATAATGCAGAGTTTTTATCGGTCTGATAAAATAATTTACAATATTTCTGCCGTTTACTATGACGGTAACGAAATCGTAATACATTGTAATGAAAATTACGATACTATGACCGACCATACAGGGGAACAGCTCGTAGATACTCCGCTTTTGGCTGCGGTGAGCGTCCCAAAAAGCAGAGACGGCATGACGCCGCGCTGGGAGTTAAAAAAAGTTGATTGTGACCGTATTATTAACTATGCTCGCGAATACTTTAAAAACAACCAGCCTGAGATAGACGAATATGACTGCTTTGAGTTTGCCTCGCCCGACGGTTCGCAGACTTTTTCCGTCACTCAGGAAGTGGAAAAATACCCTGACAAGGACTGCAAAACTACCTTGGGGTTCAATTCGGTTTTCAAGGGAACAAATAGGCTCGAAACATTGGTTATCAGCGTTCCCGACAAGGTGTACAGACCTTTTTCCGAGGAAAAAAATTATGAAGTCGTATGGGGCGAAAAAGACGTGACCTTTAAATTTATGGCTGATAAAGAGTATTCTTACACTTTTGACTATGTCGATAAAAGCGTGAGAACTCAGACTGTGACAGCGCGTCACACGGGACTCGTTTATCCCGGAATATCTTCTGTTGACGTTACAGGCGATTATGCCGGCGATATGCAAAATATCGGTGTTGTTATAATTTGTGCGTCTTATGATGACGTTCCGCAGGACAGAGGCTATAATATTTTTGGTTCGCCTTTGGAATTTAAAATTGCTAAAGATGTGGAAAATCCAACGGCTGTTCTTCATTATGACGAAAGTTTGCTTAATGGATCGGAGGAAAATCTCCGGCTTATCGGATATGATAAAGACGTTGATATTTTTACGCATTTCAACACCGATATTGATACAGAAAACAATACCGTAACAATGCCGGTACACAACGGTATATACTTCCTTGCGGAGGTGCAGTAAAGGAGTAAGCTATGCAGCAGGAAAAACTGACTAAAGGAATTTTTTTCGGACTTATAGGCAACCTGTTATTCGTTGCTTTCGGCTTAATATGCCTGTTTTATTATTATACTTACTCAAATGAAAGCCTTTTTTCAAAAATTATTGAGATACTGGCGTATTGTACGGAATTTATGGGTTTTGGACTGCTGCTTTATGCCGACTGGCTGTTTATCAAGAGTATACGTCTGAGGCGGCTTCTGAAAATCAGTTTTTCCTCTTACATTTTTTTCGAAGCGGTAATGATGATACTTGAACTGAACGCTTACAAGATAGAAGCCTATGAGCCGTACTCGCTCGCACTTGCAATAGCTCATGCTGTTATTTCCGGCATGGTGTGCTTTTCCTTTTTGCAGCTTGACCCCGATAACGTAAAGTGGGAAGTTGCCATAGGAGCGTGTTTTACTCTGATTATAGCAGGAATGCTGGGAAATATTTTGGGAGTGCGCGTGTATTTCAGCATTATAACGAATGCTGTAGGATTTTCTGTACTTTTTGCTGCTCTTAAATTTTTCCGTGACCGTGAGCAGATAGAAATTGACTGCCGCGGCGACAGGGCGAATGTGTCTGAGTTTTCGAGCAGTACGCTCTTTGCCGAAATGCAGGAAGAAAACGAAATCGATAAAAATAATTCCTCCGAAAATTAATTTTTTGAATAGACAAATATACCGGATATAGTCCGACTGTTAAAAACAGTCGGACTTTTTTGTTGTAAATTTACAAGTTAATATGCTTAAAATTGTGCAAAACAGAGAAACAAAAAATTATTTTTTAATAATCAACGGTTTTTAGTTGAAAAAAGCGCCGTTTCGTCCCCCTTATGAGAGAGGTTGTACTTAATCTCTCGGAAAGGAGATACAAGATGTCTGAAAAAAACATGGAACGAAGGAGGAATGAATTTTGCTGTTATTATGTGATGCTCGGAGATCCCGAGGAGGCTGCCGTAAAAGCAGGCTGGCAAGGGACGTCTGCGTTGACGGAAGCGGCGAATTATCTGAAAGACCCTCAATGCCGCAAAATCATATCGGAGCTGAAAACGCTTTTTTCCGATTCCGGCTCAGTAAAAGCAGGACTGAGACGTCTTGCTTACGGAAGCTGTAAGGACGCTGTGACTCTTGCGTTTTCGGAAGAACTTCCGCCCCCCGCTGTGACAGAACGGCTCGACCTTTTCAATGTTGCCGAAATAAAACGCGTTAAAGGCGGAGGCGTGGAGATCAAGCTGTTTGACAGACTGAAAGCTCTCGAAAAATTGTATGAGCTGGAAAATGCGCAGGATGGTAAGAATATGGCGGCTGAGCTTATTGAAGCTCTTACGGCTTCAGCAGGTGTGGAAAATCATGACGATTAAGCGGCTTTCGGATAAACAGCGGCTGACCGTAAACTGGTGGCTGAATCCAAAACTTTCCCGATATGACGCCATTATCTGCGATGGGGCGGTACGAAGCGGAAAAACTATGTCAATGTCTCTTGGTTTTGTAATATGGGCGGTAAGCAGTTTTAACGGAGGAGCGTTTGCTATTTGCGGTAAGACCGTTAATTCCCTCAGACGAAACGTTATAACGCCTATTATCCCTGTTCTCCGTGACATAGGTATGCTATGCGAGGAAAAAATAAGCCGAAGCTTCATGGACGTTACCTACTGCGGCAGAAAAAATCGTTTCTATTTTTTCGGCGGACGCGATGAAAGTTCGGCGGCTCTTATACAGGGTGTTACGCTTTCGGGGGTATTCCTTGACGAAACTGCGCTTATGCCGCGTTCTTTCGTGGAACAGGCGCTGGCAAGATGCTCGGTAAACGGCTCAAAGATGTGGTTCAACTGTAATCCCGACACCCCCTCCCACTGGTTCTATAACGAATGGATCAGAAAGGCGGAAAGCAAAAATGCGCTGTATCTTCATTTTACAATGGACGATAATCCGTCTTTGTCGGAAGAACTCAAAAACCGTTATAAAAGGCTGTATTCCGGAGCATTTTACGACAGGTTCGTATTGGGAAAATGGACGGCTTCAAAAGGTATTGTTTACCCTATGTTTGATCCTGAAAAGCACGTTTTTGACCATGAACCGTTTTGTGAAAGGTATATTATTTCGTGCGACTACGGCACGGTCAATCCTACTTCTATGGGTCTTTGGGGGTATTCAGACGGAATATGGTACAGGCTTCGCGAATATTATTACGCTTCCAAAAAAGAGGGCGTCTGCCGTACTGACGAGGAGCATTACGCCGCATTGGAGGAGCTTGCCGGCGGCAAAAAGATCGAAAAAATTATTATCGATCCCTCTGCCGCAAGCTTCATCGAGTGCGTCAAACGTCACGGAAAATTCCGTACCGTTAAGGCGGATAACGATGTTGTGACAGGTATCAGGCGAGTCGGCAGCGTTCTGAAAGAGGGCAGACTTATGTTTCACAGATCGTGCAGCGGCATTATTACGGAATTTTCACTGTATCGCTGGTCGGATAAAACAGGTTCGGACGCTCCGATAAAAGATAACGATCACGCTATGGACGATATGCGTTACTTCGTGTCGGAAGTATTCAAATCCGGCGGAGACAGTTTCTTTGCATTGTCCGTTGAACGAAAAATTTAAAGGAGGTAACATGAAAATTTTCAAAAAGAAAGTACCGAGAGCTGCTCCCGAACTTTTGCAGGCGGAACGCGGGAACAATACTATGCTGAATCTGCCTGTACAGTCGGCAGCCTTTGAAAAGGAACTTTTCGACAGGCTCAGATACGCCGTACCTGTGATAGACGCGGCTATAATGAAAATAGTCCGTCTTACAGGAGCGTTCAGGCTTGTCAGTTCGGAAAAAAGGCATCAGGAGGAGCTTGACTATTTCTGCGGAAACGTTTCGGTGGGACTTCACGGAAAGTCTGTAAACTGTTTTGCAGACAGCTTTCTCGACAGTCTGCTCACATACGGCAGCGCTATAGGTGAAATAGTCCTGAACGAAAGCGAATGTACAATTGCCGGTCTTTGGAACGGCGACAGCGCTAAAATTTCCGTAACTCAGGGCAGCACGCCGTTTGACCGCCGATATTCCGTAAGATGTTCGGACGGAACGTACAAGGCGGTAAAAAATCCGGAACGTATTTTATACGCGTCCCTTACCGGAGGGCATTCGCTGCTCAGGGGGTTGCCTGCGCTAAGCAGCATTCTTCTTAGAATATATCAGTGTATCGGGCAGAATTTCGACCGCGCCGGAAACGTTCGTTACGCTGTTACGTACAAGCCTGCCGATACTTCCGGTGATATTTCATGCACCAAAGAGCGTGCGGTGCAGATAGCGAGAGAGTGGGCAGACGGTATGAATTCCGCAAAATATGGACAAGTTAAGGATTTTATAGCGGTCGGAGACGTTGATATTAAGGTAATTGGCGCGGAAAATCAGCTTTTTGATACGGAAATACCTGTCCGTCAGATTCTGGAACAGATAGTTGCCAAGCTGTCTATACCGCCGTTCCTTTTGGGGCTTACTTGGAGCTCAACGGAACGCATGTCCTCACAGCAGGCGGATATACTCACCTCGGAGCTTGAATATTATCGGCGTCTTATGTCGCCTGTTCTGCGCGATATAGGAAACGCATTTTTCAGATCGAAAGGTTATTCGTCGGAATGTTCCGTAGAATGGGATAACATCAATTTGCAGGACGAATCGGTGCTTGCGCAGACGCGGCTTAATAACGCGCGTGCTGCGGAAATCGAAGCAAAGCTTAATGATTGAATTATGGAGGTAAATTTATGTATAATGATATTAAACTTGAAAAGGGTATGTACAATCTCAGCGGAAAAAGCTTTACGGCTGCTCTTGAGGAGCTTGATCCGTCCGCCTCATATATCGGTACGGAGCTGGAGTCGCTGGACGCTTTTGAAAGACAGCTTAAGCGTTACAATATCAGGGTAAGCGGAACTGACTGTGACTGTGTGGAGAAGTTCTTTACATCAACTGATACGGCAGTGCTTTTCCCTGAGTACGTCAAGAGAAGCATCGCTAAGGGCTTTGACGGTACTGTGCTTTCCTCAGTGACGGCTGTTAAGACCGTATGCGAAAGCGGTCAGTATCTTGGCTGTATAATGGACGATACTGCGGAATACGTTACTACTGCGCAGTCCGTACAGTTTCCTGCTGCAACGGTCAAGGAGGGTACTACGGCGGTCGTTCTTGAAAAATACGGCAGACTTATCAACGCTTCATATGAAGCCGTCAGAAAACAGAGACTTGATGTTTTCGGCGTAATGCTCAGAGGAATCGGCGTGAAGCTCGCTGTTGCCGTAGTAAAAAAGGCTATGACGGTACTTGCGGCGGATGCGGCGGCGGTTACGGCTTCTTCTCTCAGCTATTCCGCGCTTGCAGAGCTTTACGGCAAGTTCGACTGCTTCGATATGACGACCGTTATTGCTAATCCTGCCGATGCTTCTAAAATTGCGGCAATGGAGCAGCTTTCGGATACAAAAGTCTCTGCCGACGGTAAAATTATACTTCCATTCGGTTCAGAGCTTATCAAGACTTCTGCCGTACCGGCAAACACCGTTATAGGTATAGACAGAAACTTTGCTTTAGAGTTTATCACAAGCTCCGGTCTTATTATGGAGACTGACAAACTTATCGACCGTCAGCTCGATCAGATAACAGTTTCCATAACCTGTGGTTTCAGAAAAATCACTCCCGATGCCGTTAAGAAAATTACTATCAGCTAACTTTTATTCATAGTAACGCCGACTTTAGCGGGGGACGCCGTCCCCCGCACTCCCTTTGGAATCTCTGTTGTCGTAAGCGAGACAGTATAAGCTTCCATATTGCCTTAATGCTCATATTTGAGAAGCTTTATGATTCCTCGACAGGAAGTGCAGAGAAACAAAATTGGCATAACTATTAACATAAATTTACAGGAGGTAATTATGGAAAAAGAAATTCTTGAAAAAATAAATAAATTCACGCGGCGCGAGTTCTCTGAAAATGAGCTTTATGTATTTTCGGTTATACTTTGCGATAATGAAGTTGATCGTGACAGAGAACGTTTTTCGGACAACGCTTTGAATACACTTAAATCATTGTTTGTAGGGAAAACCGGCATATTCGACCACGACCCCAGCTCCTCCAATCAGACAGCGAGGATATTTGATACCGAGCTTATTAAGGACAGCAGCCGCACGACCAAAAACGGCGAACCGTATAAGTACCTGAAAGCTTCGGCGTATATGGTGCGGACAGACGAGAATAAAAATCTCATAGCTGAAATTGACGGCGGAATAAAGAAAGAGGTCAGTATTTCCTGTTCAGCAGGCAAAAAGACGTGTTCCGTGTGCGGCAGGAACAAAATATCAGAAGGGTGCAGCCATATCCGCGGAAAAAGCTACAACGGAAAGCTTTGCCATACCGTACTTGACGATATATCGGACGCATACGAATGGAGTTTTGTTGCAGTTCCGGCACAGGTCAATGCAGGCGTGACAAAAAAGTATACCGAGGAAGCTGAGGAAAAGTCCGCAAGCCTGACAAAAAACGCCGATATTGAAAAGCTTTGCCGTGAAATAATTCGAATGGCGTTTTTTCGAGGGGGCACTCATGCCGTTCAAGAAGCGGAGCGTTCGATTAAGGGCAAGAGTGAAAAGGAGCTTCTTGGACTTAAAAAAGCTTATGAGCGTCTTTTGGGGCATAGAGGAGTTGAGGTTCAGCTTGTTCCGGAAGCTTCCGACAGTACGGCGGAACAGTTTAAGCTCTGAAAGGAGTCGTGTATATGAATTCTGAAAATGTAAAATCTCTTTTTACCTTGTTCTCCGGAGAGGAATACAGCAGTAATTTTGCCCCTTTTCTTGAAATATCAACGATTCAGGTGAAAAAAATGCTTGCCGAGGACGCGGATGAGGACGATTCGCGGCTTGATTTTCTTTGCGCGGCGCTTGCCAATTACAGATACCGTCTGGCGGAGTTTTCAGCAGACCGCTCGGAGTATACATATGCAGGAAAGATGCTCGGCAGCAGCGTTGGTAAGCTACTGAACTTCTCTGAAAGTCTGCTGAAAGATTATTTTCATCTGTGCAGGGATCTTATAAACGGTTCGGATTTTGTTTTCATGAGCACACCGGGCGGCGATGAACAGGGGGGCATATGCAGGAAATAATTTCGCAGATAAAGCAATCGTTTATTTTGGAGGGCGGTGAAAACATCTATACCGCTTTTGACGCTGTTCCCATACGTGATAAAGGAAAATTTTTCACAGTTCTGAGTATTGGCGGATATGAAGCGTCGGCTCCGATATATAACGCCGATAAAATTTACATGCCTGTTAAGGCGGAACTTTTGGTAACTGTTTTAGCTCCCGAAAATTGTACGCAGGAGCAAATATATGATTACTATGCGCTTCATTTTGAAGCTGCGGTCAATAAGCTTTGCGGATTGAGCAGTACTTTGAAACGCATTGATATATCAGTTGATAAGAATCTGAACAGGCTTGTTTTAAAAGCGGTCGTTAAGCTGAATTGCGTAAAAATAATAACAAGAACAGAGGAGGCAGAGTCAAATGACTAAAGTACGTGTCCGCAAGGCGTTTCCGGTAAAAATAGGCGCTATGACGCTTTACTGTGAAAGAATGAAGTGTTCGGCGGAAACGACTATTTACGAAAGCTCTACCGTATCGGGTTTTCCTGTTAAGGCTAATAAAGGCCGCAAAATGACGAGAGTATCGTTTACAGGCAGAGTATATAACGAAAAAAATCCTATGCGTATTGCAGGATTTGCAAATAATCTTAACAGTTACGAGGAATTGGAGATAATTTATAGGGATATAAGTTTTCATGGCTGTATTATTACGGGATATTCGGCGGAGGACAGCGGAGAGGATTATATCACGCTTACCGTAAATGCCGTTACGACACGTCCCGTATATTTTCTTGACGGGGTGAGCGAATGATAATTTACATTAAACTGAAAAAAAAGGACGGCACACATATTTCTTTCACAAATATACTTGGTTTTGTTTTTGAAAAGGAAGCATATACTCCGTATACGACATTCAGAGCGAATGTTTTCGGAAACGGTCTGCCAGAGGATTTTACAGAGCTGGAATTTTATATAAACGGTACGCTTCTGCACCACGGAACGGCTGATACCTGCAAAAAAATTAACGAAGGGGGCGGCGTAAGGGGATATATTTCATCACGGGGATTTACTTCTTTACTGACAGAGAACCAGCTGCCTCCGGGAAATTATACGGATATGACTTTGAACAAGCTTTTTGACAGTTATTTTTCACTTCCGAATATTACTCATGAAAGCAGCAATACAAGAAGTTATATATTTGTAAACAAGGGTACTCCGATGTGGGATGGCGCGGTAAATTTAGCCTATAAGCTGACCGGCGCATATCCCTATATAAGAAAAGCCAATATGTTTATGATAAGTATGCCGGAAAATGCAAAGAATGTGACATATACTTTGGATAATGTTATTAATTACGGTACGGAGCTTAGTACCAAACGCATGATAAGCCATTATCACATGGCAGATATAAGCGGAAACTACGGAACCTATGAATATGTCGGAACGGAGGCAGCTGAAAGAAATCTTATACGGCATCATCATTTTGATTTGGACAGACGGTTTCTCCATTCTCCCGAAAGTGCGTGTAAATTTCGCGGAGATATTTCAGCGAGAGGGTACAAGAGACGCTTTTTCACATATAACGGATATAACGGAGAGGATCTTAACGATATTGTAACTTTTGAGGATATAAGCGGACAGCGCGTAAAAGCGATGAGGATCACAGGAAGCCAAAAAGGCGTTTTTACAGAGTTGAGCGTTTATGACGATGCAATGTCAGTTACTTAGGGTAACATTGCATGATCTTTTTGCTGTGTTGCCTCAGAGTTTGTTTAGTATCTTTTTATGTGCGGAGTTTTTGCGCAGTAAGCGGCAAATTTACTTTAAAAAAGGGTATATGCACGAATTGTAATAATAGAGAGTATAATATACCAGAGCCTGTGTTCATAGAGAAGGTATGCGGATTCGAATAAAATTTTGTCGGGTGCAAGGCGAAAAAAATGAAAGCATACTTTCGTATGGCGAGTTTTTGGAGTGCGGCAATCGGTCAAATTTGTTCGGAATACGTGCAGCTTATCTATGAATATAGGCTCTTATCTCAGTGATATGATCATTGGAGGAAAAAATGCCGACCAAACGAATTCTCAGCAGCCTTAATGAAGGCGAAAGCTGTAATATTATTGAAGTCCTGCCAACCGGAGCAATGGTGAACCGCTTAAAGGAACTTGGTTTCACCTGCGGCACTCGCGTGGAATGTCTGCGCAGAAGTTTTTCCGGCGACCCTACCGCATATCTTATAAAAGGTACGGTGATCGCTTTAAGAAAAAACGATGCCGAAGGTATTATTGTAGGATAGAAAAAATGCGGCTGGAGTGATCCAGCCGCATTTTTTAGAACCTGTGCTCGCAAGGAAAGACGTGCAGCTTATCCTATGAATACAGTTCTTATTGTTTTATAAGATTGGCAAATTCCAATGCCTTGGAAATATCGCCGTCTACTTTAAGCTTGCCGAGGGTAAAAGCAGCTACGGCGTCAAGCTTTCCGTTTATGAGTTTAACGAAGTTGTCCATTTTCATAGTAATGGCGCAGTGTCTGTCGATATACTCATAAGGTTCGATTTGGATACCCTTGTTTCCGTTCATATTAACGGCAACGTAGAAAACGCCGGGATCCCTGTCCTTGATAAAGAAAGAAACAGCAAGTCCGGGAGCGTTTGTAACGTCAATATCCTTGGCTTTTGCGCGCAGCATAGTCAGAAGTTCGTCCATAGTCATACATTATCACCTCCAGTAAAATAATTATACAACACGAATACGGATATGTCAATGGATTATTTGTTAATGACATAGATCATATTGTGTTCATATAAAAGAACGCGGCTATAGGCAACACCGCACAAAGCACGCCTGGCGTCTTTGCACGTCATCTGCTTGCATATTTTCAGTCACATCACACAAATTTTCCTTGTAATACGACGGTATTGCTGCGTCAAATTTATGCAATCTGACGAAATATCAGACTGCGCATCTGCCGCACAATCTTTGTGCGGCGTTGCTTATATTTTCTTTTTAACGGCTCTTTTTACTTTTAAAAGGATAATTCCTGTAATGAGGAGAATTGCGCCTATGCACAGAGCATATATCGAGGTCGGAAGAAGAAGTGATGCGCTCATGCAGAACCAGAGTTCACCTGTTATTACATATGCCATTGCAGCGCCGGCAGACAATGCCGCAGCTGTAAGAAGCGTTGTAAGTCCGCCCCAAAAGAAAACTCCTCCGTAAAAACCGAGCAGACGTCTGCCGTTTCTGTTAACGATAACAGCCAGCCATATAAGCAGTACTATGAACAGTGCGCCGATAATTCCCAAAGTAAGTCCTGAAAGTATGTATCTTATGTTTTCAAGTCTGAATCTTATATCCCAGCCTATTTTACTTACGGAGAATTTTTCTTCGGTTTTATTTTCAGCGAGGCTGCTTCGTATGGAATTGTAGTCAGCCGTTTGCATTTCATATCCGAAAACGTCCTTTGCCGTTTCGCTGTTGTTCATAAAGAATTCGATCAGTTCCGTTTCTTTCAGTGTAGTTTCTTCACCTTTGTTTTCAAGAATATAATCTCCGTACTGCTTCAGTTTATCGGCAAAAAAATCCGTAAATCCACTTTGTGCAAGGTAAACGGTGAATTCTGTTTTGTCGGCAAATCCATGAGTCGCTTTATCAAAATCTGTTTCATAATAGAGGTTGTCCGAAAGCGGCATATCGTTGAAGCGCGCATTTATGACAGTCCAGACATTCATGCTTTTGGCGCGGTCATGAAGAATGTCTCCGGATAATCCGAGTTTAAGGCTGAACATCAGGCTTACAGCAACAAGTATTATGCATGCAATAAACGAAATAATTGCTGCTCCTATAAGTCTGCCCGCGCCGACCTTTACGGTTTTAGGCGAAGTTTTTTCAGGCAGCGGCTCCGGCTGAGCAGGTATTTCCTCGGCAGATGCGGTTGCTTCACGGTCACGGGCTATATAAAGCTCGGTTTCGGGTGCGTCTGAGACCTCATCGGTTTTGGGATCTTCCGATGTTTTCGCTGCTTCGGGTTTTGGTGCGTTTTCTGCCGATGTTTCTTCGGCAGACTTTTCGTTTATAAGCGAAGTTTCCGGATTATCATCATCAGACGGCGCAAATTCGGATAATTGGTCTGAGTTGGGAGTATATTCCTCTCTGTTTTCGGGGATTACGTCTCCTGTAGCGGGATTTCTAAGCATTGCGCCGCATCCTGTACAAAAGAACAGCTTATCATCGTCAAAAACAGCTCCGCACAATTTGCATTTCATATAACATCCTCCAATTTTTACTTTCTTTAAAGCTCTGCTTTCAGCAGGCAGACGGCTTATAGCATCTGCGGTTATAGCTAATCAATAGTTTAATTATACCTTTTAAAAACTTTTTTGTCAACAGAAAAAAGTCGAAAAACACATAGATTGCAGAAAAAGTAAAAATTGGCTTCCAAAGGAACGGCGTCCCTTTGGCAGAGTCCGGAGACAAAGCTTTGTTATAGAGTAAACCTCACACACAGTTTTGGGGTGATTTACAAGAGTAAAAGTTGTAATTTCTTGACTTTTTATTAAAAGAGTGTTATAATATTAACGGTCAGTGCGAATGATACCGTTTATGGTATATCCGCTTGATAATGATATGTGCAGACTGAGAATCTGCCTTCACAAGATATTGCACGTATTTTTAGACAAATCCACGCATAAATCTTATGAAGGCAGGTTCTGAGAAAAACGTCTGCTGAAAGGGAAAAAAATGGAAAATGTACTTGAAGTCAAAAACTTGTCAAAGCAGTACTCTAAGGTGCTTGCTGCGGATAAGGTTTCATTTGGCATCAAAAAGGGCGAAATATTCGCGCTTATCGGACCTAATGGAGCCGGAAAGACTACAACTATCCGTATGATCTCCACGCTGCTTACTCCGACCGAGGGCGACGCTGTAGTCAGTGGTCACAGCGTTCTGAAAGAACCTGAAAAGGTTCGTCAATGTATTACATACCTGCCCGACGAAGCAGGTGCGTACAAGAATATGACGGGTAAAAAATATCTTCGTTTTATGGCGGGACTTTTTTCAACCGACATCGACACTATCAACAAATACGTTGAACGAGCTGAAAATATATGCGGTCTCGGCGACCGTCTCAAAGATAAGATCGGCAGCTACAGCCGCGGAATGATACGAAAATTGCTTTTGGCAAGAGCCGTTATGACTAAGCCCGATCTTGCCATACTTGATGAGCCGACCAGCGGACTTGACGTTCTTAACGCAATTGAAATACGTAAGATGATAAAAAAGCTTGCAGCCGAGGAGGGAATGTCCTTTTTGCTTTCCTCGCACAATATGCTTGAAATTGAATTTGTTTCCGATCGCGTTGGAATTATCGCCAAGGGGCATCTTCTCGTTTCGGGCAGAACAGACGAGCTGAAAGAGCGTTACAATGCGGCAAATCTTGAGGAAGTCTTTGAAAGGGTGGTGAATGACAATGAAATTCTTTAATCTGCTCAAAAAAGAGCTTGCAGAGCTGCTGAATATCCAGACTGTGATAAGTCTTGCCGTTACAATGGCAATGCTGATGCTTCTCGGCAATATAATGTCGTCCACTATCGAAGAAGCGGTAAAGCAGGAATATACCGTTACACTTTGTGACCGTGACAAAACTGACTTTACTGCGGAGCTTATTGAAACGCTCCGTGAAAATAACGCTGTTGTCAGCGAAGTTACTTCCGACAGTGAGGATTTCGCTCAGCTTCTGAACAGTGCCGGAAAAGACAGCGTAGTCGTTATTCCGAAGGGATTTACAGACGATCTTAACGCCGGAAAAGCTCCCGAGCTTATAAGTGTGTCTGAAATGAAGTCAGCCGCTATGATGTCAAATATGTCAAACAACAGCGACGGTGCGGTAAGGCTTATCAGGGATTGTGTTTCAAATGTTTTTGCAGATCGTGCAGGACTTACTGCGGAGGACGTTCAGCTTATCAATGCTCCTGTTTCACTCAGCGAATACACGGTTGTCAAAGAAAAATCTTCAGAGGTTTCTGCCGATGAAGTCATGAGCAATATTATGATGCAGAATATGATACTGCCTATTATCGTCTTTGTGCTTATCATGATGACGTCTCAAATGCTTATGAGCGCGATCTCCAACGAAAAAATTGACAAGACGCTGGAAACGCTGCTGTCTGCGCCTGTTTCGAGAACAGCTGTACTTGGTGCAAAAATGCTTGCCGCCGCTATAGTTGCTATGCTTAATGCAGTCTGCTTTATGGCAGGCTTTTCGGGAATGATGGCAGGAGCTACCGATTCCGTAAAGAGCGAGTTTATGGGAACTGCCATAAATGAGTATATACCGATAGATTCGGCTCTTGAACAGCTTGGTCTTACTCTCGGCGGAATAGATTATATACTTGTGGGACTTCAGTTGTTCCTTACGATAATGATATGTCTGTCAGTTTCACTTATGCTGGGAGCTTTGGTTAACGATACAAAACAGGCTCAGACTATGGTAATGCCGTTGATGTTTGCGGCGATGATACCATATATGATCTCCATGTTTGCGGATATAAACAGCTTGCCTATTATAATAAGACTTATTGTATACGTTATTCCGTTTACTCATACATTTTCTGCGATACCCAATCTGATGTTTGGTCACATGGGAATATTTCTTATAGGACTTGTTTACCAGATAATTGCTTTTGCGGTATGTATGTTCTTTGCTCTGAGACTTTTCAAATCAGATAAGATACTTACAGTATCGCTGAATTTCGGTCAGAGATCAAAGTTTAAAAGATCCAGAAAGAACGAAAGTTAAAAAAAACCGGTCAGAGACTTGACTCTGACCGGTTTTTTGGTATTGTTCTAACTTTTAGATGAGACTTCGTACCACACTATAGTATCAATAATCACCTGACGTATCTTCCATAAGCTTGAATTTAATTTTATATTCGCGTATACTGCCGTCTTTGCTGACATGGGCGCACTCGGCAGGAACAGTATCTCCAGCGCCGTAGGATGCGCTTATGGTATCGTACAGTTCATCGTATGTTTTAACAGGAGTATCATTTATTTTGGTGATGAAGTCGCCTTTTTCCAGCTCTGTATCGGAAATGTCGCAGTCCTCGCTTATATCGTCGATATATATGCCTGTGAAGTCCTCGGGAAGTTCATATCCCAAAGTTTTCTCAATTGTAGCAATATTTGATTCGCTGCTCATATCTACAAGGGTGATTCCGATACGGAATCTTCCGCCGATAAAGCCGTTGTTTATAAGTTCTTCAATGACGGGTTTAGCTTCGTTGATAGTAATTGCAAAACCCAGACCTTCGTAAAATCCGCTTACATATTTCGAAGAAGTAATGCCTATCACTTGACCATACATATTTACCAGCGCACCGCCCGAATTTCCAGGCGAGATAGCGGCGTTTGTCTGAATACAGTTCATTTCAAATCCTGTGGAATCGCTGCGTATCTCGCGATTTACAGCCGAAACAATGCCGTTTGTCACAGTACCCGTAAGACCAGCCGGGTTACCGATAGCGATGACCTCCTCGCCAACGATAACTTCGTCCGAGTTTCCCAAAATGGCAGGAACAAGGTTGGAAGCGTTGATTTTAAGTACGGCAATATCGGTTTTCGAATCCCGGCCGATAATCGAAGCAGAATAAACTTTCCCGTCCGATGTGTGTACGTCATGGTAGCCGTCTGCTGAAAGGACATGAGCATTTGTTACGATATAACCCTGTTCATTGAGTACAACGCCTGAACCTGTACCCTCAAGCTTCTGCTGAAAGGTATCGGAATAAGTGTAAATTTCCACGATAGACTTACGTACTGCCGCCGCTGCGCCCTCTGTAGAGTAGCGGCCGTTTTCATCGGGTTCGGAAATATTATCGTTTGCTCCTTCAGGTTTTGAATTCTGATAAATAACGACCTGATTTGCCGCGCCGACTCCCTCGAGACGTTTTCCGCTTGTTGCAATATCATATACAATACCCGTAATTCCCATTATAACGGCGGCAAGAACGAGTATGAAAAACAGTGCTACAATAGTTTTTTCACGGCGGATATGTTTGATTTTTTCTTTGGCTTCAGCAGCGGCCCGAATTTGTTCATTGCTGAGATAAGGCGAAACTCCGGAATACTGATAACCGAAAGAATTATACCGATTCGGCGGCGGATTGGGGGAATATTGATTTCTGTACTGCTCGTATTGCCGTTCCTGGTTAAACTGCTGGTTTGCATTATATTGCTGCTGAGCTTGATCGTATGCTCCCTGACGAAACTGCCGCTGTGCTGAATTATACTGAGTCTGCTGAATGCTGCGTCTGTTTTCTTGTGCTGATGCGTTTTCCGAAGACTGAGAACCGGTAGGAGCAGGTTCTGTATTCGTCTCCTCGGGCTGATTTTTTTGAAGCTCGTTAAAAACATTGTCTCTTTGATCCATAGCTGCTCCTTAATCTTTTTTTTCTTTTTCACCGAGAGTGCAGTCCTCGGGAATCTGTATCTGAAATTCTGTATATTCGCCCTGAACACTTTTTACGACGATATGTCCATGGTGAAGATGAACTATTTTACGTGAAATGGAAAGACCGAGACCAAGTCCCGTAGTGTCTTTTCCGCGGGAGGAATCGGTTTTGTAGAAACGGTTGAAAACCTGAGGTATTTCGTTATCATTAAGACCTTCGCCCGTATTTCTTATACCGATAATGCAGATGTCGTCCTTTTTATCGAAAGTAAAGGAAAGCGTACCGCCTTCGTTTACAAATTTAACTGCATTTTCCACAAGATTGTAGACGACCTGCTGCATAAGATCGGCATCTGCAACGGCTGTAATACGTCTGCTGTCCAGCTCCTCGACTTGCAGATTTTTTTCCTCAATGCGTTTTTCGAACATCAGTACGACCTTAATGACAAGTTCGGTAAGATTAGTTTCCTGAAAATTCGGGCGCATTGTTCCCGATTCAAAGCGGCTCATATTAAGCATAGAGCTTATCAGAATGCGAAGCCGCTGAATTTCCTGTGAAACCAGAATAAGATATTCCTGCTGACGGCTTTTTTTAATAGTACCGTCAAGGATTCCGTCCACAAAACCGCCGATAGTGGTCATAGGCGTTCTCAGTTCATGGGAAACGTTGGCAATAAATGTTCTGCTGACTTCTTCGCTTTTTTCAACGTTTGATGCAAGAGTGTTTACCAAGTCACAGATCTGTATGAGATTTGGCGAAATATCTGTGGAAATTTTTTCCGAAAAATCGTCCTTAGAGTAGTTTTCGACAATTCGCAGAAATTCTGCCTCAAATTTCATATTTGCTTCTATCTTTTTTCTGAAAAGAATGAAACATCCTGCAAAAAGCAAAAGAGCCGATGAAGTATATGCGATAAGGACGGCAATGTTGAAGTTATCTACGTTGTCGGTAGTTCCTGCGGCAATGATGTATCTTGGAGTAAATTTGTTGTCTGTATCCTTAAGGAAAAATTTTGTCATATACATCAAAGAAGGAACATTTTGTGAGAGAAATTCCGAATTCAATCCTAAAAAGTCATCTTCCTCAAGCGAGGACATTGTGCCTTTTGACATCGCTTTTGAATTTTTTTTATCACCGAATGGAGAGACAAGGCATTTTCCATCGGCATCAAACATATATATACGTATTTCTTGTTCACTTGCAAGCTTATAACCGTAGTATTCGGCGGAATTTAAGTAAGAGTTCTTATCTTCACTGTAGCTGTCCGTAATACAGCTTATGAAAAGATCTCCTGCCGACTTTATTTTTTTCAGCTCGGAACTGCGGTATATAGCTTTTGAAATACTGACGATCACAGCCCCAAGCGAAACAAGCACGCATGCGGTTACTATCATTATAAGTCTGAAAACGCGGTAGTACGAGCTGTTTTTGGATTTCAGAAAAATCACCTCTGTTAAGTGAGCGGTTAAAACAATATAATGAAAGGGGACAGTTAAAACCACCCCCTGTCAAAGAAGATCAATCGTCTTCTTCCGCTTCAAATTTATAGCCTACGCCCCATACTGTTTTGAGCGCCCATTTTTCGGAAACTCCCTCCAGTTTTTCACGGAGACGTTTAATGTGAACGTCAATTGTTCTGGAATCGCCGTAGTACTCAAATCCCCATACTTCGTCGAGAAGCTGATCACGGGTGTAAACTCTGTTGGGATTTGCGGCGAGGTAGTAGAGCAGTTCAAGCTCTTTCGGGGGCGTATCGACAATTTTTCCGTTTACCTTAAGCTCATAGCGTGTCATATTTACAGAGAGCTTTTCGTAACGCACTTCTTTTACCTCCGGTTCAACGTTAATGCTGCCTACGCGCCGCGTAACTGCATTAATGCGGGCGATCACCTCTTTAGCGTCGAAAGGCTTTACAATATAATCGTCAGCGCCAAGTTCAAGACCGATAACCTTATCAATGGTTTCGCCTTTAGCGGTTATCATAATTATCGGAACGTTTGACTTTTTACGTATCTCACGGCATACCTGCCAACCGTCCATACCGGGGAGCATTATATCGAGAAGGACCATATCGGGTTTAAGTGCATTGAATTTTACCACAGCTTCTTCGCCGTCATGGGAGAGAAGAACACTGTAGCCGTCCTTTTCAAGGTATAATCTCAGCAGATCGCATATATTTTTATCATCATCTACAATTAATATCTTTAAACTTTTTTCGTTTGCCATAAAATTTACCTTCCTTTATGAGCAGGGATTGCTATAGCTATTTATAATATTATTATAACGCAATCTGACAAAAATGTCAATTGATTTTGGGAAAATTATTATAAGAATTTAAACAAATTTTTAATCGCTTCGGAAATTACGGCTTTTCATTAAAGATGAAAAAGCAGACTGATAAATTACAGTCTGCTTTGAATTCAGCTATGTGTGATATTCGCTCTGTTTGCCGCGGCTGTTTTATCGTCATCGGGCTTAGGTCTGAGAATGGGGGAATTCGGGTCAAGCTGCAATATAAGTTTTTTTACTCCCTCGTCCAGTGTCAGGTTATATGTTATTTTTAAAGCATTCAGTGCGTTTTGTACATCTTTTTTGATGATGTAATGGCTTGCAAGCTGAGCTGCAACTTCTATCACCGTTTTATCGGGACCGTATTCGATATCGTACTTCTTCATGGTGTCAATGACTTTCTGCTGCGAGGGCTTTACAATAGGCGAGCCTTTTAAGTCGGTCAGATGCTTCATTTCAAGAGGAATAGCCGGATTGGGCGCAAACATAACGCTTGCAGTGTAGAATACGCCGGCGTCCTCATACTCGCCGTAATCTGTAAGAGTATATCCGACATTGGCGTAGCAGCGCGCAATGGCAACAGGCGAAGATGCGATTTTCAGAGTGTCGCGCGTAACCTCCAAGACCATCTTCTTATTGCGTATTATTTTATATATTTCGCAGAGTTCAAATCTCGGGCCAACGTCCACAGGATTATATTCTATCGCTTTTTCAAGGATAGGGATAGCGTCAACGTTTGCTCCGGTTTCCACAAGCAGATAAGCGTAGGTGGTTATATATTCGGAAAAATCAAATGGAGTCCGATTAAGCACTCTGTCGTCCTTGAAAAGCGTCTGACAAAGGTTGTCCTCAAACGGATTTCTCAGAGAGACAAATTTGGCTTTTTCTGTTGGAGCGTAGTCAAGAATTATCTTTTTGTAAAGGCGTTCGGCCAACGGAACAGCTTCAACGATTTTGCGTTCGGAGATAAAATCCACAATGTTTTTGTGGTACAGATCAAGCCGTATTCCATCTATATGCGTCAGACGTTCAATTTCCTTTTTTCTGTCATCGGGCATATTGTCAAGTATCATTTCACCAACTATATTCAAACCCTCGATATTGCCTTCTTTAGCGAATTTTTCACCTTCAGCGCGGAGTATCTTGTCATTTTCCTCCGGGGAATTGCCGAGTTTGGATTTTAATTCCTTTATTATTTCGTTCTTATCCATGTTTTTACCTCGTGAATATTTTTTAACAACAGCGGAGATATAAACTTCGCTGTTGTTACGGCATTTTTATTTCTTCATTTTTATCAGACCTGTTCAGTAAGCTGAAAGGCACTATTTTTTTGCAGTTTTTTCTATATTGATTTGCTATATTTCCTTGTAATACGGCAGTATTGCTGCGTCAAATTTATGTGATATGACGAAAAATCTGACTGCGCATCTGCCGCACAATCTTTGTGCGGTGCTGCCTAAAATTTGTTCTTATTTTCTTTTAGACATTTCCTTCTGGAACTTGGCGTCTATTTTTTCTTGTTTTTTCTTAGCTTTAAGCTCCGCTTTGGTAAGTGGTCTGTTGTTTACCGGAGGCGGTGTGGGAGCTGTGGGTGCGGCAGGCTTCGGTGAATAAGAAGATGTTCTTGCAGGAGCTTTGTATTCCTGATATGCAGGAATGTTGCTTTGGGCTTTAGCTTCGGCAAGCTTTTTCTCTTTAAGAGAATTATCGCCCAGCTGCGAGAGAACGTCCTCTACAGAATTTAGAACGCCTGTTCTCTGTTTAAGTCCCTGAGTTTCCGTAAGGCTTTGATTTGCGTATTCCTTGGAAACCGATATAGCGGATATAAACGCCTGAGAGGTAGATCTTGCATGGGGATTTGTTGCGATTTTTGATACGTTTGCCGAAAGGGGAGAACCCTTTGCTGCTTCTGCGGCGGCGATTCTCTGACCCGGAGTCATATCCTTTGCGGATGTTGGAATCTCCTTAGCTGCTGCAACGGCATCGCGGAGTCTTGTATTTTGATTGAAAGTTTGGCTGAATGTGAGCGGAGCGTTTGGAACAGGAATGTTCTGACCTGGAAGCGGTATAAGAATAGGCTGACCGTTTTTATCATAGCCTTGTATCTGCATTTGTACATATGTATAAATCGGCTGATTCTTATCGTTGTAACCCGTGAGCTGAGGTACGGAGATCACTTGACCTACAGCGCCTGCTGTTGGAGCAGTAGGTTGTATAGGAGCAGGCGCAGGTGTGGCAGGCTGAGTTGGTATTGCAGGGATAGGCTGCACAGGTAATGTCGGAACAGGCTGTACAGGTACCGGTGAAACAGGCGTTGGCTGAACAGGAACTGCGCCTATAGGATTGGAAGGGGCATTAAGAGCTGACAATGCAGCGGAAATATCACTAAGAACAGGTGCAGATTGAACAGGAGCAGACACAGGCACAGCAGGAGATACATTTGATACAGGAGTATTTATAGCAGAAAGAGCGTCTGAAATATTGTCGAAAACAGGAGCTTTCGGTTCAAGGGATTCGGAAATCAATTCCAGTTCATCGTCATCGTCGACAATATCCTCAAGTATGGGACGTCCATTTTCCTCCTCTTGGGAAACTGAAATTTCCTCGATAACGGGAGCTTCATTTGATACGGCAGTCTCCTTGACGGGAGCAATATCCTCCAAAACAGGAGCTTTGGGAGTTTCCGCAGGCTTAATGTCATCAAGTATCGGAGCTGAAATTTCCTCGATAACGGGAGCTTCATTTGATACGGCAGTCTCCTTGACAGGAGCAATATCCTCCAAAACAGGAGCTTTGGGAGTTTCCGCAGGCTTAAT
>CAJTYV010000025.1 GCA_910584195.1 uncultured Ruminococcus sp. | reverse complement strand
TAAACCATGGCTGGCTTGTCATGGATTTAACGACTAAATATATTATAGTAGGAGTTGAAGTGAAAAATATGAGTTTTCAGAATAAGGTAAAATTTCCGCTGTGGGCTTATCCACAGACAATGAAAGATGTGGAAGTTCATTATAAAAATGATAACTGCAAGTCACAGAGTGAATTTATTGAGAAAGCAATAAAATTTTACATTGGATATCTTGATGAAGAAAAAAGTGTGAATTACATTTCGCCGATGATTACAGAAACGGTCAAGGCGCAGATAAAAGGTACGGAACAGAGGATTGCTCGTTTGCTTTTCAAGGTTGCCGTTGAACTCGGAAAGCTGTCCCACATGACTGCGGCGATGAATGATGTAGACGATGAAACGCTGAAAAACCTTCATGCTATGTGTGTCACGGAAGTCAGGAAAATTAACGGAATTATTGATTATGAGGATGCCGTTGAGTATCAGAAGGATTAAAGGCAGAGAATTTTATCTCAGACTTTACATTTACAAAAGTATGTGATAAAATGTTATTAAAAAGAGGTGTTGTAAATGAAAATCAGATATATACATGAACCAACTGATCTGCAATGCGGACAAGCAGTACTTGCGATGGCGCTTAATAAAACTGTCGATGAAATTATTGAATATCTCGGCAATGATAGAGAAACTACCTTGAAAGAAATGAAAATTACACTCAGAGAATTTGGGATGAATATATCTGACGAAAAATGTTCTGTAGTTGATAAAAATGATCTTCCTGAAATGTGCCTGCTTAGTCTTGAAACGCCGAGGTGCTGGCATTGGTCGCTTTTTTATTACGGAACGTTTTATGATCCCGAACACGGTATAATGGGTAATTTTCCTGAGTCTAACCGACGTTATTACTGGAAATTATCTCGGAGGTGATTTTATGCCGAAAATTATTGTCACGAGCCGTTACTTAAAAAGCGGTTCAAAGAAAAATCTTGCGAATTACGTGAAGTACGTTGCTACCCGTGAGGGATCAGTACCAATACCGAATACGAATGGAACAGCTCCTGCTACAAAAAATCAGCAGGAGCTGATTTCGTCTTTGTTGAATGATTTTCCCGACAGCAAGGAGTTATTTGAGTATGAGGATTATATCAAAAATCCAACTGTCAAAAGCGGGGCTGTTTTAATATCTGAAATACTTGATCGAAACATGGACAGGCTCACAAATCGTGAAAATTATGTAGGATATCTTGCTAATCGTCCGGGAGCTGTGAAGTTTAATTCCCACGGTCTTTTCAACGAAAAAGATGAGCCGATAAATCTTGAAAAAGTCGCAAAAGAGATTGCCGATCATGGTGGAAATGTATGGACTCATGTTGTTTCATTAAGACGTGATGACGCTCAGAAAATGGGTTACGATAATCTGAAAGCATGGCGAGATTTAGTCATCAGGCAAATTCCGAACATTGCCAAAAATCAGAAAATCGACCTTAAAAATTTGCGGTGGTATGCGGCTTTTCATGATAAGAAAACAAATCCTCACGTTCACATTATTGTCTATTCAACAAATGAACGTGAGGGCTTTTTGACTAATCATGGCATTGAAAAAATCCGCAGCGATTTTGCAAACGATATTTATGCAGACGAGTTGCATCATACCTATGAGCAGCAGACGGTCTTGCGTAATTTGCTGAAAAAAGAATCTGAGCAGTTGATGCAGCATCTTGCGGAAAATATTTCTCAGAACGATCATTTTGATACAAAGCTTATGAATCTTGTTGAAAAACTGCATGATCAGCTTGCGGAATCAAAGGGCAAAAAAGTGTATGGTTATCTCAAGTCTGACGTTAAGAAAACGGTTGATGAAATATTTTCAAAACTTGCGGATAACGAGTCGATAAAAAAGATGTATGATTTATGGTGTCAGATGGAACAGCAGAAGCATGATGTTTATTCTTCGGCACGAGTTGATTTTCCGTCTCTCGTTGATAACAAGGAGTTCAAATCCGTAAAAAATATGATTATTCAGACGGTGATGCAAATGAAATTCCCAACTGTTGATATGAAAATAGAAATGCCTGAACCTATAGAAATTGACTCGGATATTCCCACGCAAATCAATGAAGAAATAATTGACGAAACGATAACTGATAGTGTTGAAAATTCTCCTCAGAAAAAGTTGTATATCAAATGGAGTGATTCGTATAAAGAGGCCTGCGAGCTGATTTATGACAAGAAATCAAAAGCTGAAGATTTTAATAAAGCAGAAAAAATGCTGTTATCGGAATCAAATAATGTTCTTGCACTCCTTGCTTTGGGTAAGCTGTATTCCACTGAAAAATTGGGCACAAAATATGATGACAAAGCATTTGAGTTTTACAAAAAAGCCTTGCAGGGATTCCTGCAAATTGAACCAACAGCCAAGAAATTGAAACCGTATTTGCAGTATCAAATTGGAAAAATGTATTGCTGCGGATTAGGTACTGAACAGGATTATTCTGAATCATTAAAATGGTTCATGCAGTCAGCAAAAGATGAAAATAAATTTGCGCAATTCAGTCTCGCAAACTTGTATTATTACGGCAATGGCGTGGAAAAAGATTTATCGCAGGCATGTTTCTGGTACAAAAAATCAGCCAAAAAAGGTCAGCCGTATGCAGCTTATGCGCTTGCACAAATGTACGGCAAGGGCGAGTTTGTCCCAAAAGATAAAAATCAGGCACAGACGTATTACAAGCAAGCACTTTTGGGATTTTTGATGTTAGAATCCAAGGAGCAATCTGATGATAATCTGTTTTACAAGATTGGTGCGATGTACAAAAATGGTCTCGGCACAGAGAAAAATATGATCTCGGCTATTGATTATTTCAAACGCTCTGCGGAGATGAATAACCAAAATGGTCTGTATGAGTACGGCAGGGCTTTATTGCGTGGCGAACATATTTCTCAGGAGTCAGAAAAGGCTGTCACTTTGCTTGAAAAATCAATCAAGCTTGGTAATTTTAACGCTAAAAGATTTCTCGCCCTTGAATTTATTTTGGGTGAACATTTGGAACAGAACATTGACAAAGGATTCACTATGCTGACCGAGTGTGCAGACAGTGGCGATGCCTTTTCTTGTTACAAACTGGGAAATTTATATATCAATGGCGAAATTGTAAATCAGAATTTGGATAAGGCAGAAAAATATCTGTTGTCTGCCGAAGATAACCAATTTACACAGTACGCACTTGGTAAGCTGTATCTGCAAAAAGAAAAATATGATATTGAAAAAGCGATTTCTTACTTTGAAAAGTCTGCTGATAAGAATATGTGGTCAAGCTATCAGTTGGGCAGGATTTATCTTTTGGGTGCTGATGGCTTGGAAAAGGACAAAGAAAAAGCTATGCAATTTTTAAATTTATCAGCAGAGCAAGGCAACGAAAATGCCCTAAATCTTCTTGAAAATACAGAGCAGTTTGAGAATGAAATACTCGCAAGTACCATTTTCAGTCTGTTTGCAAATCTCAGTAGATGCATTGAAGATGACTATCATAAGAATTTTCAATCGGGCAGAAAAATGATCGACAGCAAGCTGCGGAGGATGATTCGGGAGAAGAATCAGGCACTTGGAATTAAGCAGGAGCATGGTCAGACTCAGGAGTATTAAATGAAAAAAGCGTATCGGATTTTTTTATGATGAAAATTCGGTACGCTTTTTTTCGTCAATTCCGCCCATTAGCGAGGTAGTTTTTAGGGCGGATTTGCAGTGGATTTAATAATATTATATCATAAATTTTGTAAAAGTAAAGACTTTTTTGAAAAAAATTGTACTGAAAATGAGATTTTAACATAAATTTAAAGTCGTTAAACCGTCATATTTCAGTCAGAACGGAGGATTTTTATGGCTAAAAGAGGAAGTAATATTTACAAACGCAAGGACGGACGGTTTGAAGGACGTGTGCCTGTGGGGTATCATGACAATGGAAAAATCAAATATAAATCTGTGTATGCAAGAACTCTTTCAGAAGTTAAGGAAAAGATGTCGGAGGTATATTCTATCAGGCAGAATCAGCCTGTTTCTGCGGTTAAATTGACAGTTCGTGAGGCTGCCGAACAATGGCTTTCCTCGGCAAAATTGCGTGTTAAAGAATCAAGTTATGCTAACTATGTAAACATCGTGAGCAAGCATATTCTGCCTATTCTTGGCGGAGAATTGATGATGAATCTGACCACAAGTAAGCTGAATGATTTTATTAATTTCAAGCTGTCAAACGGCAGACTTAACGGCAAGTGCGGACTCTCAGCAAAATCCGTCCGTGACATTATGACAGTATATCGCAGTGTTGAAAACTATGCCGCAAGGGAATACGGACTCCGTGAGACACATTTTACCATGCCTAAAACTCAGAGCAAGCAGACCGCTGTTCTTACTTCTGTCGAAAGAAAAAGACTTGAAAATTATCTGATTTACAATCAAAATAAAACAAATATTGCAATTCTGCTTTGTCTTTTTACGGGTTTGCGTGTAGGCGAACTTTGTGGCTTGAAATGGGAGGATATCGACTTTGATAATGCGGTTTTATCCGTGAAAAGAACTGTTCAGCGTGTGAGTAAGAACGGAAAGTCACAGGTAATTATCGGAACTCCCAAGAGTAAGACTTCGGTACGCACTGTTCCGATTCCTGCTTTTGTTATGGATATTCTCAGGAACTACAAAAATTGCGGTGATTTCTACATCATCACAGGAAATAGTAAACCGACAGAACCGAGAACTATGCAGAACCGTTTTAAATCAATTCTTAAAATATGCGATATCAGGAACGTCAATTTTCATCTTCTCAGGCACACTTATGCAACTGTCTGCGTTGAAAAAGGTTTTGATCCGAAAACTCTCAGTGAACTGCTTGGTCACGCAGACGCTGCTATAACGTTGAACAGGTACTGTCATCCCTCGATGCAGATCAAGAAAGATTATGTCAGCCGTCTTTCGCTTACAGCTTAATTTTTTAGCCGTCAGATTTTTGTAAACGTTGTCCGCCATTAATGCGATTTTTCGGCGCTATATCGCATGATTATGATATATGGGCGGAATTGACGAAAAATATATTTCGACTTATATTCTAATTATACCACAATTTTTTCACTGTATATATTGATTTATTTGTTAAATTATGGTATTATATAGAGTATGAGGTGATTTATATGATTAGGATTGCGATTGTTGATGATGAAAATACGATATGTTCTGTTTTGGAAGATTACATCGAAAGTGCCTGTGATTGTATGCAAATTGAGGCAGAAATCAATATTTTTACAACAGGAGAAGGTTTTATTCGATATTTAAAACAGGATAACATATATCATTTAGTTTTTCTTGATATTGAATTGAGTTGTTGTAATGGAATAGATGTGAGTAGGCATATCCGTGATGAACTTGGGGATAATTCTACTCAGATTGTATTTATTTCTGGAAAGAATGGTTATGACCGTCAGATGTTTGAGTTTTGTCCTCTCCATTTTATACCAAAGCCATTTGATAAAGAGAAAATTGCTGAAGTTATTTCAAAATACATTCGTATTTATGGCAATAAAAATGAAATTTTTCAATACAGATTTAACCATATAAATTACTGGTTAAAATTTAGCGATATTATATACTTTGAAAGTGAAGATAGAAAAATTGTGTTAAATACGACATCAGGAAAACAGGAGTTCTATGGGTCTTTATATAAAATTCAGGAACAACTTAAGCATAGGAGCTTTATTATGCCACATAAATCATATCTTGTAAATTATCAATTTATCCGTTTATTTCGTCATGATGCTATTATCATGTCGAATAACGATGAAATTCCAATTTCTAAGTCCAAGCGTAAGGAGGTTGCCAAATTACAAATCTTAATAGAGAATGGAGGCAAGCGTTTTGAATATTGAAACCTATACAGTGGTTTATCTAATTACGAACTTTTTTAATATTGCAATTATTCATAAGTTTATGCACATTTTTTTTGATCATAGAAGGTCACACTGGTGCTTATGCATTGGATCTTATTTGCTGCATTTTATAATTACCAGTATGCTGTATCTATTCTTTGATATTCCTTTGCTTACACTGTGCGCTAATTACTGTATCATGCTTTTGATTGCTTTAAACTATGAGGCTCGTATCCAAAAACAGCTTCTTTCAGCAGTATACGTTCTTATTTTTATGGCTATACCGGAACTGGTTGTGGTAGGCGTAACGGGTTATTTTAATTTTTCTGTATTTACCGAGGGTAATTACAGTAATAGTCTTGGAGCGACCACCGTTCGATTAATTACTTATATGGAAGCTCTATTATTTTCTAATTTTAAAGCAGTGAAGAATAACCAACATATAAATAAAACTGTTTGGACAGCTTCTGTATTATTTCCAATATCTACATTAGTGCTTGAAATTATGTTTTTTGAGTCAGGGCATGTTACTCGATTTACATTAATTCTTTCTGTTGCTTTAATTTTGCTGCTTAATATTCTAGTGTTTTATTTGTATGATTCACTTGCATCAAGTTATATGAAAATTGCCAAGACTGCTGTTTTGGAAAAAGAAAAAGAGCTTTATTATAATCAATGTCATATTATGCAGAATTCGACAAAAGATTTACAGGCATTTCGTCATGATTTAAATAATCAATTTGCTGTAATTTCTGAATTATTGGATGCTGAGAAATATGAATCTGTTAAAATACATGTACAGGGATTATTAAAGAAAACAGGTGATAAAATGATATATAGTACCACAGGACATACGCCTATTGACAGTATCATTAACTATAAATTACAAAATGCAGTTAACGATCACATTCAAGTGAAAACAGAGGTGGTCGTTCCGATGGATTTGGAAATTGATATATCTGATATTATTACAATTATCGGAAATTTATTAGATAATGCACTTTGTGCAGTAAAACAACTTCCGAAACAGGAACGCATACTGTCTTTTAAACTTATGTATAATAGGGACAGACTGTTCATTCAAACATCAAATCCCTATATAACAACGGTGCAATATGAAAATGGCGAAATTGTCACTGCGAAAGATGATAAGCAAAACCATGGCTTTGGCTTAAAAAATATAGAAAAAGCAGTCGAAAAATATAACGGCTTTATGGAGATCAATCATGAAAATATGACATTTACTGTAGATGTTTTGCTGTATCTTTCTTCTATGCAGTGTGATTAGAACTAATCAAATATATTACAAACAGAGTAAGACGCATTTTCAGGGGTGTTTTACTCTTCTTTTTTATAAAAAATTCCGTTTACTACACGAAAACGGTCATTTCACTGCATTTTTTCGCATATAACTTTTCATTATGCTATAATGTATATGCCGAAAAATTTAAAAAGGAGGAAGATACAGTGAAAAAATTTATGGAGAAATATGCAGGACTGCTGGCAGCAGTTGCACTTCTGGTAACCACATATACTGCAAATTCCGCATGTATTTTCGTTATTCATCAGGAGCCGCTCCCAGAGCGTGCAAAGAAACTGCGTAAATTCTGATGTTTTTGACGATATCGGAAAGTATTACAAAAAAGCTGGAAGAAGCCCATGCAATAAAGAGTGAAGATCATGAAATATATCTTTATGGGTTTCAGCAGGGGTTTACAATATTGCTGAATCTTGTAACGATATGTGCAATCGGCATTATTTCTAAGATGTTGTGGCAGAGCATTTTGTTTATGGCGGCATATATCCCCTTGCGTAGTCATGCAGGGGGATATCATGCCAAGACACATGTCAGATGTTACATTTTTTCAATTATTTTGATACTTGCAGTTGTTTTGGCAATGAAGTATGTGCATTTCACAGTTTTCATTTGCAGTATCATGATAGTTGGAGCAAGTGTAGTTATTATATGCCTTGCTCCTGTAGAAGATAAGAATAAGCCTCTTGATAAGGAAGAACAGAGGGTATATCGTAAAAGAACATATCTGATATGGGCAGCAGAACTGATGGTTGCAGTTATTTGCTGTTTCTTACAGCAGATATCCCCTGCGGTTTGTTTTGCTATGACATTCTTAGTTATGGCTGTTATGCTCGTTCTCGGAAAGCTGAAAAATATTTTATTGTAGGGTTTCTTATCCAGCGTAATACTATTTATGTCTATGATTGGCTACTTTATCAAGTTGCACAGAAGTATTGTTTTAAGGGCAATTTTCTGTGCAATTAGAGAAATGAATTTGGAGAGGAAATGCAGAAAAATTTTTAGTGTTTTATTATGCATCACAATGTTGATGTGTTCAGCAACCAGTTGTGGAATTGATGATAATTCGAGTGTTGATTCTACATATGAGGAGATTATTCCAATCGTTTTTATTACTAAAGCTACCATGTTAATTTGGGGAAATTTAAAGAACAAATCAGTAAAGGCAGAGAATCAGCATGATAAAGAGAGGTTATATGAGTAGAAAAATATTAGGTTTTATTTTATGTATGATAATAACTGCAGGTGCTATGACTGGATGCGGTCAAAGTAAGGAATCAAGCGATAAATCTGCTAAATCAGGCAGTTATTCAGTATCTGAAAGCAAATATGATAGTTCTTCGTCAGAAGTTTCAACAGGTAAACTTGACTGGAATGAAGCAAAAAAGGACATAACTTTCGACGGAAATAAGATAGATTTTCCGTTTTCTGTAAACGATCTTGGCGAAGGTTATAAAATGAAATATATATACGATTCTGCTTTCGGTGACAAAAGCTGTAGCGGAGAAGTCGTAACGGTCGATTCAGACGGTTCTGAATTTACGTCTTGTTACCTGTCTTTTGACGATCTTACAGCAGACGAATATACCGATGATACAAAATGCACAAGTATATTAAGTCCTAACGATCTGACTGTTCAGGGAATCGGAAAAGGTTCTTCTCTAGAAGATGCGGAAAAGCTTTGGGGAAAGCCTTATAAAAAAGATGATATTTTTGCATTTTTTCTGAGCAAAAGCGGTACAGAACGTATCGAGCTTAAATATGATACAGAAACCGATAAAGTAAAATCCGTATATATCACACTTAACTTCAAGGAGGAAGAATAAAAATGGCTATAGATGTAAATGATGTTTTAAATGAAATATTGGACCTGTCCGGACTTGATTCCGTTGAGAATTCATGGTCAGACCTTTCATCAGAGGACGGCGAAAAGATCTACAAATGTATTGACGGCAAAATGGATAATCTGCTCGATTTTGTTTTGGAAAATTGCATTGAGGACAGCGATGCAAAACTGACCGCTAAGGATATCCGTGAAATGAAGAGTGCTATTCAGTCCGATTCACTGGAGGATCTTCTTCTCGGTGTAGCGGGTCATCTGGACGAAAACTATCTTGATGGTAAATATGAAGACATTATTAAAAACTTGGACGCTATAGTTAATATTAAGGATACATACGAAGAGATCAAGAAGATCAGCGATGATGTAAGATCGTCGGATGTTCATACAAGAACTGCCGCACTGAATCTTGTTGCAAATAAATTTTTTGATTTTGGCTCAAGCCTTGCAAAAAAACTTCCGCCTATAGCAAGCCAGCTGGTAGGCTATGTATTCGAGATCGGCGGTAAAATTCTTGAAAAAGGCAGCAGTATAGTAGAGGGATATGCAGCAAGAATCGACGAAGCAGGCGCACTTCTTGATGATGTTTTAAATGATATCGCCGACGATCAGACCATTGAAAATCTGGAAGGGTATGTAAAAGATTGCGAAAAGCTCGGTATATACTATGATGCCTGCGGCAGAAGAGACGAGCTTGATGCCCTTCGCCAACAGATCAAAGATCTTAAACAGAAAGAAGAAGAAGCAAAGGAAGAAGCCGAAGAAAAGAAAAATAAAGATAATCCTGCAGACGATACAAACAGAGGAACATCCGACGGCTCAGATCAGGGAATGTCCGACAGCGGCAGAGCTCCCGCGCCGAAGGATCCACTTATCATAGACCTTGACGGTGACAACGACACAAAGCTTACTTCAATTGAAAACGGAGTACATTTCGATATCGACGGAAACGGTTTTGCGGAAAAGACTGTATGGACAGCGGGAAATGACGGATTTTTGGCTTACGACAGAAACAAGAACGGAATTATCGACGACGGAAGTGAGCTGTTCAGCGATCAGGTAACCATGCGTGACGGAAGTATATCTGCCGACGGCTATATGGCTCTCAGCGAATTTGACGAGAACGTTGACGAAGACGGCAACATTTACTCCGATGGCGTTATCGATGAAAGAGATCTGCGCTTCAACGATCTGCGCGTATGGATAGACGAAGACCACGACGGCGAAACCGACCCTGGCGAGCTCAAGTCGCTTAAAGAGCTCGGTATTTCCTCGATCAGTCTCGATCGGCAAAAGCTTCACCCCGAATCGGAAGAAGATAAGACAGAATTTTCTTATGTAACATTTGAGGACGGCAGCATAACTCAGATGAGAGAGCATTGGTTCGAGGTAAAAAATAACGACACTGTTGAACGTGACGAAAATGGCAAGGAGATCGTAGTCGGTTCCGTTGAAACATTCGGAAACGTAAGAAACCTCAGCTCCGCCATTGAAGATGACGAAACAGGCGTGCTTGCCGAACTTGTGGAGAGATTCAACAACTCAACAGACTATGTTGAAAAGAGACTCCTTACAAAGGAGATACTTTTCTTCCTTACAGACGCAACAGACCTTGCATTCGGTGACAGAGGCGGTAATATCGATGCTCGCAAGCTTCAGGTAATCGAACGCTTCATGGGACGTGATTTCGTCGGTGTTGACGGCGGTTCCATGCCCAACAGAAACGCAGCAGATATTTTGGAAAGCGTATATTCTCAGCTTGAAAATATGTATTTCAATCTGCTCAATCGTCAGACAGAAACAGGCAATCTCCTTAATCTCATATATCGCTCGACAGATGAGGACGGCAATGCTGAGCTTTGCGTAAAGACGTTCTTATATGCCGTAAAGATGAATGAAATGGCAGGCAAGGATATAAGTAATACGGTTGCCGCAGCTATTTCATGGCTTTATCAGTACGATCTGGTTTTCAAAACAGATGAATTATCCTCTTTCATGAATGAAATTTCGGATTTCGGCAAGAACTATGAGGATATCGCAATGGCAGTGGGTATCCGTAATATTATCTCGGGTACAGACGAAAACGACAAGATATCCGGAAGCTCCGAGAGCGATCTTATTTGGCTTGGCGATGGCGATGATTCCGTCAGTGCAAATGCAGGCAACGATGTTATCTACGGTGGAAACGGCAATGACACGATCAATGCAGGCGACGGTAATGATTGTCTCAAAGGCGGCGAAGGTGATGATACTCTCAACGGCGGCAAAGGCAACGATCTTATATTCGGCGAATCTGGAAACGACATTCTCAACGGCGGAGCCGGCGACGATACTTATTACTTTGAAAAGAACCATGGAAACGATGTTGTTCGTGATACTCAAGGTAATAACAAGCTGATATTCACCGATGGAATTTCTGCTGATGATTATGATATTTCCATTGACGCAAAACTCGGCTTTGTTCTGACTCACAAGGAAACAGGCGAAACAATTTCGATGCCTGATTTCCTTACAAATCCGCTGAACTACAACTTCTCATTTGAAGGGGGATCTCAGACTATTGGCGGTCTTGAAGACCGTGAAGTGATCGAAGGAACAGACGCGGATGATTATCTCGAAGCCGGAGACGGATTCAACATAATCTATGGCGGAGAAGGAAATGACACACTTGCCGGCGGCAAGGACATGGACTTCATGTATGGCGGAGACGGAGACGATCTTCTTCTCGGCAGAAATGGTGTTAATGTACTGTTCGGCGGCAACGGCAATGACACAATTTACGACGGTGATGACGGCAGCTATCTCAGCGGCGGAGACGGAGACGACTTCCTCTACGGCGGCGGTGGAGCTGATGTTCTCGACGGCGGTGCAGGAAATGACTACTTGCAGGGCGATCACGGCGGTGATACTTATATTTTCGGCAGAGGTTATGACACTGATACTATCAACGCATCTTCTGATTTGAATACAATTATTATTCACAACTATCGTGCGTCTTCAATGATAAACACAAGAAACGCTCATAATGATTTAATCATTAATTTCGGTTCAGCCGATTCAACAGACTGTCTTATTATTGACCACTTCTTCGATTACAATAGCAATCGTGATTTCAATTTTGTGTTTGATGACGGTACAGTCCTCGGACAGTATGATATCAAAGCAAAATATGCTCCAATTTACGGCACAAACGGTGATGATTGGCTTGCAATACAGAACGGTGATAACGGAATTATTCACGGCGGTGCAGGAAATGACGGACTCAGCGGCGGAAGCGGAAACGATGAACTGTACGGTGAGGACGGAGACGATACGCTCTACGGAAACGATGGCAACGATATTCTTGACGGCGGCGCTGGTAACGATACTCTTTGCGGCGGAAATGGCACAGATACATATATTTTCGCAAAGGGATATGGCAACGACACCATAAATGAGTGGGGCAGCGACAGAAGCATTGTGAAGCTGAACGATATCAATTCCGATGAAGTGACGATTACTGACCAGTGGGGTTCAAATCTTGTTGTTTCAATTAATGAAACTGAAGATACGCTCATAATCAGCAACTTTAAATGGGGACAGGCTACGTACTCTTTCGAGTTTGCAGACGGAGCAATCGCATCGGTCAATAAGGACACATGGGAGCTTGAATTCAGCAAGCTGCCTGATATTCTGGAAACAAACGAAGATGAACTTGTTCAGGAAAATGCTGATATTCTCAGTGAACTCTACGCAGACGACAGCCTGACATCAGATATTCTCACAGAAACTGACAGCACAGTGATTTCTGATATTTCCGACAGTGTATCTGTTACAGATGAATCAGACGAGGTGGCAGATCAGACTTATATTCAGGTGATGATTCTGACTGAAAATATGTCCGCATTTGCAGATGAGGACAATGTTTTCGATAACACTGACGTTCTTGATCCGACAGATGATATGTCAATGATGAATCAACTTCTCGTTGGTTCTCAGGTTCAGTAATTTGATTTTTTTCAGTGCAGCGGCTTTAATGCTGCTGCACTTTTTTATACAAGGGAGGTCGAAATATGCAGAAAAAGCAAGACAGCGGCTTGTCCTGTTTTATGATCGTCATGAAATTTCACGGAATTCCGATTACTAAGGAACAGGCTGAAAATCTGTCCGTGCTTGATCAGGAACAGAAAACCGGAGAAATCGAAATCATTCAGTCAGCAAAAGCATTAAAGATGAGAGCAAAGCTGTGCAAGCTTAAATCGAACAAACTGAAAGACGTGAAATCGCCTATTATAGCCAAAAACAAAGACGGCGAATTTTTCATAATCGCAAAATCCAAAGAAGATAAGTTCATGATTCTTTTTGCCGATAAAACACAGCCCGAAGTTAAATCCCGTGAGGAGCTTACAGAGATATGGGACGGCACAGCAATTCTTATCACGAAAAAAGGAATTATGGACAGAGAAGCGGTTTTCAGTTTCAAATGGTTCATTCCTACGATTCTGAAATTCAAAAAAGAGTTCATTCAGGTTCTGATCGCTGTTTTTACGATTCAGATTCTGGGAATCCTCACACCAGTTATGACACAGGTCGTTGTAGACAAGGTGCTTGTGCATCGAAGTATTTCAACGCTGAATGTGCTTGCTATCGGTATTGGAATTGTGTACATTTACGAATTGATTCTGGGACTTGCCAAAAATTATGTATTCACACATACCACGAATAGAATTGATGTTATGCTCAGTTATAAGCTGTTTAAGCACTTATTTGCACTGCCGCTTAAATATTTTGAATCACGCAGAGTCGGTGAAACGGTTGCAAGAGTGCGAGAGCTTGACAGTATACGGAGCTTTCTGACGGGAACACCGCTGTCTTCAATGATAGATCTGATTTTTATCATCGTATACATCGTGGTGCTGTTTTTCTACAGCAAAATGCTGACGGTAATAGTTATCTGTTCAATTCCCGTGTATGCAATTCTTTCGGCAATTGTAACTCCGTTGTTCAAGAAAAGACTTGATGAAAAGTTTGAAACAGGAGCGAATACGCAATCATTTTTAGTGGAATCTATTACAGGCGTGCAGACTGTAAAATCCTACGCATTAGAGCCAAAATTTGAGAAGAAATGGGGCGATTTGCAGTCTGATTATGTCAAGGCAAGCTACAGAACGTCAATGGTTTCGGCAACAGCAGGAACTACAGGGCAATTTATTCAGAAAGTATTTGATTTGCTGATTCTGTTTTTCGGAGCAAAAGCAGTTATGGACGGCAATTTTACTGTCGGACAGCTTGTTGCGTTTCGTATGCTTTCAGGCAGAGTCAGCGGACCGGTTCTCAGACTTGTTCAGCTCTGGCAGGAATATCAGCAGGCTTCATTGTCAGTAAAGCGAATTGGTGATATTTTCAATACTGCTCCCGAACCGATTCTGAATACCAATCAGACTGCAATGCCGAAAATCAACGGAAAAATCGTATTTGATAAGGTGCATTTCAGATATAATCCGCAGGGTAGCGAGGTCATCAAGGGTATGAGTTTTGAAATTGAACCCGGAACAATTGTCGGAGTAGTCGGACGAAGCGGTTCGGGAAAAAGCACCATTTCAAAGCTGATTCAGCGTTTGTATATTCCGGAAGGCGGAAAAATTTCTGTTGACGGAATGGATATATCTCTTGTCAATCCGGCAATGCTCAGAAAGCAGATTGGCGTGGTTTTGCAGGAAAATTTCATGTTCAACGGCACGGTTGCGGAGAATATTTCTATCCACTGCCCTACTACTTCAATGGAACAGATAATTCACTGTGCAAAAATTGCAGGCGCTCATGATTTTATTCTGGAACTTCCAAACGGCTATGATACGATAATCGGCGAAAAGGGTATGGGACTTTCAGGCGGTCAGAAACAGCGTGTTGCCATTGCAAGAGCGATTCTTGCAAATCCAAGAATTCTGATTTTTGATGAGGCAACGTCTGCACTTGATTATGAATCAGAAAGTATTATTCAGAATAATCTTAAGGAGATTTGCAAGGGCAGAACAGTCCTGATTATTGCTCACAGACTTTCCACGCTGAAAGATGCACAGAAAATCATGGTCATCGACAAAGGCAGTCTTGTAGAATATGATACCCATGAAAACCTTATGAGACAAAAGGGACTGTACTGCCACCTGTACAATCAGCAGCAGAGGGGTGATGTTGATGGATAATAAGATGAGCGAATACATACTGAAGCACAGCCGGAAAAAGGATAAAGAGCTGAAATATGATTTCATGCCGTCACTTCTGGAAATCATTGAACGTCCTGCACACAAGGCGGGAACTGTGATTATTTTCGGAGTATTTACGCTCCTGATTGCAGTGATTGTGTGGGCTTGCCTGTCAAAAATTGATGTGGTTATTACATCAAGCGGAAGCATACAGCCGGTTGGAAATCTGAATGTTGTGGAGTCGTATGTAAATGGTTCAGTAAAGTCTATCAATGTTAGCGAGGGCGCTTATGTGAAAAAAGGCGATGTTCTGATCGAGCTTGATACAGAATCCCTTGAAATTGACGAAAATCAGCTGAATAGTCAGAAGAAAATTCTTGAATCTCAGCGTGAAGTCTATCAAAAGATAAGAAACGGTGAAGATGTATCAAAGATAAAGATTTCTGATTACGACGCTGAACTTCAGCCGTACATCCAAGCAATCTTGGATGCAGATACAAGCTACAAAAATACGCTTGCCAATCTGGAAAAGGAGAAATCAAATGCAGACTTAAATCAGCAAATGGCACAGATTCAGCTTGAGGAATATCAGGCTAATGGGACAGCAAGACAAAGGCAGATGCAGGAACTTGCTGTTCAGCAATACGCTCTTGCTTTGGAACAGACCGACTTGCAGATTTCTGATACGAAAACACAGTACAGCGCTAATGTGAATTCGCAAATTTCTCAGATCAACAGTCAGCTTGATGAAATCAACAACAGTCTTGAAAAGTACAGACTGTCCAAGGAATATCAGAAAATTACTGCTCCTGTCAGCGGATATGTGAACAGTATTTCTGTAAATACGATTGGCGAAACGGTGACATCAGCAGAGCAGCTTGTTACAATAGTTCCCGATAATACGCCTGTTGAAATGATGTGTTATGTGAAGAATATGGACATTGCAGATGTTGAAATAGGAATGGAAACTGAAGTAAAGCTGGAGGCTTACCCGTATAACAAGTACGGTACGGTCAAGGGAACAGTGAAATATATCAGTCCAAGCTCATTCAATAGCGAACAGTTGGGAAGCGTTTATCTTGTCAAGCTGGAGATTGCAGATGTACCCGATGACATTAACATTGTTTCCGGACTTTCGGGAAGTGTGGAAATCAAGACTGATAAGCGTACTGTGATGGAATATTTCCTTGATCCTATTATGAAAGGGTTTGGGGAGAGTCTGAAGGAGAAATAACAACTTTTGTTTGAAAGCGAGGTGTTTTGAATATGAATTCAGAAGATGAGAAGTTTTTTCCGTCGGATTATGATGAGTATTACTATTATTGCAGGATTTCTATTGTGGAAGAAGCAAAAGAGAAGTATATAAGGTGTAATGGGCTACTTTTAGGTTCTGAATTAAATAATTCTCCGGCAATGAAGTTATTAGTCGATGAGACAGAGGAAAAAAGACAGACAATTTATAACAAATACAAGAAGCTTTATCAGGATTTTATAACATATTCTGATAAACTGATCAATAAAGATAATATTGACAGTGAGGATATATACATTCGCTATATGGAAAACCTCATGCGCATTTCTAATGAAACAATTGTTTTTACTTATAAAAACTTTGGTATGCAGAAAGGAAAGCTGCTAAGACAAGGATTAGAATACAATGGAAAAAATAAGAAATTGTCTTATGTTATTGATCAGAATCGGAATATTCCGTATATATTAAATCCGGATGAAACGATAGATAGGTTTATCAATAGATATTTAAGTGTTATTTGGATTATCTTAATTGCGGTATTGATATGTGTTGGATACTACTTGACTTCAGCAGGATTAAATGAACAAAATATTCTTTTGACAGTTATGTATTTCATTTCTTCTTTGTTTATTGTTGGTTTAGTGGGATTTTTAGTAATTTCAGGATTAATACATATAAAGAAATTCCGTCTTATTGAAAATGAGAGTAATGCTCATAGCAGAAGTCAATTTCTTGTAATTCATCCCTATAAAAGTAGATTTTCTATAAAAAGTGTAATGAATATATTGAAAATTATAAATGATTTTAGACATTAAGATTTCAGGAGTATAACAAAAAGCTTTTAAAGTCTGCGTTATACTCCATTTTTTTATTCCGTTCTGCTTTAAAAGCGGAACGGAGTATTTTTATGCCCACAGGAAAATTTAATATGGTATCAAAAGAAAATGAGGATACAGATATAATCGTTTTGCTTGATAAAGCGGTATATTTGTACCCTTATTTTTTGTGTCCTCTTTTCTGAATACGAAGAAAGGACACATAGATGATATTTACCTATAAATGGCTGTGTATAGCCGCAAAATACCCATGATTTTCTCCTTTTTGAAAAAACCTTATATATCAAAAAGGAGGTAAAAATATGGGCTATAATCATGGCTTGGAAGAAAAACTGTTTCAAGAGCAGTGGCAGAAAACAGCAGAAGAATGCATAAAAGCAGGAATGACAGCGCATCAGATCGCTGAAATACTGAAGTTTGACCGTGAAGTTTTCAATTCGGATCGCCGTTACAGAGAAAGAACAGTCGGACTTTTGGATAATCCAAATATACAAAAGCTGAAGGTTTATGATGATTACTCAGCAAATAATCGTTACGGCTGGATTGATAAGATTGCAGACCCTGAGAAATATGAGAAAGTAATGTCTCTGCCTGAGATTTGGCGTGAAGCATTTACGATGTACATATACGATGGGGACACTCAGAAAGAAATCTCGTCAAAATTACTGAAACCGCAGCAAACGATATCCTATTGGATTGTGAAAATCGCTGAAATTTTATTCTGAGTTGGTAAAACGGGGTTTCTCGTCGGCTATAGGGTGAAAGGGCAAAAAGAGTAATCTTAATCCCTTAGAATCTTGAAAACTGAATATCAACTTTGCAGGAACGTTAATCACACGGCTGGTATAAAATCTCGGCAGCCAAAGAGGCCATACGCCATGACTCCAATTGGACGAGCGACACATATGACGCTTCAAAATTCGAAACAGCTTTCCGGAATGGCAATGAAACATGTGAGGATAATGATACTTCCGTCCAGTCACAGACTCAAGCAATGAGGGCGGCTCTATGAGAACCATAGAGGGATGAGAGATCCATGAGATCGGTAAGCTGCCGATCGCCTGCAAAGTTCCGTGTACAGCGGATATCTGGGATAAATACTGTACAAGGCAAAACGAATCAATACAGCGGTTTGCATTTTGCAGACCGCTGTATTTACATATTGATTTTATGAGGTGTAAAAGATTGTGAAAGAAAAAATAAAATATATGCGTGGCTGTTACGGAGTCAGGATACCGCCTGCCGTCTGCATTTTACCGAAATATCATCCATGTTACAGATGCGTATGGTATGCGAAAGATACGGACGTGCTTTTCTGCCCGTTCCATAGCTGCGTGAGGGATAAAAAAGGTTTGGAAATACCGAAAGCACGAGGTGACAAAAATGCTGATTAAACGTGGAGATATTTTCTATGCGGATTTAGATCCGATAATCGGTTCAGAGCAAGGCGGCATCAGACCAGTTCTTGTAGTTCAGAACAACGTGGGAAACAAGTACAGTCCAACGCTTGTAGTACTCCCGATTTCATCGGCAAAAAAGCCACATCTTCCCACACATATCCGCATTTGCGGCTCAAAAATGCTGTCAAAAGATTCCATTATTATGGCTGAGCAGATACGGACTATTGACCGAAATCGGCTGCAAAAATACGTTGGCTCGCTGGGATTAGAAATTATGGAAAAAGTAGACATGGCAATGAAAATAAGCATAGGAGTTGATTTTGATGACTAAATTCGGACAAGCAGAATTTGCTGAATTTTTAGCTGAACTTTTCATGGAAAACAAGATTGGTAAAATACTTGAAACAGAAGAAAAGCAGAATTTCAGCAGCAGAAATACAGAAGATATTTACAAAGAATTTCCGTCCGCAAAGGACGCTGCATAGGAGGATAAAATGTTAAGATTTATAATAGGTTTATTTGTCGGCGGTACTACAGGAGTGTTTGCAATGTGCCTTTGCACGGCTGCATCCGAAGCTGACAGATGTATGAATCAGACAGATTCTGAGGATTAATTTTGTCAGGTTTGGTGATACCATTTTGGAGAAAAATGTGGTATCATTGTTGAGTGAAAGGAGTGATAAGATGCCGACAGTCACGGTGATACAGCCTACAATAACAGAAAAAAATAGTACAGTAATTCGCTGTGCAGCATATTGCCGAGTATCAAGCGATTCCGAGGATCAGATCAATTCCTTTATGGCACAAACAAGGTACTACAGTCAATTTTTTGAAAATTCAGAAACTGAAATACTGATCGATATTTATGCGGACGAAGGAGTAACAGGTACTCGTGAGGACAAGCGTGATGAGTTTCAAAGAATGATGAAAGACTGCCGCAGGGGTAAAATCGATAGAATTTACACCAAGTCGATTTCTCGTTTTGCACGAAATACAAGGGATTGTCTGAAAAATGTTCGTGAATTGAAATCACTCGGAATTACGATACTTTTTGAAAAGGAAAATATCGACACAGCAAATATGACCGATGAAATGATGATTACCATCATGGGCGGTTTGGCACAGGAGGAATCAACTTCCATTTCGCAGAATATGCGTTGGAGCATAAAAAAGCGAATGGAAAACGGCACAATGAAAATGTGTACATCTGTTTTCGGATATGAACTTGTTAATGGAGATTTGGTTTTGAAACCTGATGAAGCTGAAATCGTAAAGCAGATATTTGATTGGTATTTGAACGGCTATGGTACGGCTGCGATAGCAAAAATACTAAACAATAAAAATGTTCAAAAGCACGGAAAACATTGTCACTGGACTCCTGCAACGATAAAACAAATGCTGATAAATGAGAAATATATCGGAGATCAGTTGTTTCAGAAATATTATACAACGGATACTCTGCCGTTCAGACAGATAGTAAATAATGGCGAGCGAAATCAGTATTATTATTCGGAAAGTCATGAGCCGATTGTGTCAAGAGAAATTTTTGATAAAGTTCAGCAGCTTTTGTCAGAGCATAAGGATTCGTTCAAAGGAATCAAACATAATCATGTTATGTCAAAAAAGATTTACTGCGGAGAGTGCGGTGCAACTTACAAATTGAAAATCAGGAATAATAAAAGCTATTGGGTTTGCAGAATACACGACGCTGAATCTGAAAAATGCACCGCTAAACAAATAGAAGAAACACGCATAACATCGGCATTTATCAGACTGTACAACAAATTATTTTATAATTACAGGCAGATTCTTGTACCTCTGCAAACAGCATTACACGAGCTGAAAATACGCCGATTCAGCGGCAATTCCAATGTTATGGAGATTCACAAAGAAATCGCCCAACTGAAAGAACAAACCCATATCCTTGCTCGCTTGAAAACAAAAGGTTTTCTGGATAATGCAAAATACCTTGAGCAGACTACGGAGCTTACGGCAAAAATCAGTAAGCTACAGTCCGAATTGAAAAAACTTACTCGCTCCGATGACGAAGATGAAACGCTGGAACAGATTGAAATGCTGATTGATTTTTTTGAAAAACGTAAAGAACCAATAACAGAATTTGAAGAATCTGCTCTTGAGAGTATCGTTGAGAAAATTGTAGTCGTTAATCGTAACGAACTGGAGTTTCATTTGATTGGCGGTTTGAAATTTACTGAGAAAATTCTCTGAACATATTGAAATTCGAGCAAAAAGATGATATAATATATATGAAAGAAGCAGAAAGGTTGGTGATACCAATGGCAAGAGATGTAGTTTCAGCAAAGCTGGATGTGATTTTCAAGAAGATTTTTACTGAGAATAAAGATATGCTCCATGAGTTTTTAGCGGATGTACTGGAAATTCCAAGCGAAAGCATAAAGGATATCGTGATCACAAATCCTGAACTTCCACCGGAAACAACAGACGGGAAATTCAGCCGTCTCGACTTGAATTTAAAGGTCGACAACAGTCTTATGAACGTTGAAATTCAGGTTAAAGGCGATAACGATTATCGTGACAGAACCTTGTTTTACTGGGCAAAGCTGTACACTTCGGAACTTAAAAGCGGAGAAACCTATGGGCAGCTCAAAAAGACGGTCACCATTAATATCATCAATTTCAATATGTTTGACGGAGATGACTATCATACAGAGATCGTTACTGCAATTAAGGGTACTGATCAGATATTTTCAGACAAATTCAATATGCACTTTTTTGAGCTGAAAAAAGTCGGCAAAAAAGTGAACCCGAATAACCGCAGAGAATTGTGGATGCATTTTCTCAATGCGGACAGCGAGGAGGATTTTGAGATGTTGAAGCAGACAAACGTACCGATCATGGAACGAGCCGTGAATGTTATCTATGATCTGAGCGAGGATACACGAATTCGTGAAATGGCGAGAATCCGTGAAAAAGCTCTGCACGATGAGGCTTCGGCTTTGGCGAATGCTGAAAATAAAGGAATAGAAAAAGGCAGAAGGGAAGAAAGAGAAAATATACTTTCCCTGATGAGAGATAGCGGTATTTCAGAAGAACAAATTCAAGAAATGCTTAGAAAAATGAAATAAATCACAATTAAAAAATGCGCTTTGTAACCAAAATACAAAGCGCATTTTTGTTGTCTTTGGATATAGCAATTTCAGGCGTTTTGTGGTATCATTGTTGGTTGAAAGGAGACGATGAAAAATGCCGAAAAACAGAGTGATACCGTTCGGATACTGTATGCGTAAAGGCGAAATTACGACCGAGCCGAAAGAGGTTTATGCAGTTGCAATGATTTTCAGCGAATACCTGAACGGCAGCAGCTTACTGCAAATCGCCAAGTTAATGGAGTTTGAAAAAATCCGATATACCGCCGATTCTGACCACTGGAATAAAAACATGGTCAAGCGGATAATCGAAAATGAAAAGTATCTCGGCACTGACAAATATCCGCAGATAATTGATAAGGAGATCTTCAATCGTGCAAACGAAAAGCGAATCAGAAAAGCAACATCTGTCTGCGCAATTTCAGAGGATTTACAAGAAATCCGAAACCGTACATACTGCTCTGAATGCGGTCACAGACTTTCACGAATCGGCGGTAATGTTAGAAACGGTCGTTGGGACTGCCGAAATCCCGATTGTTACAGATTTGAATATCAGCTTACAGATCAGATGATAATCGGAGCAGTACTGACAGTTCTGAATACGGCAATTGCAAATCCGAATTTGATTGAAAATGACGGCGAAATCAGTGTGTATTCCCCTACCGCCGATGTGATTCGTAAACAAAATGAAATCAATCAGATGCTGGATTCTACTAAGGTTGATTTTGAAAGAGTAAAATCCGAAATTTTCAGACTTGCGGAGATGAAATATGACTGCTGTACTTACAGTGAAAATCCGCAGAAAACAGCGGAAATCAAAGCTCTGCTCGAAAATCACGAACAACTAAATATGCTCGATATTGGCTTATTCAAAGCGTGTATTTCACGAATTTGGATAAGTCATTTTTGTACCATTGAGATTGAATTTATCAACGGTATACACATCAAAAATATCATGGAAAGGACTGAAAATCATGAGTACAGCAGCGAATGTAACAATAATTCCTGCGAAAGTGCATACAGCGGAAAACAGGGATAAATACCACCAACTGCGAGTTGCTGCGTACTGCCGTGTCAGTACAGAACAGGAAGAACAGCAGAATTCATATCAGGTTCAGATTGCTTATTACACTGACTTGATCAACCGAAAAAAGGAATGGACGCTCGCCGGAATTTTTGCTGACGAGGGTATCAGCGGTACTCAGACAAAGAAAAGAAACGAGTTTAACCGCATGATCAGGATGTGCAAAAACAAGAAAATTGATTTAGTGATAACTAAGTCGATCTCAAGATTTGCCCGAAATACCGTTGATTGCCTTGAATATGTCAGACAGCTTAAAGACCTCGGAATCGGAGTGATTTTTGAAAAGGAATCTATAAATACGCTGACCATGACAAGTGAATTTATGATAGCATTGTACGGCAGTTTCGCTCAGGCAGAGAGCGAATCAATCAGCAAAAATGTTTCATGGGGCAAGGAAAAAGCGTATCGTGAGGGCAAGGTTGCGTTTCAGTATAAGCATTTGCTTGGCTACAAAAAGGGAGATGACGGAAAGCCCGAAATTATTCCTGATGAAGCCGAAACTGTGAGAATGATTTTTAAAATGTACCTTGACGGCTACACGCTTCTAAACATCGCTCAGACCTTGATGGAACAAAATCGTCTGACTGCTACAGGTAAGAGTACATGGAGTAAAGGTGAAATTCAGCGGATTCTGAAAAATGAAAAATATGTGGGCGACGCACTGCTCCAAAAGACTTTCACGGTCGACTGCATCACCCACAAGGTCGTGAAAAACAACGGCGAACGTCCCATGTATCTGGTGACAGATCATCATGCTCCGATAGTTGAACGTGACACGTTTAATCGGGTTCAGCAGGAGCTTGCAAGGCGAAGTTCCAAGCGGAAAATCAGCGATAAAACTAAGACGGAACAGGGCAAATACAGCGGAAAATATTCGCTGTCGGAGCTGATGATATGCGGTCACTGCGGTACTCCCTACAGACGTAAGACATGGATAAAAAATGGCGAAAAACTGGCGGTTTGGCGATGTATCAGCCGTCTGGAACACGGTAAAAAATACTGTCCCGATTCTCCCACGATTAAGGAAGAACAGCTCCACAAAGGCATTATTCGGTCAATAAATAATTATTATTCCTGCCGTGATGACATTGCGAGGATTCTTAAAGCGAATATCGGTTCAGTGCTTGAATGTCAGGGACAGGAGGAAATTTTAGCGACTGAAAAACGCTTAAAAGAAATTGACGAGGCAAGGAATGATTTAGTCGAACTGATAGCTTCGGGCGGCTGCGATGAGGACAAACTCGACAGTGAATTTGCGAAGTTATATCATGAAGAACAGCAGTTAAGCGAACGACTTGAAACTCTGAAATCTCAGAATAAGACTTCCGCTGAAACTCAGGTAAAACTTAATAAAATCATGGACATGATAGAACATGAAAAGTTTGAACTGGAAACCTTTGATAATGTGCTTATCCGCAAGTTGATTGAGTGCATAAAAGTGCTTAGTAAGACCGAAATACTGGTGATTTTCAAAGGCGGATACGAAGTAAAGACTGAAATTGAATAATAAAAATTATAATGTCTGCGGAGTAAAATCAGCAGACATTTTTTGTTGTGGGAGATGATAATTTGTCAGGAAATTTTGAGGGAATAAAAACGCAAAAATTCGGTGTAGAAATCGAGTGTACAGGCTTGACGAGAGCTGCTGCGGCAAAGGCGGTCGCAAGGGTCTTAGGCGGTTCTCCTGATCATTTCGGCGGCAGCTATGACCGATACGATATTTGCGACAGTCAGGACAGACGTTGGAAGATCATGTCCGACGCAAGCATTCGATGCACTAACAAGAATGGAGAGCCTGCGTCCAAACTGCATTCCGTTGAGCTTGTAACTCCGATTTTAGAGTACGGCGATATGGCTACTCTTCAGGAAGTTGTGCGTTCTATACGCCGAAGCGGAGGTATCTGCAATGATTCCACGGGAATCCATATTCACATTGATTTTGAGCCGTATGACCCACAAAAATTGCGTAATTTGGTGAATATTTTTGCAAGCAAAGAGGATATGCTGTATCAGGCTTTACAGGTGAATTCAAATCGTGAAAATACCTATTGTAAAAAAGTTGACAAGCATTTTCTTGAGGAATTGAATAAGAAAAAGCCAAAGGATATGCAGACGATTAAAAGGCTGTGGTACGGCGATAATGCCGAATATCACTCACATTACGATTCGTCTCGGTATCGATGTTTGAATTTACATCCGGTGTTCACGGACAACAACATCGAGGTAAGAGCGTTCAACAGCAGTTTAAATGCAGGGGTACTCAGAGCGTACGTTTCACTGGTGTTGGCAGTCAGTAATCAGGCATTAACTCAGAAATCGGCAAGTCCCCGTGTGACAACCAGTGAGAATCCTCGTTATACGTTTCGTTGCTGGCTTATACGGATCGGTCTGAACGGTGACGAGTTCAAGAGCTGTCGGAAATATCTGCTGTCTCACCTTGAGGGCAATATCGCTTGGCTGCACCCCGAAGATGCCATTAAGCAGAGGGAAAAATTAAAGCAGGAACGTATCGCCGCCCGTGAGCAGCGCGTCGAGCCTGTAAGGGAGGTCAGACAAGAAATCGAAAATGTACCCGATGAACTTTCCGAGCCGACAGTGAGCGAATATGAGGAAGTTGCAGAGTACGAGGAAGAAGAAACATTTGAAATGAGTATGTAACGGAGGTCAAACACAATGAGTAAAAAACAGCTATATATCGCCTATGGAAGCAACATTAATCTGGAACAGATGGCATACAGGTGTCCGCATTCAATGGTTGTGGGAATATCCGAAATCAAGAATTTTGAGTTGGAATTCAGAGGTGTCGCCACCATCGTTCCGAAAGAAAATGCAAGCGTTCCTATTCTGATATGGGAACTTGACGAAAGAGATTTACCAATTTTAAATCGGTATGAGGGCTGGCCTCATCTTTACAGACAGGAAAAAATGCCATTTGAACTGGACGGAAACTCCTACGAGGGTATGGCGTACCTGATGAATCGTGGTGAAATTTCGCCACCGAGTCTGCAGTATTACAACACAATTCTGCAGGGGTATCGGGAGAACGGATTGGATAAATCCTATCTGGAAACAGCTCTGGAAAATTCAATTTACCATGAGCAATTAATGGAGGAAATCGATGAAGATTATGATTTTGATGATGATTTTCAGATAAAGTTTTAGGAGATTGATAATATGAAATACAAAGGATTTTTTGTGAAAATTACTCCAGATACAAACTTGCTGAGAGAAGATAAAAACGGCGAAATCGTTGTCTGTGAAGGTTTCACAATTGAAGTGTTTTCTGACGAATCTGAAAAAATTGCGATCGATATTTTCTCGGCTGCGGTTGATTTTGAACTGCTGAAAAATAGTCTTGAGGAAGTTGAACAGTTCGCTAAGGATTATATCGACAGCGAGGAAAAGGAATATTGCAGGATGCTTGATGAATACGGCAGTATATGAACTGATGTGCAGTTTGAACAGCAATGTTCAGGCTGCATACAACTTTTACTTGAAGCGATTGCATCAAATTGATAAATGAATTTTTAACGTTAAAACAAAATAAAAGTGCGCATTTCGTGCCACGCATATTGACATTGAAAATATAGCAAGGTAAAATGAATTATAGACAATAATTTCAATTTTTGTATCAAAAATCTGAAAATTTGACCATTCACTGCACGCAAACCGACATTTCACTGCATGATTCTGCACAAACCGTAACTTTGTGTTATAATAAAAACAAATAGATAAAGTGTGATGCTTCAATCAGTAGTTTGTTTTTGTATGATTCAAATGGAATTGTATCAAATGTACAAATATTAAGTACCTATTTTGTTCAAGTACACAAACTTTTGAAAAATCATTTGAATGTTGTAACATTTTGGTACTGAAATTGATTATATATAATAGAAAAGGTTCAGAATCTTGATTTTGGACAAGCATTCTTAACAATGGATAATTGTGTATTATTTGATGTCTACTTTTATCTTGTTTCTGATTGAAAAGATAGAAAAATATATATTTTAAATGCCGTGATATTTTATCAAATAAAAGATGGAAAGGAGTATTAAAAAGAGGATTATTAGAGTACCCTTTAATTACAATTACTCTAAAATCTATTAAATAAGGAGAGTATATATGCTTAGTAACGTCGATATAAAGAGAAGTCTTGGAAAACAGATAGGAATATACCCATTTAATGGAGAGAACCTTGAAGGTTCTAGTATCTATCTGACAGCAAGTGATCTTGCTTGGTCTCTCAATACAAAGAATAAAGTAGTTGATAATAATAAAAAATATGTAACTATAGCACCTCATGATACAGTTGCTGTTATTACTACTGAATCAGTTTTTTTGGGAAGCAACTACGCAGGATATTGTATTTCAAGAGTAAGCTCTGGACCACATGGATTAGGTGCTATTTGTTATCCCGTAAAACCACAATGGATAGGACGTTTGCTGATTACCCTGCATAATTACTCAAATCAAGAACGTACTATTAAAATTGGTGAGGCAATTGCTGTACTTACCATTCATAAACTTGATAATAATTCGGAATACTCGGATCCAAAACAAAATTCAAGATTTGAGTTATTGTCTGAAGTAGGTATTCAGGTTAGTAACGACGATATAGCAAACATTAATCAGAAATGTTACACAATAAATAAAGAATTGTTTCATTGTATGCGCACTAGTGAGACATATAGAACTTATATGAGTATTTATAGTCCATTCTGGAATGGAAAACGAATTGCTCAAACAATTACTATTTCTATTATGTTAATTATTCTTTTGGTATTGGGAATCACGATTTTTAATGTACAAAATGAAAACGCCAAAACAGTAATTACCGCAAGTTTTGGAACAATCCTTACCTATTTTCTTATAATGATAAAAGACATCATAAAGGATATCAAAGGAGATTAACATGAACTGTATATGCTTTTTTTGTGAGGAAAACCGTTTTTGTCTTAATAAAGAACTCTTATTGCCAGGTAATGATTCGATAATTTATGAAGATGATAATATTTACGTTACTCCTGATTTATTCCCGTTATGCTTGGGACATATGTTAATAATAACTAAAGAGCATTATAATAGTTTTGGCAATGTTCCGCTTTCAGTATATGATAGTGCAGAGAAAGCAAAGCGATATCTGTCTGAAAAGATATTTAAATATTCTCCGTTTATTGCATTTGAACATGGCGCGGTTATAGAACATTCAGGCGGATCTTGTATTGATCATGCACATATACATATTATGCCTTTTGCAGATGATCTCAAATATATGATTGAATCATCGGATTTTATTGATACATCTGCGATTGATGCTACATACACAAACTTAAATCAACTTGCTGAGCAAGGTGTGTCGTACATATATTATCAAAGGAACTTTGATAATCCTATTGCTTATCCGGTTTATAATGGATTGCCAAGTCAGTTTTTTCGTATGTTAATAGCTCAGAAATTAGAAATCAATTATAACTGGAAAATTTCATATAGAGATGGTTCAACTAAAGAGTTGTTTTGTAAGTCAGTCGCTTTAGGAAAGGAGTAAATGATGGAGCGTTTGTTTGATATTGGTGAATCAGCAGTTGTTAGATCGCTGATTTATGGAACTTTTCCTCATTTAAAAAAATATCATGATGACGCCGTAACACTTGACATAGGAAAGTATCTATCAATTTCCATTTCAACCGATCCTTGTCCTGAACCGTTAATATGCAAGTTTGACGAGAAAAACAGGTATTATCATTATGGTATAATGTCGGTTTTGATAAATTATAGTGATCTTGCAGCAACAGGTGTTGAACCTATTGGGATTTTACTCTCAACAGTTATGCCAAATGATATGTATACCTATGAGTATTCTCATTTTTTGCAAGGGGTAAAAGATGCATGTACTGCTTGGGGTGGAAATCTGCTTGGTGGTAATATTAAAGATGGAAAAGAATTTAGCGTTACCGGAACAGCAATTGGTGGGCAAATCAATAAAAATATCTTGAAAAGAGTGGGGTGTAATGTGGGTGATGCAGTTTGTGTAGTTGGCGATCCAGGTATTTTCTGGCTTGCAATTTTAAAGCTTTTAGAAGGTTGTAACCTGAATGAATTGGACAACTACACAAAATCTTTTGTTACATCACCTTATCCAAAAGTCAAAGAAGGCTTATTACTTTCAGAAAGTAATAAGGTTACTTCTTGTATGGATAACTCAGATGGTATTATCGGTTGCTTATATGAATTGGCCACACTAAATAACGTTTCAATCATAATTGATGACAATAAATTGCTTCCAAACAGCACACTTTGCCAATATTGCGCAAAGCGCAATATTGAATATAGAAATCTAATGTTATCTTTCGGTGGTTGGGATTTGGTTTTTACCTGTCCTATGTCGGAAGTATCAAGTTTACAAACATTGTTTGCGATGAATGCCTGTGGATTTAATGTAATAGGAAGTGTAATAAAAAAATCTCAGGAAAAAGTAATGCTAGTGAAAGATAATTCTGTTTATAAGATTAATGATTTTTCATCGAAGCGTTTCAATAAGCATTCTTATTTTTCGTTTGGTCTGGAAGCTTTTATTAAACAGTTCCAACAGAGTCAATTAACACCGTTGCAGATAAGGAGGGGTGACTTATAGATACAATCGACTATTATAACGCACATGCAAATGATTATTTTCAAAAAACTGTAAATGCAAAAATGGATGCAATATATAATCGATTTTGCAATTATCTTCCACAAAGTGCAAATATTCTCGATTTAGGATGCGGTTCTGGCAGAGATAGCCATTATTTTAAGTCAATAGGACATCAGATTACTGCCATTGATGGTTCTTCTGAAATTTGTAAACTCGCCTCTGATTTTCTAAATTTACCAGTTGAAAATATAACATTTGATCAGCTTAATTATTCGGATGAATTTGATGCAGTTTGGGCATGTTCCTCGTTACTACATGTTCCAAAAAATCAAATGAAAGATATTTTTAACAAGATAGTGCGTGCTTGCAAGATAAAAGCTACAATGTATACTTGTTTTAAGTATGGAACAGATGAGTTAGTAAAGAACGGATGTTACTATTCGAACTATAACGAAATTCAATTAAATCAGTTAATCAATAACGTTGAATTTATATCACTAAAAGAAATCTGGATGTCATATGATGTACTTCGAAAAGGCGATAAAATACCTCAGTGGATTAATGTTATTTTAGAAATCGATAAAGCATTATAGATAAAACTAAGGAATCACAGATTAAATTGATTATTTCATCAGAAAAGATGTCTTATGTGCGTAAAAAAAATGCGGTGACAATTTTACGGTGATTCATCGCACTGTTATGAATCTTTACAAATTATTTTTTCAGACCATAATTAAGTCTAAAATCATTTCAATATATAATTTTTGAATAGAGAGGTTGGTTATATGGAAAACAAAAAGAAACTTAAATTTTTTAAAATCCTAATTTTAATTGTTGTTATTATGTCTGCGCTCTACTGTGCAGCGTGGGGATTATATTATAAATTTACTATCACGCCACATATCACAGAGGACATGACATTAGAAAATGATGATGGTACTTGCTTTAATCGATACTCTGCAGGCAACGATGAAAACTATAATAGTTACACTTTGTATGTTCCACGTTTCGGCAAATTTGTATTTTACTGTTGTGTTAACTCATCAATTGATTTGAAGGATGGGGAACAAAAAAATATGTCGGGTTCTCCTTTTGATTATTCAATGGTTGCAGAATTTGATCTGTTTGGCAATGTAAAAAGCTATAAATTTAATGTTGAACCAATGCCGCCACAGGAAAAGTATGCTGTATCTACTCTATGTATACTTGATTCTAATGGGAATTTACAAAATGAGGGAGACATGAGTCAGTCTGAACTTGCAATTTATAACGACTCCAAGGATGAATTATTAGATTATATTTCGAGAGTTAACGAGCGATTTCAAATTGAATAATAATGATTTAATGTAAGAAGGTTGTTAATCTTTAATACAAATTATTATAAGGTTTATTTTTCATTTTCGGCGCGCAGAAAATGATGAATAATAATATTATTACTATTTTATAATTGATAGGAGGAAAAAACAATGAAGGCAAAGAAACTACTGACAACTGCTGTGACTTTTGTATCTATGGCGACAATGTTTTCTGCATTTTCCGCTTCCGCAACAGTTTATGATAACAACGGCGATGGTCATAACTATGTGAAAATGGCAAGCACCACTATCTCAAACCCTGATAGCTATTTCCCTTCTGGATATTCAACTGTTTCTGCTGGAGAAAAAAATATCTATGTTGACGGTGGTATAATCGCTAAAATGGTTCCGCAGTATAACAGAGCAGTTATATCATCGGATAACACAAGAGAGTCTACTCAGGCTGCCACAACCGGCTTTTACTTTGATGGTTCTGTTTCATGTAATGACAGAGTGAAATACAGTGAAACAAAACGCAGTGTAACATCAACTACCGGCTGGGTATACTGCAACGGAAATTCCGCAACATATTGTGGTTATGTTTACTATGACTAAGTTTTTCTAAGGAACAGTCTGGCTAAAAATTGTATTTTTGAGCGTTTTTCTTAACGTTATACATATTTGATAGCATTGCAATTGGTTTGATTCCTATTAAAACTAATGTTAGAATTACGATCAATTTTATGCGTTCTACCGACAGTTTCTTAAATGCATTGGGCAAAGCATTATATGTTTTATATAATGCTTTGTTTATTTGCGTATCTATCGATTTTTTTCTTATATTAAATCCGTTAAAGTAATATAAATTCTTTGCTGCTTTTGATGGAGGTGAATTTGATATGAAGTTTTCAAAATATTGTATTGCAATCATACTTTTTGCAGCAGTAACATTTGTTACAATTATATGCAATGGTGTTTATATTCTGAAGGAACGAAATTATTCATGCACTTTTAATGTAGTGGATGTACGGGGTGTAAATGCATACGAACTTGATAAATGCGCAATGAAACACGATTTGATTCTTTATGCTCGTTCTGAAACCCAACTTACACTTAATGATTATGAGATCATATATTATACCGATAATCCCGAATTAGTCCAAAAAAATATTGGTTTGAAGAATGGTGTCGTCAGAAACTTTATCGAAATGAATTTGCATATCAAATTTAGTCCGCTTAGTCAAATTGAGAATGCCAATGCTGTAGAGCGGTGGACGCTTATTGGAAATAAAGATAATATTAAATCTTTTGCATCCGAATTGAACAATACCAAATTCTATACTGTAACCATATTTTCAGGTAAACATGATATGGCAAGTAATATTCCCTATATATTACTTTGGTGTACTGTGTTCATTTTGCTTCTCTATACTTATATGGACATGACATTTCAAAAAAAAGAAACTGCTGTTTCAATTCTTCATGGAGCGTCCACGGCTACGGTATATTTCAAAAACGTTTTTTCTGATTTGCTTGTTTTTAATGGCATTTATATTATATCACTTTTGCTGCTAAGATGTTATACAATGCGGTCGAATTTTTATGGCAAAATGCATTATTTAATGGTACTCCTTTCAGCAGGAGTTATTCTTATTTACATTCCACTTATGAGCTTTAGTGCAAAAGAAGTAATTTATGGGCATCAGCATTCTCAACATTTTATGTCAATACTAACAGCTTTAAAAAATGTATTATCAATTATATCATGTATTGTAATAATTGCCTGTATTTCAGTAGCGCCATCTGTGACACAATATAGAAAGGCTGAAAAATTCTTTCAGTTAAATCAGGATAGAATGTTTTTTGTTTTTAAATATGATTATGATATACAGGAAAACTACGAAAATGGTAATCTTGATGATATAATGGAACAACGATATTTACAAAAATTAGAACGTGTAAATTTTTGTCGTGAAACAGATGAAACATTTCAACCGATTTGTATCGCAGATCTTTCAGGCAGTTCTGTAGATTGCCCCTCCGCATTTGATGCGATTTACTGTAACCATCGTGCATTATCTTATATTCAGACGGTTGTACCTGAAACTATAGGGCTTAATATACAGGATTATGATTGTGTTCTTCTTATTTCGGATAATATTTCTGAGAAAGAAAAAGATGAACAGGTCTCCTATTTAATAGAAAAATTTGAAACATTTGAAGGATATAAACCAAATTCGAACAAAATTAATATACTTAATTATTCCCCTTCAACTCAATTGCTTTGCTTTGATTATTATAATGATTTCAAATTTGTTTATTATACTTCGCCTGCCGTATGTATTGCCTCTGACACTTATAAACGTGAGGATGCAGCTGATTTAATGATAAATCATGATATGCTATTTCATGGAATGATATATCAAGTGAATAATTTAACACAGCTTGATACTGAATTTCAATCTTATAGTTTCTCACCTATAGCCTCAAATGTTTATGATAAATTTAAGATGGATTATCGTTTGCAGCAAGTTTTATTAACATTGTCTGTCCTGCTTATTATACTCATCCTTGTTTTTTATGCTTCGGTTACATATACATTATTACAACTTGATTATCAAGTTAATGCAGTTGAATTAGCAGTAAAGAAAATATTCGGATATACAATCATTGAAAAGAATTCACATTATTTTACATCATCAATAGCCTTAGCCGGTTTGAATATCGTGATTTCATTCTTCATTTTGCGAAAAAGTCATTTGTATGCAGCGGCAATTATTCCAATATTTCTTCTGATAATGGATACTATTTTGCTCTATATAATGATCAGAAAAATTGAACGGCAGCAAATGGTTAAGATACTAAAAGGAGGAGCGTTATGATTGTTTTAGAACACTTGAAGAAACAATTCAGCGACAAAGTATTGTTTGAGGATTTTTCTTTGAATATAGAGAATAATGACTTTGCAATTCTAACAGGTCCAAGCGGGTGCGGAAAGACTACGCTGCTTAATATGATTGGTGGAATAGAACCGATTGATAGCGGCAAAATTATAGTTGATGACCTTGATATATCCATAAAGAGTAATCTTAGATTATACTATCGTGAATATGTTGGTTTTTTGTTTCAAAATTTTGCACTAATAGAACGAAAAACAGTTAAAGAGAATTTAGAATTGATTAAGAAAAATGCTCGCAGTGCAATAACAATGGAAGAGGCCTTAGAACGTGTTGGCTTGGCAGGGAAGGAAAATCAAAAGGTCTATCAATTATCCGGCGGTGAACAACAACGAATTGCATTGGCGAGATTGATGATGAAAAAGTGCAATGTTATCCTGGCAGATGAACCGACAGGCTCTCTCGATCGTCAGAATGCTCTTCAAGTTATGGATATTCTTCTTTCTTTTCAGAAAATGGGTAAGACAATTATAATGGTTACTCATGATTCATCGCTCATAAGAGAAAATATGACAAATATCGCCTTGAATAACAATCAATCTAAAAATTAAAGGAAAAGATTACGGAATTGTCGGAAGAAACACAGCAGAACGATGTTTCAATTATTCAATATAACGATGAAAACTTTCTATCAAGTATAATGTCACTTACTTATTTTTCTGCAAAGAATGATTATGAGGTTTACCGTGAAATGCCCGGCGGCGAAGGCTATGCGGCGCTGGTTTTTGTACAGAGAATCGGTCGCCTAGAACCAGCTATAATCGTTGGGCTGAAATGAAACAGCTATTTGGTCTCAGCTTGACATTTACGGGCTTGTAGCTCAGCCGGGAGAGCGCTGCGTTCGCAACGCAGAGGTCGAGGGTTCGATCCCCTTCAAGTCCACCAATGACAAAAGTCCCGATTTTTCGGGACTTTTTAATATTAATTTTAACAGTTTATGCCGATTCTTCATTTGTATAAACTACTGAACTATCCTCAAAATCCCCGTTAAATTCAAACCTCACATCAAGACTTTTATCATCATTCTGATGCACATAAATCTGTTTTACAAGTATTCTGAGGTTTGCATCGCTGATTTTACTTTCCGATAGAATATCTTCAAGCAAATCAGCTGTGCTTTTCAGATTATCACGTTTCTGTCGGCTCACCTCATCATATTGTCTGCTTTCTTCAATTTTGTTCTGCAAATCTGCGATTTCATCTTCTCGCTTTGAGATCATGTTATTGTAGACAGTAGCGTGTTCCCTATCAGCAATACGCTCCATTATAATTTCCTCAATTTGATTTTGTAATAATGAAATCCGTTCTTTGTACTGGTTAATTTTTCGCTCGTACACAGGCTTTTGCCTGAGCCAGTTCTTGACGATTTTATCATACTTTTCACTTTCGGCAACTATTCTTTCTGTCAGCATTTTTACTTCGTCATAAATCAATGCATCAAGCTGCGATTCGTGAATTCTGTGCGGAGTACAGTACTCTTTACCATATCTGTGGTGGCTGTTACAAGTGTATTCAACCCATTCAGTATCTCTCCATTGCCTGCGCTTAGCAATCAATATCGCTCCACACTCGGCACATTTAATCAATCCGCAGTAACGATGAATCGCTCTTCCGTTGCTTGCTCTGACATTTGATTTTTGTCGGCTTTCAAGTAATTTCTGTACCTGTGTAAAAGTCTGTTGATTAATAATTGCAGGAAGAAATTCTTCGTGTCTGTACTGCTCCGATTCGGGAACAACATTCTTTGTTTTGTAGATTTTTGAGGTGACTGTTTTATGATTTACCAGTGTTCCGGTATAAATTTCATTTTCCAATATTCGTTTGACCGTGGTCTGTGCCCATAAAAATTTCTTGCACAGAGCCGTTCTTTGAGAACTGATTCTTCTATGTGAGAAATATTCAGGTGATTTTATTCCTCGTTTGTTAAGATTTCGTGCAATTGTTGAAAGTCCGAATCCGGCAAGATACTTCTGAAAAATCTCACGCACAATGTCAGCAGCCACTTCGTCAATCAGAACTTCATCGGTATTTTTGTCTTTGTAATATCCCATCGGCAGATTCACTACAAGTCCCGACTTTTGTTTCTGACGTATGCCTGTACGAACCTTTTTGCTGATATCTTTGGCATAAAAATCATTGAAAATCTGCTTGAATCCTATCAGTAAGTCATCGTTTTCATTTGCGGAATCAATGCCCTCGGTTACGGAATATACTCTGACATTGTTCTGTCGTAAGTGATCAATGAACAGTTCCGTTTGGGTACGATGACGCCCTAATCTTGATAAATCTTTGACCAGAACCACATCAATTTTTCCCTCATCAACAGCAATTTCAAGTTCACCCAACCCTTTTCTGTTGAACGTCATTCCAGAAACGTTGTCATCAAAGCTCTCGCCAACGATATCGTAACCATTTTGCTCAGCGTAATCAATTAGTATCTGTCGCTGATTCTGTAAGCTGTTCATTTCCTCATCTTCATCACGGGAAAGTCTGTAGTACAGCCATGCTCTCATCATATCAACCTCCTTTGAATTTGTGTTGTTGGCAGTCGCGGCACCTCGTCTGATGCTACGACAACCATATCACAACAATTTATGAAAGTCCAGCAATCACGCCGATTTCATATTATTTTCTACCTTACCAACAAATTCTGGAGGCGCAGATTTGGCTATATTACATGAATTCAAGTAGTCCAGAATCATGGACTCCATAAAAATTTCAAAGGATTTTTTATCGCCGTTGTATGTGACAACAACTGAATTGATTTTAGGTATCTCTCTCGGTCTCGGCATACTGTTATCGACCTCCTTGTTGTTCTTACGCTTGACTTCACTGTGAACATTAAATTGATCATTTTAAATTTTCCTTTCTTAGATTTTTTAGTTTTGCTGATAATCAACAGCATCTTCGTAGTCGATGATACCATTGATTTTACGGACTTCTGTAACACACATAGCGTGTAAACTCTTCAAGGTTTCATCGTCAACATCATTCATCGCAGCAGTCATATGAGACAGTTTTCCTAGCTTGACAGCGACCTTAAAAATCAATCTCGCAAGCCGCTGTTCCGTACCTTTTATCTGAGCTTTTACTGTTTCCGTTATCATTGGGGAGAGGTAATTTACCTCCTCCTGCTGACGAAGATAGCCGATATAGAACTTTACGACTTTCTCAATAAATTCTGTTTTCGATGAACAGTTATCCTCACGATATTCCTGTTCGATCTTCTTGATCGTTTCCGGCTGAAAGTATACAGCCATTTTTTCTTTTGCCATACATCTACTCCTTTTCTTCTTGCGACTCCTATAAATACGCCAATTATCGGCACTATTTCGCAGTTACGACTCCTGAATGCGACCTATTTTCAATTTTTGACTCCATGATGTGACTGCTAAAAATTGCACAAACCACTTGCGGAAACGGCGCAATTTCGGCACTTCTGCGGTCGGCTTTGCCGTCCGCTGTGAACGCATAAGGGGCTTCAGACCCCTATGCTTTAACTTGCAATACATTATTTGGAGTTCCTGAACTGCCCTCAAAAAATGAATTTGTGCAGTATGTCAGGACGGACTTTTCATTAGTATTTTGTACGCTTTATTGATTCGCCAACAGACGCTCCACGTTGCCCTGTGTGTCGTTTTGGTATCCTCTGCCGATACTTTCCCGACTGGAATTCGGTGGGCAAGAATCGCCCGACGTTCGCTTTGTTTTACCGTCACCCTCAAAGTTACCGTCACCCAGTGTAATCAACGGAGTACAGACGTTTTCAGAACTTCGGGGGGACGGCAGAGCAGTAACCTCCACGTACACCAAACTACCGTCGCTAACGTCACCCGAACGGTTATAATCAAGTTCAATAATCCTGCTGCCGTGACTTCTTCTTGAGCGAAACAGCACTCCATATTGTTTCAGTTCTTCCGTATGCTGAACCAGATCACGGGTTATCCTATTTGAATAATATCGCTGACCGAATCTGCGGTACATCAATTTGCATAACTCCGTTGCTGAACCTCTGAAATTAATTTCATCAAGCATAAGATCATGAATGGCAAGCGGAAAAGTATCACGTTTATGCGGTTCAACTTCGTCTGTAACTACCCAATGATGATTTTCAAAAACAACATTCAGTTCAAGATTTTCAATGTCACGACCAACACAGTACAGTTTTGCAGTACGACTTCCTCGTTTGGTTTCAATAAGAACCATACTTCCATCAACACAACCGCTCAGACCTGTTGTTCCGCTTATCATGTTGAACGGATCAGAATCATAATTTTTTCTTGTGTGATGAACAAGCAGAATAGCAATTCCAAGCTTGTCCGCAAGATTTTTCAGCACGGAAAGTTCCTTGTAATCACGGCTGTAACTCAAATCCGTTGACTCACGAATCTTTTGCAAAGTATCAATGACAACAATTTTTAAATAGGGCAAGGACTGTTTTGCATTTTCAATCTGCTCCTCCAGACCGTTGCCAATCGATTCAGCCATTATCGCAAAGCTGAGATTATCAACAGTTTCGTCAGTGAATTCGTACAGACGGTTTTGAAGTCGCAGCAGACTGTCTTCAAGACTCAGATACAGAGCCTGTCCGCAGTTGGTTTCATGTTTCAGAAACTGACTTCCCTCTGCCACAGATAAGCATAATTCAAGTGCAAGCCATGACTTACCGATTTTAGGAGCTCCGGCTAAAATGTACAAGCCCTGATATATCATTTTTTCAACGATATATGGTGTATGCACCATTTGCGTGTTCATGATGTAGTCGCAGTTGTAGATTTGCAATTCTTTTCTTTCACTCATCGGCGTTACTCCTTATTCAATTATCAAGATTCTTTAGTAATATTAAATTATTCTGATAGTATTACTGGCAAGTAATAAAATCAGAGCACAACTCAGTGTTTTGCTCTTGATTTGTATACATTAAATTGATTACGGCATCTTGGTGAACAGAATTCACTCCTGACATCACCTGCATAGAAAATTTTATCACAGTGTTTACAGTATCTCAACGGTTTTCTTTCGTCAGTTACTGCTTTGGCAAATGCAAAGTCAATGATGGCTTTCAGTGAAACATACTCACACACAAGATTTATTTCTCTTTGAATATCTATTTTGTATGTCAGCTGTGGTTTATTGAAGTTCTCCAATTCTTTTTTCTCTGCTGTCATAAAACTATAAAGATATTTAAAATATTTTATCATCCATTCAAGCGGTTCTGAATACTGCCAGCCGTTCAGAAACATTTTATTATAAATTGTATCTCTGCTTTTAAAACCGAGCTTAAATTCCAACGGTCTGAGTATGTCAACTTCATCGCACGGAAAAAACTGTTTTGCAACATCCGACGTTGAAACTATTCCTGATTCCGTAAAAATATTTTCGTGAATTATGACCTGTTCATTGCTGTCAAAATCCGAATCCGTAATGTCGGTCATTATGCCCAGAAGTCCGTATTTTCGCACAAAATCCAGTACACATTCTTTTTGTCCCGTATCATTTTCAGTCAGATTTCTTCCAAGATTAAGTGCGTCGCTCAGAAGTCCGTATTCATTTTCAAGCGGATTATACAGATACGTCTGTTCGCTTACCGGAACAATATATTCAGTCCCATTATGGCTTTCAGTTCTGTACTGTATATTCCTTGCCCAGAAACTTACCTGATTATTTTTCATCTTATCACCTTTGTAATCGCATTTTACATAATTAATATTACTGATATATCATATCCTAACACATTCGGCAGAATTTGTCAATAGGGAAATTTTATTTTTTATATTTAACCAATTTTGACCTTAGAAAATTGATATTGAAATTAGGAGTTTTTTATGCTATAATTAAAACATATTGTTATAGGGACGTGATAAAATGAACATAGTAATATGCGATGACCAAGAATCCGATGCATTGGCTGCCAAAGAGGTCATAAAACGAACCGCACAGGAATTACACATCAAAACGGAATTTGATATCTACTCAAACGCCGCCGAAGTCGAACGGAAACTGCTTGTGAAGAAAGAGCCTGCCGACATTCTCATACTCGACATCGATATGCCCGAAATATCGGGACTTGAGCTTGCTGAAAAACTGCGGACAGAAAATCTGAATCTGATAATTATTTTTCTGTCGGCACATGAAGAGTTTGTATTCAAGGCAATTGAATTTCAACCGTTCAGATACATACGAAAAATTCGGCTTGAAACTGAAATGCCTATAGCCATTCAGGCGGCGGTCAACGTCCTTGAAATAAGCAGTGACAAACAAATTATTCTCTATACGGAAGATGGAGAAAAAGCTGTTATGATTTCCGAGATAATGTATTTCGAGGCGGAAAAACATAAGACATACATTTATCTGAAAAACGGTGACTGCATTCATGCAAGACGATCCATCGCCGAATTACATCAGCTTATAAATAAAGAGAGCTTTATAATGATACATCGGAGCTGTGTTGTAAACACAGATTATGTGAAAAATATGCAGAATTGTCTGTTGATCCTCAAAAATGACGAACAGCTTCTTGTCAGCAGACGAAAATTCAGCGAAGTGAAACAGCAGATCCTGAATATATGGGGTGAACTACTATGAGCCGAATATATTGGATAGCGGAATACGGAGCGACATTTGCCGAGTTTTTTCTGAGCACGATCTTCTGCGGAACTTTTATAGAAAATGCAGAGCTGAATAACAAATTATTCCGCAGAATATTTGCGTCAACGCTGGCATCGGCTGTCATATTGATAATAAATCATGTAGAACTTTACTCTCCTGTCACAGCGATTCTCGGTTTTGTACTCATTGCAGTCATGCAAATAACAGTATATCCGAAAAACAAAATCAAAGCAGCTATCTGGGCTGTCATATATCTGCTTTTGATTGCCATGACGGATGGCATTATCGTAAGTACGCTGTCCTATGCATTCCACATTCTGACTGCTGATATTTATGAAGAAATGTCGCTGTATCGACTTGTTGCACTGGCAGCTTCAAAAATATTCCTGATGTTTCTGACAGTTATTCTTAACAAGATTCTTGCCAAAAAAGGAGTGATACAAAAGAAATATTTTATCATTTTATTCTCCGTCACAGCGGTAATGCTTGTATTGACTGTAACCGTGACTTTTATTGATATTCAGAACGAATCTGTAAATTCCTATGTTTCAACATTGTTCTTTTTCATGATGCTGATTCTGATAATAGTCATTTTCTTCGGAGCTTTTAAACTTACAACTCACTATGAAGATCAGCAGCAATTGAAACTGACCACGCTGAAAAATGAAATGCTTGAGCAGTCCATGGAAGAAACAGAACAGATATTTGAGATATGGCAAAGGAAACTCCACGATTTTAAGCATCAGATTATCGACCTTATGTCGCTGGCTGAACATGATGATATGGACGGAATTAAACGTTATCTTGCAAAGCAGAATGACTTGCTCGGAAAGAAACTTTTCTATTATAAAACAGGAAACGATACAGTTGACTCGATTCTGTACATCAAGCAGAAAATTGCTGAAAGCAATGGTATTACGTTTATAATAAACGCTGAGATTCCGGACAACTGCAAAATAGCTTCGGAGCATTTTGCATCGATTCTCGGAAATCTGCTCGATAACGCTCTCGAAGCGTCGGCAGATGAGGAAACTCCGTTCATCGAAGTGAAGATAAAACAGGTAGAAAATTTTCTGGTCATTTCAATTTCTAACAAATGTACAAAAAAAGATATTTCACTTGAAACCACAAAAGTCAATAAAAAGCTGCACGGAATCGGACTTAATTCCGTAAAGCACACGGTCAGACGTTATAACGGAGAATTTTCTGTTATACATAAGAATAATGTATTCAGCGCTAACGTTATGATTCCAATGTAAACACCTTAAAACACATTAAAAATGGCTATTTTACAGTTAAAAAATGTAAATATATACCATTCGTGCTAAAAAACATCCCATTCGTGCAAATTTTAACACAAACCGTTTCTGACGTGTTATAATACAATCACAAGGTCAGGAAGGGAGGAACGAAGATGAAAAAGAGAATCATTGCTGTTGTTAAGAAGACAATTGAGAGTGTGGCATCTGTTTCAAGTGAGACAACATCAATTCTTGGGCTTTATCAGCCTAAGACACCCAAATCTCTCGTGAAGTCCGACAAGAAGTGAGGTATGGAAAGTGTTTCGAAACCTCGCCGAAGACATCACATTTTTGTTGATAAAAAATAAGATAGTCGAGATTGAAAAGCGTGAGATCTATATCTATGGACTCGAAGTTATACTGCTGAACGGCGGACTTCTGATAACATTTCTTATAATCAGCCTGCTGTGCGGAGAAATGGTGAACTTCCTTGCATATCTGATATTTTTCCTCTCAATGAGGTTATTTTCCGGAGGATACCACGCTGAAACAAGTGAACGCTGTTTTATCTTATCAACAATCATGTTCGGAGCATCAATTGCAGTTTCAAAGCTTATTCCGCTGTTGTACATATCCAACACGGGGAAAATAATCGGAGCAGTTTCCGTAATCGTTATATTGGTACTGGCGCCGCTGATAAATGAAAACAATCCCCTGAACCAGACACAGCGGAGGCGGAACAGGATAATCCTTTGCACACTGTTATTCATTGACCTTGTATTCTATATTCTGAGCTGCAATTATGCCAGGACGATCGCTTCAAATGAGTTGATTTTCATTGTTATGGACGCAGTACTGCTTTTGACCGGAAAGCTGAAGCAGGGCATTTCCAAGATGAAAGATTAACTATAATTCGTTAAAACAAAAAAATATTAAAAAGCTTCGTCTTTTTGAGCTTTTAAAATCACTATATTATATATGGTTTTATTCTCAGACGGACAAGCGTACACGAAAGGATGTTTATTTATGAAAAAGATTATTTCAACTCTCGTAGCAACTATGATGATTGCAACCTCACTCATTTCTACTGCTGCATCAGCAGCAAATGGTACAGAACCTTATTTCACAGGTATCAGCACCAATGGAGATTCATCACCAAGATCTTACATCAACTTTACACTTGCTGATAATGGAGAGCATTATTTAGAATCGTATAGAGGTCCTAAAACAGTAAGTGTCTACGCAAATTTTACAAGCACAGTAAAAATATCTTATTATTTTAATGGCGATTATAGGGGGAATTTTACTTTTAGTTCAGGTTCTCCGTCACATAGCCTAACAATTCCGGCAAATACAAACTGTGCTTTTTATGTACAAGCATACTATGCATCTTCTTCTAATCCTGTTAGAGGCTATGTAAATATAACCTGATCACTTATTCAGCACAAATTGAAAGCTTATAGTAACATGGCAGTATATTATACTATTTGTGATTTGCTGTGTTACTGTAGGCTTTTTCCTAATTACTCCAAGAATTATAATGGTGTATGAAGTCACAAAGGAGGACTCAAAATGAAAAAATTTTTTTCATTTCTTTTAGTTTTGACTACAATTTTATTCATCACGGGATGTTCAAAAACGACTGATCTATCCCAAGATTCTTCTGCATCACAGAGAAATCTGATTTCATTCAAGTCTGCCGATATAAATATGGCAGATGATTTCAGTGAAATAATATGCACTGACAAGAGATCGGCATTTTATTTTATTTTTGGCAGGCTTAAATCCGGAGAATACAGCGGATATTTAACAGATATCGAATTCACTGAAAAAAGAGACTTTACTTTCAATCCTCAGGACGAAGAAACAGTCAAAACTGCCGCATTGATGAAATTCGGAAAGTCAGCTGTTCTGACCACTCTTAACGATAATACAGTAATTTACACATTCGACAGTAACGGAAATATTGAGAATACTTATGATATTGGTGAAGTAATTGCACCCGACGATCATTTTGTAGAGTTACTCTGTACCGAGGATGGCTTTTACATTAATATAAACCGAACTTCCGTTGCATATATAGATAGCAACGGAAAATACAAGGGTGAAGTAAACTGCGATAATCTGACTATCTGCGGAATTATCAATGACAACAATGACACTCCCTGTGTACTTATGAGCAAAGATTCTCAAATGACAATTGGCACACTAAGTAACGGTTCTATTACAGAAAAAGTAAAATGCGGTGAGCTTGCAGATTACACAAATACTATCTGTACAGGCAATGGAGACTACAGGATCGCTGTGACTACCCCTGGAGGTTTATACGGTCTTATAGATAACACATGGGAAAGGATCTCTGATTTTTCCGAAAACGATTTTGGAACACATGAAATTCTTGATATGGTTATGATAGGCAATAATGAATTTGTAATTTTACTTAAAATTGTCGGAGAAAATAATTATGAGATGCGTTTACTTTCACAACGTGATATTACCGAGATCAAACAGAAAAAAATAATTAATGTAGCGCTTACGCACGGCGGCAATACCGACCCTTATACTCCTTACATAAAAAAGTATAATTCTGAAAACGACGAATACAAAGTTGAATTTGTCGATTATAATACTGACGATCCAAATGATCTATATAATCAATTAAAATTGGACATAATATCAGGTAAATGTCCGGACATTATACTTTTTAGTAATTATATGACCGTTGAAAGTTTTAGCGCAAAGGAAAGCATATTTGTAGATTTTTATAATTTAATAGACAATGATAATGAACTTAAACGCAGTGATTTTGTAGACGGATTTCTTGAAAGTCTTGAAACAAACGGAAAACTGTTACAGATCACTCCTGCTTTTACAATATCTACAAATATAATAAAAAATAAATTTACCGGTGGTAAGACTTCATGGAATCTTGATGAATTTAAAGATATCTACGCAAATATGCCTGATGGAATGGAGCTTTCGCTGACATCACAATCATTTTCAAAAGCAGATATGTTTATTGAGTTGATTGGCTATAAACAATTTTTTGATAAAGAAAAATCAGAGTGTTATTTTGATTCAGATGAATTTATCAGATCCGTCCAATTTATAAATGACTTTGATATCGGACTAAAAGCAAGTGAAACTCCAATAGGAGCAGGTATGGGTATAGATGATATTATAGATTCACTGCGTAATGATAAAGTTCTTATCTGCAATACAGATATACGTGGTTACTATGATATGAGAATATGTCAACAGGTTTATACAGGAGAAGACAGTACATTTATCGGATATGTAAGCGATGAACAGATCAAGGGCTTCTGTTGTCCTACACAAACATTTGCAATAATGGCAAACTCCCCGAATATTGACGGTGCGTGGGATTTCCTGAAATACTATATGTTTGGAGAAGAAAGTTCGTCAGATCCGCATTTTATAGGCTTCGGCGGACTTAAAAGCGTTCTTGAACAACAGCTTCTCGATGAATGCACAGATCACACCGTATATGATGAAACAGGTGAAAAAATATATGAAACATATTACGTACCAAACAGCGACGAAGGTATAATATTAAATCCTTTTACTAAACAGGAAGCCGAAGCAAATGAGAACTTTGTTTATGAATCGTTAAAACATCCTGCATTTGAAGATCATATCATCAGGAGCATACTTATTGAAGAACTTAATTCATATTTTGAAGGAGAAAGTTCAGTCGAAGATGCTTCAAATCGTATTCAGAATCGTGTCTCTATTTATCTTAGTGAACAGTCATAAAAATATATTGACACAGATTTCTATTTCAGAGAACTGCTTAAATTTCTACTCAAATTCAATACGTCAATTTTTTTCAAATCTCATTATTCCGAGAGTATTGGTATTCTCTGTGATACCATTTCAGAAATGGATAAAAATAATACGATAAAAAATTCCTCGTGTAACAATTAAATGCTACACGAGTTTTTCTTTTAAACATATATCATACAGTCAAGGGCAATCTCTCTCGCTCTGTAATACATATTACAGCAATTTCACTTGAGATACAGACAAGTTCGCTTCAAGATCGGACAGATACTCAAAAATCTTACCGTTATCAATGTACTTTTTCAAGCGTCTTTTGTACTTAGCCGCAACATGGTGAACATGATATTTGATGTTACCTTAATGGAATGTACGATATTCTTCTGTCTGAGTATCGACATTGAAGATAGTAACTGTCAAGCTGTTTGTATCGAGCTTGCAAATCGGTACATCTTTCTTCATGATTTCATTGAACACCTTGTTTTGGCTTTTAATAACTGACATAGTAAAATCTCTTAAAATTATTTAGTTTAACTTAAGTTCAATAAAAAAGTAGAAAAACGTCAAAATCCTTTATAATGAGAATAACCACAAACTCAAAACAACAGCAAGGCGACTTTTTATGGAACAAATAGCCTTGCAAAATTCAAAATAATGTAATATAATAATCCTGCTATAAGAGCTCAGAATCCCATTTATACCAATGTAGTTACTCTACCCTTAGGTTCTAATGCCCTATGGTGTGCAGGTTCAAGTCCTGTCACCCGCACCATATTGGTGAGACTAAATAGCTGTCCACCGAAAAAAGCCCGAATAATCGGGCTTTCAGTCTGTCGAAAAAGTCAAGCAAACGCTTGGCTTTTTTTCATAGATATG
>CAJTYV010000024.1 GCA_910584195.1 uncultured Ruminococcus sp. | reverse complement strand
AAATATTTTAACCCCGATTCTGCTTCCAGTTTCGGGGTTTTTTGACAGACTGAGGCAGTCTCTTATGGGACTGCCTATTTTGTAATAATAAATAAATATCAACACAATCGAACAGTTTTAATAGTTGTTTCCTACAATTTGGACAAGCCGCAATTATGAATTGCTTAAATATGCCTATTTTTAGCCAAATTATTGATTTATGAAAAATGACGAAGAAAAAAGAACATTTATCAGAAAATTATGAATCGCTTAGTAACAGAACGATAACAAAACTCTTTATCCTATTAATACAAATTGTATTCGACAAAACATTTTTTTACTGTATTTTGCACAAATACATAGGTATATATTTGTAATATAGCGTATAGAAAACGCTTTAATATACTATTTGTATTAAATAATGCGCTTGTCTTTGTAACCAATTTGTAATATATAGTAACGATGATAAGGCAAATTAACGCTAAAATATTATTTAAGTTCATTTAAAATTCATCAATTTTATGGTGAAAATCACTAAAATGTCTTTTAGCACGTCCGCTTTCTTTGGTTGTAAAATGGAAAAGTTTAAAAAAGGGTTGCTATTTTCAGCCAAATGTGGTAACATTATCACAGTCGTTGATTTGCCGAAGGGCTTCTCAGTGACTATACCTTATCTTCGGGTAAGGTATAAATAACGAATGCTTTTCGAGGAAAGGATGAGTTGATGAGAAAAGCTAAAGTTGCAGCACTTATTATCGGAGGAGTTTCTACCTGTATATTCGGCGGACTCTTCGGCGTATACGCAACAGCGCCGATCGTAAGTTCCGTTTCTCCGAGTAATGACGTTGAAAGCATTTACGAAGTCAAAAACGAAGAATTAGCAAATGCAGCTGCAGTAACTTCTATCAGAACAACAGCCCAAACCACAACAAGCAATACCCCTTCGCCAATTTTTACTCCCCGCACCACTACAGCAGTTAAGGAAACTACTGTAGCAGCACGGAAGGATCAGACTATAAGCGCTTCCTTCACCGGTGCATCGGCAAGACCGTCTTATCTGGCTAATAATCCCGAAGCACCTACAGAAGCGCCAACTTCATCATATACCAACGCTCCTGTATACAACTACACAACATCTGCGGACGAAATACAGTCTCCTACCGAGGCATGGAGTCAGCCGGAAACTGATGTGTGGAACGAACCTGAACCGGAAATTCCGGAAGAACCGATTGAAGAACCTTCTACCGATTATATCCCTGAAGAGCCGATTGTTGAAACGACAGAGCCTTCAACGGAGTATGTCGAAACAATTACTCCCATTGTTCCTGATGAACCGTCAGACCTGCTTTCGATCTCAGATGAAGAATACATTATTTTATGCAACGCAGTAGCTCATGAGGCAGGCTGCAACTGGATCAGCACATATGACAAAGCATTGGTCGTTGAAGTCATTATGAACCGAGTAAACAGTCCTTTATATCCCAATTCGATTGTTGGAGTTCTTACACAACCCTATCAGTTCAGCGGTTCTTCAAGCTATGTTTACCTTGGAGACTATTCAGGATACGTTACGCAGGATGTCATGGATGCTGTTTCGCTTTATTTTAATGAACCCGATTCTTTCTCACAAGGATATTTCGGATTCTATGGTGACGGCAAACGCAATTACTTTTATTAATAAATAAAGAAGTTAAAATTTATTATTTGTTCAGAAGTTACTTGCTCCCGAGAAAGTCTCGGGAGCTTTTTCTTTATGAGACTTTTTAATTTTTTAAATTTATTTTCATCTAATGAACATAAATATCACAAATTACCTGTTGCTTTTTTCAATAAATTATGTTATAATTTTATCAAACCATGATAAAGGAGTTAAAAAATGAAAAACGACAAAAATTATACTAAGCATATAATAATCTTTATAATCTCGAGCTTTGTGCTTACTTTGATGCTGAACGCGCTCATCATGCCTATGATGAACAAGCCAAAGGTCAAAGAAACAAATTACAGTTTCTTTCTCGACAAGCTTGACGAGGGCAGCGTCACCATGGTAAAGGTCGAGGACACGGAAATCCGCTTCGAAGTGGAAAACGAGGGCAAAAAGCAGGTCTACTCAACAGGAAGAATGGACGATCCCGGTCTTGTAGACCGTCTGCGCAAGGACGGAAAAATAGTTTTTACCGAAAGCTTCGAAGAAACTAATGTCTTGCTGGAATTTCTTGTCGGTTGGGTGCTGCCTATTGTTTTCCTGATAGTTATATGGAACGTCCTTATGCGCGGAATGAGCAAGCGTATGGGCGGAAACGCCATGTCGTTCGGCAAAAGCAATGCAAAAATCTACGTGAAAGCTCAAACAGGCAAAACATTTGCAGATGTTGCCGGTCAGGATGAAGCCAAGGAAGCTTTGGTGGAAATTGTTGATTTTCTGCATAATCCCGACAAATATGCCGAGATAGGCGCAAATCTTCCAAAAGGCGCTCTGCTTGTAGGCCCTCCCGGAACAGGTAAGACGCTCCTCGCACAGGCAGTTGCAGGTGAAGCAAACGTTCCGTTTTTCTCCATTTCCGGTTCAGAATTTGTGGAAATGTTTGTAGGTATGGGAGCAGCTAAAGTTCGAGATCTCTTCAAGCAGGCAACCGAAAAAGCTCCTTGTATCGTTTTTATTGATGAGATCGACACTATCGGAAAAAAACGAGACGGTAATTTAAGCGGCAACGATGAGCGCGAGCAGACATTGAATCAGCTTCTTACAGAAATGGACGGTTTTGACGGCACTAAAGGAGTTGTCATACTTGCGGCAACCAACCGCCCCGAATCGCTTGACCCTGCTTTGCTTCGTCCGGGACGTTTTGACAGACGGATTCCTGCCGAGCTTCCAGATTTAGCCGGACGCGAAGCAATACTTAAGGTACATGCCAAAAAAATCAAAACCGAAGAAAATATTGATTATAATGCTATTGCCCGCGCAACTGCCGGAGCATCGGGCGCGGAGCTTGCAAACATTATCAATGAAGCGGCTTTGCGTGCTGTCAGAAACGGCAGAAAGCTTGTGAACCAATCCGATCTCGAAGAAAGCGTAGAAGTGGTTATAGCAGGATATCAGCGTAAAAATGCCGTTATTTCTCAAAAAGAAAAAGAAATTATAGCTTATCACGAAATAGGTCATGCTCTTGTAGCGGCTATGCAGAAGGATTCGGCTCCTGTACATAAAATAACAATAATTCCCCGTACAAGCGGAGCTTTAGGTTATACTATGCAGATAGACGAGGGCGAAAAATTCCTGCTGACAAAGGAGGAGGCTTTGGCAAGGATCGCTACTCTTACAGGCGGACGTTCGGCGGAAGAGCTTATTTTCAACAGCTGCACCAGCGGAGCTTCCAACGATATTGAGCAGGCTACAAAGCTTGCCCGCGCAATGGTAACACGCTATGGAATGAGCGGCAGTTTCGACATGATCGCTCTTGAAACTGTTACAAATCAGTATCTCGGCGGAGACGCTTCGCTTGCTTGTTCTCCTGAAACCGCGGCAAAAATTGACGATGAAATCAATAATATCGTAAAAAAATCACATCAAAACGCTATTCGCATTCTCAGCGAAAATATTGATAAACTCCATGAGCTTGCCGCATATTTGCTTGACAAGGAAACGATCACAGGCGAAGAATTTATGGATATTCTTCACAAAGAACCTGCCGCTGCTTTATGAAATTTGTCATAAAATGCAAACTTAAAAAAATACCTTGACTAATTGCTCAAAATATGCGATAATATTTATTGAAATTCATTTGCGAAAGGACTTTTAAAATGAGCGGTATAACAGAGACAATGACAAGCTGGCTTGCAGATCACGGAATTCCTGAATGGCTTATCCCATTCCTCGTATCTATCCTCCCAATTATCGAGCTGAGAGGCGGTATAATCGCCGCACGTCTTTTAGATATGGAGCTTTTTAAGGCTATTTGGGTTTGCATGATCGGAAATATTCTGCCTATTCCCTTTATACTGCTGTTTATTGATAAATTTTTTACATTTGTTAAAAAGCATAAGATACCTTTGCTTACCAAACTGGTGATCTTTTTGGAAAATAAAGCGCTCAACAAAAGCTCGGCTATGGAAAAGGGCGAATTCTTCTTTTTACTGTTTTTCGTTGGAATTCCGCTTCCCGGAACAGGCGCATGGACAGGCTCGCTTATTGCGGCTCTCAGAAAAATTCCGCTAAAAAAAGCAGTTCCGGCTATATTTTTAGGACTTTGTCTCGCTTCGGCTATTATGTGTACTCTCTGCTATGGATTCCCAGAGGTTTTTACAAAAATGTTCTCGTAAAAATAAACTCTGCTGAATTGACAGTAATTTTATGCTGTCAGCTTAGCAGAGTTTTCGTTTCCCTGTGTTTCTTGTTTAAAGAAAATTTTTTGACACTATATCTTAAATAAGACCGTATAAAGTCCATGAAATATATCAAAGCATTTCGTTCTTGGAAAATCAACATTCTGAATGGCTATAGCATTGACTGTGAGGAAAAGGAGTAAGGTGTTGGATGAGTTTGATAAATATTTATAAAAACTTTATTAAGTATTGTAAAGCAGCGTTGCTCTGTTTTTCTTGATACTGCATACTATATATCAGGAGGTGTTAACAAGCAATGAATTATGTTACCGTAACAGGCGACTTGTGTGCTGATCTTCTGTCCAATATTGCGTCGGAACAGAGAGCAAAGGTAGTATATGAATACCTTTACAGACAGATCGAGGATAAAAAAGTAAGGGAAACTATTGATTTTCTGCTGAATCGTGAGGAGGCACACAACGCCATGTTCAGAGAAGCATTTAACAAAGTACAGAATACAGGTTCAAATCGTGATTTTGGTACGACGAAAACAGCAAAAATGTATTTCAGTATATCGCAACCTTCTCCTGTTGACAGTCCGTTTCCGAATACTATTGTTATCCCTCCGTCGTTCAGTTAAACGATAATATTTAAAAAATCAATCTGTCAAGTTAAAATTGGAATTTTTAATGCAATTCAGGTACTCTCAAAACAAGTGGGAGTGCTTGTTTTTTAATATAAAATCGTAGTTTTAAGCATATTGGAGCGTCTATAATAAAATAGGACAGAAAAATAGCGGACAGCGCTTCACTTCTATGAAACATCGTCTGCTATTTGTCCATTATTCAGTTTGTCAACAGGCTTTCTATCGTCTTCAGGATTGTTTTTGCGGTTATTTACTAAGTCTTTACCAAGAATCTTTGAAATTGCAATTTTTATTATTTTCCAAAATAGCCAGTTTAGCTGATTTCTACCACGAAAAACACCGTAAAATCAGGTTCTTAATGCCCTTTAATATCTCTTAATGACCACTAATGCCAAATAGGGTCACTTTATACCATATTGTCTAACAAAAGGGGAGCGTTTCATCATAGACAACAATGCACAGAGTTTATGCATTGTTGTCTATACGCCCTTTGGCTTACATAAGATTTTTAAGGATACCACCTTAATTTTGGGGATTCGATTCAAACATTATAAATAATTTCCGAATAAGTAGGAATCGGATAAAGATCCTGCGGCATGTTTATCTCGATCTCATCTGCAAATCCTCGCATAAGATTCATTTCAGCAAGAACATAGTCATGAAAAAATTCAGCCTGTTTCTGAACATTTTCGATAGCACATGCATCAGCGACGATTTTCTCCAGCCGATTTATAGAATCATAAAAATTATCGATCAGTTCATTGAGCTTGCGAGCAATTTTTGTATCAGTATTGGCAGTAAGACCAATTTCTTTTTTTGCAGCAACAGAACGGCAAAGCTTGTCAAGATAATCCATAGCTGCGGGAAGGAGCTGCTTTCTCGCCATTTCTATCATGGTACGCGCCTCAATTCGGCGTGTTTTGGAGTATTTTTCAAGGTGTATCTCAACTCTTGCAGTCAGTTCATCCCTGTTAAAAATGCCGAATTTACGCAGAATACGAAGATTTTTTTCATCAGTATAATGCGGCATGCAGTCAACCACTGACGGATAATTCGGCAAACCTCTGCGTTCCGCTTCAAGAACCCATTCGTTAGAGTATCCATCACCGTTAAAGATTATACGTCGGTGTTCTTTCAGAACTTCTTTGAGAAGCTTCTTGACCTCATCTTCAAAACAATCGCTGTTTTTTAAAGGTTCGAGACGGTCGGCAAACCAGCAAAGCTCCTCTGATACGATAGTGTTTAGCAGAGCATTTGGACAGCCGATATTGTCAGATGATCCGACCATGCGAAATTCAAAGCGATTTCCCGTAAACGCAAACGGTGATGTTCTGTTTCTGTCGGTTGAATCCTTCGGAAATGACGGCAAAGCGTTTACACCTATCTCAAACGCCTGAGCCTGAGTTTTATAAACGCCGTCTTCTTCTATCGCTTTAAGAACAGCATCAAGTTCTTCGCCGAGAAACATTGAAATTATTGCCGGAGGAGCTTCGTCCGCTCCGAGACGATGATCGTTTCCTGCCGATGCGGCAGAAAGTCTCATGAGGTCAGCATATTCGTCAACGCCCTTGATAAGGGCGCATAGGATAGTCAGAAACTGGAGGTTCTCCATAGGAGTATCTCCCGGGTCGAGAAGATTTTGCCCGTCATTAGTGGACATCGACCAGTTGTTATGCTTACCCGAACCGTTTACTCCCTCAAACGGTTTTTCATGAAGCAGACAAACAAGTCCGTGCTTTAATGCGACCTTTTCCATGACCTCCATAGCAAGCTCGTTTTGATCTGTACCGAGATTAGAAGTGGTAAATATCGGCGCCATTTCGTGTTGCGCCGGAGCGACTTCGTTGTGTTTGGTCTTTGAATATATCCCCAGCTTCCATAGTTCTTCGTCAAGGTCAGCCATATAAGCAGCTATCCTTGGCTTGAGATTAGCGAAATACTGGTCGTCAAGCTCCTGTCCCTTCGGCGGCTTCGCACCGAAAAGAGTACGTCCGGTAAGAACAAGGTCTTCACGCTGATCGAATTTATCCTTGTCAATAAGAAAATATTCCTGCTCTGCTCCTACCGTAGATGTTACTCTTGTAACGTTTTCGTTGCCAAATAATTTAAGAAAACGTACGGCTGACTTGCTGAGTGCGTCCATTGAACGAAGCAGCGGCGTTTTTTTATCAAGGGTTTCCCCCGTATACGATACAAAAACAGTCGGTATATAAAGGCTTCCTTCTTTAACAAAACAGTATGATGTTGGATCCCATGCGGTATACCCTCTTGCTGAACTTGTTCTTCTTAATCCGCCTGAGGGAAAAGAGGAAGCATCAGGTTCGCCTTTAATAAGAGCCTTTCCCGAGAATTCCATAAGCGCCGTGCCGTTTGCTCCGACACTTATAAAAGAATCATGTTTTTCTGCGGTAGAGCCTGTCATAGGCTGAAACCAATGAGTATAATGAGTTGCCCCAAGGCTCAAAGCCCAGTCTTTTATGGCGTTTGCTACCACATCTGCGGTTTCCATATCAAGAGCCGCACCCTTTTCTATTGTACGTTTGAGATTTTTGTAGATATTTTTCGGCAGCTTCTCTTTCATAACAGTTTCATTAAAAACATTGCAGCCGAATATCTCGGGAATATTTACCATATACTTTCCTCCTAACAGAAACCGAAAGCCGGTCGATATATTTCTTCATTGACCTGCCGCTTCCGATACTAAATTATATTATAGCATATTTTTTGACATCGGTCAATATTCCCAATAAGAAAAAACTATAATCTTTTACACTTAAAAAATACTTGAAAGAATTTTGTTTTTATGTTATAATAAATGTGCAATTAAAATGAATTGAGGTGGAAAGATGCGTACAGTTTCTTGCTGATTTTTTGCATATTAAATACGATTTTAGCACATGGTTTGCCTTGTGCTGTTTGCAGTATTTTGATATGCGGGCAGGAAATGTTCGCTCTTTCTTGAATATTTCGTTCACTTTTGTGAACGGTGCGTTCTGTTTATTATGGACGTTCTTTTTGTGTTCAAAAGACTGCGGATATTTTTCTGCGGTCTTTTATTTTTATTGAATACGGAGGAATTACAAATGTCACTTATTAATATTCGCGATCTTTCATTTGAATACGAGGGAAGTTTTGAAAAGGTTTTTGAAAATATAAATCTGCAATTTGACACATCATGGAGGCTGGGGTTAACCGGACGTAATGGAAGAGGAAAAACTACCTTGTTGAAATTGCTTATGGGTGAGCTTGAATACACCGGAAAAATAATTTCTTCGGTAGATTTTGAGTATTTTCCATACTTCACCGATACTTCTTGTTTTACGATCGATGTTATTCGAGAAATAGCTCCGCAAGCCGAAGAATGGCAGATCCATAAGGAACTGAATATGCTGGAAAAAGACGGAAGTCTGCTGTACCGACAGTTTTCAACCTTGTCCGGCGGAGAACAGACCAAAATTCTGATCGCTGGTATGTTTCTTCGGGAAAACAGCTTTTTGCTTATTGACGAGCCTACAAATCACCTTGATATTAATGCAAGGGAGATTCTTGCAGCTTATCTTAAAAGAAAATCGGGATTTATACTTGTTTCCCATGACAGAGCTTTTCTCGATGCCTGTATTGACCACATTTTAGTAATCAACAAAATGAATATAGAAGTTCAGAAAGGAAATTTCAGCACATGGAATGAAAATCGCAAGCGTCAGGAACAGTTTGAACAAACACAGGACGAACGTCTTAAAAAGGAAATTCGTCAGCTGGAACAGTCTGCAAAAAAAGCTGCGGCACATTCTGACAAAATAGCTTCCACAAAAATAGGCTTCGATCCCGCAAAAACTGAAAAGTCTGTCAGCAGGAGAGTTTCCATAGCAAAAAAATCCGCTAAGCTAATGAATCGTGCCAAATCTATGGAGAACCGTATCGAAAAAAACATTCAGGAAAAAAATAAGCTTCTGAATAACGTGGAGGAAGTATCGTCGCTGAAAATTTCTCCCTTAAAATATCATAGTTCACAGTTGATAGATTTTCGCAGCGTTTCCTTTGGATATAATAGCATGACGATTTTCGAGGACGTAAGTTTCAAGGTTTGTCAGGGTGACCGTATTGCAATATGCGGTCGGAACGGAAGCGGAAAAAGCAGTATAATTAAATTGATTTCAGGTGAAAACAAAGAATATCAAGGCTCGATTACTATAGCGAGCCGTTTAAAAATTTCTTATGTTGCTCAAGCTGCGGAAAACCTGTACGGTACACTTGAAAATTACATTGAAAAATACCAGATAAACGAATCCCTGTTCAAAGCGATTCTGCGGAAGCTCGATTTTTCGAGAGAGCTTTTTTCACGCCCTATTGAAAGCTACAGCCAGGGGCAGAAGAAAAAAGTTATGATCGCCCGAAGTCTGTCTGAACAGGCGCACCTTTATATATGGGATGAGCCGCTGAACTATATTGATATTTTGTCGAGATTACAAATTGAGGAACTGCTAAAGGTTTCAGGAGTAACTTTGCTGTTTGTGGAGCATGACAAACAGTTTTGCGAACAAATTGCAACGAAACAAATTTTTCTGTAACACCTATAAAATACCGTGACAAGCAAAAACTATAATGCCTGTCACGGTATTTTTATTTTAAACCATACTTTTCTATGTATTCATCGGCTAAAATTCTTATAAGATCTTTATTTTTAATTCTTCTGTGTACCAGTTTTCCATTAATAATTACGCCTTTGCTGAATGCGGATATAAGCATAACTCTCAGCGAACGTTCGACGTTCTCATATGTTGAATTCATTTTCTCTGCAATTACCGGATATAATCCAGCAGTTATTTTTTCAAGTGATTCGGGTGTTTCTATTACTGTTTCCACCGCACAGCACAAACTGTAGAATCCAAGCATATGATCCGGAAAACGCTTGCTGCAAAGAAAGTCGGCTATTTCAGGAAGTATCACCATTTCGTCACTGTTATAAAAATCTGCAATAATATCTCCGCAAAGACTGTAATTAGTATACGGCATTGTTATGCAAGAAGCAGCACCGGCGTCGATCAATTGCTTTTTAACTTTCTGCAAATCAGACGTTATTATAGGATATATTTTCATATTTGGGTAGTTATCCTTGCATTGCTTAATAAAGTTCAGCGTATTGTCAGTTACGCGGAGTGCAAAAAATATAAATCCGTCATATGAAAATTTGCTGAGAAGTTCTTCAAATTTTTTAAAGCTGTTAGTACAATACTCGGAAGTAAAACCAAAATGTGAAAGGGATTGGGCAAGTTTCTTTCCTGAGCCTTCAATATTATTCCCAACTAAAAGCTTATACTTCAAGCCTTCGACACCCTTTCCGTAATAATCAGAGAGCAAATCAAATAATGCCCCTATAATATATGATATTACATGATAAAGGGAATGTCAAGAAAAATGTGTCGAATTGGCTCGAAAACGTTATGTGACGCTATTTTTAAAAAATAGTCTCAAAGCTATAAAGGTAAAAGATTGTACTATTTCATTATTTCAATTGAAAAGCTGCCATCGGCATTAATCTTCAGACGAAGCGTTTTTATGTATTTATTATAGAAGATTTCCATTTCCTTTTCAGTAGCGCTTATTCGCGTTTCGGTGTATATCTGCTTTACAAGCTCTTTTCCGTTAAGATACAGAAGGTCGGGAAGATATTTTTCGAGCACATCAAAAAGAACGGCTTTTTTCAGTTCTTCAATATTACCTGAGCAGAAATCGTCTATCGAGCAATAGTAGATATCGTGCTCGGTAAGAGCCTTGATTATTGCCTGTCCGCATTTTGAATATTCGTACATTACAAGGAAATTCGCCATAGGTAAAGACGAAATAAGTCCCCAAAAATCGGAATCACTCGATACAATTATAAAAGAGGTTATATTATTTTCATAATAATTTTTACATACTCCGGCGGTCATTTTTATATCCACCAAAGATTTTTGATCGGTAACTCGTTCGACCATAACATGCTCTACGGGAATGTGTGTAAATTTACCGAGCCAGTCCCAACCGCAGTTTGTATGGTAATCGTCGTATAGAACTATTTTTTCAATTTTTGCAAGCTCATCCTGATTAAGATTCTTCAGTACGCTGTAAAGCTTATACACATCAGAATTTTCACAGTCAACTGCAATTGCAACTTTATAACTGTTTTCAATAAAGCTGTATATATTATTTTTTGTTTCGCTGTGCGCGTCTTTATATTTTGTATAATCAGTAAATACATCATCGTGCTGCCTGTATATAACGCTCAGAAATTTGCCGTCTGTATATAATATGCTGCCGCATTCCTCGGGCATCCAATGAATATAAAGCTGAAAAGGATAAAAATCTATTGTTTTCATGTATTTTTCAAATTCCTTTTTCAGAACGTTCGGCTTTGAATATGACGGAACTACGAACAGATCTTTTATATAATCCCAGTTTACCCAATCCGGAAAAAGCCTTGCGCAGCTATCAATGTTTTCTGAAATAAGCCTGTTAAAATCAAGCATATATTGTTCAGAACGATAATTTGTTTTAATTATTGAGATTCCCCATTTTTCAAGCTGCTTTATATTGTCTTTATCGTACCAGTCAAGCCTTGTTAAATTCTTCAGATTATAACGCATTTCATCGTCTGTTTTCTTAAATTTCTGCATAAGAGTAGTTCTGAGCTTACATAAATATCTTATTATTGATGCGTCTTTATCAGCATACAGCATTTCAAGAAGCTCGTGACATTCCTCGTCAAAACAGTTTTCAAGAATATTTTTCTTTACTCCTATCATGTAGGCAATTGTTGTAACCAATTCCTTTGTATCGGCTCTCATAATATCACTCCCCCATAAATTAATCAGTGTAAATAGAGCTATAATAATTATTATACAATTTATTTCAGTTAAATTCAAGGGTAAAAAGATAAAAAATATGTGAAATATTGTAGATTTATGAAGATTATAAATGATATATCATAACAATTTACAATAGTATTAAATACATACATGTAAATTTATATCATTTTTGAAAGTGTTAGATAAGTCCTATTTTACGCTGTTTTTAGTTAAAGTGAATTTTTTTGGAAGTTATATTATAATAATAAACATATTTATAAAAAAGTAAAATATATTTTTGAAAAAGCTATTGACAAAGCTTTATGATAGTGATATAATGATAATAACAAAAAGATAATATCAAAATGATTTGAAGGAGCTTTAGTATATGAATAATTATAAAGAATACGAAAGACCGTCAGTTGCGGCAGATATTGCTGCATTCGGAATTGACAGTGAAAAATCCGACAATAAACGTGAACTTGACGATAAACAACTTAAAATACTTCTTGTTAAAAGGGGAGAAGAACCATTCAAAGGACTTTACTCTCTCCCCGGCGGATTTCTCAGACCCGGTGAAACTATCGAATCTGCCGCTCTTCGTGAATTAAAAGAGGAAACGGGTCTCGGCAGCGCTAAACTTATCCCTCTGAAAACCTATAGCGATCCCGAACGAGACCCGCGCGGCTGGGTAATATCATCTGCGTTTGCAGCTCTCACGCGTACCATAGAGCTTGATACGGAAGAATCGTCAGACGCCGAAAGCTCGTTCTGGATGACCGTTGAAATGCGCAGCAGCGTCATTCTAATTGACGATGGCGCTGTTGTTATAAAACTAAAAAACGGCAAAGCGTCTTCGGATGAGCTTGCCTTCGATCATGCCCAAATAATTTACGATGCTTTATTGAAGCTCCGTGACGAAGTGAAATTCCACGATATTATTTTCGACCTGCTGCCCGAATATTTCACCATAGCCGATCTTCAAAAGCCTTTCGAGATAATCACGGGAAAAAAAGAAGCAGCCGCTAATTTCAGAAGAAAAATGTCCAAAAAAATTGAAGAAACAGAATTGTTTGACAACGGCGGAGCAATGCACCGTCCGTCAAAATTATATAAAAGGAGATGTGACGAGGAATGAAAATTTTGATCGTAATTGATATGCAAAACGATTTTATCAGCGGAGCTTTGGGAAATCCCGAAACGCTCGCCGTACTCCCGAACGTGTGCGAAAGAGTAAAGGAAGCGTTAAAGGACGGTACGAAGCTGCTGTACACTCTCGATACTCACGGCAGCAATTATACCGATTCTCAGGAGGGCAGAAATCTTTCTGTTCCGCACTGCATAAAAGGTACATGGGGACATCAGCCGGCAGATGAACTGAAAAATATTATCGGTGATGCGGCACAGAACTTAGCCGTTGAAAAATGTACGTTCGGCTCGATTGAACTGCCTGAAAGAATACTGAAGCTTTGCGGAGAGATTCCCGATGAAGTCGAACTTATTGGCGTATGCACCGATATATGCGTTATTTCAAACGCTCTGTTGCTGAAAGCATTTTTTCCTGAAACGACAATAACAGTAATTGCAGCCTGCTGTGCCGGAACGTCCGCAGAAGCTCACATCAGAGCGTTAGAAGCTATGAAAATGTGCCAAATAAATATAGTATGACGTATCGGAGGAAATAACATGATACTTTACAGCATAAACGGCGAAATGCCGAAAGCTCCCGAAACTCTTAATTACCCTGACGGCACGCTGAAAATTAATATTCGGGAAACAAACATAAACAGAGCCGTACTGACATGGCGGTTTGAAACAGATAGCGAATTTCTCCTGCTCGCATACATGGCTCAGAATATCCGCGAGCGTTTTCCAAAATCGGAAACAGAGCTTTATCTGCCTTACCTGCCCAACGCGAGAATGGACAGAGTTCACAGTGGTAATGAGGTATTTACTCTAAAATATTTCTGTGGTCTTATAAATTCGCTGAACTTCTCTAAAGTAACGCTTCTTGATGTTCATTCGAGCGTCGGAGCAGCTTTGCTTGAACGATGCGCAAATATTTCTCCGAAAACCTATATTTGCCGTGCTATGGAGCTTTGCGGCTTTGACATGGAAAACGATCTTTTGTTTTTTCCGGACGAGGGCAGCTGCAAAAGATATTCTGAGCTTTTCCCGGATTGCCGTAATATCGGCTTCGGCATCAAGCAAAGAGACTGGGCAAGTGGAAAAATTATAGGTCTTGACGTATACGGAGGTTCTCCCGAGGGACGGCGCGTGTTTATTGCAGATGACATCTGCTCATACGGCGGAACTGTTTATTACTCGGCAAAAAGACTTAAAGAACTGGGATGCGGCGATATAAACGTTTTCTTCACTCACTGTGAAAATTCCATTGCAAAGGGCGAGCTTCTCAAAGGCGAGCTTATACGCGGCATATTTACTACAGATTCCCTTTGTACTCTTGATAATCACCCTAAACTTACTGTACTTGACTGCTTGAAAGGAGCTGTTTAAAATGGCAAACCCTATGCTCAATATTGACTTTTATAAGGCTGCTCACGCCAAAATGTACCCGAAAGACCTTACAAAGATAGTTTCCTATCTCACCCCGAGAGGAAGCCGTCTCAGAGGTCATGACAAGCTTATCTGTTTCGGCTTGCAGGCATTTATAAAGGAGTTCCTTATAGAAGCCTTTAACAGAGATTTCTTTGAAAAACCCTTTGACGAGGTGACAAACGAGTATTTCAGAATTATTGATAATACTCTCGGTCCGCAGGCTTATGATAAGGAAAAAATAAGAAGTCTCCATAAGCTCGGCTATCTTCCTGTGGAGATCGCAGCTGTTCCCGAGGGCACGCGCGTTCCTGTAAAAGTACCTATGATACAGCTAACAAATACTCACCCCGATTTCCCGTGGATAGTCGAATATATCGAAAGCCTGCTGTCCGCCGAAATGTGGCATGGCATGATCTCCGCAAATGTGGGCTATATGTACCGAAAGATCGTCAACCAATACTACGAACTTACTACAGATGACGATGTACCGAGAGCTAAGGCTTTGGGCGACTTTTCTTTCCGAGGTCAGGAATCGCTCTCGTCGGCGATAAAATCCTCAGCAGCATTTTGCCTTTCATTCCTCAATACGGCGACTGTGCCGGCTATTCCCTATCTCGAAAAATACTACAACTGCGACTGCTCCAAAGAACCTGTTGCATACGGCGCAGTTTCTACAGAGCATTCGGTCATGTGTTCAAACTTCGCATTCGACGGAGACGAGATAACGATGTTCCGCAGACTGCTTACCGAGCTTTACCCCGATACGTCATTTTCAGTTGTTTCGGACAGCTACGATTACTGGAATGTTGTAAATAATATCCTTCCTCAGATCAAAAAGGAAATATTGGCGCACAACGGCACTATGCTCATAAGAGGTGACAGCGGCGACCCTGTTGAAGTCGTCACCGAAACAGTTTTCAGACTGTGGAATATCTTCGGCGGTACTGTGAACAGCAAAGGATATAAGGTTCTCGATACGCATATAAAGGCTATTTACGGCGATTCTATCACACCTCAGCGTGCAGAAAAAATTTACAGTATCCTTATGGAAAACGGGTTCGCCTGCAATAACGTGGTTCTCGGAGCAGGCAGTTTCTCAATGCAGTGCCTTGAAACAGGGGGAAGTCTTGCGCCCTATACAAGAGATACGTTCCATATTGCGGTGAAAGCCGTTTACTGCGAAGACAGTGCAGGAAATAAAATGCCTGTCTTTAAAGCTCCCAAAAACTATATCAAGGTGAACGGCGAGTTTCAGGAAGCCGAAAATAGCTCTGATAAGGTGATAAGCAAACGTTCCCACAAAGGAATGTGCTGTGTTTATAAAAATGAAAATGGAGATATTATTTGCAGGGACGGATTCACTTCGGTGGATATAGATGATTTTCCTTATGAAAATATGCTTGTGCCTGTGTTCAGAAACGGTGAAATGCTGAAAGAATATAGCCTTGCCGATATTAGAAACAGACTTTACGGAGGCGATTTTTAATGATAAATGATTTCAGCGGAAAATTCGATTTTCTCAGCAATTTTTGCGAGTGCCCCGTGACTATCGGCGGCACGACGTACAAAAACAGCGAGGCTGCATTCCAGTCCATGAAAACTCTGAATGCAAACGAACGCCGTTCCTTTGCTCAGTTAAGTCCCTCGGATGCAAAAAAAATGGGACGGAAAGTAACTCTCCGTCCTGACTGGGAAGATGTAAAAAACAACATCATGTACGAGGTCTGTAAGGCCAAATTCAGCCAGAATCCCGATATTGCGGAGCTTCTTCTGGACACCGCCCACGAAGAACTTATCGAGGAAAACGCTCACGGCGATACGTACTGGGGAATGACAGACGGCATCGGAGAAAATTACCTCGGCAGAATTCTTATGCGTATCAGAAACGAAATACGCGGCTTTGACGCGGCAGCTGCAACAGATGCCGCTGTAGATTGGATACGCCGTTATTTCGAGGAAAACGGCTCTCCCAATACCAAAGCTGTGATAGGCATATCAGGCGGAAAGGACAGCTCGGTTACGGCGGCTCTCTGCGTTAAAGCTCTCGGCAGAGACAGGGTTTTCGGAGTTCTTATGCCTCAGGGCAAACAGGCTGACATTGATTGCAGCCGAGGTCTTGTCGAACATCTCGGCATAGAGCATACCGAAATAAACATTCAGAAAGCGTACTGCGGTCTGATGTCGGAGCTTGAAAGCCGTCTGAACGTCTCACAACAGGCTAAAATTAATACTCCTGCAAGACTTCGCATGACAACTCTCTACGCTGTTGCGGCATGCATTGGAGGAAGAGTAGCGAATACCTGCAATCTCTCCGAGGACTGGGTAGGTTATGCTACAAAATTCGGAGACGGAGCAGGTGATTTCAGTATACTTTCCGAACTTACCGTTACGGAAGTCGTTGGTATCGGCGATTTCCTGTGCCTGCCCTACTATCTCGTGCATAAAACTCCCATAGACGGCTTATGCGGCAAAACTGACGAGGAAAATTTAGGGTTCACATATGCCTTGCTTGATGATTACATTAGAAAATTTGACGACCTCAGCAGTCGACCTGAAATAAAAAATAAAATAGATCGAATGTATCACTTAAGCCGTCATAAGCTCGCCCCTATGCCAAAATTCAATTTCAAAAATTCTTGAGAACAAAATATCGGGCTGCCGTAAGCCATTTTACAGCAGCCTGTTTTTCATTGCTCCGGATCGGCAAATATAGATTGATCTTTATTACCAGTCATTATTTCTATAGCTTTATTACAGTTAACAACTGTATTTACAGGCAGATCTCCTCCAAATTCTCCGTCTAAAGTCCATGAAATCTGTTCATCGTTAAGCGCCGTAAATGTGATTTTGTTCGTACGGAAAAATTTAATATATTCACGGTCAATTTCCTCTGAAATATTAAGAAGAGAATGTACTATTTTCTGAAGCTGAACTATGTTTGCGGGCTTTTTAATAAGTGTGACCTCAAATACGCCATCATCAAGCAAAAAATCATTCATTGAGAGAAGTCCTGCTACAGAACCCGAATTCGTAACCATACCGAAAATGAAATCGCCCTCAAGCACGGTATTGTTATACTCTATTCGCATCATTTTTGAACGAAGGCTTGTAAGCTGAGTAAGTCCTCCGAGAATATATGAAGCGTGTCCCAAAACATTTTTCACCTGTTGAGATGTTTCATACGTAACATTTGTAAATGCTCCGAAAGCTGCAATATATGTGAAATATTTGTCGTTAAATCTACCGATATCTACGCTCATTGGAAGACCGTTTGTGATCCACTTTACAGCATCCATAGTGGATTTTGGTATACCGAGAGTACGTGCAAAGTCATTTGTAGAACCGGACGGCAGATAACCGATCGGGATTTTATGCTCGCTTTCCATAACTCCATGCAGACATTGACTGAGCGTTCCGTCTCCTCCTGCGCACACAAGCAGAGCATAGCCGTTTTCACAGGCATATGCCGCTTTTTTTTGTGCATCTTCGCCGCTTTGAGTTATATGTACGGTAACTTCAAATTCTGATTTATTAAATTCGTTTATTATTTCCCCCAGCATGCTGCCAATTGATGCTCTGCCTGCAACAAGATTTACAATAAAGAAAAGTTTTTTCATAGATGTCTCCTTGAGAAATTTATTGAAAAAATTGATAAAGAAACTATCAGTTTTAAGATATGGTCTATCTAGGGTGTGTTGACACTATCCGAAATGTTCGGATTGCAGGTATATTTTTCGTAATTCAAGGCAAAAATCCGCAGGCATACTGTCGTATGACAAGGATTTTTAACACAGAAAGACGGAAAAGATGTCTGTAAGACGGGAATTGAACGGTAGTGTCAACACACCCTAAATAATATTATATAGCTATTTGAAAAAATTTGCAATAGCTTAGAAATAATTAAAAAATAAATTTTTTTATAAAACGCTTGACATTTCTAAACAAGTATGATATAATAATAAAGCTGAATCAAGTAAATAAGAATTTTGGGGTGTCGCCAAGCGGTAAGGCAACGGACTCTGACTCCGTCATTTCGAGGGTTCAAATCCTTCCACCCCAACCAGTTATTTGGACAAACCTGTTCACGAAAATGTGAGCAGGTTTGTTCTATATAAATCAGTAAAAATCAACAAAATAGTCAAGGATACAGAGTAGGACTTTGTATCCTTTTTGTTTAGAGAGGAATTTTAATTATGGAAAAACAAAAACGAATATCATTTGGATACACAAGAAACGAAATGAATGAAATTGTAATTTACAAGGAACAGGCAGAAGTAGTAAAACTCATATTTGAGCTTTACTCGTTTGATCAATCACTGTCAAATATATCAAAACACTTGGAAATGTACCGCATTCCATCCCCCAGTAATAAACCAGTGTGGGGTAGACAAATAATAAATAACGTTTTGTCAAATGAAAATTACATTGGCAATATTGATTATCCCAAAATAATCACTGATGAATTATGGGATTCAGCGCAAAACAAGAAAAATAATAACAGTTATTCGATGAGATATAGCCAGAATAAATAGGAGGTTTAACTTACATGAAATTTTATGTAAACTGCTTGATTTTGTGTGTGAAACATGATATACTTATTATAAAGAAAGAACGGAGGTGTGACAATGGGTATTTATCTGAATCCGAATAATATAGATTTTTATAATGCTGTGAATCATTCGCAGATATACGTGGATAAAACGAACCTAATTAAGTATACCAATAATGTTTTGTTCGGTGAGCAGAAATTCATCTGCATCAGCCGACCCAGGAGATTTGGCAAATCAATGGCTGCAAATATGCTGACGGCGTATTACAGCAAAGGTTGCGATTCGAGAGAGATGTTCAGTAATCTGAAGATCTCAAAATCCGAAACTTTTGAAAAGCATCTGAATAAATACAACGTTATTCATATCAATATGGTGAACATTCTGGATGAGTCGCAGAATATGGATGAAATGATAAAATTCATTGGAGAAGATCTGATCGATGAGCTTAAAAGCGAATATCCTGATGTTTGCTATCCCAAACGCGAAACTTTAATTAAAGTTATTGCTGCGATATTCTCACAGACGAATATTCCATTTATTTTTATTATCGACGAATGGGACTGCATTTTCAGAGAACACCAGAATGACACAGATGCACAGAAAAAGTACCTTGATTTTCTGAGAAACCTTTTAAAAGATCAGAGTTACGTTGCACTTGCGTATATGACCGGGATTTTGCCAATAAAAAAATATGGAATACATTCGGCGATAAATATGTTCACTGAAATTGCCATGACAAATCCACGTGAACTTGCGGAATTTACCGGATTTACCGAAAGCGAAGTAAAGACTTTGTGCGATGAGTATGATATGCCATTGGACGAAACGAAACGCTGGTATGATGGGTATGATCTGAAAGGCGTTTCGATCTACAATCCCCGTTCCGTTGTTATGTCGATGACAGGGCATGATTATGATAATTACTGGACTTCAACTGAAAATTACAAAGCATTAAAAATTTATATCGAGATGAATTTTGACGGATTAAAAGACAAGATCACACAGCTTATATCCGGTGAGAAAATCGAAATAAATCCCGGAAAATTCCAGAATGATATGACATCCCTCAGAAGTGCGGACGATGTTTTCACCCTTCTTGTTCACCTGGGATATCTGACATATGATTTCTACACTAAACAAGTGTGGATTCCAAACAGTGAAGTTGCTCAGGAGTTTATAAATTCCATTGAGGACGGCGGCTGGGAAGAAGTCATGAAAGCGATAAAACAATCCGATGCACTCCTGAAAGCCACTCTGAATTGTGATGAAGAAAAAGTTGCAGAACTGGTAGACAAGGCACACACTGATAATACCTCGATTCTGAAATACAATGATGAGAACTCATTATCCTGCGTGATATCACTTGCATATTACTCAGCGAGAAAAACATACACCATCGACCGTGAACTTCCTGCCGGAAAAGGTTATGCCGACTTAGTTTTCAGACCAAGAAAAAATAACAGCAATCCGGCTTTGGTTGTAGAACTTAAATATGACAAATCCGCCGAGGAGGCAATTGCTCAAATAAAGAAAAATCAGTATGCTGATTGTCTGAAAGATTATTCTGGGGACGTTTTGCTGGTTGGAATAAATTATGATAAGGAGCAAAAAAATCATACTTGCAAAATTGAAAAAATCATTAAGCAATAAAAATTTTTTTGAAACTGCTCTTAAATCAAGAAAAATTAATATTATCTATTTTATAGTCGCAAGACATATTTGCACCGTAATTTTGATACAATCAAAGTTGCGGTGCATTTTTATGCCCAAATGCCGAAACAGCGTAATTTGTGAGGGTTAAAAGAAACGATAGGTTTTGCAATACCCCCTAAAAACAGCCCTGAAATGGGAGATTTAAGGTTCAAATCTTCATGATACCGTCAAAAGGAAAACGATAGCAAAGTAATCGTTGACTTTTGTAACGAAACTCTGAGGTTCAGGGTGCATTTTTATAAAGTGCGTAGAATAGGGGGAAATTCAATGCTTAAGAACGTTTCATACATTCGCACGGTGTCTGAGGGGAGAAACTGACGGAACTTGCAGATTTTTTTACACAAAGTTCAAATCCCTCTTTCGCAAGGGGATAATGTACTATAATTTAGATACAAAAATGAGATATCCACACCATAGAGCGATACATGAGTATAAAAAAGAGGGGCTGCGGCAGCCATGTGAGAATCATCTCAATCACAGTACCGCAGCCCCTTGTGAATTTTATTACACTTCAACTTCCATCCCATTTCGAAGTGTAAATATCAACTTACCGTCAGTACCCACAACAACTTTCTCAACCATCAGCCGCCACAGTTTTTCATCGAATCCGTCTATCAGAATTTCGTTTTCTTCAAGTGTGTGAACCAGCCACTCCAACAGTTCCTTGCGTGAGAGCCTTGTGACTTTCTTGCTTTGCAAATCTTTCAAAACTCCCTCGCCTTTAGTTTTCAGCTTCACGTATTCCGCCATTTTCTTTTTGTAGAAATCCTCGCTTTGCGGATGCATCGCATTTTCCTTGATAAAATTCTGCATGGCTGTAGCAAGTCCGTTGAGATGCACATATTGCTCTTCAATTTTTTTGTCCAGTGCTGTGTAGTCGGAAAGAAGAGTAACGATCTCACGGCAGGAAGCAATGAAATCGGCTTTATCAGGGGCAATCCTATTACACACCTCAATGAATTTTTTCTTGATATCATCCTCGTACAAATGCGGAGTCATACATTTTTCGCCATTGCTAAATTTGTGATTGCACTGCCATATCACACGTCGATACTTGCTGGTGCTATGCCAGACCTTTGAACCGAAGAATCCACCACAGCAGGAGCAGATGATCTTTGCAGAGAAAATGTTACTGCTGCTGTAAATCCGTCCGATTGCCTTTCTACGACTTATTTCAGCCTGTACCAGTTCAAATTCCTCCGGATCAATGATGGGCGGGTGACTGTGTTCCACGAAATACTGCGGAGCTTCTCCCTCGTTGATTTTTACCCTTTTCGTGAGGAAATCCACAGTGAACTTCTTTTGTAACAGTGCCGAACCCTTGTATTTTTCGTTTGTCAGAATGCTTTCAATCGTGCTGCTGTGCCATTTTTCTTTGCCACCCGGAGCGGTGATACTCTTTTCCATCAGCATCTGTGCGATTTTGCCCGAAGTCAGCCCCTCCATAAAGCTGCGGTAGATCAGGCGAACGACTTCTGCTTCTTCCGGAACAATCTCCGGAAGTCCGTCATCTCCCTTGCGGTAGCCGAGAAAACGTCCGTAGGGAATAGAAACTTTCCCGTCCGCCATGCGTTTTCGCTGTCCCCATGTCACATTCTCACTGATACTCCTTGACTCTTCTTGCGCAAGGCTGGACATGATCGTGATGAACAATTCGCCCTTGGAATCCAGCGTGTAGATGTTCTCTTTTTCAAAATATACCTCAACGCCCTTTTCCTTCAGCTTACGAACGGTTGTCAAGGAATCCACAGTATTTCGGGCAAATCTACTGACTGATTTTGTGACGATAAGGTTGATTTTCCCGGCTAAAGCATCTGCAATCATGGCGTTAAAACCGCTTCTGTGTTTTGTATTAGTCGCCGAGATACCCTGATCCGTATATACATTGACAAATTCCCAGTCAGCACGCTTCTGAATGTATTCTGTGTAGTAAGAAACTTGTGCCGCATAGGAAGTCTGCTGTTCTTCGGAATCGGTGGACACTCGTGCATATCCGGCAACTTTGCGTTTAACCGGAGTATCCAGCGGCGTCATGGTGGCACGATTTAATTTTGCCGGAATTTTCATTACTTTTGACATGATTTGCCTCGCTTTCTGTTACGCTCACCGACTTTTGCTCTCATCTCATCCGTCCAACTTTCAGAGCGTGAACGGTCTTGCCAATGAGATGTAATGTTCCGTCCATCATGAAAAATAAATGTCAGCTTATTCGGCTCCGGAACAAGAATTTGTTTAATCTGATTTTCAAAAATATTCGCATCAAACTCTTGCACCCCAAGCACTTCACAGCAAAGGTCAATCAACGTATTTTCGGGAATTTGCTTGGATTTCGGACAGTATTTTTTACCCCTTGTATTGTACGTCGCACAGCACCACACAATGCCCGTCAGCGTTGTTTTTCTGCGGTAATTCTTTCCGCAGCATTGGCACTGAATCCTGCCTGTGAACGGATAAACGACGGCAGTCGATTTGGTAGGGGTGAAGCGTTCTTTTCTTTCCTGCAAACGCTTTTGAACCGCAAGAAACATTGATTTTTCAATAATCGGCTCATGAGCATCTTCCGCAAAATATTGCGGAAGATCACCAATGTTAGCGGTTTTTTTCTTTTCAATATGATTGTTGCGGAATGATTTTTGCAATAAAAGATCGCCGCAGTATTTCTCATTTGTTAGAATTCTTCGGATGGATTCCGCTGTCCATAAACCGCCGCCTTTTGTAGGAATATTCATCTCAAACAGCTTGTTCGCAATTGCAGTTTTCCCCATGCCACTGAGATAATCGCTGAAAATCATTCTGATAATTTCGGCTTCCTCCGTCACAATTTCAAGCACTCCGTTACGATTCCTTTTGTAGCCGAGCATGGTAATACTTCCAACTCTGCCTTGCTCAAAATCTTTACGGATTCTCCACTTCTGATTCTCACTTGCCGAGTAGCTCTCTTCCTGTGCATAGGACGCTAAAATGGTAAGCATCAACTCTCCGTCTGAAGAGAGGCTGTGAACATTCTGTTCCTCAAACCATACATCCACGCCTAAGCCTTTCAGCTCACGGACAGTTCCCAGTAAAGTGACGGTATTTCGGGCGAATCTGCTTATACTTTTCGTGATGATAAGATCTATGCGACCAGCCCGGCATTCAGATAATAATTTCTGAAAATTCTCACGGTTATCTTTTGTACCGGTTAAGGCTTCGTCAGCGTAAACGCCGCAGAACAGCCATTTCGGATTGCTTTGAATCAGGTTGTTGTAATAGCTTACCTGTGCCGACAGCGAGTGCAGCATGGCATCCTTGCCGCTTGAAACTCGTGCATAAGCCGCCGTTCTCAGCAGCTTTACTTTTTGCACATCGGGGAACTGAACTCTTTCCACAATTCGTTCCATAACATCGCCTCCTCGACTAACATTTTCGCTCTAAATCGGCGAAAAGTCAACGATTTTCAGCGAAATATACTGCACGAAGATACGCCGTATTTTTTGGTCATTATTGTATCAATTTTAGCGTACTCTTTCCTTGTGATGAGGGACTTTTCAAGCAGGGAACGTACCCATGCCATGACGGTCTGATAGCGAAACAATTTATCGACAGTTTCATTTTTCATGCGATACCTCCCTGGATTTTCCGTAGCAGTCACGGGAGCAGAATTTTCGATGTTTACTTTCATAGGACTGGAATGTTCTGCCGCAGACAGGGCAGGTGAGCTTGATTTGAGAACTACGCTGAATCATGGCGGAATGTGCTGTCCACCACAATTGTCTGCATTTGTCGCAGCAGAATTTTTTCTCTTTGCGGTGCGGCATCTGAGGAATCTCTGCATGACATTGCAGGCAGAAACGGACTTTTTTGCTCGATTTATTGGACAATTGAATGTTATGTCGCTGACAGTAGGATTTTATCGTATTTGCCGAAATATCGAGCTGTTCTGCGATAGAAGAAATCGGCACACCGCATTCTCGCAGTTCGGCTATGATTTGTTTTTGCTGTTTCGTCATTTCATTATCACGGTCCTTTGTACAAAAAAGAAGAGGGCAGAGAAAAGACTCTGCCCTTGAAAAATTAGGATTTGATAAGCGTGCCTTTGTAGGTTTCATTGCCGATTTTCACAGTCACATTGGCGGTCGTGCTGTCGGGTTCAGGTGTGGAAATCTGCTCTTTGCCATAACCGTTCAGTCCTTTGTTCCTGATAATAGTAGGGAAATCCTTATAGCAGATATCCAGATCTACATTACCGCTGATACCGTCAACTTTTCCTTTATTGCTGTACTGCCAGATACCATAAGCTCCGTTGTAATTGGTCTGTTCAGCCCAATGTGCCATCCAGATCGTATAGCGAGATTTGATGTCAACGGCGGTATGCGTTTTGAGCGAAGATGCAGAACCGTACAGTCCGACGAAATATCCGGCTTTTTCAACCTTTTCAAGGAATACTCTCATAATCGTAGAAACTTTTTCCTTACCAAGGGCAAATTGCTTTTTCTCCTCTAAATCAAAATATACAGGCATTTCAAACTGCTTTCCCTTAATGACAGAGAGAAACACATTGGCTTCCAGCCTTGCCTCATCCTCGGACATGGCATAGGAGTACCAGTAAGCGCCTACCGGAATTCCTACTGCCTTTGCACCTGCATAATTATTCTCGAATTTCTTGTCTTTCTGAGAAAGCTCTCTGCCGTATCCTGCACGGAGAATCGCAAATTGTACTCCGGCATTTTTCACTTTCTGCCAGTCAATATCGCCATTGTGAACGCTGACATCAATGCCTTTCATCAGAGGTTCGTTGTTCTTGGAAACTCCGAAATAGCTGTAAAAATCGCTTGTCACCGCACTGTTGTCCTTGGTTTCGTCACCGTACCATTTTGAACCAGTACGAACGTCCACATGGGTGTACTGATAGGATGTGTCTATATTGGCAATTCCGCCGAAACCGATATCCTGCGCCGTGCAGCAGACTATTTTGTTGCTGATCGGCTGACCGTCTTGACCGTAGCAGCAGATATCCGCGGCAGTCCCTTTGGTGTGTTGCCTACTGCCATTGCCACCCAGGTTCTTATCATGAGCAGTACATCTGTAACCAGAGGTCACAATAATTTTAGAGCAGTTCAAAGCAGAATAAAGCTTTTCCAGCTTATCCACAAGTTCCATACTGAGTAAAATTTCATGCTCCTTACCGCATTTACAGCGAAATTCCTGCACATTGAAATGCGGTGAAAGCTGCGATTTATCGCCGGATTCAAACTTTTTAATCATGCTGTTTGTCCTCCTTATTTTCCTCTTCGTTTTCGTCCAAAGCATCGATCATCTGCTGAAAACTGCTGTCCATTTTGCTTGTTTTCTTTTGCAGAACTTCGATCCCTTTTTTAATTGCATCAGGATAGGGAATTCCAATCAAACTGGTGTTCTCAATGATTGACAGCAGCTCATTCATGCAAAAACCAATGCAGGTCGCATCACGGACGTAGGTCGTGCCAATGAGAATGTCCACACGCACTGCAACGACAATAATAAGCAGTGTGCAGAATTTCTTTGCCAGACCATACCAGCCGGATTTGGAACTGAGCCTGCCGGTCTTGCTGTGCTTGGATTTGCCGAGAGCCGCACTGATCACGCCTGTTGTAAAATCGACCGCCATAAAAATCACCAACGTGATCAAAGCTGTATCCCAGCCGCCAAGCAAAGCCGCAAAAAAGCCGCCGATCATCCCGGCGGCAGTGCAAATATTTTCTTTCATATGATTCCTCCTTGACTGATTTTTCATTTACGAAACCTCCAAAACTTTAATATTTCGGATAAACGGATGCGTATTATTGGAACGTCCAACCCAAGCAAGGAAATATTCGCCGTCAGAAGCACCGCTGCACTCTGTAACTGTTGTGATAAAACTCTCCGATTGTAGCCACTTGAAATTCAGCGATATTGCGTCATTTGCAGTAATTTGATTATTCACATAAATAGTAACGGGGACATCAATTTTCTCCGGCTTTGGCACAAGATACAAACTGCCGTCTTCTGTTGCTCCTGAAAGATAGCTGATCATGATTCCGGATTTCTCTGTCAGAGAAACAGCCTTTGTGCAGACCGTAAGAATCTGTGCGTCCCAGCCGAAATCGTCCTGCGAATAAGACAAAGCGTAGTCATTTTCGGCACTGCAAAAGTGCGGATGTTCCGCAACAAAATCCGTCATCAGATGATAGCCATTGTTCAGGATAACGCCAATTTCCGGTGCATACACGCCCATTGCATCCTGTCCGGAACGGAAAAGAATAACAGGTTCACTGCCGTTTTTCAGAGCATCAATTTGCTTTTGCAGATTCTCAATATTCACCTCAGCCGTTCCGATTCGTGCAACGCTGTTTTCCACTAAATCAGAGTAAACCGTGATTCTCGTGCTGAGTCCGTTTATCTGTGTGCCGAAGTTTTCAAAGCTGTCCCATTTTGCAACTTTGGTCGTAGTGATACTGTTCAAAAGCGTAAGATTGTGATGCCAGTGTGCTTGCGATATAACGGGTTCAACGGATTCTCTGATGGTCTGAATATCGTATTTGGTGCTGTCCTCAAATTGCTGTAAATCGCTTAACAGAGTCAATTGTTCAGCCGTCAGCATATCCAGAACTGCCATATTTTTATGTGAATGAAGCTCTCTTGTCAGTGGAATCATTGCTTCACGAATAGCGAGTGCTTCATCTGCAAGAGCCTTTTTGGTCGCATAGTCGGACGGGCTGATTTCCGCAAGTTTCCGCTGTTCTTTCAGTGTGTAGCTTGCCGTGATTTCATCTAAAACAGACTGATTTTCATGCTCGTGGGATTTTAGTGACAGCGGATTTGTGATTTTCTGAATCATCAGTTCAACAGCAGAAGTCGGTGGATATTCCGACATATCAGGAGTGATTCCGTCCACACCATCTCTGCCGTCCTTTCCGTCTTTTCCATTCGTGCCATTTTTACCGTCAACACCGTCTTTACCCGGCAGTCCGTCAGAACCTTTTAGGCTTTCCAGCCACTCAGAAACTGTCCCAACAAATCCGTTTTCTTTTGCAATTTCGTATGCCGAAAGACCGTCCTTACCGTCAATCCCAGCCTGTATTTCAACGATTTTTTGCAAAAGCTGCGTATACAAATCGGGCGTTGGCGGAATTGGCGTATCGTCATCTCCCACAAATCCCGATTCACGAATGTTCAGAGTAATGGGAACCGTTGTTGCACGGACGGTCGTATCGCTTTCTGCATCATATCCGAAAACGCTCATCTTCACCGCACCCACATGAAGCTCCGCAGGAAGATAGCAAGTCGTGCTGTCAAAGCCGAGAACGATAGAATATATCTCGTCACACTGCGAGAACTGCACAACCTTGTGAAACTTTTTCCAGTCGCCATCAAAGGTGAATTTGAACTGCACATACTGGATCTGGTGATCCGCCAGCACCTCACGCTCCAGAATCTCAATACTCTGGTTCTTTACAAGAAATTTCCACATTATTCATGCACCTCCACCCATTCCTGCGTTTCGCTGTTATACTGCATATATCCGTCCAAACAAATTACCTTATGAAGGTAACCCTCCGTCGTTGAACCCTGATTTCCGTCCCAGTTCTGCATTTTTTGAATCCTTGCCCAATCTGTAAGACTGCCCTCATAGATAATCTCTGTCAGATTCGAGCAGTAGTTGACCATATGCGAGCCGATTTTCTGAACGTTCTGGCTAAACGTCAGACTGCGGAGCGAAGAACATTGTACAAAACAGAACCCCGGTACTTCGGAGCATTCTACACGAGCCGTAGTCAATCGTGTACAGCCCATGAAAATATATGTGCCGAGTGTGGTAAGCGTTTCGGGCATCACAACAGAAGTGATGTTCTGATCGACAAACGCTTTTTCTCCCAGTGTTGTGACGGATGCCGGAATTGTAAGCGAAGTCAGACCGCCGTGGTCGTACATAAAAAATGCCCTCTCACCGATGGATTTAAGGGTATTGGGAAAGCTCGCAGAAGCCATATTTTTGCACCGCTCAAATACACTGTTTCCGATTGCTGTGATACCATCGCTGACCACAAGATTTTTGATACTTTCGTCCTCCCAGAACGGCGAATGTCCGATCTCATAATCATAGGTTGCACCTGTTCCACGCAGGAGCAGTCTGCCATTGGAATAGAGAACATAGTACGCATTTTCTCCGATTTCTCCTGTTTCGATGATGTCGCCGGTCAGGTCGTCGACCTTGGTTTGAAGCATTTCAACTTTATTTGTGAGATCTTCAATCGCCCTGTTATATCCAGAAATTTCGGCTAAAATCTGTGCAAGCTGTGACTGCATTTCCGTGACCTTGCATTTGCCGAGAATGCACCTGCAATATCCGCAGACATTGCTATCCTCACGATAGTCGTACCAGTCACGTTCTGTCAGAGAGGTTGCACCCACATTCAGCCGGACGGCGTACATGAGCAGTCTTGTTTGATTCTCATTACTTGGAAAAGACGGCAGCGAGGGACTTTCCGCAGGCGTACCGGGAGTAATTTCAAGAGATACACTGCGAACCGATTCCGAAGTATCAAGCAGGATAGAAATTGCCATATATCGCGGTAATGATTCGTCCTGATACTCTGTCAAATCAATGGTATGCCGGGAATCGTTTACAAAATAATGCCCGTTTATCCACGCTTTTCCCGTTCCGAGAGTAACTTTCAGACCTGTAGTTGCGGCTGTCAGTTTGAAATTCTGACCGTAAGTGTCGAGGATTCCGTTGCAAATAATGCTCGACAAATATTCAGTAAAATTCTTCGCTGTGTAGGTGCGGTCAAGCCCTTTTGAGTTAAAAAATCCTGATGAAAATGCCATAAAATCACGCTCTTTTGAATGTGGGTGTCAGATTTCTTCCGTTCTGATCGAAGCTTTCTATCATTCCGATCAATTGAACTTTCGGCTGTATCAAGCCGAATCGCTGATGCTCTACTGTCACATGATCGCCCACAAAATAGTCCGTATTGTACTGAAACTGCATCGACTGCACGGCAATTTGCGATTCCGAAGCAGTCAGCGGTAAGACGATTTTTTCCTTGCCACGCTCTTTCAGCAGTTCAATATATTCTTCTTCCGGAATCGGCTTAGTTTCGCCGTTTTCCTGCTGCTCGTCCGCCATATCCTTGGCATCGGCATAGACTTCATAACGCATTAAAAAAGACGGCTCATCGCCGTCAAAATACACTGTTCTCTTGCGTTCCTCGCCCTCGCCTTTGCCCAGAATGTAGGCGAAATTCCGTTGGATACTGCAATCTTCCGCATAGGAAAATGACAGTAAATTGCTGTAAGCATCTGAAAATATGATGTGAGGATTTTCGCTTTGCATAATGCTGCGGTCTGCACCCTGCGATAAGTCCAGCACCATTTTGTATTGCTCCCCGGAATCTTTCACAAGGCGGATGTTTGCAGTACCTTCGATCTTCACGCAAATGGTGTAAATCCATTCCATAAGATTTGCATAGCTTACTTGCAAAGTCGCTGTCTGCTTCCAACACAAGCCCGAAACTGAGCCGAGTGAAAGTCCCGGAATCCTGCGATTATCAGCACTGATTGCATTCTGTGAAACGACAGAACGGACAATATCTGAGTAGCCTGTCTGCTTGGTAAAAGAGCAGGTTGGATAAATGATACGCCGTTCCAAAAGGCACATGAGGAATCTGCCCGATACTGTTAGATAGTCACCATTTTCTGCATCCGTTTCAATTTGCACAGATTCAATAATTCCGAAATGCTCATTGTCATCATCACGCCCAACAATTCTTCCAGTCTTAAAAATCTCAATATTTCGTGGATTTGCGGCGATATACACTTCAAAACTGCCACATTGATAATATTCCACATCCCACAAAAGTGAGGAAAAACTATCACATATTGCTTCAAGGGTGATGTTCAGCTTTTCGCCATCAGCCAACATATTATAAACTTCAATCTGCATAGCTAAACTCCTAAATAAGCATTTCTATGAATTAAACGGACTTTCAGCTTGGAGATACCGCCCGATGCACGAAGATAAAATTTGTTTTCTCCCGTCCGCAAGGTCAGCCATGTTGAACCTGAAACAAGGCGATTGATGATGTTAGTGGTGGCACCCTCACGTTCCAGAGTGACAGTTTTATTGCCGGTTTTTGTCGTGATCGTGATTTTATCGCCCTCCAGAATTTCGCCTTGAATCTGCATATATTCATCCGTTTCAGCATTGTAAAGCGTTGGATTGATTGCAGAACCTCCGCTGATTTCAAGCGTAAATCTGACCTCATCGCCGTCATTGACTACGGTCATTATGTTCTTGGTGTTGTATTTTCCAAGCGGAAACGGCTTGTCATCGTCGGGAAAGATAAAGTGAAATGCGCCTAAAATCTGCGAATATTCGGCAATCTGCGTTTCAGTGGAATACCAGTAAATATCGGGGCAGATAATGGAAATTTGTCCGGTTGTGAACTGCTCGAAATTCTGCACCTCACAGGACTCAACATAACCCTCGGCAAACACATCAATGCCTGCGGTTTTGTAATAGATTTTGATGTAGCGTGAGGGCTTGACCACTTTATACAGTTCGTGCCGTCTCTTTTCTACACCAAATCCACGCATTTCAAAAGAAATGATCACATTCCGCTTTTCGATGAAGGCGTTGTTCAGGTAACTGCCGTCCATTCCTGCATAGCCGGAAGTGCTGATCGTTCCGGCAGGCGGCGACAAGCCCTCAATTTTCGAGACCATATATTGGTTTGCCGTGGCAGTCATATCAACACGGTCGCCGGATTTGTTTTCTAAAATTAGGGTAAAAAACATGGTATGCACCTCCTTGCTTTTTCTTGTTTTTTGATGTATAATAGAGATAATGAAAATGAAGATGAACAGGAGAATACAATGGATCGATCATCAAAAATTGAACTTACCAATATGTGCCTGATCTACGATGAAAGCCGTGTACTGGTGCAGGAGAAGCAAGGACTGAAAGACAAATACAAGGGTGGTTTGGTGTTCCCCGGCGGTCATGTTGAGCCGGACGAATCGTTGTTGGACTCCGTGATCCGTGAAATGAAAGAGGAAACGGGTCTGACGATACATAATCCGCAGCCATGCGGATTTAAGGACTGGATCTTGGAGGACGGTACACGCTATATCGTTCTGCTGTATAAAACAGATCAGTTTGAGGGAGAGCTGAAAAGCTCCGAAGAAGGCAGAGTGTTCTGGCTTGACAGAAGCGAGATTGACAGTGCAAATCTGATCTGGAATATGCGTGAACTGATGCAGATCTTTGAAACCGACAATTTCAGCGAATTCTTCTTCAGGATTCAGAACGGAACATATGAGGGCAGACTGCTTGGGTAGTTATGAGGGCTGCTTCATCATCGCAGGAGGTTTGAAATGAACTACTATATTGCCGATCTGCACATCGGACATGAAAACGTAATAAAGCATGACGGCAGACCATTTAAGGATGCTGCACAGATGGCACAGGAAATTGTCCGCCGATGGAATAACACTGTGTCAAATAACGATGACGTCTATATTCTCGGTGACTTTGCATGGAAAAATCCTGCCGGATTGGAAGTGCTCTCACAGCTTGCAGGCAGGAAATATCTGATACTTGGCAATCACGATAAGCCGTCACAGGAAATGACAGCATATTTTGAGTGGATCAAGGATATTGCGATAGTTGAGGATTCCAGCACAGAGGTGATTCTCTGCCATTATCCAATTGCACACTGGAGAAACCAATACCGCGGAGCAGTCCACCTTTACGGTCATATTCACAATACAAAAGACCACACCGCATTTGAACGTTATCGGGAGATTTGCAGTGAACTCGAAATACCGTTTGCGTGTTATAATGTTGGCTGCATGATGCCATATATGGACTATACTCCAAGAACGCTTGATGAGATACGAAATGGGGGGGTGAAACTCTCCACCAAATCCAAGTTTAATAAATTGTAAAGGAGAGAGTGAATTGAATATTGAAAAGGTACTAAAAAGGATAAACGACTTTCTGCCACCAATGCCAGCGGTGAAGTTTTCGGTTGTAAAAGGAGAAGCCGGTCTTTTTGACAGTAAGATAGGAGGAACACCCTATTTTCCAAAGGATATGGAATATCCGAGAGGTCAGAAAAATCCGTTTGAGGGACAGCCTCTTACGCTGCTTGCACAATTGAATTTTGATGAGCTTCCCTCTGTTCCAGATTTTCCGAAGAAGGGCATATTGCAGTTCTTTATTGCTGGCGATGATCTTTATGGCATGTCATCTGACTACGGTGAAGGAATGACAAAGCAGGAGAATTTCAGGGTGATCTACCATAAAACAGTTATCACCGATATATCAAAGCTGCTTGCGACAGATGAGATACCGAAGTATTCCGGAGATGAGGAGTGCTATCTGCCATTTTCCGGTGAGTATAAGCTGATCGCACACGCTCTGAAACTGATACCGGCAACGGTCTGGGATTTTCGTTTTGAAGATGCTTTTGTCAGAAGCTATAATGAATTTGCAGATGAGCCGATTGAAAGTATCTGGGATCTTGATGATGATATTAGTGAAAAGCTGTATGACTATACAGCACCGGATGCAGTGATCGGCGGATATCCGGTGTTCGCACAGGATGATCCACGTTCAGATGAAAGTCTGTCAGATTGTGATGTGCTGCTGTTTGAACTTGACAGCGTTTGCGGAAACGGAATGGATATCATGTGGGGCGACATGGGTACAGGCTCGTTTATGATTTCTCGTGAAAGACTGAAAAAACTAGATTTTTCAAGGGTTCTGTATAATTATGACTGCGGCTGATTTTTGTGATTGCTGATTAATCGGTAAAGGTGATAGAATGATTATTTTGATAACGGGAGCATCATATACTGGCAAGACCGCCCTTGCTCAGAAATTACTCGAAAAATATAAATATCCCTACTTATCAATAGACCATTTGAAGATGGGGTTGATCCGAAGCGGGAATACAGAACTTACTCCAACGAGCGAAGATGCCGATCTTACAGCATATTTGTGGCCCATTGTTTGTGAAATGATCAAAACTGCCATAGAAAACAGACAAAATCTGATCGTTGAAGGGTGTTATATTCCTTTTGATTGGCAAAAAGATTTCGGAAGAGAATACATTGATCATATCAAGTATATTTGCCTTGTCATGAGCGAGAACTACATAAGGAATCACTTTACTGACATAAAGAGATATGCAAGTGTAATCGAAAATCGCTTGGATGACGAAAACTGCACGATAGAGAGTGTTCTCGCCGACAATACACAGATGTTGGAGCTTGCCAAAAAATATGATGTGAACTATGTGCTGATTGACAATCAATACGATATTGATCTGTGAAGGAGCGACATAAATCGCTCCTTTTACACATTCAGCGCATTCCGTGTCTGCCTGTAGATTTCTAACCGTGACAGCGATTTCGGGCTATTATTGGTCTGATTCACCGTCCGGCTGTTGTCGTTATTGTAGTTGTTGATAACTGTACCAGTCGGACTGCCGTTCTGCATAGCAGACGAAATACCGCTCATATCAGCATTGAGAGATAACTGCATCGCACTTGCCACACCGCCGATTGCCTTTGTGATGAGCTTTTTGTTGCGGTTGATTCCGTCGGCAAGTCCACCCATGAAGTCGGGCATCCAGCTTTCAAAATCAGTCAGAGGGCCTTTTTCAGGAACAGAAAAGTGCAGATGTTCCCAGATCACATTTGCCACATCGCAGACGGAATTGTACAGATCAGCCATCATGTATCGGATGCCGTTCACAAGGTTCTGCATCAGATCATAACCCCACTGCCATGAGGAATTGGCGATATTCCTGATACAGTCGGCAGCAGAATTCAGTCCGCTGGAAACAGCGTCACGGATACCGTTGAGTCTGTCAGAAACACCGCTTTTCACATTATCCCAGATGCTGAAAACCGTATCACGAACGGTATTCATCGCTCCTTGAACTGCATCGGGCATAGCATTCCAAGCGGAAGAAACAGCGGATTTTACCGAATTTACGGTATTTTTTACGACATCTGAAATTGTCATCCACGTTGTATTGACTGTATTTTTAATGTCAATCTGACCTGTAGAAATAAAATTTTTGATAGCATTCCACACAGTTGAAATTACAGTTTTAATGTCGTTTATCGCTGTTGTTACGATGTTTTTGACCACAGTCCAGTTTGTACTGATTGCGGTTTTGATGTTTTCAAGGGAAGTCCCGATTGACGTTGTAATTACATTCCAGCCCGATTTTACGCCGTTTCCGATATTTGTGAGAACAGTCGTCATAGAAGTGCTGATGTTATTCCAAACGTTAGTAACTTCTGTCAAAGTGTTCTGCATGAACGTTCCCACAACGGAAACGATATTTGACATCGCCGTCTTGAACGTATCCGTCAGAGCAGTTGTAATATTTGTGCCAAACGTGCTGAGATCGTCGCTCACAATTCCTGCATTTGCCGAAATACCGTCAGCCAAGCCTTGCATAAAGTCCGGCATCCAGCTTTCAAAGTCCGTCAAAGGACCTTCATCAGGAACGGAGAAATGCAGGAAACTTTTGATTTTATCCGCAACTCCCGTCACAGCATCTGCCACAGCCTGAATTTTGGATTTGATGCCATCAACAATGCCATTGATGATATCTGCACCCCATTGAAGTGCCTGCGATCCAAGACCCTTTATAAAGTCAATGGCTGCATTGAAACCGTTTACGATCGTATCTTTGATACCCGTAATTGTGTTGGAAACTGCCGATTTTACGTTATTCCAGATGTTTGTGACAGTTGTTTTTATGCTGTTCATCACATTGGAAATCGTGGCTTTTATACCGTTCCAGATAGTAGAAATTGTTGTGGAAATCGCATTCACAACACTTGAAACAGTACCGCTGATCGTATTCCAAACGGACAAAATTACTGACCAGATGGAGTTGAGAATCCCCGAAATAAAGCCATAAACAGCGTTCCACACAGTCGTGATTACATTGTGAATGGTATTAATTGCCGTTGAAACCGCAGTAGAAATAGCATTCCATATCGTTTCAAAAAATGACTTAATGCCCTCTAAAATTGGCGTAATAAAGCCAACAATGGCATTCCAGACAGCTTGTATTTTTTCGGAAATCCAGTCCATGACATTGCTGATGATAATTTGAATCGCCTGAAAAATGGTCTCAAAAAGGTACTTAAACGCATCTAAAAGCGGAGAAATAAAGTCGTAAATCGTCTGCCAGACTGTGGTAATAGTTGTCCAGATCGCATTTAAAACAGTAGAAATTGCCGTTGATACAGCGTTCCAGACGGTTGTAATGACGGTATGAATTGTAGTGATTTTCTCTGAAATACTGGTATAAATCGCTGTCCAGATCCCCACAAAGAAGTCACGGATTCCCGTCCATATCGTTGTGAAGAAATTGCTGATAGACGTGAAAATGCCAGTAAAAAAGGCAGAAATATTATTCCAGATATTGATAAAGAAATCTTTAATCGCCGTCCATACTTCATTCCACGAAGTTCCGAACCAGCCAAGAAATACATCAGCGATGCCTTTCAGGGTATTCAGAATATTGGTAAACGTATTTTTGATAAAATCCCATATGCCGACAAAAATGCCCTTGATGCCGTTCCACATTTGCTCCCAGTCGCCTGTAAACAGCCCGATGAAAATATCCAGAATGCCAAGAATCGTATCGACCACAACGTCAAAAACTTCCGCAATATATGTGAAAACTCCCTCGAACCAAGGGGCGAGAATGTTGCAGAGTCCCTGCCACACCGTTTTTACAACGTCACTGAAATCCTCGAAATTAAAGCCGAGAGCATTCAGCCTGTCAACGATGCCGGAGGTCAGATTTTCAAAGACAGATTTGATTTTTCCCCAGATCTCGGTCATTTTATTGCGGAACTCTTCATTGTTCTTCCACAGATTCACAAATGCAGCAATCAGCACGCCAATTGCTGCAACAACCGCCACAACAGGTGCGGAAATCCCGCCGATCACACCGCTTAAAGCCGCAAAAGCTGATTTAGCACCTGCAATTAAAGTCGGAATATTGCTGATAAACTGCATTAGCGTGCCGACTGTAGAAATCGTTTTGCCGATAATAATGAGCAGAGGCCCTAAAGCAGCCGCAATTAAAGCAATTTTGATAATGGTCTGCTTGGTACTGTCGTCCAGTGCGTTAAACTTCGTAACCCATTCCTGAATTTTTGCGATAATTGGGGTTAAATACTCCGCCAAAAGCTGTCCCAAAGAAGTCATAAGCACATCAATGGAGGACTTCAACTGCTCAATCGAACCTCCAAAACCACTCATCATGGCAGCAGCCATTTCGTCGGTTGTGCCTGCACAGTTATTGATAGAACCGCTTAGATTTTCAACGTCAGCAGGGGCTGTGTTGATTAAAGCAAGCCACGGTGCCATCTGATTTTTGCCGAAGATAGCGGATGTGGCGGCGATCTGCTCGGACTCTGAGAGTTTGGAAAATGTCTCGTTTAATTCTTTTTGAATTGTGATTGTATCCTTCATTGTACCGTCGGCATTCGTAACCGATATGCCCAGCTCATCCATCATCGCCGCGCCTTCTTTTGCAGGCTTGACCAGCCTTGCAAGACCTGTTTTCAGAGAGTTTGCAGCAACTTCGGCTTCGATGCCGTTATTCGCCATCACGCCCATATACAGGGCGGCGTCATTTACTTCGTAGCCTGCTGTCGAGAAAATCGGAGCAGCGACGGACATTGCTTCCGACAAGCTGTCAATATCCAATGCGGAGTTATTGCATGCGGCGGCAAACACATCGGCATACTCCGCAGCATCGTCAAAAGAGCCGTGAAATCCGTTGATCGTTGCGACAAGTCCTGCTGAAACCGTGTCCAGACTTCCGCCTTCGCCTGCCGCCAAGTTCATGGCAGGAGCAAGGGCTGCTGCGGCTTCTTCTGCCGTCAAGCCTGCACGGGCAAAATTCAGGGTTGCCGTTGCCGCATCATTCATACCGAAAGTGGAATTTGATGCGGCATCTTTCATCGCCTTATCCAGCAAATCTGCCTGTTCTTCGGTGTTTTTCATCGTGGCGTTGGTGAGCTGCATGATCTTGTCCACTTCAGCAAATTTTACAGAGGCGGTCGTTCCCAAGGCTGCCACACCTGCGGTGATCGGCAGTAGTTTTTCTCCTGTGCCGGAAATTTTGTCTCCGGCTTTTTCCAGTACCTCTCCAGCTTCACCGATTTTCACAAGGGCAGTTCTTGAATTTTCAGCTTCACGCTGTAAATTCTGCAAATCCTGCTGCGTTTCAATAATTTCACGTTGTAATGAGTCATATTGTTCAGGACTGATTGGATTTCCGAATTCGTCAGAAACATCTTTTGCGGACTGTTTCAGAGATGCTAATTCGTCGGAGGTATCCTTGATTTCACGCTGTAAGGCATCATATTTTTCCTGCGATATTTCGCCCTTAGAAAGCTGTTCATCGGCGATTTTGGACTGCTCTTTAAGGTCTTTCAGTTTGGTTTCTGTTTCACTGATTTTCTGCTTGATAGGATCGTATTTTGCTTTCCATGCATCGTAGTTGTCCCTTGTTCCTGCCGCCTGTTCACTTGCTTTTTTAAGGGTTTCCAGCTTGCCGGTTGTTGAGGAAACAGCATCGGCAAGCAGTTTCTGTTTCTGTGAAAGAAGTTCCGTATTGGTTGGGTCGAGTTTCAGCAGCTTTTCTATGTCTTTTAGCTGTGACTGGGTGTTTTTGATGTTCTTGTTGACACTTTCGAGGGCTTTGGAAAGACCAGTTGTATCGCCATTAACCTCAACAGTAATTCCCTTTATTCTGTTTGCCATGAAGTTCACCTCACTTTTTCTGAAAAAAATAGGTTGAATTTATCCTAACTTTGTGATATAATAGAAACAAGGGAGATGTTCGTATGATGATAGATACAAACACAATTGTTTCTATGACAGAAGCGAATCAGAATTTTTCTTTGGTAACACGAATTGTAGATCAGTATGGTACGGCTGTTATTTTCAAAAACAACAAGCCTCGTTACAGAGTGGTGGAAATTGAGGATGAGGATACTGTTGAAACCGCCGCCGATGAAGATGTACTTGCTGTTTCAAAAAAGCTGCTAAAACGAAACGCAGCCATTTATGAGGAACTTGCCAAATGATCCAGCTTACAAAACAACAAGTCATATTGCTTCATAAAGAAATTATTGCAGAATCCGGCGGATCGCCTGAAATCAGGGATGAGGGATTGCTGGACTCTGCTTTGAATGCTCCGTTTCAAACATTTTCAGGCACAGAGTTATATCCGATGATCCTTGAAAAGGCTGCACGGTTAGGTTACAGCCTGATTAAAAATCACGCATTTGTTGACGGAAATAAAAGAATCGGCGCACATACAATGCTTGTATTTCTTGCTCTGAATAATATTGAAGTCGAGTATGAAGATAATGATTTTACACAATTAATACTCGGCGTTGCCGCTGGTGAGATCTCTGCTGAACAGCTTCTTGCATGGCTGCAATCTCATGTTGCCTGATTTAAAATGAATCATAGTCATTCTGAGTTGGTCGATAGGGATAATTATAATCATCGTTTTCCCGTTCCGTGAACATATCATTGATAAGCCCAATCGTAAGCATATCCAGCTCGGTCATCGAAAGACCGAGCTGTTTGCATCGGAGCAGAAACAGAGGAGTCGTCATTTCTCTGTCAGTCTGGCGATGTTTTTTTTAGACTTGACCTGTGTCGCAGTATTCAGCCCCCAGAGTTCGATCAATTGAGGCAAAATTTCATAAATCGAAAACGTGTTGAACTGCTCCAAAAAGTCGTCGGGATTATCCGGCACATTCTCCGGATCAGCGTGCTTTGCCATGATATATGCTACGTTTTCGAATACCTCAAGGCTCTCAATATCCAGCGTAGATTCGCCCTCATCGCTGTCCTTTACATTTTTCTGCAACGCTGCAAAATCCTTGTAAATATCACGTGAAAATTTTAAACGATAAAGGCGAGGTACTGCCGCACTCGCCTTGAAAGGTACTTCGATTTTGTCGATTGTAATGATTTTCTTGATAGCCATAATCTTACTCCTTTACGATGCAGATTTTGCGGAAGATGCGGATTTGGCAGTCGCCGTTGTTACGGGGATATACACGTTCTTGTACCAGTTGTTGTAGGTCGTTTCGTCCGTATTTTCGCAGGTTTTGGACTTGACAAGACCGTCAGGCAACGCGGTTGCTTTCAGCGACAGCGTTTCCGTCTTAACCTCTGTTTCATCCTCAGTGGTGGCACTTTCAGTTGCAGGACGGCTTGCAGAACAGCGATACAGCACATGGCGGATCTTATTCTTGTCCCCCTCAAATTCAAAGAGCAGTGCGAATTCTTCCAGTTCTGCATCATTTCTTTCCACGAGAACGCCGTTGCGAATGATCTGAGCATAGGCATTGCCGTAAATCAGCAAGTGTGACATCAGCACTTCTCTGAAAACAAAACTCGTCATTTCGGGATTCGGCTGGTCGTGGAGCAAAAAGTAAAGCGGGTGCTTCGGCACTCGCTCTTTTCCGTTTTCTGTATATTGATAGATGTGAAGCGGCAGTTGTGCGATTGCTTCACTTAAAACTCTCACGCAGGCATACACGACCGTGTGCTGCATTGCCGTGCGGTCGCTGACTCGCTTTCCACTGTTTGATCTGCCGAAAAAATAGCTGTATGACGGGCTGTCATAGCTGTTTGTCGGCTTGTCACGGCTGCGGAAAAGTCCGCTGAAAATTCCCATGAAAATCAACTCCTATTTATATTTGGATATGAAAAAGCATCTACCTTTCGATAGATGCCGTTTTCATCTTATTTTTTACAATAAATTTTGATTGCCTGAGATACGAACTCTGCCGTTCCGCTGCCGCATGATTTGTCGATATTGTCCGTTAGCTCTCCACCGCCTGCATACATTTTTCCAAGTGAAGCAAGTATTGTATCAGTACAGGTATAGAGATGTTCCGTAATATAATCCTGGATTTTCTTAACCTGTAACTGTACTCTTTCCGAATCAGGGCTTTCATTTTTCATTGTTCCAAATTCTACGAAAAGCTCCATAAATTCTTCGGCAAGACGATCATCTTCCTCCTGCGTGCGGTCTTTGGTCTTTTCGACAAATTCCTTATACGCATCGGTATTGCCCCACTGTTCACGGGTGCGTTTTGCATATTCATCTATCTTTGACCGATCAAATACTGTAAAATCCACAGCTCTCACTCCTATCATTTTTATTTCACGAGCGAAGTTTATTAAGTTTTCTAAATGCTGTTTTTTTAATTCCAATAGCTCTATTTGTTGAGAAAGTGCCTTCTTTCCGTCGAAATTTGTACTATCAAGAATCGCTTTGATCTCTTTTAGAGGGAATTCCAGTTCACGAAAAAGAAGTATTTGCTGTAATCGTTCCAGAGCTGTATCGTCATACAGTCTGTAGCCGGAATCAGTATATTTTGTTGGCTGCAAAAGACCAATTTTGTCGTAATATTGCAGGGTGCGTACGCTCACTCCTGTCAACTTGCTCACTTCTTTGACTGTCATCATTTCAATTACCTCCTCGTGTTAATCCTATTATAAACTATGACGTAACGTAGGAGTCAATAGCGTTTCCTACTTTATTTGTAAACTTTCTATGAACAGCAAACCCAAAAATCAGTTCCTTTCATGGTTGACTTTTTCAATAGGCAAGTGGTATAATGAGAGTAATTAGTAAGGAGTTAAGAACTCTGTAAATTGAAATTTACAAATGGAGTGGATTGGAAATGTGCATAGAATGCTATGTTGATGAAAGCAGAATAACACCATTATTAAATCCAGTGGACTGTTTAGAAAATCATACACAATATATTTGCGGAACTTGTGGGAGGTGCATTTGCATTGAACATGACCCTAAACGTGGATTGCAACGATGGAACTTCCCTTTTAAGTCGTTAGAAATTGCTAAATTGTATTTACGAACTGCCGATTATAGTATGAAAAAGCCATGTGGTATTTATGAATTAAAAAATGAAAAAGGTAGACTCTCATACAAAATTTTTGCAGGCAGCGAGGAATTGCTGTTATATCTAAAAAAGAACAAGAAAAAAACTTGCAAAAACATGAAGCCTATTTTTATTATTGAAGAATACAGAGAATATGCAAATACGCAGATAAGAAAATTGACCTCTGACGAAATACAGAAATATATGTCAGAGCGATAACTTCCGGTTTGTAGAGCTGATTTTATCTACAAAATCAGCAAATCTCTTTCATCATAAACGCTCGCTCCAGTATCTCCTAATCCACACCGGATTGCTCGGTCAAGAGCCATAATCAAGGCAACCGCACCATCAATTTTCTCTGTAGATTTTTCCTTATCCGGCTTAATATTTCCGGCAGGGTCACGTTTGATGAAAATATTGTCCATCATCCAACGCAGTACAGGGTGACCGTTGTGGGCGAGTTTCTGCTCCAGCGTCAGTTTCATCAGTTCTTTTGTCGGAGGCGACATATCACGATAGCCCTGACCGAACTGCACCAGTGTAAATCCCAGATCTTCGAGGTTCTGCGACATCTGCACAGCACCCCAGCGGTCAAATGCAATTTCCTTGATATGAAACTTCTTTCCCAGTTCATCAATGAAATTCTCGACGAATCCATAATGAACAACGTTGCCCTCTGTGGTTAGCAAAAATCCCTGCCGTTCCCATAAATCGTAAGGAACATGATCACGGCGGACACGCAGAGGAAGCGTTTCTTCAGGCAACCAAAAATACGGTAGGACATAGTAAAAATCGTCCTCGTCAGTCGGCGGAAAAACAAGCACAAATGCCGTAATATCAGTCGTAGATGAAAGGTCAAGACCGCCGTAGCAGACACGCCCCGCAAGGTCATCTTCATCAAATGCCACTTTGCATTTATCCCACTTCTCCATTGGCATCCATCTGACTGCTTGCTTTACCCATTGATTCAGACGAAGCTGTCGGAAAGCGTTTTCTTCTCCAGGAGTTTCCTTTGCAGAATTACACGCAGCCACGACCTTATCCATGCCGATAGTCTTATCAAGGCTCGGATTTGCTTTCTTCCAGACCTTCGGATCAGTCCAGTCCTCGGATTCATCCGCACCGTAAATGACGGGATAAAAAGTCGGGTCGTGTTTTCTGCCTTCGATGATATCTTTTGCCTTAGAATGTACCTCATAACAGATGCTGTTGGTATCCGTTCCGGCAGTCGTGATAAGAAAATACAACGGCTGCATTCTTGCATCGCCAGAACCCTTTGTCATTACATCAAAGAGTTTGCGGTTGGGCTGCGTATGAAGTTAATCAAAGACTACGCCGTGAATGTTAAAGCCGTGCTTGCTGTACGCCTCGGCAGAAAGCACCTGATAGAAACTGTTAGTTGGAGTGAAAACGATCCTTTTCTGAGAAGTCAGGATTTTGACTCGTTTATTCAGGGCAGGACACATCCGCACCATATCGGCGGCAACATCAAAAACGATGGCAGCCTGCTGTCTGTCAGCAGCACAGCCGTAAACCTCGGCACGTTCCTCGCCGTCACCGCAGGTGAGCAGAAGTGCGACTGCTGCTGCAAGCTCAGACTTGCCATTTTTCTTTGGAATTTCGATATAAGCAGTGTTAAACTGACGGTATCCGTTGGGTTTCAAGATTCCGAACAGGTCACGGATAATCTGTTCCTGCCAGTCAAGCAGTTCAAACTTTTTTCCTGCCCATGTGCCTTTTGTGTGAGAAAGGCATTGAATAAAATTGACGGCATAGTCTGCCGCCGCTTTGTTGTATTTTGAAGTCTCAGCCATGAACTTCGTTGGCTTGTATTTTTGCATTCTGCATCACCTCTGATACGAAAAAAGACCTGCCAAAAGCAAGTCCGAAGTTGGTATTTTTGAACGCCCTTTGGAGCAATTTTTTATGGAGATTCCTCTTTCATTATAACCATGTTACCATAAAAAATCAAGGATATCAAGTCATTTCGGAATCATAAATTACACAAAGATACACCGAAAAATCGGTAAAAATTGTACTGCCGGAGGAAACGAAAGTACGAGCAACAGCCCCTTTTTTCAAGGGCTGCCGCTTTTGTTTTCAGTGCGTCTTATTTTGCGAGCTGGTCGAAGCACCATTTCATGGCATCTCCGCCGTCATCGAAAGGATGCGGAGCAACCTCATTCAATCCGAGTCGGCATTCGATGTAGGAAAGTCCAATCTCCTCCTCTGTTTCAATGAAGTCGTAAATGGCAGCTTCAAATCCTTTGTAGGTCAGTCCGCATACCAGAACCTTTTCGCCGTATTTCAGCACTGCACCCTGCGTGCTGCATCATGTGCGTGTCAGGTCTTAAGAATTTCATCTGTTTTTCCTCCAAATTTCGTTGTTTTCCGCAGGCTGTTTGCCTTTCGGTAGTATGTATATTACCGCATCTCATGGGATAAGTCAACGGATTTCGGAAAAATAAATGTAACAATGATTTCGGCTATATTTCGGGAAGTATTGTGTGATTTATGCCTTGCCGTAAAAGCCCCACAGTTGCCCTTGTGTGCCGCCAATTCGTAAATCCCATAACTTTGCGGAGGAAACCGAATCGGCGGACGTGGGCGAACGTGGCGGCTGTGTGACGCTTATTCGGAGTAATTGCGGTGGATGATGCTGATGATTTTTTCCTGTTCCTCAGCGGAAACTCCGATGCTCTGTAACGCTTCTTTTGTTGCACAATCGCTGCAAACAAGAGTTTTGTTATCTTCTCTTGAAAGGGCAGGTCTTTCCGTGTAGAGGCATCCGCATTTCGGGCAAGTTCGTGGTTTTCTGATTTCACTTTTCATCTTTTACACCCCCTTCACTTAAATCAAAAGCAAGCCGCAGGTGCTTCAAATCAAATCCAAAATCACAATAACCCTGAACACAGGTTCTCACGTAGGAACTGCTCGGAATTCCAAGCGGTCTGTCCTCGTGCATGATGTACACAAAAGCCTTGATTTTTCGGCGGTTTACGGTGACTTTCATTTCGGTTTTGTAGTAGAAAGTCGGGCAGCCTTCGTAGGCATCAAGGCGTTGCTCATCGGCTTCCGAAACTTCCCAGACTGCAACCGGAACTTTGGAGTTTTCGGCTTTTTCGATGGTGAGGTAAGAACCTGTTTTGCTGCTCTTGAACAGCAGCTGATAGCCGTGAATCCACGCTGTTCCGACAGGCTTTGCATCAGGGCAGCGGTATTTCATCTGATGAACGTTGAGATTTGAACCGTAGGCAAGGTAGTATTTTTTCATGTTAATTCTTCCTTTCCGAAGGAAACTTCCTTCTACTGCCTTAAGCCACCCGTAGGTGGCGGTTAGGGCAGCAGGAGGAAACCTCCTGCGTTATGCTCCGTATCTCCATGCTGCGTTTCCCTCAAGGTTTCGCATCAGAATTTCTCTTGCTGTTTTGAACTCATTCCCGACAAAGCCAAGTCTGATCAGCCATGTTCTCATCAAAAACTTTTTGTTTTCGGAAGCGCTTTTCTTTGGGCTTGCAGTTTTCAGCTCCTTTGCCATTTCGGAAAGGGCAAGTGCGAGCTGAATGAAGGTTTTCAATTCGCCTGCGTGAAGTCCGTTCTGTCTGCCGTTTTCAGGTTTGTTGAACTGAAAAAGTCGAAATTCAATCGTGCCTTTTGTAAACACGCTGTGCATGTTGAGCTGGGCATATCTGCTGTCATTGTAGTGTTGATTTCTGCCGTAGGTGCATCCCTGTGAGCCGTACCAGATGTCCGCAAGCTGTGCCATCGTTGTGGGTTTCTTGCTGTTGAGCTGCTCCAAAAATCGTGGGTTTACTGTTCGGCAATATCTGTTTGTGCGGCCTCTGTCAATTTTCAAGCTTTCTATCAAAAGTTCCTCGTGAGCCGCCATGATATTTGCGAGATTTCTAAGGCTCTGCGGTGTGTGTCCGTTTGCACCGATATGAACATGGACTCCGCATCCGATTTCGTAGGAACTTTTTGCACCTGCCTTGCGAAGTCTTCTCACAAGCTCCTGTAAGGTTTCGATGTCCTCGTAGTGAAGAATCGGTGTTACCAGTTCGCACTTTTCGCTGTCGGGGCCTGCGATGCTGACATCCTTTTGGAATTTCCATTCTCTGCCCTGTGCATCCCATGCACTCCATGTCTGATAACCGTTGCGGCTTGCTGTATCTTTGAAATCGTCTGTTCCGAAGAACTCTGCGGCAATTTTTGCAGCCTTGTTTCTGGTGATGTTGTTCATCTCGATCTCAACCCCGATGGTCTGACTTTTAAGGTTTTCAATCTGCTTTCTTGTCTTTTCGTTCATCGTGTTTTCCTCCGTAATTTCGGTGCTTTTCAAGGGTGTGCCCCTTTCGTTGTATCACATATTACCGTCTTTCGGAGGATAATGCAAGATGTAAATTAACCGATCTTTTCGCTGTATTTCTTTGATATATCTGGTGTATTTATACACTTGCTATACTTGATATTTTATGGTAAAATACAGTAAACTGAAGGAGCGTTTTCAATTAAAAATCGCCCCCCAGTGGCTCAGGAATTTGAGCCATGCCTGAACGCTGAATTATGTAAAGCTTTACATAACGCAGCGTGGCTTCACCCCAAAGATGCAATTAAGCAGAGAGAACGTTTGAAAGCCGAGAGGATCGCCGCCCGTGAGCAGCGTGTCGAGCCTGTAAGAGACGTTCAGCCGATAAACGAGAATCTACCCGAAGAAGCCTTAGAGCCGCAAGAGAACGAGCGTGAGGCGGCTTTTGAGGAATATGAAGAAAATGTGGTTTGACAAGCAGAATACAAAAAACCTTTATTTCCCCGGTTTGTCCTT
>CAJTYV010000023.1 GCA_910584195.1 uncultured Ruminococcus sp. | reverse complement strand
TAGAACCGTTCCTATAGATGGCAAAACCGTTTTTGAAAAGCGTGCAGCCATTCATTTCGGCGATAGGCTCTCCGGCAGTTTCAAAAAGTAATCTCGGAGTGGGAGTTTTCGGATTTTTGCCAAGAGCAAGTGCGGCAAGCAGCTCGCCGAGCGTGGTCTTAGCAGTGATGACAGGGAGTGCAGTATCAGTGTCCATAGCGTTCTGTGTGTTAACATTCTCGTTTTCCATAATTGTTCCTTTCCGCAAGGAACGCACCAAGCGGCAGATGCTCATGACGCAGACCACACTGCTCCCATAAAAAAGGGCACGCAGGCAGACGATGTCTCAACAGGCAGAGTTATCCTATCATCCCACAGTCATCTCCGACTGTTGGATATCTCTCTGTTCTGTTTTATGAACATCTGTCCGCCAGTGCGCGCCCTGACTTTCAAATGTAGAATTATTATTTTATGACCTCAATCTGAGGCCTAGTAAACGATGTTTTGACAAGTCTTAATACGCAGTGCTGTGCTTAGCACATCTGCTAAATTCAATTCATAGTATTTTTCGTTCAACTCTCCTCCGTTCACAAATTGTCCATAGCTTTTTCACCAAAACTGTGGTATAATGGTTATATTAGGGTTCTGCCTTGTTTCAAGGGCATTTCCAAACATGAATATCATAAAAAAGTCTTAGAAACTTTGTGTGAATTTCTAAGATCTATCCTGGACTTCGCTTGGCTTCCAGTCAACGTTAGCCGTGTTAGCGGAGTTAGCAATTTTGAGATATGAGGAAAATCATGAAAGAACAAACTGTACCTTACCTTTGCGGTGGCGTATTTTTCGTACTATTGACAGAGGCAAAAGGAAAAAGTGCCTCTCGCCGCAAGCTTAAATGCGGAAAGAAAGATCGGGTCAGCAACCGAAATATGCTCGAAGCACTTATTCAGATGCTGATGCCGTCATTCAAACAGCCAACCGTAGGCAGAACCTTTGAAGGAGATACATCGGATTATCGATCCTGCAAAGTTTCATACGGAGCAAATCTTCCTTTTGACGATGGTGTTGAGATTAACAGATTTGATGATCGGGTAAAGAATCGGTATTTGTCCGTTCTTGATGATATGGAACGTTTTGTTGAAGAATATCTAAAAACTGAGTCAGATGAACGAATGCAATGGCTTACTCAAGCACTTCTGACACTGATCGATAAAGATACTCTAATCAAACCAAATGAGCAGTTCTACTTGTCTGATACGCCAATCACCAAAAGTGAGCTTCTCGCCCTTAATCACTACTGTCTGTCTGCCCTCCTCATAGGAATCTGGCACTATATCATCATGCATCGACCTGACAATATGAGGGGTCGATCCACATTTGAAGCATGGCATTGCCGTTCCAATGGAACTAACGGACGTTGGAACTTCATCAGCAACATTGGAAAGAATTACCCTAAGCCTATTACATATCAGCTTTTTGGGGAGAATAAAGGTGAAAGTTGGACAGAAGATAGGAGCGGAGTGGAAGACATGGGAGAACTCATTGACGGTGCGTATGAGGGTGAATTACCAAAAGTAGAAGTTTATGAAGCACCATTCACTGATCCCATCACGCAAAAACAGGTAGTCGCAGAGTTTCATGTAGAAGCAAAAGACAACGGTGTGGCTATCGGACAGGTATTCGGCGGTTTAGTAATCGGAAAACGAGGTAACAAAGATGAGTAATGACATCATAAAGAAAGACTGTTCTCCTTTTTCTCCATCATCGCTTGCCTCTGCATCTGTTTTTTCCGCACATGCGGAAGATGCGGGTATTGCTGTTGGTTATGCGGATTCCTTCGCACCGACTGTCAACATAATTCTTGCGGACGGAACAAAGAGTACGAGCAGTTCCGAGTATTTCAATCTTATCATTGGTTATGATCCGTTTGAAAAGGATTACATTATTGTTGACAATGCTCGTGCCTTGACTGAGTATATAAGTGATGAGGTAAAAGGAGAATTCAGTGGGTGGACTGTTGATGCGATAGAAAAAATAAAAAAGCTGCCTACAATCATCTCGATGGAACGAGATGGTACTGATGAACAGCAGGCAGTATTTGCATTTATTAAGGATATAAAGGTTCAAGACAACGGAATCAAAGTGTATTTCCAGCGTTATTTCCCGATTCCATTTGCATTCCTCAAGGAAAATCTGTCTGAACTTGCTATGAACCTATTTGAGTTGACAAGAACACATTGGACTATCAAGAAGATTGACCTTCTTGAAGTAATGCATGACGCAGGGATTTTTTGGGGAAAGTGAGCAAAATATGGGGAATGAAATTATAAAGGCAGCCGGTTCACAGCTTCCAACGACTCCTACACAAATGAATATCACTGCATCAGGTGAAGGTACCGCTATCGGTGTAGTAAACGGAGGCATTACTATCAATGCATCTAACGAATTCACAGCATTACTTTTAAAGGTAGCAGGACAACAGCCACCAACATCTCATATAGCAGAATGGGCTTCTCTCAACCAGGAGCAGTTTAATGTTTTTGTGCTTGAAAATGAGAAATACAGCTGTGGTGTATTCTCTATTGGGAGAAAAATTGCCCTGACGAAGCATACTTCAAAAGAATACAAGGATCATTTCAACCCGCTGACCGATTCGATTATCCATGAACTTCTGGACATGCCCTGTCTCTTTGCTATTAAAAATCAGGATTATATGACGGCTTTTAATGGATGCCCAGCTTTCTTAGGTCGGCTGACACAGATTCAATGTCAAGAGGAAACGATCCGCTTTGAATTCAAATACTTTAAAACTTTCAATCAGAAGTTAATAAATGACAACATACAAAGATTTCATCTGAGTTCGTCGACCGTCAGAAATCAGCTTGATGTCGAACATTGGAGTATCAGAAATGGTAACTTGATACAAATTGCTGCAGATATGGGGATTATAATAGAGTAAGGAAACTGTCATGAAAGAAAAAAATGAGGGGGACTCTACAGATGAAGAATAAGGTACGTGTACACATTACTGGAATTACAATCAATGCACCGACATACAAAAATGTCACTTTTTCGCCTTCCATGATCAACTTTTTTTACGGAAAAAATGGAACCGGCAAATCTACCTTAGCTAGGGCATTCAAAGATGGATGCGCCGCTTTAGAATGGAAAGGAGAGCCCTTTCCCGATGAACGTATTCTCGTATATAATGAGGACTTTATATTAAAGAATATCCAGAGCTACGGTAACATTCCTGGTGTCTTTACAATTTCGGAGGTAAATGCGCAAAAGAAGAAGGAGGCTGATGAAAAGACCGCAGAAAAAGCTGAATTTGATGTTTTGACAGCCTCTGCCACTGATGCAGCAAATAGGATAACCGAAGAACACAAAAAAGCAGAAGAAGCCTATGTTGATGATATATGGGATAAAACAGAGAAAATACGAAAAAAGTTCCCATCCACGCAAACTGGATATATGAAAGACAAAAAGAAGTTTGTAAAGCATCTTGAGGAAGTTTTGCCTTCCTCTGCTACAAATGAGGAATGTACCGAGCTTTATCAGACAGTTTACGGAAAAAAGCAACAGACGTACACAGCCTATTCTTTCGTACCGACTGATAAGGGAACGATCAGTGATTTAATGCAGATTGCAATCATAAGCAGAGCAAATACAGATTTCGCCATGTTTATCCGTACAATCGGTAATATGGACTGGGTGACCGCCGGTCATAACATATATCACCAAAGAGCAGGTGGCAAATGTCCGTATTGTCAGCAAAATATGCCCGATAATTTTGAGGATATGCTCGCTGCCTGTTACGATGAGCAATATAGGAAAGACCTGTCAGAATTGAAAAGATTTCAGAACACATATCAAAATCTCATGATGTCAGCAAAAAAAGTAATTGAAGCAAACCTTCAGAACACATTTCCGACAAAAAAGGCCAATGAGTATAAGAAGCAAACTCAGCTGCTGCTAACTGTCATCGATAAGAATATCAGTTTGCTGCAAAGGAAACTAGATAATCCTGCTGAGCCTATTGCGTTGGAAGATCTTATCCCTATATCCGTAGCACTCAATGAAATGGCAGCAGAAATAAACAGTGAGATTAAGGCGTATATGGATGTTTTAGCCGATATTCCTGGTCAGAAGCAGAGATGTCTGGAAATGGTCTGGGGGATGATGGCAAGTGAATGCGCCTCTGATATTCAAGCATGGACAAAAAAAACTGAAGATGACCGGGATGCGTGGAGAGAAAAGTCCGAAGAGGCAAAGAACTATAAAGTAAAATCAGCAGAACTCGAAAGACAAATTGCCTTGCTCAACAGTCAGACAGTCAATACCACCAAGGCTATGCAGGATATCAATAAAGCAATCAGGGATGCCGGTTTCCGAGGGTTTAAGCTGCAAGAAAAAGCAGGTGCAAAGTATGTTTATGAACTTGTGCGGGATAATGGCGGAAAGCCGGAAGTGGTAAATCAAAATCTCAGCGAAGGTGAACGCCATTTTATTGCATTCCTTTATTTCTACCACATGGTTATGGGCAGCCAATCTGATGAAGGTAAAGTAGAAGATAAGATTGTGGTTATTGATGACCCTGTATCTTCGATGGACAGCAGTTCTTTGTTTATCGTTGCATCTCTTGTACGTGAGATGATAGCCGTATGCTATAATAACTATGATCTTGAAAAGGAAACTGCCGATAAGCATATCCGTCAGTTCTTTTGCATGACTCACAATCCATATTTCTTCCGAGAAATCACATATAACCATCTCGCTGATTACGAGTGTGCTTCCTTTTTTGAGATTACAAAGGACGGAAATAACCAGACGAGTATTGCTGAATGTGAGGAAGATGTAAAATTGACAGGCGGTGGTAAAATCAACCGTTCTCCCGTCAGAAACACCTACGACTCATATTGGCACGAATACTGTACTACAGATAATCCGGAAACGCTAATGATGGTCATACGGCAGATTCTTGAATACTACTTTATTCAGATGATTGGATATAAAAGTGGAAATCTGCGGTATGATTTATTAGATAAGAACGAACCGGAGTTTGTTAAAAAAATGGATGATGGCAGTGAGGATAGAACGGAATATGTAGCTGCTGCTGCGATGATAGCTATGCTCAATGTAGGAGCGACCGGATTTAACGACGGTCTATATTATGATTCATCTGCGGTCAGCACCGATCATCTCCGTCTCGTTTTTGAGAAAATTTTTAAGGTTATGAAACAGGAGCAACACTACAACATGATGACCGGAAGATAAAAACATAATGACATAGGTACATAACGCATTATTACGAAACGGCTGAAAAAATACACAAGAAGATATTCGGTGATAGCAGTAATGACAGTGACGATGACGAAGCTTTAGCCGTACCGCAGCTTGATCTTAGACCAGAGCAGTTCAATATGGTTATGGAAAGAAGAAATGAGGGCAATTCCTATCCAGAAGCATATATTGACCAAAATGCGTGGCTGCTATTTTTAGATGCCAAGTTTACAGAGTGGCGTAAAACGAGAGTTTTGTATCAGGAAACAATGTAAGAAAAAGGCTCTGCCTTGTTTTACTCCCAAAAGGGTAGAACAGCAGAGCCTTGAATTTTTCCTGTTTTTACTTGTTTACCGCTTGAAAATCGGGGCGGTTTGTGGTATAATGGAAAATGAGATGTTGTAATCCGATGGAGGTACAAAATGGCTAACAAACTCGAATTAATGTGGTATGGCAAGGAACAAGAAATCTCTGTAGAGCCGCGCCTTTTGATAGAAAGACCGGAGCTCTCAAACACAGGAGCAGCACAGGATACAGAAAATATCGTGATACATATCGCTCCATAAAGAAAATGTCCCGTGAGGAACTGCAAGCGTTCCTTGTGCGTTACGCTGACGAGCTTGCGAAAGGATACGCCTACCATTGACCTGAGAGAGGTTGAGAAGGATATCAAGGGCATTAAGGGCATCGGTGAGAAACGTGCCAAAGAAGTGATGAGCGTTTTTGAGAGACATCTGGGAGTGTGATGAGCAAATGCTCACATTGACATTTGTTGCATTCCAACTGTCAAGACTTTGTAGAGTATTTCTGATATAATAGAGACATCAAATAAAGGAGGTACTCAGTACTATGAGTAACAACAACGTTCTTGGCACGGCTTTATCTATCATTGATAAGCATATTCATCTCAACCACAAGGAGATCGCCAGAAAAATCTACGCCGAAACGAACTACTGTGATCAGGACTACAACAAGTTTATCGCTGTGATCACTTCCGGAAACCTTACGTTTCGTGAGTATATTCGCAAGCGTAGATTGTTCTTTGCCGCAAGTGAGCTTGTTAATAACCCTGATAGAGTTATCGCAGATGTTTCCTTGGAATATGGCTATTCAGATCAGACTGCTTTTGCGAGAGCTATCAAAAGAGAATTCGGAAAAACTCCTATAGAGATCCGCAAAAGTAAAGATAGTCTTCCTGATGTGAGAAAGGTGTTAGAGAACCATCTTGCAAATAAATGCAGACTGGATTCCATTATTGCGAAACTTAAAGGCGATAATCTGAGCAACACGGACTGGCACTATTTTGAGGACTTTATTCACGCAACTGATGAATTAGGATTTGATACCGCAACCTGCTGTTTGATTTCCGAGTTATCAGAGAAGCTTTCTATTCCGTTTGCTTATCTTATTGAGCAGTGTTTTGAAATGGCAATACAGTACGATAAGAATAGGGACGAGAAAATCAGCGAAATTATAGATGTTATGTCGGAATTGCAAATTAAAAGTCAAGATGAGCTAAACGATCTGTGTCAACATTACGATTGCAAATGGTATGATTTGACTTTTGCTATGGTTAAGATGTATCAGCTTGGAATTGACTCTGAAGATGAGCTGGAGAGAATTTGGGACTTTTACGATTGCAAGTGGATGCTGGGCGATCCTTATCCGGTTACACGAGAGATGGTACAAGACTATCGAAGCAAACACAGGAAATAAGTGAATAGTCAAAGGAGGGCGGAAAATGTACATTGCCTTAGATAAAAACCAAAAACGCATTTCAATTCGTGATGCGGTTCAGGGTGATGCGTTTTTCTGCCCTGTTTGTCTTGAGAAGATGTTTGTGAAGTCTGGTACTGAAAGAGCACGCCATTTTTCACATTTCCCGAACTGTGAATGCAACGATAGCTGGAATGGGCAGTATGATATGTCCGACTGGCATTTCGAGTGGCAAAATCAGTTCCCAGCTGAGAATCAGGAAGTAGTTGTTCAGTGCGATGATATCCGCCACAGGGCAGATGTTCTGACTGACAGAACGGTTGTGGAGTTTCAGCATAGCCCTCTCTCTTCCGGAAAGTTTAATGACAGAAACGTATTCTATCATGGTAATATCGGATATAAGGTCGTATGGCTGTACGATATGCGAGAGGATTATGAGCAGGCATTGATCACAGAACCGGATGCGAATCAATTCACATGGAGCAAGCCTCGTTCAACATTTCGGAAGTATAACCTGCGTGCCGGTGAGATAGATCTGTTTTTCCAGATTGCGGATGAGGGAGAATGCATCCTTCATATTCAGGCTTTTACCAACGATGGTTTCCGTATCAAACGTAAGTATACAAAAGAAGCATTTTTAGTGTATGTAGGTCTGATCAATGGAGTTTGCCCTCTGCCACTTCATCTGGACACGCAGGTAGATGAGGACTTCCGGGCGTTTTTGGAAAAGTACAATATCAAATTGAACCCACAGCAGCAGCGGGCAGTTCAGGCTGTCAGTGGTGCTAATCTGATGATTGCTGTCCCCGGCAGCGGTAAGACCACAGTTATGGTGGCAAGAATGGGTTACATGATCTACTGTAAGAGGATTGCACCGGAAAATATCCTTGCAATCACATATACGGTCAGTGCGACTAACGACATTAAACGGCGTTTTGCAGAGAAATTCGAGCCTGAAATGGCAAGCTGGCTTAATATCCGCACTATCAACTCACTGTGTGAGCAGATAATCAATAAATATGTTCAGATGTATCAGCGTACACGATTTACAATGCTGAAAGCAAGTGAACAAACCAACATCATTAAGTCAATCTACATCGCTCTTACTGGTGACAAATTTCCGCATGAAGCAGATATCATCGAGGCACAGACCGTAATAAGCTATATCAAGAATATGATGCTGACAACGCCTAAACAGAGGGCTGAGTATTTGAATGACGAGCCTTTCTACGAGGAATTCTTCAATCAGTATGTCGATACGCTCAAATCGCAAAAACGCATGGATTTTGACGATCAGTTAATCTACGCAAGAGAGATCCTAGTGGCACGTCCAAAGGTTTTAGCGTGGTTTCAAGCACAATACCAGTATATCTGTGTTGATGAAGCACAGGACACATCGAAAATACAGCATGAAATCATAAGAATGCTTGCATCAAAGCAGAATAATATTTTCATGGTTGGCGATGAAGACCAGAGTATTTACCGTTTTCGTGCAGCCTACCCCCGTGCGCTCCTTGACTTTACTGATACATATACCAATCCGTATATCTTGTTTCTTGAAACAAATTACCGTTCCACAAAGCCGATTGTATCGGCAGCACAGCGTTTTATCAGTCAGAACATCAACCGGCATTCTGAAAAACACATGGTGGCTAGCCGAGGTGACGGAAAGCCGATTGAGAGAATAACAGTCAGAAAAAAACATCAGCAGTATTCAGCAATTGCCGAGCTTTTCAAGAAAGAGCACGGTCAGATGGCAGTGCTTTATCGCAACAACGGCAGTGCTATTCCTTTGATGGACTTATTTCTTCGTGAGGACATCCCCTTTATCCGTTTGAAAGAGGCAGGAGAAAACTTCTTTACAAGCAAGGTCGTTCAGGATATTGTATATTTTCTCAGATTTGCTATAAATCTGAATGATGCCGAAGCATTTAATCAGGTATATTATAAGTGCGGATATGGATTCAAAAAGAATGCGGCATATTGGAGTTGTAGAAAGGCACCGCAGAAGAGAATCACAATAGCGGATGAACTGGTCAATCAGATGGCTCAGTGGCCTACATTGATGCGCAAAGCAGAAGATTTCAGACATAAGATGAAGAAAATATCCGTTTCAAAACCGTATGATGCCATAGACTTGATTTGCCGTTTTTGGTACTATGCCTATGCCAAGGAGAAGGAACTTGATATAGGAAAAGTCGACATTCTATATGCCTTGGCTGTTCGTGAGGAGACTATAAAAGGTTTTCTTGAACGGCTGTCGCAATTGCCACAGTTGATTGAGAACTACAAATGCACAGATGAGAACCCCGTTATCCTATCAACTATTCATTCCGCCAAAGGGCTTGAATTTGATACAGTCTATATCGTAGATGTTTATGATGGATGCCTGCCGCATTCATGTCGGGAAGACGCACAGGAGCAGGAGTGTATCGATACTTATGAAGAAGAAAGACGGCTATTCTATGTGGCAATCACACGAGCAAAGAACGAGCTGCATCTATTCTATGTCAGCGAATGCGGATCTGAATTTGTAAATGCGGTTGCTCCACCTGACCGAACGGAAAGAGAACCTGTTATCCGTCATCCCGATTTTCAAATTATAGAGCCGAAAATAGAAACGCAGCCCCTTCAGGTGGATTTATCACTTGCTCCGTATACTGTAAACACACGGATAAAACATGATACTTATGGCGAAGGCGTTATTGTCGGCCTTGAAACCATAAGAGATGATATTCATGTAATAGAAGTGCTGTTCGATAATGGAACAAAGAGCAAGCTTCAGCTTGAGGTGGTAGTGAGGATTGGATCGATTCATTTAGTGTAAAGCAGTTACTTGGAGGGAAATTACATTTTTGCATGCGCAGTAAAGTGTGCGGAACAGATTGGTGAGAATGACAAGAGAGGATGAGAATAATGCTTCATAAAATGAAACTAAGACTATCACCATTTGAGAAGATCAAGAACGGCAGCAAGACAATAGAACTGCGGTTATACGATGAAAAGCGTCAGAAGGTGCAGGTCGGTGATTTTATTGAATTCACATGCTTGGATGATGAGAAGTTAAGATTGCAAACCAGAGTGACCGCTCTGCACAGGTTCACTTCTTTTGCGGAGCTGTACGCATCACTTCCAAAGGAGAAACTTGGGTATAAATCAACAGACACCCCTGATCCTAACCACATGAACGAGTATTATAGCCGGGAAGATCAGGAGAAGTACGGCGTGCTTGGTATAGAGCTGTACTGTACCGACCTTCAGAAGTTCATAGACGCACAAGACCACGGCTATGGTTTCGGAGAAACGTATCAGACTGCTTTAATTGAAATGAAACAAGGAGAGAAAATATCACATTGGATTTGGTATGTGTTTCCGCAGATTAAAGGACTGGGACTTAGCGGTACAACCGCTTACTTCTCTATCAAAAATTTGTCCGAAGCCAAAGATTATTATACACATCCTATTCTCGGAGAAAGATTAATAGAGATAACAAAAGAACTCCTGAACATTGAAACGGACGATCCGATGGCAGTATTCGGATATCCGGATGCTTTTAAGCTGCGTTCTTGCATGACGTTGTTCAAATATGCAGTACCGGAGCAGGATTTGTTCCAAAAGGTGCTTAACAAGTTCTGCCGTGGAAATGAGGACGAGAAAACATTGAAGATACTGGGATTATAAGAAACAAAACATTTACAGAGGTGATAATATGCTGATATTAGGTTCATACGGATTCAGTCATACACAAGTTCGCCTGAAAATCGGTGAACTTATACCAGATCAGACCGGTAATATGCTGATCGTTCCATTGGCTTGTATGTTTGAAGAAGAAACAGGACAGAGGGAAAAGAACTGTGCTGCAATGCTTGGTTTCAAGACGGAAAATATTTTTGTTTTTGACAGTGCCAATCCAGATGCATACATGGACAAAAAGTATGATTACATAGCTGTACTTGGAGGAAACACTTTCAAGTTGTTGTATCTTGTAAAGAAGTACCGCCTTGACAGCTTTATCAAACAGCAGGTTGCGGCTGGTGCGGTCTATCTTGGATTTTCTGCCGGAGCTTGTTTGGCTTGTCAGGATGTTGAATATGTCAGAAATTTTGATGACAATAACCATATCACGGATGGAGATTTCACGGCTTTGGGACTGACTGATAAATATGTACTGTGCCACTTCGATTACAGAGGTACAGAGGAGATCAAGATGTGCCGTTCCTATATCGGCGATGAGCCTGAACTGATTACGATTGCTAATGATCAGCTTATTATTCTGCCGTAACTGTAGTTAAGGACTATCCGATAATGATAAAAGCAAGAGGTGATTCTATGATTTACATAACCGGAGACACACATGGAGAATACGATGCATTTTTGAACAGAATCTATCAATATCCAGTCTCAAAAGACGATATTGTTATCGTCTGCGGTGACTTCGGATTTGTTTGGGATACACCCTATCATCGTTACTTTCTTGCCAAATTGACAGCAGAACCATTCACCATAGCATTTGTAGATGGCAATCATGAGGACTTTGATCTTCTGTATACTTACCCCATTATCGAATGGAACGGCGGAAAGGTTCACAAGATTTCCGATAACATCTATCACCTGATGCGTGGGCAGCGTTTTGTGATTGAGGGAAAGAGCTTCTTCGCAATGGGTGGTGCATATTCTGTTGACAAGGCAATGCGTGTTGAAGGCAGAAGCTGGTGGAAGCAAGAACTGCCGAATAATGAAGAGTATAAGGCTGCGGAAGAAACGCTCCAATCGTGCGATTACAAGGTTGACTACGTCCTTACACACACAGTTCCGCAGTCAGTGATTCATTACCTCGGCTTTGTCCCTAATATGCATGATGCGGAACTGACGGGATATTTTGAGTGGCTATATGGTGAGCTGAAATTCAAGAAGTGGTTTGCAGGACACTTCCATGTAAATCGTATTGTAAGAGATAATGTGCAGGTTTTGTTAGATGAGGTTGTCACGATTGAATAAAATATAATGCAGCGGCAAACGTTCATGTGTGGAAATATTGCCGCTGGTGCAAAGAAAATAAAATAGACTGTGAGGAGTGATAGTATGCTGCTGACTTATTCAAATGATATGCAGAAGGCTATGGAAATCAAGGCGGAAACTGCCAAAGAGACGGATAAATCCAATACATGGTTTGTTCATACGCTGAAAATCAATCGCCGGAACTGCGTGATTTTTATGAACACGGCAACACGATTTTCAATGATTCTCTGGGGATTAAAAGCGGCTGATTACAAGAAAATCGACTTCAAGGAACAGCTTGGAAATTTGCTTCGGGAATATTATATCAATTCTGATATTATTCTTGCATACCTTTTTGACTGCGGAGATATTACAGTTGCTAAGAACGGCGACCGTTCTGCAACAGCACAGCTTAACCGGAATGCAATAGAACTGAAATATATCCAGGATCGGCTTGATAAAGGGAATATATTGCAGGTTGATGCGTCAAAATGGCTGAACAACAGACTTTTCAGCGTTGACGGAAAATACAAGTACCCGGCAGAAGTTTTCCTTGAAATGCTGAAAAGCAGATATAACGTTCCTTTTTACAACATTGATATGCTCCGGTTGAAAATCACGCTTGACTATCCTGATTTTGAGATCAGCAGGGAAATTTCTCTGCCTGCGAATATGAACTTCTACGGGCTTCATGCTGCAATACAAAGTTGTTTTAATTGGCAGAATTGTCATCTTTATGAGTTCATAGCATATGGCGAAAACGGCGAACCGGTGATGAGAATAAAATCCGAGTACGAAGATGGTGAATTTGATGAAATACCTACAAAGAATGATACAGAATGCAACATATATGAGTTGTTATGCAAATATGCTGACATATGGTATATCTACGATATGGGCGATTACTGGCAGCATAAGATTGAATGGCTTGAAGTCACTGAGGAGCATGAAAACGTTGTGCCAACTTGTTTGAAGGTCACAGGGAAAGCGCCGCCGGAAGATTGCGGCGGTGTCGGCGGTTATCAGGAACTGCTGCAGCAAATTGCAGACGGCGACAAGGAAATGATCAAGTGGGCGGAATCAATGAAATGGGATAAGCAGAGCGCAGAGGAAATAAGCAGGAAATTGAAATGGAAATTCAGATGATTGGTTGGTATTGTATTGAAAGCGTCAGTTTCAAATATAGAAAGCAAGTATTCCATGCAAATTCTATATGACGGACAAAGCGAAAACAATCTTCAAAATTCCTTGCATTTTCACAGCATTTATGCTATACTAAAAGTAGAGATTGAACTGTAAAAATATAAAAGAAGCGTTTTTTGATTGCAAAAGCGTTCTTTGTGTCAGACATAACACGCCAGTGAGATAAGAAATTGTATGATTCGGTCAGAATACAATCATACAGACAAGGAGATGATATGATGTCCGGAACAGTATTAACAATAACTGATATTCAAAGAATAATTAAGCCTCTTGCGGAAAAATATCACATTTGTGAAGTTTATATTTTTGGATCTTATGCAAGAAACGAAGCAACGGTTGACAGTGACATTGACTTCTTGATTTTCGGCGGTAAAAATTTTAAGCTTACCTCGGTTTTTGCCTTTGCCGAAGAACTTCGTATGATTATCCAAAAAGAAATCGATGTATTTGAGATTAATGAGGTCAATAAAGATAGCTTATTTTATGAAACAATAATGAAAGAAAGGGTGAAAGTTGCTTGAAATATTCTGATGAACAAAGGCTGCAGAAAATTCTCGATAATGCTGAAAAGTTGCTATCCTACATCTCTGAGCACAATGTAACAAAAGAACAGCTTTTGAATGATTATTCTCTGCAATGGCTTGTCACAACGCCGCTTTATAATATTGGTGAACACGTTTACAGGATCTCTGCTGAATACAAAAATCTTCATACTGATATTCCCTGGCTGATGATAGCTGGATTACGGCATAGATTAGTTCACGACTATGATGGTACGAACTGGAATATTATATCAGAAGTTGTATTCAATGAACTGCCTGAACTTACAGAAAAAATAAAATTACTATTAAAAAATAGCAACTAAATGCTTTGATAATGCGGCGAGTACGATGAAAATGTGGATGGAGCTTATCAGAGCCAATGCTCTGAAAGAAGCTCTTGAGAGTATGATCAAGAATGGAATCAGTGAAGAACAGGCTAAAAAAATCCTCGGATTAGCATAACATACCACGCCCCGGCAGATTATCTGTCGGGGCGATTTTTGACGGTCAGATTCCGTTTTTTTCTGGGATAGGGTTCGGTTATTTCTGTAATCCCAAGCAGATAATCCACGCTTGTATCATAGTAGTCAGCAAGGAAAATCAGTGATTCCAGTGGAATTTCCGTGGTATGGGATTCATATCGGGAGTAGGTCTGCTGTGAACAGCCCAGCAATTTCGCCATTTCAGCTTGGGACATATCATTGTCTTCTCTCAAATCCCGCAGTCTTAATTGCAGTTTCAACAAATATCACCTCCTGTTTTTGGTGGATTTTCTGTATTGACTATTACTCATAAAATGCGTAATATAGGTAGTAATACCCTCAAAAGGGCATAAAAAAATTCGTAAAATTCAGGATTTTACGAAAAATTCAACTGCAAATATTATAGCACATTTTGGTCAATATGTCAAATGAAATTTTAGGAGGTCGGCATGAATATTTATCAAAGACGGGACGGACGGTTTGAAGGACGCATTTCACGGGGAAAACGTAGCAACGGAACAAGGCGTTTTCAGTATTTCTTCGGCAAAACCAAGGAAGATGTCCGTGAAAAAATGGCAAAGGAACGCCTTAAAAAGAGCAATTGTTCTCTCACTGTCACGCAGCTTTTCAGCGAGTGGCATAAGAGTATCAAACACAAGGTCAAGGAGTCCACAGCGGCAAATTACTATTTGAAAGCAAATAAGCATATTCTGCCTGCGTTTGGCAATGAATCGGCAGAATCCATCGAAGATACTGAGATTTATGCATTTATTGAATCCAAGCAACAAGCCGGTCTGTCCAATCGCTATATATCCGATATGCTGATTGTGATGAAATCCATGTTCAAGTATGCAGTTCGCACCTATCATATCTACAATCCGATGGAATATATCAAAATGCCACGTGCAAAAAATCCCGAAATTACGCTGCTTGATGAGAAGGAACAGACGAAATTGCAGGAGTATATCGGTCATAATCAGAACAAAGCCACTCTTGGGGTGGCTCTTTCTATGACTACAGGTATTCGCATTGGTGAGCTTTGTGCCTTGCAGTGGAAGGATATCGACCTTGAAAAACGTATTTTGACCGTCAGCAAGACCATACAGAGGGTGCAGGTTCAAGGCAGCAATAAGAAAACAAAACTTGTCATCACCGAACCCAAAAGCGAATCCTCACACAGAAAAATCCCGATTCCAAAAGGAATGATTGCATTTCTGAAGAAATTCAAGGGCAAGGACAGCGACTATATCGTTTCAGGCAAGGAAAAGCCAATCGAGCCAAGAGCAATGCAGTACCGTTTTCAGAAAATCTTAAAAAACGTAAAATTGCCGTCAGTTCATTTTCACGCACTCCGTCATATTTTTGCATCGACCTGCGTCAAGTTAGGTTTTGATGTGAAAACATTATCAGAATTATTGGGACATTCCACCGTAGAATTAACGCTGAATCGGTACGTTCACTCTTCATTTGAGCAGAAAATCAAGTATATGGAGCGTCTGGCAGTCAATTTCTGAGTGAAAATTCGCTAAATCCTGAATTCTACGAAATATCTGCCGAGAATCGCTGCAAGGAGAGATATATTAGTGATTTTGATTGGTATTATTGACCAGAGGAGATGCCTATGAAACGAATTGCAGTTTTGATTTTTTCCGTAATTTCGATGATTTTATTTGTGAGCTGTGATAGCCCAGACAGCTCCAAGGACAATAGGATAGTTGTCTATACTGAGCTTGCGACTACGGCAGAAGCAGTGGGTGTCGACTATATCATCAACCTGAATACGGGAAAATTTCATTGTTCTGATTGTCAGAGCGTAAATCAAATGGCGGAGCATAACAAAAAAGAGTATACTGGCGACCGTGATGACCTCATCTTGCAGGGGTACGAGCCATGCAAACGCTGTAACCCATAATATTATATACTATTTCAGTGGCAGATGTCAACTTTGACGGTACAATTCCGTTTTTGGGTACAAAAAAGCCGAATTGCATCCTTTATTGAGATACGATTCGGTGTTTACAAGCTTTTCGCAAAATATCTCCTTTTGTGAAAAGGTGATATAATTGTACATATAGCTTTTCTTCAGTATAACACATTTTTCCTGAAAAGTCAAGCTGTATCAACAAATTTCGTCAAGTGGATTGTAGAAATTTGATTTAACTCTTTGTGCATATTTAACAAATCGGGAGGTCAAGAAATGGAGAGGTTTAATATTTATTACAGGCGTGATGGTCGTTACGAAGGCCGTATTTCAAGAGGAAAACGCAAAAACGGCAAGAGACGTTTTCAGTATTTTTTCGGTCACAGCCGTGAAGAGGTTCAGGATAAGATGACAGCAGCCCGCAGACAGAATCTGAGCGGCAGTTGCTGCAAAACCGTTAAGCAGATTTTCACTGAATGGTTTCAAAGTATTCATCATCGGGTAAAGGAATCAACAGCTGCTAATTATCGCATGAAGGCTGAAAAACACGTACTTCCGGCATTTTCAGATACAAAGGCGGATACGATTACTGCATCGGATATCTACGCTTTTATTGAATCAAGACAAAGTTCAGGACTTTCAAACCGCTATATCTCGGATATTCTTATCATGATGAAGTCGGTTTTTAAATATGCCTCGAAAACCTATCACGTCTTGAATCCATTGGATGGTATCACATTACCGAAGATGCAGAAGCCGGAGATTGAACTGCTGGATGAAAAGCAGCAAGGAAAATTACAGCAGTATATCGCCGAAAATCCCAATCATTCAACGCTTGGAATTGCCTTGTCCATGTCTACCGGAATCAGAATAGGTGAGCTTTGTGCTTTGCAATGGGAGGATATTGACCTTGAAAAACGTATTTTGACCGTCAGAAAAACGATGCAGAGGATACAGACTCCTGATGGTGAAACAAAGACAAAATTGACGATTGCTGAACCCAAGAGCGAATCATCCAAGAGAAAAATCCCGATACCCGACTGCGTTGTTTCGATTCTTGAAAAGTTCAGAGGAAAAGCTAAGGAATATCTTGTTTCAGGAGAAGAAAGACCTGTTGAACCGAGAACAATGCAGTATCGTTTTGCAAGCATTTTGAAAAACGTAAAATTGCCGTCAGTGCATTTTCATGCCTTAAGGCATATGTTTGCCTCGAAATGTGTGAAATTGGGATTTGACATCAAGACCTTATCTGAAATTCTGGGACATTCAAAAGTGGAAATTACTCTAAACAGGTATGTTCATTCTTCGTTTGAGCAGAAAAAACAGTATATGAGCCGGATTGCAATGAACTTTTGAAAAAAATTGCATTTTGAAAATTGAATATGTGTTTGCTGGAGTTTTCACAAAAGGAGATATTTTGCGAAAGACGAGTAAGATGGTGAAAATGATTATATATTACATATTATATTATACTATAATTATATTTCTCTAGCACAGCTTGTCGAATGAAAGGAATGATAAAACATGGACGAAGGTATTGGTTGGTTAATTGGCTTAGGATTAGTGATAGGTGCGATTTATTTGTTTATAGTATATGTAGTTCCTATCATTTTAGGCATTGCTGCTATTATTCTTACGATATTTGCTGCTATTGGTTGCTTGGTAGGTACATATTATGGTATAAGAAATTTCGTAGCCGGAATTACTGAAACAAGAAATAAAATAAATTTGTTAGGTTGTTTCAAAGACAAAGATATCATGAAAAAAGTTCACGATGAAGCACCAAATGGAATTTATTCTGATTTTGTTTATGAAGAATGTGCTAGAAAGAGCTTTTTCCTAGGACCTTGTTTTCAAGCAGTTGGTTCTATTATTAAAGAAGCGTTCTCAGAAAATTTTGATACTAAGCCCGATTTTTCACGTGGTGAAGTATGGTATACAAAGGTATTGTTTTTTATATGGTCTCTATGCCAACTTTTTGCACAATACATTTTAGGTACTATTATGACCCTTGCTTTATCGGCTGTATTATTGGTTGTTTCATTAGTTTTTACATCTGTTGTGTATGTATTATTTGGAATTGTTTTAGCATTTGAGACGTTGTACTTTAAATTGAAGAAAGTGTCATTCAGATGCCAAAAATGTACTCGTGTTTATAAGGTGCCAGTATATGCATGTCCGAATTGTAATATAAAACATGTTAGATTAAAACCTGGAAAATATGGCGTGTTTAAAAGAAAATGTGTTTGCGGTACTATTTTACCGTTGACTGTTAGAGCAACTGGAAAGAAACTTGTAAAAGATCCAACAACAGGTAATTACATAAAGGAAAAGTATAATATTACAGATATGAAAAGTTTTTGTCCTCATTGTGGTAATTCTGATAAGGCTGGCATTACCCATCCTGTTAGTATCGCACTTATTGGAGGAGCATCAGCTGGCAAAACAACATTCAAAGTTGCTTTTTTGAAAGATTTTCTTGATGAAGAAATCGTAAATTATGGTATAGATTTTGAATTTCCTGATGATTCGTATGATAATGAATTTAAGCAGATTGAAAGCTACTATCGTGGTATTCCAATCCCACCGACACCTTATGGTGCAGAGTATGATATTATTACTTTTAGCTTTATGTTGAAACATAGGAAGTTTGGTGTTGATAGACTGATTCACCTTTATGATATGCCGGGAGAGGCATTTCAAAAGGGAAATGCCCAAGAGGGCTGGCATATGTACACTTTCAATGATGGTGCAGTATTCTTAATTGATCCATATTCGTTAACACGAGTCAGGGAAGAAAGTCAAAATGAACTGCGTGGAAGTAACATGGGAATTAGTGCAGCCTCTATGAATGAGTTGATCGAGTCGCTGATAGATACACTGAGGCAAGTAAAGACACCAAAGAACGCTAAGGGTAAATTTAAAATTCCTATTGCTTTAACTATTAACAAGGTGGATTCTGTACTTTTAAAAAAACAAGTAGGCGATGATGCTGTGAATACGCTTATGAATGCTCATCCTGAAGTATTTAATGATTACTATATGACTATGGATTATCTTTGCAGATGTTTTCTTGTTGATAATGGTTGCTCAGGTTTTATTGCAAATTTAGATGCCAACTTTGAAACTGTTCACTTCTTTTCTAGTTCCCCGATTGGTTCAGTGCCAAAGGGGGCAAGAACACCGTTTTATCCTATTAATGTTTTGCCCGTTATGCAATGGTTGCTGTTGCGTACAGATAAACAATTGGCATCTGCATGGACTCCACAAAAACCAGTTAGCGATTTGACAGAAGAACAACGTAAATTGTATCAAACAAATAAGGATTACTATGATACGAAAATTGCAAGTCAATTATTCGTTTCATCGAATCCGTAACGGAAAGGACTGTGATATATGGATATTGACAAGGATTTTATTAATGGCCTGGGAATTCCACCAGATATGCCTGGAGCTACTGGGCAAAAGATGAATAATATTGATGTGGAAATTCAAGAAACCACTACAGTTGTTCCTAAAAAATCTGTTGTGGAAACAGCAGAAGATGCAATATCTGCAATGATTTCTAATCCGATTATCAATAACGATTTGCCCCAGTCAGTTGATGAGAAATCTCCATTTGGCGGTGATGAAGCGAAACAAGAAAAAAACTTTGATGATAGTAGGCAGTCCTTAGGTGTAAATGAAGATATGGTTACTATACTTGATGAAGTAAGAAAAATGTCTGTAGTAGTTTCAAATGTTGCTGAACAAGTAACGAGCTTAAAAGCAGGAATGACAAGGTTTGCCGGTTATGACACAGCTGTTGAAACATTGAAGCGTTCATTGAGTGTTCATCAACATAATGAGGATAATATTTATAAAGAACTTGAGGGCTACAAGAAAAATCAGTATTATAATTATATTCGCCCATTTTTCGAGTTCTTGATAAACCTTCTTACAGATATGATTGCCTCAAAAAAGCAATATGAAAATGACAAAGATGAATTCATCGAACACCATGGACAAGAAATATATGATGAAATAATTGAATTACACAACTATTATACACAGCAGATCGAAAGTCAACTTCAGATACAGGGGGTAGAGATTATTGAGTACAGCCCTAACACTCCTTTTATTTCAGTGGAACAAATAATAAGTACTCCTGTGTTGACGGAGGATAATAGCCTTGTAGGTTTTGTGGCAATAGCCGATTCTGCTTGTTATAAGTTTGAGGATAAGATAATCAAAAAAGCAAAGGTTCATGTTTACAAAGCGAAACCAGCTGAAAATAAATGAATATAGGAGGGCAATAAAATGATTTTAAATTCTGATTCATGTATTTTTGGTATTGATTTTGGAATGACACATTCTTGTATTAGTTATCTGAAAGATGAAATTCCTATTATATGCAAAAGTCTTGAAGGCGAAACAAAAACGCCTTCTGTTGTTGGACTTTATCCAGAAGAAGATGCCCCTGTAGTTGGTCGTACTGCAAAGGACATGGCAGTCATATACCCTGAATATACGCTTCAGTTTATAAACTCAAAGATTGGTCGTGTGAAAAGCATTGAATATGGCTCTGATGATGATAGGAGAACTATTACTCCAGTTGAGGTATCGGCGGAAATCATCAAGAAACTTGTGAGTGATGCTTCGGCATATACAAATACGACCGTTAATAATGTTGTTATTACTGTACCTTCATATTTCAGCAATATTGAAAAGGAGGAAATCCGAGAAGCAGGTGCAAAAGCTGGGTTAAATGTTATTGCTGTTGTCAATGAGCCCATTGCTGCTGCATTACATTATGGTTGTGATAAGTTTAGTGAAGATGAAGTCGTATGTGTTTTTGATCTTGGTGGAGGTACTTTTGATGTAACCGCTATGAAGATGGAAGAAGGTGTTATGACTATTCTCGCAGTAGATGGAAATCAAGACCTTGGAGGTAAAAACTGGGATGCAGAAATGCTTTCTTTGGTTGAAGAAAAATTCCGTGAACAGACGGGATATCAGGAAGAGTTCGATGCTGAGATTCTTCAGGAACTTCAATTGAAGTGTGAAACAGCCAAAAAACAGTTGACGAATACAAACACTGCAAGTGTAGCTTTGGCGGTTGATAGAAAGAACAGAGCTCAAATTACCATTACTCGTGATGAGTTTGACGCAAGGACAAGCTATTTGCTTGCAACAGCAATTGATATTACTCGTACAGTATTTGATCGAATCGAAGAATATGGGATGAAAATTGATAAAATTCTTCTTGTTGGTGGCTCTTCATATATGACTCAAGTTTCCGATGCGTTGAAAAATGAATTCAACATTACTCCTTTATTGTCTGAGCCTGAGCTGGCAATTTGTAAAGGGGCTTGCAACTATGAAGGAAATGAATTGTTTTTTTCTTTCGATACCTATATTGGATGGAAACCAAAGAAAAAAATAAAGTTGAAAGATTTAGAGCCAAGTTCTGATATAAAAAATCAGCTGTATGGCATTCAAAAAGCATTGAGTGAATTAGGCTATCCAACACTGGCAGAATTAATCAGTTGCGAGTTAAATGTAGATGTGGATTTATCAGTAATAACAACAGAAACAATAATTGGTTCCTTAAAGGATGTCAAAAAAAGATGGCTGAAAATTCCGTCTTCAAATAGAGAAAAATATTTTAAGAAAATCAAAATTGAGAGAATCTGTTGTGGTATGATTAATTTTTTCAAAAAATATATGACTACAGATTATATTACTTATCTTAAATGGATGAAAATTAGGACTATTTTGCTTGATATGAGCCGTTGGATGAATAGTTTAGAAATCAATTATATAGATGAAGGACGATATAACGTGATTGTTAATTCTATAAATTCAATAGTTGAAAACAAAAAAGATGCAAAATCAATTTTAGATTCATATTGTAAAGATAATAAAATAGCTATTAAATTTGGCGATGATGTCATTATTTGTAATTGCTTTGGTGTTTCATTTGAAGTGATTCTCAAGGAACATAGAGGAATTGATTTGAAATTGAAACAGGATGGTCACGAAAAAGAGATGTTTATAGGTTTGCCAGACGATGTTGTAAAAATTGATATTATTTCTGTTACATCAACACAGCTTACTTTTCAGGTTATGACATCAAATAATATATCTCTTGAAATCAAAATGATGAATATAATATAGGCTTTTTACTTATATTTTTAAGACAATAATTTTTTAGGAGGAAATAGAAAATGAGTGAAGGAACTTCTTATGTATTTGGCATCGACCTTGGTACTACTTATTCATGCATTAGCTATCTTAAGGATGGACATCCAGTTGTATGCCAGAGCCTTGAAGGGGAAAATACTACCCCCTCTGTGGTTAGAATGCTTCCTGAGGAAGATGCCCCTGTAGTTGGTCGTACCGCAAAGGACATGGCAGTCATATACCCTGATCACACAATCCAGTTTGTTAAGTCCAAAATTGGTCATGTGGAAAGTTTTGAGTATGGCTCTGATGATGATAAAAGAACTACTACTCCAGTTGAGGTATCGGCGGAAATTCTCAAGAAGCTTGCAAGTGATGCTTCGGCATATACAAACACGACCGTTAAGGATGTCGTTATTACTGTTCCTGCATATTTCGGTAATAATGAAAAGGATGCTACTCGTGAAGCCGGTATTCAGGCAGGACTTAATGTTATCGATATTGTTGAAGAACCTACTGCTGCCGCTTTTTATTACGGTTGTGAAAAATCAAGCGAGGATGAGATTATTTGTATATTCGATCTTGGCGGAGGTACTTTTGATGTAACAGCTATGAAAATGGAAGCTGGCGCAATGACCGTTCTTACCACAGATGGTAATCATGATCTTGGAGGTAAGAACTGGGATGCGGAAATGGTTGCTTTAGTTGAAGAGAAATTCCGTGAACAGACGGGCTATCAGGAAGAGTTTGATTCAGAGATTCTTCAGGAACTTCAGTTGAAGTGCGAAACCGCAAAGAGACAGTTGACCAATACAAATACGGCAAGTGTTGCTTTGGCAGTTGACAGAAAGAATCGAGCTCAAATTACAATTACTCGTGAGGAATTTGATGCAAGAACCAGTTATCTGCTTGCAACTGCAATTGACCTTACTCGTGCAGTATTTGATAGAATTGAAGAAAGAGGAATGAAGATTGATAAAATTCTTCTCGTTGGTGGCTCGTCATTTATGCCACAGGTCGCAGAAGCAATTAAAAATGAATTTAATATGACTCCCATTTTGAATGAACCTAATGAAGCTGTATCAAAGGGTGCTTGTATTTATGCTGCTTGGAAACTCGTAAGACCTGTTCCAACACCTCCAATAGGTGATCCAAAGGAAAAGGATCAGGGCGATACAGTCGTTGATATTATTGATAATGAAGATGGCACTCAGACTATTCAGATTGCAGGAAAAGACGGAGATACACGTCATGTTAATATCAGTCTTCCAGGGACTATCATTGATAAGAAAATCAATACTATTGCAACAAAGAGTTTTGGCATTAAGGCTTATGTTAATAGAGTAGAGAAAATCGTTAATCTTATCAAGAAAGATACTGTTCTGCCTTTCTCTACTACTCAGACATTCGGTACTTATGAAGCAAATATGGAGAATATCAGTATCGAACTTTTCCAGAGCACTTCTTATGAGGATTATTATGACCTTGAAGAAGGAGACAAGATTGGTGACAGTATGCTTGAAGGACTTCCTTCTGGACTGCCAGCTGACTCACCTGTTGATATCACCTTTACGCTTGCAGAAAATGGTCTGATTGAAATTACCGGTGCATATAACGGTTCACCGCTTAACGGAAAGCTTGAAAAAACATATAGCGAGGGAATCGGAACGCAGAATTCGTGATTTTTATGTTTACAGCGGATGTCCGATTGTGGGCATTCGCTGTTATAGTATATGAAATAGGAGGATGAGTATGTCCCTTACGGTTGGAATAGATCTTGGAACGACGTATTCGGTTATTGCATATATCGATCCACTTACAAAAAAGCCGGTCATAATCAAGAATAGGTATGGTAATTCAACAACACCTTCTGCAATCGGATTTAATCCTAATGGAACATATGTTATTGGAGAAGATGCTAAGACAATGGAAGAAGCTGGCGATGTAAATACAACATCGTTTTATAAGCTTCATATGGGCGACCATAGCTATAAAATTAAGATTTATGGCAAAGAATATACCGCTATGGAGCTTTCAGCATTATTTTTGAAACGCCTTGTGGAAGATGCTGAGAGTACCATAGGTGAGAAAATTCGAGATGCTGTAATAACAGTTCCCGCCTACTTTGAAGAAGCATCAAAAAATGACACAATAAAAGCTGGAGAGCTTGCCGGACTTAATGTTATCAATATAATTAGCGAACCTACTGCTGCTTGTGTTGCTTATGGATTAAATGAAGGTAGTGGCGACAAAAAGATTCTTATATATGATTTGGGTGGAGGAACTTTTGATGTTACAATCGCACAAGTCACCAAAGAGTCAATAGATGTATTAGGAACTAATGGTCATCATCAGCTTGGTGGTAGGGATTGGGATTCAGCACTTTGTGAATGGATGGCAACAAGGTTTTACGAAGAAACAGGTGTAGACATTTCAGGTAATGAAGAAATCGCAGCAATCAACATGGTAAAAGCTGAAAAGGCGAAGAAGCAGCTTTCAATTTCAACTTTTACAGACATTACGGTTGATGATGGAGAGCAAAAGTGCAAATTTCGGCTTACACGTGAAGAATTCGAGAGTTTAACATCGTACCAGCTTGGGATTACCACAGACCTGATTGATGAAACATTTGAAGAAATAGGTATATCATGGTCTGATTTGAATGGAGCGGTTCTTGTAGGCGGTTCAACAAAAATGCCTATGGTAAAGAACTATATCAGAGAAAATAAAGTTCCGATTTTAGATGGTGTACATCCTGATGAGGCTGTTGCTATTGGTGCTGCTATACAGGCTAACATTAGTACTTATTGCGCCTTGCTTCCCGGCGATAAAAAGAAATCATCATTTACATTAGTTGGTTCTGGAAAAATGAATCTAACTCAGCTTCCGGGTGCAAAGGTAATCAAGGATGTTATTTCGCACTCTCTTGGTATGATAATGTCTAATGAAGATGAAACCAAGTTTGTCAATGACATAATGATAAAAAGAAATACATCCATTGAAAATGCTATTACAACAAAGAAGCGTGAATTGAGAGTTTCTAAACACAAAGAAAAGAATCTGCTGGACATTTATTTGTTACAGGGAGAAAGTGATGAACCAATCGACTGCACTATTGCAAAAAGGTATTGTTTTTATGACATTGAATATGTTCAGGGCGGTAGAACAATGCTTGATATAACATTTTCGCATACGATCAATGGTACAATCGACATTAGTGCTATTCAATCTGAAACGGGTAAAACTCTGAAATTTAGAGAAGAAGCTATTCCTGATGATATGTCTTGGATTACAAGATCACCTCGTGAACTTTATAGCGAAAGTGTTGAGTCATCATCACAGCCTGGTGTATTAATAATGGCTTTAGATGTATCAGGTAGTATGGATGGTGAACGCATTACTGAAGCAAAAAAAGCAATGAGCAACTTTGTTCAGGAATTTGAGGATAGTAACATTCAAATTGGAATAGTTGCTTTCGCTGACAGAACTGAAATTATTTGTAAACCGACAGACAATTATTCAAAAGTTCAGAAGAGCATTTCTTCATTGGTATGCAATGTAAAAGGAGCTGGATACGGAACTTCTGCAAATCCTATGCCCTTGATTTATAAAGAATTACAGCGCTTCGGCATGTATGACTTTGTTTACACAATTGTTTTGACTGATGGCTATTGGTCAGCTCAAAGTGCTGCAATTGATACAAAGAAAAAATTTGTGAAGAGTGGGTTTGAAATCATCGGCATGGGATTTGGTGAAGCTGATATCAATTTCCTTCGCAAACTTTCCACTCGTGAGGATTTAGCAAAGGTTGACGATATTAAATCTTTGAACGAAAATCTTTCTTCTATTGCAAGAATCATTAATTCCTAAACATAAATCACCTTACATAGAATCGATGATTCTATGTAAGGTATACAGTAAATCTGCAGTTGTTTAGTAAGCTGACCATGCTCAACTTAGTAAAGAGGCGCGGAATAATAATTTAGTAGGTGAATAATATGGCAAATAATTTTTACGAATGGCTTGAGTTGTCTGTTGAACACTTTGAGAGTGATCCAGCAAAGCTGGCACCAATCCTGGAGAAAAAAATTACGGAATGGAATTCGAGCAAATCTATTCAGCTTCAGAATCGTGCTGCGATTAATCAAACCGCAATGAGAGCTGCAATACAAGATCCTGATGCGTGGAAAAAAATCTACTTGGAATATAAGAATTTGATTGACAATAAAATTACCGACGCACTGGAAATGTGTGCTGTCAATATGGTAATTGAATCGGATCAAATTGTTGCTATAGCAAAAAGCTGTAAAGTTAGTGTTGGTTATGTTGAAACAACAGCTAAGAAAAAAGGCTATAATGGCGGCATTAATCCAACTCCAACTCCAAAACCTGTAGTAAGATATACGATTAAGGATTTAGAACCAGACCCAAAAATAAAAAATCAGCTTGATAGCATACAGAAATCAATAAATGAGTTGGGATACCCAACATTAGCAGAACTTATCAGTCACGAAACTAACACTGAAACAGATTTGTTTACAGTCACTAAGGATAGTGTACTGGATGCGCTAAAAGATATAAAAAAGCGTTGGAGCAAAGTTAGTGCATCGAATAAAGAAAAGTATCAGCAAAAATCACATATTGACAGGATATGTAGTGGTATGATGGCTTTTCTTAAAAGCTATGATATAAAAGATTATATTGAATATCTGAACTGGAAAAGTGTTAATGATATCCTGAATGATCTTAGAGCACAGCTTAATTCACTTGCTTTAGACTCCTTAAATGATAAGAAATTCAACAATACGATTGATTCGATTTTTTCTGTAATTGGTGATAGAGAAAAGTCTAAGTCGGTTTTGGAGTCATACTGCGATGAAAAAAACATAGCATATCCCAAACCCCTGCCAAATGTTGCAGTGTGTCCATTTTGTTCTAATGGCTTTGAAAAGAAAAAGCCTATGCAGGAAAACTGTCCGTCATGTGGAAGATCATTTGTCGTAAAATGTCCTAAATGCGGAAAGCCAAAAAATATAATCGCTGATAGCAATTGTGATGAAATTGACTTGTTACAATATCCGTATCTTGAAAAACAACTTCAAGAAGCACAGAATGTACTGGAGTCACTTAATTTTACTATTGTAAAGAACAGAGTTTCTCAAATTCAGCAAAAATGGCCTAATTTTCCCGGCACACCTGAATTGCTAAGTCGATGTAAGACAATCGAAGGAATCTATGGAAAAGACCTATTAAAACTTAGACAGCTTTGCGATGTACATAAATATTATGAAGCAAGAACTATATGCGACAGAATAAGCGGAACGTATCCTAATTTTAAGAAATCTTATCAGTGGATATATGATACTGTTGCCAAGGCTGAGAAAATGTTTAAATCCGTAGTCAGTATAAAAGATGATGATAAGAAGATTGAACTTCTTCTTGAGATTATGGAGCTTGTTTCCGATTACTCAGAAGTCAAGATAGAACTTGGCAAACAACATATTGAAAATATTGACTCGATGAGCGTTCAGGTTAATGAGAAGTCTAAAACAGCAGTTTTAAGTTGGAAATCCAAAAATAAGCCTAATAGTGTACAGTATTATGTTATTAAAAAGAAGGGAGCAGTTGTATCAAATGCCTCTGATGGGGAAGAATTAACTGTTACGCAGTCTCTATCTTATAGCGATACTGATCTTATCGAAGGAGAATTGTATTTCTATGCCGTTTATGCCAAGAGAGGTCCTCAGGAAACGCCAATTTGTGTAACGAAAGATGCGACTGTTTTTTTAAAAAAGCCAATTGTATCCGTTAATCCGAAAGATTCAGGAGTATCAGTTAGTTGGGAGAACAGTTCTATTGATATAAAGGTATTCTATTCCGAAAATCAAATCAATAAATTTGGAGATGGTACTCCATGTTCAAACGTTACTTCTACTGGTGTAGACATTGAAGGGTTGCAGAACGGTCGTAGGTATTACATTGGCGTATATAAAGTTTCATCATATATGGGAAAACAGATCCAGTCTGAGGGTGAAATCACCACTATAACCCCGATGGAATTAATTGAACCACCAAGTATTATGAAAGCGATTGGTAAAATTGATGGAGAATACATAATTACTCATACTAACCCTAAGAGCAACAGTAACTTTGAATTATACTATTCAGCTGCACAAGCGAAAATCACGAGCAATTCTTCCGTTGGAATGGCGGAGATTAGACGTTTGCTACGGAAGGCATCAGCAACCGATATAGGTAATAATCAGTATATTGTTAATATGAATGGTGCTACTGAGATGTATATTTATCCCGTAGTGAGCCGAGGCGATACTGCGACTGTTGGCAATTACATATGTCTGCGTTATGCTAAGGGCATAAAGATCACTAAGAGTGTAGTATCAGGAAATAAACTGCGTATGTACATTGATAATTGGGTGTCTGGTGCAGATGCGTTGATTATATGTTATAATGATGATGTTTACCCAGAAAACAAGGATGATTCTGATAAAAGAATCTCTGTTTCTAAGCTTGAATATGAGCGAACAAGGCTTCTTGAAATTAATAATATTCAAAATCAAAAGTATTATATTAGTATTTTTGCAAGAAAGTCCGGCGAGTATATTCCAGTTTGTAATCATTATTTTGATAATTCAAATGGTGAAAAAACAATAATTAAGTATTATTTCCAAGTAAGTTTGTTTGGCGGAGTTAGTATCGTATTTGAAAATAATGCTGTTTCGCTTCCTGAAATCAATGTTTGCGTAAATGAAGGTTGTATGCCTTTGACTAAAAGTGGTGGCATAATAGTAGAAATTATTGCAGCTGGGACAAATGGAGAAGCAGGTATCAAGATTAAAAATCTTAAAGCTAGTGACAGAAAATATGCAAGACTTTTCACAGATGATTCAAACTATCAGCTAACACTTAGTAAAGGTGATGGAAGATTAAAAAAATAATATTAAAAGGAGAAATGACAAATGCCTTCAATATTCTCTTCTAAGATTCTTTGTCCATTTTGCTTCAATTATGTGAGTGCTAAAGATCTACTATGTATGTGTACTAATGCTGCGCACAGTGAAACAGCTACTCTTGGTGGACATATTATTCAAAATGCCAAACCCGATAGACAGGGGTACTGTACTTGTGATCAGTGCCCTCATACAACCAGTCGAAAAGCCTGTCCTAAGTGCAAAGCCTTACTTCCTCTGACAATTACAGAAAGTCCGACAAGAATTATTTCTATTGTCGGTGCTGCAAGTTCTGGTAAAAGCTATTATGTTGGGTCAATACTTAGAAAGATTATGGAGGAAGGTCTGTTTTCTGAACTTAATTTTTCAAATATTTCAAGTATTTCAACATTATGGGCTGACAAAAAAAGTCCTGGTGAATATTCGAAGCGCTTTAAGGGTTTTATGGATCATTTCAGAATATTAGAGCCGACAAAGAAAATTTCAGATTTGGTTAAGGATAACCCACCGTTGCTAATTGAAATGAGTTTAGCAAAGAAAAAACTTGAAAGGAATACATTCTCTTTTTTTGATGCAGCAGGTGAAAGCTTTCATGATGCTGGAGATTTGGCATCCATTACACCATATATTGCACATTCAGAAGCGGTGATTTTGATTTTAGATCCACGTCAGATTCCGTCTGTAAACAGTGCCGTTTCAGCCGCAATTCCAGGGTTACCTGCTGTTTCAAATGTAACATATGTTGAGATTTTGAACAATGTGGCACAAATTATCAGAGATGATAATCGTTTGAGTAGAAATAAGAAGATTAAGATTCCCCTTTGTATTGCATTTTCAAAATGGGATTTGGCCATGGAAACCCCAGGTTTAATTCCTGATGGATTAAATTGTAAACAATCCAGTCAAAGTGTTGGAAAAGGTTATGATGAACAGAGAATAGAGTCTATTAGTAGCGAGATTCGTAGTTTGCTTATGCAGCAATGGGGTGAGGCAAACTTGGTATCTTTGGCTGAACAGAATTTTGAAACGGTTAAATACTTTAGCTTTTCGGCATGGGGAAGTTCAAACTCCGGCAAAACTGGTGCGCCAGCCATAGCGTCGTTTAGAATTGAGGATCCTTTTTTATGGATTCTTCATAATAATAAAATTATTTAGGAGTGAAGTGAAATGGGAATATTTAACAACTGGGGTAAGAATAAGACTACAGATACAGATCCGCAGGAAACTGCGGAAGCTGCTGAGAAAGCAAAAACAGAAATTAATGCAGAACGTCAGGCTTTTTTGGATCGTATTCGTGTTGATACACCTACTCGTCCAGTAGTAGAAAATCCGTCTGGTAATCCAGATTCTAAGCCTGATGCTCCAGATGATCCTGAGAGAAATGTTGATGATGAACTTCCACGGGATGATGATGAAAATATCAGGTGAAAGAAAGTGAACGTATGGCAGTATTTGATAAATTATGTTCAGGACAAATCGGAGAAACAGTATCTACTACTCCCACCGAAAATACAGAGCCTGTTGAAAAAATCAAACGTCCAACACCAAAAGAAAGTGAAGATGATATTACTGAGCCATATCGCCACTTAGGCTACAAACCACAAGTTTCAACTATTACGAATCCAGATGGAGAAATAGTTGAAGTAGCTTGGGGAACTAAGGGAAGTCGCCGACCAGATGCTATAAATCTTGATGATCCAGATCATGTTAAAATACTTGAGGTTAAGAATTATGATATAACAACCGCTGCTGGTCAGAGCAGACTTCAAAATAATATTAGAAAACAGACTGATAAATCTATTGAACATTATGGTGAAGATGTTGAGATTACAGAAGTAATGGATCTTAGAGGACAACCAGTTACTGTAGGAGATATGATGGATATGTGCGAAAAATTCGAGGAAAAGAATCCAGAAGTTAATTGGGATTATCGAATGTAAGTGAGTTGAGGTAAGGCATGGAAAAGTATGAAGTAGAACTGTTAGATAAAGCTGATGCGCTATGGAAAAGCTCAATTGCAATATCGGATAGATTTATAACTAAGAGCGAACTTGCACGATTAAGTGAGTGTGCAGTTGAAACTCTTGATGAAAAATGTGCGTCCTCTTTTTCTATGGGGATATATAAAATGACAAGGCTTTCTTATAACCCGGATGAAGGAATTATTGATAAACTTGTTAATGTATATTCCTCTATGCATAGTTTAGGCTCATCTGTGTTTATTATTATTCACGGAGATGAAAGTGGAAGCACAGAGTTTTATATTGGATGCAGAAGTAGATCAAACCCCGATGCTGCAAGAAGGATGTTAAAAAGCAGTTTTAATGGAAATTTCCCTGGTATTGAATTGGAAGAATTCGATTCAGAAGGTAAAAATAATATACTGGATTCATTCATTCCATTGACTTATCAAAGACAAAGTGTTGCTTCATTATCTGTTTCCGCCGATTTTCGTAAAAATAGAACGGAACAGAATATTAACTATATCCAAGGTATAGAAAAGTTCATTGATTCGATGAAAGGTCAGACATATACAGTTTTAATGTTAGCAGAACCCTTAAGTAAAGATGATTGCTTGAATAAAAGAATGAGCCTTGAAAATATTGTTACGGAAATTTCAAAATATCATAAGGTGACAGTTGCGTATAATGAAAGTTCAAGTCTTGGTGTTACTGAGTCTTTTGCAGAAAGCGTATCTAAAACTGTTTCGGATAGTGTTAACCATTCGGTAAGTTCTAATACTTCTGTATCTGTCGGAAGAAGTCGCGGTAAAAATTCTGGGAAAAGCGGTCCAAGTTTCTTTGGTACTTCTCGCAATTGGAGTTCTAATAGTGGAACTTCCAAAACACGAACAAAAGGTACTTCAGAAGGCGATACTTATGGGAAAAGTACATCAGAAGGTACTTCTCAAAATCAATCAAAAGGATCATCAAAAAGCGATTCTAGTGGTACAACTGTAACCCTAAATATTGAAAACAAACATATTTCAGAATTGATTGCTCGTATTGAGGCGGAGCTGAAGAAACTTGATAGTGCAGACTCATTTGGATTATGGGATACTGCTGTTTATGTTTTGGCTAACGATGAAAATACGGCATTGATTGGCGCAAATAGCATGCGATCTTTAGTTATTGGTGATGAATCGGGGAAAGCGGAGAGTTTTATAAACTATTGGAAAAATACCTCAGCACAATTTCATAATGGACCAGTAAGCAGTATCCTTCAATTTCTTCATTATGGTATGCACCCTGTTTTTAGTCAATCCTTATCTACATCTAATAATAATTATTTCTTTACACCGGCAGTTCCAGTAGGTGGAAATTCACTGCCTTCTCTAATGGGGTTACCAATGAAATCTGTGCCTGGTATTACAGTTATTGAAAGTGCAGAATTTGGTAGAAATATCGTTACAGATGATAGAGGAACACCTGGAAATAGAAAACTCCGTTTAGGTGAAATTGTATATATGGGGAAAAAGGACAACACTGAAGTTGAATTGTATGTTAATTCGTTGTCCTCACATACTTTTGTTTGCGGTGCTCCTGGTTCGGGGAAAAGTAACACTATTTATAAACTGCTTTATGGATTATCAAGATTAGATTCAAGAACGGAACGAGATGATGGCTACGGAAATGTTAAATTTCTTGTAATCGAACCCGCAAAAGGAGAATATAAATATGAATTTGGAAGAATGCCAAATATTAATATTTTCACTGCACAATCAAATGTCTGTAATCTTCTTAGAGTAAATCCATTTGAATTTCCATATGAGTATATGGGCGTAAGAGAACATATTGATAAGTTGAAAGATATTATTTCAGCTTGTTGGGCTTTGACTGCGGCTATGCCCGCAATTCTGTCTGATGCTTTAGAAAGTGCATATAGATTCGTAGGTTGGGACTTAGTAAACTCAATATATGTATTACCGGGAGAAGTGAAATTTCCAAGTTTTCATGATGTATTAGATATTCTCCCTAAAATTATCAAAAATTCAAGTTATTCATCTGAGGCGAAAGGTGATTATACTGGTGCTTTAGTAACAAGAGTTGCTTCGCTTACAAAAGGTATGGTTGGAAATATTTTCTCGGAATCTGGAACAGTAGCTGACTCAGTGCTATTTGACGAAAATACTATTGTTGATTTAAGTGCAATCGGTTCTACAGAAGCAAGAGCGTTGATAATGGGTGTTCTTGTGATGAAACTTGAAAATTACAGAAAAGCAACTGCTACTCAATCGAATTATCCTTTACGCCACGTAACTGTATTGGAAGAAGCTCACAATCTTTTACCAAATTGCTCGACAAATCAAAGTGAAGATTCGTCAAATGTACAAGGCAAGTCAGTAGAGACAATTAGCCGTGCAATATCTGAAATGAGAACTTATGGAGAAGGCTTCATCATTGTTGATCAATCCCCTTCAGCGGTTTCTAAAGTGGCTATTTCAAATACAAGTACCAAGATTGTACTAAGATTGCCCGACGAGGATGACATTAAAGTTGTCGGAACGGCGATGTCACTGAAAGAAGCTCAATTAAAGCAAATCCCAATGTTACCAAGCGGATATTGTATTGTTCGTCAAGGAAACTGGTTAATGGCTGTTCAAGCGTTAGTTGATAGGGCTCCATCGACCTTTTTCACAAGAAGGCTTATAACATATGATTATGATACGTTGAAGATTTTTAGGGCAGAGGTTCTATTGAAATGTATGCAGGCAAATTTGCGTAATGCTAAAAGAGAGAAATTTGCTACAGCTGATAGGGATAGGGTTGTATCGTTTATAGATAAGCAGAGCGATATCGCAATTCATAATAGAGATTACATAAAGGCGAAATGGATTGACTATTGTTCATGTGGATGCAAAAAACGGCACAAGTATATATCAAAATTTGTTATGGAAGTACTTGCATTTCAAGACGGACTTCTTATATGCAATCCGAGATTAAAAGCACTTCCAGATCAAATAGATAAACCAAACAACGAATATCTTGCTTCTCTTAAGGAATGGATTGATCGGATGGAAGAGATTTTGCCCGCCTATGTAACTTGTGAAGAAGAACAATTAAGCGATATTATTTATAACATTTGCCGTTACTGTGTTGATTTCCCACCTTCAAACATCTATCATTTATGTGGAACTTCTATGTTATTGCTTTATAAGGCACAATCAGGAGGAAAGTAATATGAATGTTATTGATGTTAATGGAGTGTCTTTAATAATTGGGCAGTCAAAAATTCTTGATGATATTTCATTTCATGTTGAGGAAGGAAATATCCATGCGTTGATTGGAAATAACGGTGCTGGAAAAACAAGTTTACTTAAAATTTTGCTTGGCTTGACTCCAAGTTATAGAGGATATTTGAAATTTTTTGATTCTGAAAATATTGCACTTCATCGCCGATATATTGGCTCAGTTATGGATTCTATAAATCCAGATATTAAGAAAACCGCTTTATCTTATTTAAATGATATTTGTTTTATGTTTGGAACTGCTGACAAAAAATTTGAGAAGAGCTTGTTATCTAAAGTGGGTCTTGAAGGTGAAGAAAATAAATTGATTTCTAAGTATTCAATAGGTATGAAAAGAAGGTTAATGATTGCTTGTGCTTTAGCATCTCGACCTAAACTTTTGATTTTGGATGAGCCGTTTAATGGAATTGATCCGAATGGAATGAATGATATGCGACTACTTTTACAGCAACTAAATTCGGATAATGTTACTGTTTTAATAACAAGTCATATAATACCGGAACTTTTAAAGGTCGCAAATGTGTTTACCATCATGAATGAAGGTTGCATAGTCGACACTATTTCTTCTGAGAAACTATCTAAAATGGTTTTTTATAAGACTTTGGTTCGTCCTCAAAATTGTACGACATTCATCAATGCACTAAAAAAGACAAAACCAAACATACTGTGTCAATCAGAGATTAATGGTACAATAGCACTTTATGGAGATTATGATATTGAAGTAATTAACTCAAATGAAAAAGTCGAAATATTGGAGCGAACAACAATGACAGAGGAGGATATCTTATTGTGGAAGATGAGTGGAAGTCAATAGGAACGTACTTCACCGCTTGTGTTAGTAGATTCTTATTATCAAAAAAATATCTTTTCTACTTGCTGACTACATTATTATGTGCAATTTTTAGTATTAATTTCTTAGATGCTGTTTATCAGACAACAAAATTTATGCCCAGTGAGGTGTTCGAGTCTTTTAAAGCCGGAGAGGTATATAATTTAGGTGTTCTAACAGTAAGAGATCTTGATTGTAGTCAAATGCAATATTATGATGAGATACTTATGGGAATTTTATCAGGAAGTTTCATGCATTGTATATTGGCTTTAAGTATAAGCTCCTTTATTTGTTCTGAGTTCAAGAACGGTTATATTGAAATTGCAATAGTACATGGACAGCGACGCATTGCATTGTTTAATCAATATATAGTGTGTGCTGTTATAATGGTAATTCCGCTTGTTTTGGTTGTTATCTTTGGAACAAGTTTTTCGTTGATTTTAAATGGAATGTTTTCATTTAAAAGTGCTTTTGTAATTGTAAAAACAATTGCGATTCAATTTATTATGTTAAGTGCATTGTGTGTTTGCGTAGCAAGCTGCTCCATCATTATTCAAGGTTTCAAAGCAGTTATACTTTGCGTGTCAGGAATGATGATTTTACCTCTTATACCCAGTTACATAAATGTTTTCACCAAAGGTAAAATTGATTTAAGTTGTATAATGCTTTTGAATCAATTGATTAATAGTAGCAGTGTCGATGACAAAAGTGGATTAAAAATGCTACTAATATCAATTATAACAGGACTGGCTTTTTATGTCGTGTGTATGCAAGGGTTTAGAATACGCAATTTTAAATAAGAAAGGAATGATAAGATGTCTATAGAACGTTTAATTCATGGGTCAATTATCCTATATTCCGGAGAAGACAAACATGCTGGATATCAGTGCTACGCTCTAACCAAAGGCTTGGAAGGTGCAAGTGAAAGAACGATTAACCACTTGACTACTTCCTACGATGCACCTAAAATTAATGATTATGCGGATATCTTTAGTGAATCAATCTGCAAAATTGACGAAAAGGATCCTCAAAAATACGAACTGAAGAAAAATGAACTTGCAAATGAAGCATCACATATAGCTCAGACGCTTCAGCCTGCTAGTTTGAGTTTTTCATCAATGGAGATTGATGGATTAAATCGATGTGTTTTTGTATATGGAAAGGACATGGGAATATCATGGGATGGAGGAAGACCGTTTGGAGCATATCATAGTGTAGTCATCTGTGATATAACTGATATACCGTCATATCCTATCTTGTTGTGTTCTTCTCCAATCGTTTGTTGCGATATTCCAAGAGAAGAATTCTTTCCTAATGATGGAAGTAAGGTATTGGGACCTGTACAACTGAATTATCTGCCGACACTTATTGAAAAAAACAATGTTAAGTTAAAACATTCTGCTGGATTTTCTGAAATAAACGAGGGCGATTTGTTTGCGTTTATTCAGGCTGATAACCGTATTGAAATACTTAAAAGTATGGTTTCGGCATTGATTAACTTAAAGTCTGGAAATGAACAGTGCCGCATTGTTATTGCCGATGAAAGAAAGTTAATAGCGAAGTGGATTGCTGCCATTTCCTATGTTTTCCCTTTGGAATTAGCAATTGATATTAGCTTTTCTACCTATCGATATAGGATAGACAACTCATTCGATATAAATGGTGTATATGTTCCGCAGCTAAACGATAGAAAACTTATAGATGATTTTCCAGTAACTGAATATATATTTGAAGAAAATACAAACAGATATGCTGTATATGATTTCCAGCAACAGTCATTTGCACCTCAGGTGGAAATCTATGAGAACTTATTCATGTCTATGCTTGAAAATGCATTTTTAATTAATAAGCAGATTATCGACGGATATAAGGCTTTCATAATTGCATCAACGACATATAGAAAAATTGATTCCGGATACATGGATGGTGCTACTCTCTATATGTTCCTTGAAAAAAACAAACATCTTACTGTAGAGCAGATGAAAGCTGCATTATCGTTTGCCAAACAGTATGCAGTTGTGAAGGAAAAAAAGAGAATCCTTGGCAGAATTTTGTCGGCATATAAGGATTACACGTCTGATTCTGATATGCTTGACGTTATTGTTGAGTTTATTAGGTACTGCGTTGATCAGAATATAGTTCGTCAGGCTGATTTAGAATCAATATTTATGAATGATGTGAAGAATGCATTTCTGGATTATACTAATTGTTCGTTTGATACATTTAGTATTCAAGGTGTCATTGCCGAAAAGCTTTGTGGCTTTAGGTCAGGGCAAATGGAAGTTGCACTTGTTAGTACAATTGGAGTAAAACAGTTGTATGATATAATGAATGAGCTGCAAAAATACAGAGAGGTTCAACGCATATCTTATATTCACACTGCGATATGCCATTATGTGAACGACGATAACGGTAGTTTTAAGCGTGGAACATATGAGGAAAAAATTGCTTCCAAAATAATCAGCGTCTTTATTATTGGAGAAACACTTGACAATGAGAAGCGTTTAAGCACTTTGATAGATAAAACCAATCAGATTATTACGAATGTAATTTCTCAATTTCTTTATGCCGATGCGGTGTACCGCACGGTTTATTCTAAAGGATATAAAGATCTATCCAAAAATGTGCTTGAACGCATTGCAACTGCATACATTTTCTTGACTCCAGAGCAAAGAATGAATTATGTGAATGCAGTAAGTATGTCTGAGGCTTCAAAAACATATTTAAAAGTAATTTTGATGGCAATCAGAGGTGAATATGAGCCGTCTGAGCGTATTACTGTTTTGACAGAAGCTATTACAAATAACAGAAATGCATTCAGTGAGTTTGTTTTACCTATAAAGAGAATAGCACTTGACACAGAAGGCTATAACGTAAATTCTTCATTCTACTTTAAGGTTTTTTATTTCTTTAAAATCTGTGAGAAGTATTATGGTAATGGCATGGATAAATCCGAAATACAAAACCTATTGGCAAATTACATCAAGTGTCTATATTCTGAGCATAAGGATTTCATACTTGATGATGAAAAGACAAAAGAACTTAAGACGATAAATCGTGAGTTTGAAACTATAGGAAATGATGGTGCATCTTTTACACTTGTATCTGCCTTTCTCTTAATTTCTGAAATGAGCCGATGTATCGATAGCAAATCACTGTGCGTATTCAGTGGATACAGTCCTCATCCTCTTGTTGACTACAGTAAACTTAGAGGGGGAGAACAATCTTCACTGATTGAAAGTGCCGGCAAACTTCTTGCAGCCTATTGGCTTAACACTGCAAAAGCCCCTAAACTTGATAATCTATTCATTTTTGCGGATGTATCGCAACAGATTAAAGCATATAACTATTTATTTGGAGAACTTTTGGATAATGTTCTGAACAGTAAATCAAGAAATCGTTTTGATGTTGCTGCCAAAGTTATTGAATATGGTGTTTTTTATAGATTATCTTCATTTTTAGGTGATCTCCCCGAAATTCTTACAGATAAGGTAAAACAGAATGATATTCTTAGACCACTTGAAAAAGATATCGAATTAAAAACCAGATTAAAGGCTCAAAATGGAGTTTTGGCACAAATTGACACAATTGAATTACAAGAAGTGGTACACAGTATTGCGTCGGCCTATGAAGAAAAAAAACAAAACAGCACACTCGGAAAAGCAAAACGTGTCTTTGGTAACTTTATGAGCAGCTTTAAAAAAGATAAAAAGGACGAATAATGTTATATTTCGGCTTAAACAATTGATCTGAGTGACACACATAAATCAGTGTTTAAGCTGTTTTCTTAAACAGAAAGTGTGGCAATTATGTTAAGTTTACTGGTTTGTTTAGGCTTTATGGTTCTTGTTCTAGTTGTGTTTGACGGTGCAATGGCATATGTAACTGGTGAAACGAATAAAGGGGATAGAATCATATCTGGTTTTATTACCATTTTAATACTATATGCTGTGATTATGGGGATAATGGGAAGTGGAACTAGTAATGGTTTTATCAGTGATGGAATTCCATTCGCATCTTGCATGGATAAGAATACAACACTGATATCAATTTTTCATGATAATTTAGGACTGTTTGTAAAAGAACTCGCTGAGTTGATTTCATTACTTTTTTTAATTTCTTTTATTGAAAAAGTGATTCCGACAAGCGATGTAAACGTTTCAATGATGATTATTTCTAGAGTTATCTTAGTAATGGTTGGCGTTGTTGTGAATTGTTTTATTATGTCGTTAGTTTATGAAAATGAAATATTTAAATGGGGGCTAACCACCTTACAATGCGTATTGTCTGGAGTAGTAGTTGTTGTTACTCCAGCCATGCTTATTGGAAGAATATTAGGTATTAATCCAAATAATACAGCGTTAGCATTTGCAATTGAACAGTTACCTGATACAGTAATAGGAAGAGCTTTCACGGATGCACTATCTAGATCTGCTGTTCTAATAATTGGATTAATGATTCTGGAATCACAAACAGGGCCTTTGTCTGGAATGTTGAATTTAGGAATACAGCTTGTCAATGCAATAGCTCCGATTATTATTGCTTGTATTGGAATATCTATCATGTTAAAAACTATGTTTAAATAAAAAACAGCTTTAAAAGTTAGCTGAAACATGATTTAAAAATAGGGACTCTTCTAATTCGAAAAATATATATTTTTCAGATTATGAGATAGGTTATTTTGAAAGATCAGATATGTAGACAATGAATAAGCAGATTGATTTTATTGAGGTGTGAAAGATGGCAGCCAATAGCAATAAAAATTCACAAGATTCTATTTACTTTAAGAATTACATAAAGTCGAATAAAAAAAACAAAATTGATTTTAAGGAGATTTCACTTGTTCTATGCTCAATATGTTTCGTTGGAATTATTTCTTTTAGTATATTTCGGATTATTACAAATACTTCGAATAAAGATAGTAGCATAAATACTGCCAATAATATAGTAAATGATTCGGATGGCATATATAATGAGGCTACAAGCAGTATGCTTACTGAAGCAATTCAAAGTACCGAGGCAGCAACGGTCATATATGAATGGAGTGAACAAGAAGCCGTTACTGAACCAGCCAATAATGATATAAATAATATAGAAACCTCTGATAACGATATCGTTATAAGTGCTGAACTAACAGATTTTTACTCTTCTGTAAAGAATGTTACAGCAAGTAGCCAATTAAATGAAGAAACTATAGGGAATATAACACATAATTATTCCCCTTCAAAGGTGATTGATAATGATTTATCTACTTGTTGGTGCGAAGGAAAAGATGATTATGGAATTGATGAGGAATTGACTATAGAACTTGATAATACTTATGCAATAGATGAGATAACTCTTTGGAATGGATTATGTACAAGTGAAGATTTATACCGCAAAAACTCAAGAGTCCATCATATATTACTGACTTTTTCAGACGGGAATTCTTTTGAGTGCGAATGCAAAGACGGTTGGGATAATAGTAAAAATGTTATTTTTCTTCCAGAAAAAGTTGATACGTCATTTATTACAATCAAAATTATAGACATATATGAAGGAGAAAAATATAAGGACACTTGTATTTCTGAAATAAGTGTTTCTTAAATTATGAAATAAAGCTATGAAAAAGTTGATAATTGGATTGATATCGTTTCTAATGATGGCAGGTTGTTCCTCAGCTAAAACTGTTGAATCAAACGTTATCGAACAGACGAAAATCACAACAGAACAAAATACTGAATCTACAGAAAACGAATCGACTGCAATTGAGACAACGATCACCGAATCCGAAACAACATCTGTTGATAATGTATCTACATCTGTGATTCCAGTACAGGAATTAGAAATACCTAATGATGGGAAACTTGTTCGTATTATTGATTATATTCCTGATGCATATATAGATTTACAATACGCTACTGAGAAAAATTTTACGGGGCAGGTTCTATATGACGACGCTGAAGCCTATCTTTGTTATGGAACTGTAAAAAAGTTGATACAAGTTCAGAATGAATTAAGGGATAATGGATATAGCATTCTAATATGGGACGCTTACAGGACTCCGGAGGCACAGCAAAGATTATGGGATGCATATCCGGATCCTACATTTGTAGCTGATCCACGAAATGGATTAACAAGCCATAGCCGTGGAAACACTATCGATATTGCATTTGTACATTCTGATGGAAGTGAAGTAAAATTCCCGTCTGCATTTGATGAGTTTTCAAATGCAGCAGATAGAAATTACTCTGATGTATCCGAAGAAGCGGCAAAGAACGCATCTTTACTTGAAGAGATAATGTATAAAAACGGCTTTACCGGTTACGCAGGGGAGTGGTGGGATTATTCAGATACCAACAGTTATACTCTCGAACCTATTTCTTCTTCCGTTTCGGATTATGGTGATGAATATCTGACAAATTTCTTGCTGTCAAACAATTACAAGTATTCTGATATTTCTGATTCTGAGCAGCTGATAGTTGTTGATTCTGATGCGTCTAACTGTGAAGTTTACTGTTATGAGAAGACCGATAACTGTTGGATCTGTCAATATAGTGCAACGGGAATATTGGGGAAAAATGGTGTAGCTTTAGATAAAAAAGAAGGTGACTATTGCACACCAAAGGGCTTGTTTTCATTAGGCTTCGCATTCGGTACTGAGAACATTGATACAAAAATTGATTTTCGACTAATCAATGATAACTGTTATTGGGTTGATGACTCTAAATCTGCCTATTATAATCAATGGGTTGAATCATGTGAAATTGATTGGGATAGTGCTGAACATTTAATTGATTATCCTCAGAGCTATCATTATGGTATCGTGATAAACTATAATACTGACCCCATCGTTCAGTATGCCGGTTCTGCTATATTCCTTCATTGTATGTCAGGGGCATATACTGCTGGATGCGTTGCGATTCCCGAGGAAGATATAATCTATATTTTAAAGTGGTTAAATAATGAGAATCAGCCTATCATAATTATTGAATGATAAAATTAGAAATAATTTCTATTTGATTCATAGAGTGCTTTTGAGGTGAAATTATGCGTAAAAGTCAAAACAGCAAAGGAAGTCAGTTTGACTCCATTTATTTTAAGAATTATCTTGCATCAAATAAGAAGAATAAATTTGATGTAAAAGAGCTAATATTATTTATAGGATCGTTGTGCTTTGTGTGTGGACTTTTTTTTTGCGTTTCGTATCTGGTTAATATTGATTCTCCATTAAGAAATAAAAATATTGAGAAATCACCGATAGTTACTGAAAATGATAAAGTGAAGGATATTGATAAAGCAGTAGAGGAAGTTACACCAATTATCGATGAAGATATTAAAGATACTTGTTATTTGGATGAATGCCCGATTATAGAATCGGACAGATATACCGGGAATGAAGGAGATAGTTTTGTATATCCAATTGGTTTGCACGAATGCACGAGAGGTAACATTTGTGTAGACAGTACTTCTTATGAGCATGGATTAGAAGGATGGCTTGCAAGATGGAATTATACGGATGAGTCAAGCTGGGCATATAGTGTTTTTGAAATTGATGGAAAATATAAAAGCTTATCTGGTGAATGTAAACTTATAGAAAGTTATAATACAACAGATTTCAATACTAAATTGGAGTTTTGGAATGAGGATACTTTAATTCAAAGTTATAATTTAACTCCGGATACTGTTCCATTTAATATTAACTTGGATGTAACTGATTGTAAATATTTAAAGGTATACTTTTATGATACGGAATCAAAAAGTGGAGGTACTTCTTTTGGATTAGTTGATATGATTTTGAGTTCTGAGGAAATATTAGATGAAAATACAGAAAATATTGAACAGGTCAATGTTAAAGGTTGCTATACTGGCAGTTATACTGCCGGACAAGGAAATACAATGTTGGATTTCACAATAACAAATTGTGATTCAGATTACAATGCAGAGGCCTTATTCTTGTTTTATGCTTCGGATGACAATTCGTCTGTTCCCACTGGCAGCTACAAGATGAAAGGGAGTTTAGTTGAAAAATGTGATGATGGTTCGGTGAAAATCTATTTTGAAGGCACTGAATGGATTCAACAGCCTTCAGCATATGGTTTTATAAATTTTACAGCAATTATAAATCCTAATAGCAAAACTATATCTTCATTAGATTATTCAATCGATCTTGTGCAGAAAGATGATAATATTTATACGTTTTTTGATGGGCATCAGTATTGTTTGTTTAATGCTCCGATGAATGCAGAGGAGGCGGAGCAGACTTGCGAAGCTATGGGAGGACATCTAATTTCTATAAATAGTATCAAAGAACAGCAACACTTTGAAGAAATCATTCAAAACAGTGACAAATATAATATCTGGATTGGCGGTTATTATGATGGAGAATCGTGGAAATGGACTGATGGTTCCGAATTTGCTTATTCCAAATGGGATGACGAGAAACCGGATAACTATTGGGGAGATGAGTATTACATTAAAGTAGCTACTGTCGATATTACTTTTGAAACATGGAATATGTATAAAAATATGTGGGACGATGTATCAAAAGTTGCTGATGGTGATAGCGGTGATGTTCCAATTTCGAGTTTTGGTTTCGTTTGTGAATGGAAATAATCTTAAGAGGAGAAATATATGTCAAAAATAAAGATAACCTGTTTCTATAAAAATAAACGTTGGAGTTTAGAATTTGATGAAACTATGACAATGTATGATGTGCTTGATTACATGGTTCAAAAAAAATATATTCCACATAGATTAGCTGTGATGCAAAGAAAAAGACCGCCTACGTATCCTAATATACATGATGGAACAGAATTAATGTTTTATGACCCATCATTAAATAAATTTAGCGGTATACTATATGGATGCCCTACCTCAAAAGACAGACTAGGTAATGTTCCTTTGTGCATGTTGACTACTTTTGATGGCTTTGTTCTATCAAAGGTTTAATCTGAAGAGGGCGAAATATGAAGAATAATAAATTTCCGCTGCGTATTTTATTTTGGGAGTCAACACTGCGCTGTAATGCATATTGTGAGTTTTGTGGAAGCCGATGTGGTGATATCGATTGTTCAAACGAACTATCAAAAGAAGAAATATGCTGTGTGTTTCGACAGATTGCAGAGCGATATGATGCGTCGCAAATAATGATCAATGTCTCCGGCGGAGAGCCGCTGATGCGGCATGACCTAATTGAAATCATGCAATATGCCGTTTCTTTAGGCTTTAATTGGGGACTTGTAACAAATGGGATGCTTCTAAATGAAGAAATCATATATAAACTGAAACAAACTGACTTAAAAACAATTTCCATCAGCATTGACGGTTTACATGAGACACATGATTATCTTCGTGGAGTGAAAGGCGGATTTGAAACTGTTATACATAACATTAACTTATTGACGGAAGCGAATTTTCTTGAAACCATAATGATAACAACAGTTGTCTCAAAAAAGAACATCACAGAGCTTAACAGCATCAAGGAATTGCTAAAAACGCTTTCGATTCATTCATGGCGAATATGTCCGGTTGATCCAATTGGCAGGGCAAATAATGACAGTGAACTGCTGTTGGACAAAGAGCAAATACATTATGTCTATGATTATATCCGGCATTGTAGGCATGAATATCTCCCTTATGCAGTTACAACTTCTTGTAGCCACTATCTTGGAAAGTATGAGTTTGAAGTTCGGTCATTTCCTTTTCAATGCAATGCGGGGAAAACAGTTGGGAGCATTCTTGCGAATGGAGATATTTTCGTATGTTCAAATGTTCCGAAAGTACCTGAGCTTATACAAGGAAATGTAAAAACTGATAACTTTGCGGATATATGGGAAAACGGTTTCTCCTATTTTAGAAAGCCGGAGAACAGACATCAGGGTAAATGTGCAAAATGTCAGCATTATATCCTTTGTCAAGGCGATAGTTTGCACACATGGGATTTTGAAAGAAATGAGCCGCTTTTTTGTATGGCAGATTATGAATTAGAACCTTTGACTTTATCAGATCATTGTAAAAGCCGTTCTTTTGATTCCATAATACAAGACATCAAAAAGGATAAGAATCCAATAAGTGATGCATGTGTAAAAGCACAGAGCTTGTCAAAAGATGTTGTTATAATTACGCCGGGTGCATTAAAAAGCATTTTTGAATACTTTGATTGGGGAAGCTCAGAAAGATTTGATGAAAAAATGTGTGCTTTGATGGGACATATATATCGCAATTCTGAAATTGATGACGAGGCTTTTATTGTCTGCGTTGAAAACGTAATTCATATTAGTGCAACCGACTCTACAGAAAAAATTTTAGTTATTGACAATAAAATTGAAGAACAAATGATTGAGCGCATCGACAGTGGAGAGTCTACTTTAGTGAATATCGGATTTATTCATAGCCATCCGAATGAATTGGAGATAGCAATGAGTTTAGGCGACTTTCAATGGCATAGGCAGCTGTATGAAAAAGATTGGAGAAAGGCATTGACGGTTATACTAAATCCACAGAAAAAACACATTGCCGCATATGCAGGTCCCACAGCAAATCATGTTGAACTTCATCTGATAGGGTATCAGGAATATGAAAAATCTCATTAGGAAGTGTCCTTAAAAGAAATGCAAGGAAGACTCATCGAAACGATTCGTGTGAGCAACTTAACATAGGACTTTGCTTATTCGCAATTATTGCAAGAGATTTTTGGCGCATTTCCTCAACAATAATCACTGTTCGCATAATGGAACATAAAAACGCAACTTTGCATAGATGGGGATATCGATACCGTATATCAATATTCTTCCAATGAAAACTTGCACCCATTTTTAGATGTAGCTCTATGATTCCACATGGAGATTTAAAGGTTATAAATATGAAAAATGATAAGAAAAGATTAAAGTCGCAATTAAAAACGATAATAAAGAAATGGATATACGGTGTGTTTCTAATTTTATTGATTGGATTATCATGCTATCTAATTCTTTTTATCACAATGTTAACAATATGAAAAGGAAGGTAAATAATTATGAAATCGAAAAAAGGAATATTGATCGGTATTGGTTCAGTTGTAATTGTCATTATTATTGCAGTTCTTATTCTGTTCCTCCGTCAAACTTCTAGTACTGAAAAGAATGTAAACATTGATTTGGGTGGTTCATGGCGAGTTATATCAAAGGTTGATGAGTATGTTGAGGATGAAGTGATAGAGTTTCAAGATGGGGAATTTAAGGATTATAGAGATGGTAGTACTTCTCCTAGTCTTGAAAGTTCCTATAAACTAACGAATGATCGACTTGAACTGAATGACCTTTCAAAAGTGTTTTATATAGCAGAAAAAACTGACAATTATCTTATTTTTATTGATGATAGTGATAAGACAGAATGGAAAGTGATAAGAAATTCAGAAGTGAATATATCGGTAGATTGGATTATTGGAGATTGGAGTGTAATCATGCATGGAGACTCCTTAACTGCTAATGAAAAAGTTACCTACGATAGTAATACCATTAAAATATTCAAAGATGGTTCAAGTGAGCCTTCTGTTTCTTCCTCGTATTCGTGGAAAAATGATAATACCATTTATGTTGACGTACTCGGCATGGACGTATATTTGTATTTTGTGAATGATAATACACTAATTATGAGACAAGAGCAAGATGGTTATGTCTGGGAACTTACTAAAGAATAACGGTATATTTGTATGATTAAGTATTTTCTAAAGCAAAAGAGTTATATTGTTCTTATTTTAATACTTGTAGTGATAGAACCATCCATCAATTCTTGGATGAACTTTTGGCTGCAAAGACTCTTTAACAGTAACCGCCAACCACCCCCAGCCCATAAAACAAACGATGCCGAGATTTTTAATCC
>CAJTYV010000022.1 GCA_910584195.1 uncultured Ruminococcus sp. | reverse complement strand
AATTTATTTGTATTTTGCGTGTCACTTTTTTGCGTTTTGCGTGGCAAGCCACATAAGAGCCAGTTTGTATACAAGTATCCCAAACAAAACAAATACTGCCGCATTCAAAATATTAAAGAGACATTTATCCGCAAGCATAAGCAGATAAACAACAAAATGACATAAGACTCGTCCGCCGCTCATTTTATAGTAATTTCGCATTGACAGAACAATATCAGAAAAAGAACTTACACGTCTATCGACTGAACACGGTTCAAAATCCTGCCAAACAAATTTAAAGTGATAGTCGTCCGTAATGTATGGGCAGACTGCAGTCAAGTATACCAAATATAAAAATATTATCCCTATACAAAGAAAATTTAATTTTTTGATTTTCTTCATGCACTTCTCTCCTTACAACTTTACGATTAAACTTCGAGGTATCCAGTGTTGGTTTCCAGCTATACTCCATGATAATTTTGCTGTTTGAAAAAATTTTCACAGCAGCTGCCGATACAGTGAGAAGTAAAGTATATGCGTTATTTTTTAGAACTCGTGTTCACCAAAAAGATGTGCAGCTTATCCTATGAATAAGAGTTCTTATATACTATAATCATCGCCGTTTCCGTCACGATCGGCAATATCCTGCACGGTGACACTGTCAAGATATCCCGTGATCTGCTGATAAAGTCCCTCCCAAACGAAAAGCGTGGAGCATTGCGCCTTTCGCGGACAATCATTGACTTCGTATTCAAGACAGGCAATAGGAGCAAGATTTCCCTCGGTTGCACGGAGAATATCCCCGACTGTTATCTCGCTGGCTTTTTTTGTCAGCAAATATCCGCCTTTATTTCCACGGGTAGTCCGGAGCAGACCGGCTCTGTTAAGCATTGGTACAATTTGCTCAAGATATTTTTTAGAAATATTTTCGCTTTCGGCGATCTCTTTCAGCGAAACATACTCGTCACATTGGTGTTTTGCCAGATATACCGCCATTCGCAGTGCATATCTGCCCTTTGTTGAAATTTTCATATCAACACTCCTTGATAAAATTACTATACCTAATTATATCATGTAATTCACAAAATTGCAACAGACGCGGAAATAAATTTCAGCTTAAATTTTTTTAGCGTGAACTTGGGTGCAGCGACACGCTGCTTATATCATAGATTTAGTATGAATTCAAGTGTTTTCGGAAAATTATTTCACAGCCGCAAAGCCGTTTTTGATGTCGTCTATAATATCATCAATATGCTCTGTACCGATAGAAAGACGAACGGTATTTGGTCTGATACCTGCGGAAAGCAGCTCTTCTTCGGTCATCTGAGAATGTGTGGTGGATGCAGGGTGAATCACCAACGACTTCACATCGGCAACATTGGCAAGCAGTGAGAACAGCTCCAGACTCTCGGTGAACTTCTTTGCTGTCTCATCATCGCCCTTGATGTCGAAAGTGAAAATCGAAGCCGCACCGTTGGGGAAGTATTTGCCGTAAAGCTCTTTTTCTCTGCCCTGTGCGAGGGATGGGTGATTGACACGCTCAACCTGCGGATGATTTTTCAGAAAATCAACGACTTTCAAGGCATTCTCTACATGACGTTCCAGACGAAGCGACAGCGTTTCCAGTCCCTGTAAAAGCAGGAATGAATTGAACGGCGAAATAGTCGCGCCCTGATCTCTCATGAGGGTCGTGCGGAGCTTCATGATGTAAGCGATATTGCCGCAAGCCTCGGTGAATACAACGCCGTGATAGGACGGATTTGGTTTGGAAAGTCCGGGAAACTTGTCATTCTGCGCCCAATCGAATTTACCGCCGTCAATAACTACACCGCCCATTACCGTGCCATGACCGCCTATGAATTTCGTAGCGGAATGTACAACAATATCAGCTCCATGCTCGATCGGTCTGAGCAGATAAGGAGTTGCAAAAGTATTGTCCACAATAAGCGGAATGCCATGTTTATGGGCAATTTCAGAAATCGCTTCAAGGTCGATGACATCGGAATTGGGGTTGCCTAAAGTCTCAGCATAGAGGAGCTTGGTATTTGGCTGAATAGCTTTCTCAAAGTTTTCGGGATCTGACGGGTCTACGAAAGTAGTCATAAGCCCCTGTTCTCTCAGAGTATTGGCAAAAAGGTTATATGTACCGCCATAAAGATTCACGGAGCTGACGATGTGATCGCCTGCCGTTGCGATATTCTGCACTGCGTATGAGATTGCTGACGACCCAGAAGCTGTTGCAAGTGCTGCCGCACCACCCTCCAAAGCCGCAATTCTCTGCTCAAAAACATCGGAGGTCGGGTTCATCAGACGTGTGTATATGTTGCCGCCCTCGGTCAGTCCGAAACGTCCTGCTGCCTGTGCGGAATCCTTGAAAACGTAGGAAGTTGTTGCATAGATCGGTACAGCTCGTGCATCTGTTGCCGGATCGGGAGATTCCTGTCCAATGTGAAGCTGTAAAGTCTCAAATTTATAATTCTTGCTCATAATGATTACCTCTAATCTTATTTATTCTACCTGATTGGTAGGCTATATTTGTATTATAGCACACTTTTCCTATCTTGTCAATAGGCGTTGAGAAATTAATTGAAAAATTTTGTCATATATTCATCGCATCGTAAACAGAAATACTTTGCATCACAGAAGTAAATATTTTTCCGTGATTTGTACCTGAAAACAGCTTTTCACCTTTCTGAAAAGCAATCAACTGTGCTGTCGGGAACTCCGTTCATTGATATGAATTGATTCCAGTATCCGAACTCGGAATTTCTCATTGAGCCGTAACCGCCGAACGCCTTACCCGAACTCCCTGCTTTAACAAACGAACTGTCATATATCGGACTTGCGGCGGTCAGCAGAACGATCAGCCAGCTATGACGAAAGATCTGCTTCATTAGTCTGAAATAAACGCTGTCCTTGAATTGCCCGAACTCCTGCCCGATATCCTTGATTTCGCGGAGATACTTTTCAGAAAGTGAAAAATTAAAATGTATTCCGGAATAAAGCATCATGGGTTTGCCGTACTTCTGTTCAAGCTGTTTGCGATAATTGAATTTTGACATTTCCATAGCAGAATGGGCAACAAGAATTTCCGATGCGTCTGAAAAATACGGAGGATTTAAATAAATATGAAGATGTTCACTGCTTTCTGCAAGTTTTTTCTTGCAGCCAAATTCCATTCTGCAAGCTCTTCGATAGCATTTTTGACAGAATCATTTACGCCTGTAATAATTTCAAGCTGATTTTCGCAAAAGTCACGCTGCAAATGCAGATTATCAAAAGGATGTGGAGTCTGGGCAAGTCTGCCGTTTTTATCAATCCGGAGCGTTTCACGTTCCAAGCCGAATCCGCCCTCAAAAAAATAGTTACTGAATATATTCATCATATCACCTCAAAAGTGTCCGCCTGAAAATATCAAGCAGACGCTACTTTTCACATTAAATTGTATAGTCCAGTTTTCTTTCATCAATGATACGCTTGGATTTATGCTCCGAACGTGTGTCAAGACCGCCGTCGGGATGTACAACTACTTTATAAGGCTTTACGCCGATTCTTGCCTTTAATGCCGCTGAAACCGTCTCTGCAACAGAATCATCAGATGCAGGATTATCGGAACTTTTCTCGATCTCAACGGAATATTTGCAGGTGAAATCCTTTTCAAATACACGAATAAGATATTCTCCTGTCACGCTGTCAAGTTCTCTGATAACCGCTTCAATATCGCTTGGGAACACATTGACAGCCGAAACTATAAACATATCGTCCTTTCTGCCGTTGATGTGGATTCTGCCGTGAGTGCGTCCGCATTTGCAGGGCGTGTTGTCTATGTAGCCTATGTCGCCTGTCTTGAAACGAATGAGCGGTCTTGCGTGTTTACGAAGTGTTGTGAACACCAGTTCGCCTACTTCACCGGGCGGCAGAATTTCACCTGTATGAATGTCAACCGTTTCCACAAGAATATGATTTTCCGCAATGTGCAGACCGTCATGATACTCGCATTGTGCAGCACAAGCGCCAAAAATATCAGAAAGTCCGTAAAAGTCGTAAACCTCAGCGCCCCATAGGTCTTCAATCGCCTTTCGTGTTGCGTCAATAGAACCGCCAAGCTCTCCTGCAACGATAATTTTCTTGATAGACAGATCTTTTTTGGGGTCGATGCCTGCTATTTTCGCCTTTTCGCCCAGCTGCCATGCATAGGACGGACTTGTCCAGATAATCGTAGGCTGATAGGTTTTCAGAATAAACAGCAGTCTTTCGCTAGGGAGGGTACTACCCCAGATACACAATGCGCCAAGGTTCTGTGCGCCGATCACATCAGGACCGCCAACATACAGGGAAAAATTCAGCGCGTGAACATAGCGGTCATTTGGTCTCATGCCGATCTGCCAGAACCAGCGGCTTTCCGTATCCTGAAATTCATCAAAATCCTTTTTGGTAAACGGACTCATCGTAGGCACTCCCGTCGAGCCTGACGATGTTGAAATAAACACAACATCTTCTTCGGGAACGGCACATAATTCACCAAGGAACGAGCCAACGCCCTGTGTGTCACGCTGCGTTGTCTTGTTGATTAAGGGGAACTTCTGAATATCGGCGAGAGTGTGAATATCCTCCGGCTTTACACCTGCTTCATCAAATGAACGCTTGTAATAGGGAGCGTTGTCATAGGAAAACTTCACGATCTCTTTCAAATCCTCAAGCTGCTTCTTTTCAAGCTCCTCACGGGGCATTGTTTCAAGTTCCTCATTCCAGAATTTATTGTTAATGTCTTTTGTACTCATGTTACATTACCTCCAATTTTTTTCACAGTGTTTCCTGCTCTGCTATTATTATACACCTATATCGCCTATTTGTCTAATATGCATTATCTATAACAAGTTATAGATTCAATCTATAAGGCATTACCTTTTCCAACGCAAAAAATACTGCTGAAATCTGTTAAACAGAAATGTCACAGTAATAACGACAATACCAATGACAAGCAGACCGGTAATCGTGCGTGTATAATCGCCAAAATCAGAGTAGTACTTGACATAACAGCCCATCAAAAGCTGAAAAAACGGGCGAGCATATTGCTCACCCGATATTCAGACATTCAAATATTCTTTCAGTTTTCTGATATATACATTTCCGACTTCACTTAGAAGTGCGTTTTTCCTTGTAATATAGCCAATTTCCATAATGCTGTCATCATCAATCGGTACGGCGGCATAGTCGTCGCCATTAAGACTGCCGCAGATAATTCCGGAGCAGAACGTGTAGCCGTTCAGACCTTTCATCAGATTCAGCATAGTGGAACGATCTGATGCTTTTATCACTCGTGCATAATCAGATGTGCTGTAGATCTCCTCTGCAAAGTAAAACGAACTTTTATCTCCCTGCTCAAAGGTCAGGCACGGATAGCTTTCAAGCTCCTCAAAAGTTATTTTTTTACTGCTTGCAAGGGGATGTTCTTTCCATAGGTAGACATAGACTCCGCAGTCAATGAGATGATGAAACTCCAGATGATTTGTTTGCAGAATCTTAGTGATAACCTGTCTGTTAAAGTCACTGAGATACAGCATACCGATTTCACTTTTCATGGAAGCAACATCATTTATCACTTCAGGTGTTTTCGTTTCATAGACTGCAAACTCATATTCAAAGGTGTCAAATTCCTTAACGGTGTTCACAAATGCCTTGACTGCAAATGAGTAGTGCTGTGTGGAAACGTCATAGCATCCACATCTGTACCGTCTTTTAACAGACCGATTGCTTTCATATCGCTGCAAACATTCACAAGCGCATCGTATCCGCCCCGCACACTGGGAATGTACTGATAGCTTGCCAGAATGGCGGCATTAGTTTCTACATCACCACTGACATACTCTCCGTTGATTTGGATAGCCGCTGTTTCCTCGGGATGTTCTTCCACCCATGCGGAAGCTTTCAGAACTGCTCTGGTGTATGCAGCTGCAATTTTCGGATGTTTTTCTGCAAGTTCCTGAGAAACAAAGCTGACACAGCAGTATTCAGAAGCATACGGTTCGGTTACAGCAGCATCAAGCAGAACAGTCAGACCTTATTCACTTTCGGCGGAAGTGGCAACGAGGTCGGGTGTCGCAATAGCATCAACCGCATTGTTGATCAACGCAGCCGGCTGGTCTGCCACATTGTAGATCACAAATTCTACCTCGGAGCTTCCGGCGGAAACATCAATGCCGGCAGCTGCCAGCGCTCTCTTGGCTGTAACCGCTTCTGAACCAGCCAAAGATGAAACGGCAATTGTTTTTCCTTTCAGATCTTCAATTGATTCTATCCCCGAATCGCCGGCAACAAGAATTTTTGTACATCCGGTATGCATACCTGCAGTCATAACCATATTAAGTCCGTTTTCAATGGGATGTACAAATTTTCCCACAAGTCCAAAACCGCAATCAATGGATCCTGCACCAAGTGCCGCTTGAATATCTCCGCTGCCAAAATCAACTCGCTCCCACTTAATACCTTCCTCATCAATGGATCCATTTTCCATTGCTATCTGCAAGGGTGCATGGCAGAGTCCGCCAACCGGTTCTCCGATTTTCAGCACATATTCATCATCCGGTACATTGCTGCTTTGTGTACCGTAACCTACCACCGAAATTATCATCAAACCTGATACCAATACAGCAGCCATTTTTTGATAATCATTTTCATTATTCCTTTCTTTAGGCATGCTACACAGAATTTGTGCGATGCTGCCTTAAATCATATATTCGGGGTCTTTTTCCTTGCCTGCAAAATCCAGGATTTGTAGTATTTCATTTCGGACACGGATAAACTCCGAGTTATTTCTGTCTCTTGGATATGCAAGGTCGACCTTAAGTATCTTTTCAATGCACGGGCAAGAGAAGCTCTTTGACACATTCCACCGGATAACTGATGTGGATAGGATTTTTCAAATCCCCTCAATCCAACCAGTTCAATAAAATCATCCACCATTTTTTGTTATTCTTGAAGATGTGCCGCACCTTTAAACCAAATGCAATATTATCATAAATCGTCAGCCATGGGAACAGGTTGTGGTCCTGAAAGACAAGTCCTCTGTCGTGGGAGGGTTTTTGAATCTCTGTATCATCAAGGTAGACCTTGCCGTCCGTGGGACGGTCAAAACCTGCAAGCAGGCGAAGCATGGTGGATTTCCCACATCCCGATGGACCTATCAGCGAAACAAAATCTCCACAGTGAATGTCAAGATTTATTCCGTTCAGTGCATTGACGATCGTTCCATCTTCAAGCTGAAATTCTTTTTTTACATTTTCAAAGCGGATACCTACCATTTTATCACTCCTTTCTGCCATACGAGGAGTTTCTCACGCACCTTGAACAACAGGGTAATGATGATAAAAAACATCACTGCAATAATGATCAGTCCTGCATATACATTGGCATAGCCTGCATAATCGGATTACACATGACATTTCCTGTAACGCAGGTGTATTTTTCATCAATACCGATATCCGTTTTGTTGACAGAGGCTACTTTACAGCTGATACCATATACTTCAAAACCGTTCAGTCTTAAAATTTTTGCAAAAATCCTGCTTTCCTCCAGTAACCCGATACAAGTCGCAATACCGATCTTTTTTGCACCTATTTTATGTGCAAACTCGATTATCTCCTCCACACGGGCGTACTTTCCATAAAAACCGCCCTCGACCTCCGCTGCTGCAACAGCGACCTTCTTATTCACACGATTATTCGTATAGAGCTTGGTAATCTCGTTAATTTCTTCTTCTGTCAGAGCTACCGTAGGGCAAAATTCAGGGTAAGTTCCGTTTCGCAATGCACAATTCATAACACCGCAATCCGCACAGCTTAAATACTTCTTTTCATTATCCATGTTCATCCTTCTTTCTCTTATACTGGCGATGCCGAGTAGATTTGAACCACAAATTTCAGTTTTGCAGACCTATGCTGTTCCAACAGCGCCGGCATCAAAAAAACGGAGGTATGCCAGTCACAGCTTTTATGCTGTATCTGTTTGGCAAACCTCCGGTTGTCCGGTCAGTCTTTTACTCTTATCTTTTCCGTTTTATCAATCTGAACTACTTTGCCGTCCTGAATCACAATATTTATATTTCCATATTTCAGTGATTTAACAAGCTGATAAATCAGTTCGATAGCCTGCTTATTGTCCATATCAGTTATTGCCGAACATCGGTGTAGACAAATACCTGTCGCCTGAATCAGGAAGAAGTGCAACAATAATCTTTCCTGCATTTTCAGGACGCTGTGCAAGGATAGTTGCCGCCTTGAGCGCTGCACCGGAGGAGATACCTACAAGGATTCCCTCGCTCTGCGCAAAACGTCTGCCCTCTGCAAACGCATCTTCATTTTCAATTGTAATAACCTCATCGTAAACGGAGGTATTGAGCGTCTCCGGAACGAAACCTGCTCCAATGCCCTGAATCTTGTGAGGACCTGCTTTGCCCTCTGAAAGAACAGGGCTGCCTGTCGGTTCAACTGCAACGATCTTCACATTGGGATTCTGCTCCTTCAAATATTCGCCGACACCTGTGACCGTACCGCCTGTTCCTACACCTGCAACAAAGATGTCAACCTTACCGTCTGTCTGCTCCCAGATCTCCGGACCTGTTGTTGCCTTATGAACTGCCGGATTTGCAGGATTGACAAACTGTCCAAGAATGACAGAACCCTCTATCTGCTGATTAAGCTCCTCTGCTTTTGCAATAGCGCCTTTCATTCCCTTAGCGCCCTCGGTAAGTACAAGTTCAGCGCCATATGCCTTAAGGAGATTTCTTCTTTCAACGCTCATGGTATCAGGAAGTGTGAGGATCGCCTTGTATCCCTTAGATGTTGCTACAGCCGCAAGTCCGATACCAGTGTTGCCGGAAGTCGGCTCGATGATCGTTGCACCGGGTTTCAAAATCCCCTTGGCTTCGGCATCTTCAATCATTGCCAATGCAATTCTATCCTTCACTGAACCTGCCGGATTAAGATACTCCAGCTTTGCGAGAATGGTTGCATTGTTTATTCCGGCTTTCCTTGCATAGCCGTTAAGTTTAAGTATCGGTGTACCGCCGATCAGTTCCAGTGCACTTTCTTTAATATTGCTCATGATAATTACCTCCGTAAAATAATTTCTTATTTATCCTATTTTTTGTATAGGTTTTATCGGGTATGTACTTAGTATACACCAAATTTTTCATTTTGTCAAGGGTTTTTGAAAAAATTTTGTTATATACAAAATCTATCGCAAACCATAGACTGATTCAATAACCCATACAAAGATTTTTTCTTGCCTGTACCGCCAAAATAGAATCGTGCGTAGAGACAATAAGAATATGATTCTCATTGGCATACTCTTTTAGCACATTACGAACAATTTCAGCACTGCCGGCGTCTAAATTTGATGTAGGCTCATCCGCAAGCAAAATATCCGTATGAAGCAGTAAAGTTCTTGCCAGTATTACTCTGCGGTATTCCCCACTGGAAACCTCTGACGGATAGGATTTCAGAATATGCGTGATATGCAGAATTTCAAGAAATTTCTGAAATTCAGTTTCATCTATATTTCTGCCGGCATTCTTATATTGTTCAAAACATCAAGCTCAGGAATCAGAACGTTTCCCTGCATCATATAACCTATTTTTGTGCTGCGAAGTTTCGTGCACTCTTTTTCACTCAGCTCAGTGAATATATTTTTGCCGTCAACAAGGATTTCTCCACTATCGGGACGACGCATGGATTTTTCTCAGCTGCATGGGTGAAGAAACGTGTTAATAGCCACAAAAACAAAAACAGAAATCAAAAGATTGATGATTCCGGTTATTTTACTTACACTTAAAACTTTCTTTTTCATATATATAACCACCTTTAATATATTATACTTTTGATACGGTCAAGCGCCTCTTTCAGAATATTTCTCGGACAGGCTGCATTGATACGCTGGAAACCCTCTCCGCATTTTCCGAAGATCTTTCCGCTGTCAAGCCATAATTTTGCATTATTAATAATTAGCCTGTCAAGCTCCTTCGCAGACAGCCCCGTTTTGCGGAAATCAAGCCATACAAGATATGTACCTTCAATGTCAATCACGGAAACATCGGGAATATTTTCAGCAATATACTCTTTTGTAAACCCGATATTTTCTCTCACATATTCAAGCATTGACCTATACCATTCTTCGCCGTAACTGTATGCCGCCTCTGTTGCAACAAGACCCATAATGCCAAGCTGACTTGTTCCTGCGGCATCAAGTTCCCTGCGGAATTTCTGCTTTAATTCACGGTTCGGAATAAAAATATTTGACATCATAAGTCCCGCCAGATTGAATGTTTTGCTTGCAGAGGTACAGGTAACACTGATATTCTCAAATTCTTTTTTCAGAGATGCAAACACATGATGTCTGCCCTGAAATACAAAATCCGCATGAATTTCATCACTCACAACAATTACACCATGTTTGACACAAATATCTCCAAGTTTAGCAAGCTCCTCCGCCGTCCACACACGCCCGACCGGATTATGCGGACTGCAAAGAATAAACAGCCTGACTTTTTCAGAACTGATTTTCTTTTCAAAATCTTCAAAATCAATATGATAGCGATTATCGTCTCCGAGATACAATTCATTTTCAACGATTTTTCTGCCGTTTTCCCGAATGACTTCATAAAAGGGATAATATACAGGTGTCTGTATCAGAACGCTTTCACCAATTTCCGTATACGCTTTTACTGCCATGGCAAGCGCAAATACAACTCCGGGAGTTTTGATCAGCCATTTTTCCTGAACGTCCCAGTTATGATGTTTTTTCAGCCAGTTTGCCAAAATTTCAAAATATGGTGTCTGCACTGCTATATCGGCTCTTTTGGTCACTAAAAATCCTGCAAGCGTATCATTGTGACCGCCAAGATATTTCGTTCCGCTGTGTACTGCAATATCCGCCCCCAAATCAAGGGGATTCTGAAAATACGGCGACATGAAAGTATTATCAACTATCAAAAGCAGACCATGCTTTTTTGCTGTTTCCGATACAGCAGAAATATCCGTTACATTCATCATGGGATTTGTGGGTGTTTCTATATAAATCGCCTTTGTATTTTCATTTATGAAGCTCTCTATATTCTCTCTGCAACAGTCAATATTTGAGAATTTAACGCCGTTTTTTTCAGATACATTTCTGAAAAGACGAATACTTCCGCCGTACAAATCGGATTCTGCAATGATATGATCTCCGGGCTTGAAAATTTCCATTAACAGCGAAATTGCAGCCATTCCAGACGTAAATGCAAAAGCATCAGTTCCGTTTTCAAGACTTGCTACAACCTTTTCAAGATGTTCCCTTGTCGGATTTTGCAGACGTGAATAATCATATCCCATACTTTTTCCAATGCCCTCATGTGCATATGTTGCTGTCTGATAAATCGGATAACTGATCGCACCGTAATTTACTGTACAACCCTCTGTTTCTTCTAAATGAAGACACTTTGTTTCAATTGACCTTTCCATGTTATCCCTCCTGCGGCTACTATACTAATTTTGCATATCTATATAGTATGCTTTAATAACATTATATCATGCTATTGACACCATGTCCAATACATTTTTTCCTTTAACTTTTTATACAGATGCATCAGAAAGATATAGATGTTCACTTGTCAGATCTTGCAAAGGAAAGCCATAAAAGATAAGCCGGACAACAAGTCCGGCTCGCATAAATCCTATCCATCATATAATTTTTAATGGGCTTTTCTTCTTTTGCAGTTGTTTTTTAACCTCATAGTCTCCATTCTGTAAATACTTTTTCTCTATCTTTCCGCCTTAAAATTAAAATCAATACAGCAATAAAAATCCACTTAACAATCTTGCATATCTTTTTAACAGTTTTCATTAATTCAAAATATCCTTACCACCTTATTTATCTCATAATCTTCATATTTATTCTTTGGTCTTGATACAACTCATTATTTATAATTTCGGGAGCATCACCAATAAATGCTTTAGCTGCTTCTTCATCGCCCTGTAACTGCCACATAAACCATGCCATTACATAACCGTCCTCTGAAAATTGCGTTTCTCCATGTGCTGTACTTTTTCTTCTCATCATATTTTTTTCAGAATTAATATTCTCATAGATAGCTGTAAGCTGTTCGCCTGTAACTACCCAATCGTCACCGCCGCCTTCTCCTGATATCAACATAATAGGAATATCTATATGACTCGCATCATAATTCCATTCCAAACCCTCTGCAAGTTCTTTATTAGTAGGAGATAAAACAACTGCCGCTTTATAAATACTCTTATGCTCAGTATTTGTTATTGCCTTAATTACGCCAACGCCACCTTGTGAATGACCAATAATTCCAACGTTTTCAAAATCTGCTTTCTGATAAAAAACATTTTCTTTTTCGTTAATCATCCGATTATCGTTCAGGCTTTGCATATGTTTTATTGCCATTTCCGCACCGAAAGCATTCCAGGAATAAGATTCCTCGTTTCCAACTACGATAAATCCCCATGAGGCATAATATTCATAAATATTTTTTGACCTTGACGCTTTCCAGCCTGTTCCGTTGTTTACAACAATTATCGGATATTTTCTGTTTGAATCTTTCAATTCGGCAGGATACCATATTTCATATTTTTCAAAATTTTGCATAGCTATATCTTCTTGATAAGTCGTTTCGTAATTACCGTTTTGCAGATACTTTTTCTCTATTTCTCCGCCCGTTTTTAATTTTTCTCTGTAATCGGCAGATGGTGTAGGAACAGTACTTAAATATTTTAAAACAATTATTGCAGTTATCTGCGGATATGATTTTATTAAAATTTTTCTGCACCTGAAAAGCTCAATTCTCTTATTTCTGTATCGTTCCTTTCAACCTTTGAAACGCCTTCAAAATAAGTTTTACTTACAGCTATAAATCCCCTGTAATACGCCATATCAGGTGTTGCATACTCGGGATACTCAGTAGTTGTATATACTGTGAGCAAGCCGGCTGTTTTCTCAATCCTGTCAATATTTAAAACTACATTTCCAGCTTCTGCTCTGTTGTAAACTGCAATAAGAACATTGGCTTCAAAAAATTTTTCATCTACACCGTTGGGAACGAGCGTCCGCACATCATCAAATCCGCAGCTGCAGCCATCAAACTCACAAGACTCCGCAGTGCTGAGCAGCGTATAAAGCTCAGCCATGGAAGATGCAGTATATATGCTTTTTTGGACTTTATCAATGCTGTTGTTGCCCCTCATTAATTCAACACTTAAAACAGTATAATCAGGCTTGCTCTCCGAAACCTCAGTTCTCATTATACAAAAATCGTATACGTCTATAACACTGTCTTTACAAAGATCGACATTTTTCCAGCATGTCAGTTCTCCTTCACCCAGAAGCCACTTTTCAAGCATGAGAAAGTCGGCTATAGAAAAAATGCCGTCTCCGTTTGCGTCTCCCCTTACAGGAGCAACAAAGTCTTCCTCATTTATTTTCGTAACTGTCATATCAGCATTTACTTCATAGAAACTAAGATCTTTTACCTGATGGCTTTGTTCCCATTCCCAAACACGTCCCTGAGATATCGTTACCTTTACAGTTCCCGAAGAAACTGCTTCATAAACGATCACTTCAGTACTTGAAGATCCGGGAGGTAAAGGCTCGTCAGTTTTTATATTGTATTTAAACGCTTCCTTTATTTCCGCAGTACCTAATTGTTCCATAACTACCTCAGCGCCCGTACTGTAGTTTATCTTATCACAGTAAACTATATAATTGCCATGAACTGAAACAATTCCGTTTTTCTCTGTAAACTCTGTAAATTCCTCTATGGTCTTTGGCAATATCTCGCGGAGCTTCTCCTCAGTTATAGACTCTGTTTCCGCTGTTATAGGAGCGTTTTCAGATTCCGCCGAACAAATCGGCATTATGGCATTCCCTCCCAATGCACTGACTATACCGGCTGCGAGCAGCAGCTGCAATATCCTTTTCTTCATAGTGATTTCCTCCGTTTTCTTTATTTCAGGCTAAAAACATTCAGCCAGCTTCAACATTTCATCATAATACATTTGTAAGCCAAAAGTAAATGATATATGGCAGCCGTCGTCCCACATAAGCATTATATACTCATATTGTTCGTCAGGCTGAGTTCTGTCGTTTTTGTAAATAGCAGGTCTGCCATTAATTTCAAAATATTCTATATCATAATCAAATTTTGGATTAAGATTCATTGAAAATTCCTCATAATCAATAGTGTAGAGAAGATAAATCTGACCGCTTTTTTCTGCCTTTATTTTCTTTTTGGAATCCGAGTCGTCACAAACGGAAAACTCTTCAGTATCTATGACGTGAGTCCTTTTCTCAACAGGAGTATCGTCAGTGCGGATATATACCAATTCATCAAATTCTTCTGAGTTGTAGATATAATTTCCTTTATTTATATGAAAATATCCTCTTTTTTCAGATGAAGCTGTTGTAATAGGTTCAGTTGTTTGTGCAGCTTGAGTTGTTATTGCCATTTGTTCGGTTTGTTTCGTTTCAATAAGTTCTGACTGTATCGTTTCTTCTGTTTTATCGTAATGTTCTTCCTCAGGAGGTTGGTATTGCGTTTCTTCGATAATTTCTGTAAATTTTTCTTCTGTTTCCTCAATTGATTCTGTAGGATTATTCATTAATCCATGTAAAGCAACATCAGTTGATTTGGTATCAACAGAAATAAAAACATCCGAATATAACGCAGTAGAGTTGAAAGAATTGTTTTCTTTAGCGGAAGTTGTTCGACATTCATGTGAGGCAATGGGATTTTGTTCGATAATATCCGGAGGGGAATTTATATTATTAGGAGTAGCAAACACCATTTTTGCAAGCATAATAATTGCCGCCGCACATACTGCCGCTATTAATTTATTGAGCGTGAAAATATGGGACAAGAAATCTCTACCTTTTTTGGTATCGGAAAATTCAAATATTTCATCTTTTTCATACAATTCATGTTCACATTTGGATTCGATATTTTTTTTTAACGCAAGGTATTTTTTGCAGCTTAAATCGAAAACCCTGTCCATATTCCATTCGGCAGGATAATTTTCCGAAATCTTATCCGCTGATTCACTATCAATATTTTTAAGAAAAAATTTTTTCCGACTCACAGAATATCACCTCACTTTAACGATATATTTTCATTTATTAGCAGTTCTTTTAATTTTTTCAAGGCACGGTTCAAACGTACTCTAACAGCTCCGTGAGTCATATTAAAGTCATTCGCTATATCTTTTGACTTACGATCATAATAGTATTTTTGTATTATCAAAGAGGCATCCGGTTCACCGAGAGAACGTATTTTCTCATAAATCAGCCTGTTTCGTTCCAAAGTTTCAGAATCGGCAGCTATATCCGTTTCATCAGGCAGATTTAAAATCTCATCATCATCTGTAGGTACGGCTTTTTCTGAAACAAGCCTGCGATATTTGTTTATCGCCTTTCTCTTCGCTACCGTGCCAATATATGCCTGCAAAGAACCTTCATTTATAGTTGAAAAATTAAGAAAAATATCGGCAAAAGTATCACTTACGGCTTCCTCGGCATCCTCTGCCGAGCCTATTTTTCTTATTCGACTCCATACTATTGTATATACATAGTTCTGATATTGCTTAAAAAGTACTTTGAAACCGTTTCTTTGTGATTCTGCGATAAGCTCTCGCAGGTTCTCCTCTGTCATTACGGCTTCACCTCGTTTTAAGAACTTGTTCTCATAGGATCTGTGCGTGGATTTTCGCGCATAATTTTACTGAGCGCAAGGCGGAAAAGTGAAAGCATACTGCCGTATGGTGAACTTTTTCAACGTAGCTGTCGGTAAAATTTGCCGAAAAGAGATGTGCAATAGCCTATGAGAACAAGTTCTAAACTTGCAGTCTGTTTTCACAGCTGGAAATTTTTCCTTTCACTATATACTATCGCAGCAAAAATGAAAAATGTTACATGAAAAAATAAAATTTCAAAGTTGCTTCATTAGCTTGAAAATATCTTCCCTTTTTGCAAGACTTCCGGAAAATGCAGTCGCTCCCCCACACGCAGTTCCAAGTTTCAATGCATATTCATAATCGTTATTTTCACAGCCTGCAATAAAACCTGCGATCATCGAATCGCCTGCTCCTACTGAATTTTTTACAACACCCTTGCATACTCCTATGGTATGAATTTCGTTTCTCTCATCTACTAAAACAGCGCCCTCACCTGCCATTGACACAAGAACATTGACTGCACCCATATTTTTAAGCTTCCTTGCATATTTTATTATTTCGTCAAAATTACTGATTGAAACTCCAAATATTTCTTCCAGTTCGAAATTGTTGGGCTTTATTAAAAACGGCTTGTATTTAAGAGCATTCACAAGAAGTTCTTTGCTTGCGTCAACTACGGCTCTTATTTTTTTGCTGTTAAGATATAAAAGAATTTTTTCATAAACATCAGAAGGCAGCGATGACGGAATACTGCCTGCAAGAACGATCGTATCTCCAGTATTTACAGCATCAAGCTTTTGGAAAAGTTCGGTTAATTTTTTCTGGGGAATATCAGGTCCTTGTCCGTTAACTTCCGTTTCGTTTTCTGTTTTTATTTTAACGTTTATTCTTGAAAAACCATTATCAAGATGCACAAAGTCTGTTTCTATTCCCATTTCGAGGATTCCCTTTTCAATAGCTTCCCCTGTAAAACCTGCCGTAAAGCCCAAAGCCTTCGACGGTATTCCAAGTTCCGCAAGAATGATCGAAACATTTATTCCCTTTCCGCCGAAATAAATCTCCTCTCTTGCTGCTCTGTTTACTGCGCCAAAATTTATGTTATCAGCATGGATCACATAATCTATTGCCGGATTAAATGTTATTGTATAAATCATTTATTTTACCTCTTTATTTGTATATATTATTAATTATATGCACTGCGATACTCCATAGTGGAATATCCGAGACAAAGTGTCAAGTGTAAAAGGCAAGTATTAATTTTATACTTGCCTTAAATATTATATATTTATTTTTCATATCTATATTCAGTATCATCTTATCTTTTCATTGTCTTTTTTATACAAGTCAGAATCGTTATGGTAAGAAAAGATACATACGGAATAAATACGAATATGATACTCAATACAGATATATCACCTAAATCAAAAAATTGCTCAAGCGCAGCATTTTGTGTAAGTGTTGATTTTATTGCATCATCATATCTTACTGCAAGGAAAACAGTCAGCGGAAGCGTCATAGCTGCCGATTCAAAAATACTGTACGGAAATTTCAGACTTTTCGCATCTTTAAGAAATATAACTGCTATAAGCAATGCAATAGACCAAACAGGCGCTATATACATAAGCATATCAATTAAAAGCAGCCAAAATCTGAATTTACCCTGTCTTAAATATACAGGCGATACAGTGTTATTTATCGGGTCATAAGAAATATCATTATCAATATAATATTCTTTACTTGACTTAAAGGGAATTTCTTCGGAAATATTCAGAATTTCTCCTTTCATGCCGACAACTGCAATACGAAATGTCTTATATTCTTCACATAACTGTTTAAATTTTTGTTTGCTGTCTAAGTATATAGAAATGTTGACTTTGTTATCATCTATAGAGCTCTTTGAAAAATCTTCTGTGCGGAAATGACACAGCATGCTTTTGTAACCGTTTTCATTGTATTTGTAAATTTCGGTTTTTTTCAATTCATCTTCTATATCCTCATCATCGTAATTTCCCTGAAACTGCTTATATTTACTTAATATATTATAATATCTTGTTGCCGAATCAATGTAATTTGTATCGTTTTCGCTTATAGGAATAAGTATATCTATAGTTTTATCAACCATGTAATACCCTTCAAATTCAAAACTGATAGGATACATTGAATGACAGCTGCTCAGAAAAACCGTAAATATAAGCAGTATTAAACTATACAAAGTGTATTTAAAACATTTTTTCATATAATCGACCTCGCTTTGCGATTAAGACATCTGTATTTTAACATATTGTACATTTCTTGTCAACAGAATTCGCTGTATATTAATTGAATTGTAAATTGATTGTAATATGGTTAACGATTCAAAGCTCTGCTTTCAACAAGCAGAAGGCTTACGATAGTAAGCCGGATTCAGTCGGAGATTGTATCTCCGACTGAATCTAAAGATGTTCGCCGCCTAAGAGACGGGCGACATCGTCTGCAATTATATGAATGCCTGCTTTTTCAGTATAGATGTTATTACCCTTCCAAGTACAGCCAAGTAATTCAAATCTGATACCGCCCATTTTTTAAATCGTCCAATGTAGCAAAAAGAAATCAAACCCTTTATCACACTGTCGTCTGTCATAAGATACTGTACAGCTCCTCCAATATTTTCTGAGGTAAGCTGCGCAAACGCTTCGTCGTCGCGGTCTTCAAGCTCATTCACATTATCAATAACAAATATGCCGTCCCCTGAAAAACGTTCGCTATATCCATTTTCAAGAAGATAGGTCGCATTTCTGGACGCAGCGTTTCCACAGCTTAAAATCAGGCTCATATCTTTACCCGCAAATACGCATATATCATCAATTCTGAATTCTGAGCGTATTTGTTCCAATAAAACCGAAATATCCGGAATACGTCCGAAAACGAGACCCTCCGAAAGATTGGCTGCGAAAGTTAGCTTGTCATTGGAATTTTTTTTGCCGCTTAGGTAAGCTATTTTATTTTCAATATCACGTTCAACACTTCCATGCTTATTTACGTCATATATAACATATCGGTTTTTTCCTTTTTGCTGTGCAATGTACAGCGCTTTATCAGCCTGCATAAAAAGCTCGTCATAGTCTGAGCTGTCAATTGGATATGTGGAAATTCCCATGGAACAGGTAAGACGAAAATTCTCAAAACGATCATTAAAGGCATATTCCGTATTGGTACGTATTGCTCTTAAAATACCTCTGAGATCTTCCTCATCACGAGTATTTTCAATGACGATCAAAAAACCGCCTCCGCTTATTCTTCCCGCAATACCGCGTGTGCCTAACTCTTTTTTAACAATTCCGGCAATGGTATATATTACTTCATCTCCGAAAAGATGTCCGTAACTCGTATTAATATCAGTAAAATTGTCAATGTCGAGAATAACTAAATTAATGTTATATGACGGTTTAGCAGAAAGTATATCAATTGCAAAATCAGTCACGGCACGTTTGTTGAGAAGTCCCGAAAGTGAATCTTTATTTGCTTCCAAGGCAAGATTTATGTCCTTTGACTTTTGACGCGAGCTTATGACGGATATAAGTCCAATAACCCTGCGCGTTTTTGGATCGTCATATATTGTCACACCTCGAAAAAGACACATTTCTCTTGTTTTTCCTTCAGTGAGCATTGAAGTTTCAAATTCATAATCAAAACGATACACGCCATTTTTTATATCACGGCAAAGCGTGTTGAATGTTTCAATATAGCGAGACAATACCCAGCCTGATTCAATAGAGCGTTTTTGCCAGTTTTCAAGTTCTTCATCAATAAGAACGTTTTCACGGCAGCAATCAGGCATATAAATTCGTATGCACCGTGTTTCAAAACTGTACTCAAAGGCTATATCCATAGAAAGACTTAATACATATCTGTATTCTGACAATTTGCGCTCATTATCCGAAACAATTTCATTCAATGAAAATATGTCGCTTAAATCTATTATATACAACGATTCGGATTCGTTTTTTACGGTTCGCACAGAAGCTAATATCCACCTCAGCTTACCGTTTATTCCTTTCATTCGGATTACGGTTTTCTTAATTGCTCCTGATTCAGATTCGGATACGCATTCTGCAAGACGCTTAAAATCGTCCTCATATATAGTCCGACGTATCGAGTAGGTAACATCATTTCCGAAATAGCTGAAAAAGCGTTCGTTTCCGCTCTGCGTATGAAAGCTTTTATCAATTATCACTCTGCCTAAAGTATATATTTCTGTATTCAAACTATCACCGCCGTTCAATTCAATTTATAGTAAATAATTTCTTTTATTATAGCATGTATTTGTTTTCACGTCAACTTCATAATAATATTAAATATTAAATTTTATTTATAATATTTTTTGTTTTTTAACATCTTTTATACATATAGAAATTGTATAATAATTTTAGTATAGTGAATTATTGGAGGATTTTATGGAGAAAAAGGAACTCAAACGATATGGTATTATAGCGCTGATGATAATAGTTATTTGTTTTGTCGTAAAACATTTCAGCTTATTCGGGAAATTGCTCGCAGTGGCATACAACGCCGTATATCCACTGCTTCTCGGAGCAATTACAGCATATATTTTTAATATCATATTAAGCGCATTTGAAAAACATTATTTTCCCCAAACAGACACTAAGTTAATCAGACTTACAAGGCGTCCTGTCTGTATTGTACTTTCTTTTTTCTGTGCTGCTGCTATAATTGCTCTCGTATTAAAAATAGTCATACCGGAAATGATAAACGCAGTAAAGCTTATTTCGGGTGAAATACCGCCTCTTCTTGATAAACTTAGCGGAGACATCATTAAAAAGCTCGCCGAATATCCTGATATTCAAAAAGAGGCTATGAATCTTTTCAATGAATTTGATGTAAAATCTCTGGACTGGGCGTCAATAACGGAGAAAGCTGCCGATGTTATACAAAATGGCGTTATGGGTATCATTACATCAGCTGTGGGAATAGTAGGTACTGTAACAGGAGTGGTCACAAATTTCGTATTGGCGCTTATTTTCGCTATATACTTGCTTCTCCGCAAGGATAAGCTTCGTCGGGATGTTAAGCGCATTCAAAAAGTATTTGTCAGCGACAAAATAAACAACATGATCAACAAAATATTCAGGACAGCCGATTCTACATTTAAAAGCTTTTTTATAGGACAATTCCTGGAAGCTATTCTTTTAGGATGTTTCTGCTATATCGGAATGAAAATATTAAAGCTTCCATATGCCGCTATGAGTTCGGTTCTTGTTGGAGTAACTGCTTTGATACCGGTTGTCGGCGCATTTATCGGAGCCGGCGTAAGCGCATTTATAATTTTTACCGAAAGTCCTATGCAGACTCTTATTTTTCTCATATTCCTCATTATCCTGCAGCAATTGGAGGGAAATGTAGTTTATCCGAAAGTAGTCGGAAACTCGATAGGACTTCCAGGAATTTGGGTTCTTGCCGCTGTAACAGTCGGAGGAAGCCTATTTGGCGTTGTCGGAATGCTTATCGGCGTACCCTTGGCAGCTACAGCATATAAGCTGTTCTTTGAGAACTTAGAAAATAAAGAAAAGCAATTAGGAATAGAATGTATTGATACTGAACCGCCAACAAATTCAGAAAAAAAGATATTTAATTTCAAGAAAAATAAAAGCCGCTCCAAAGTTAAATCCTTCAAAAATGATAAGCAAAAGAACAAGTAATATTTTTAAGAGCCTGTTTAGTATCTCAATGTGTGCGGATTTTTGAGTATAAATTTGACGAGAACAAGGCGAAAAAGTGAAAGCATACTGTCGTATGGTGAGCTTTTTCAACGCAGTAATCGGCAAATTTTGCCGAAAAGGCGTGCGCAGTGAGATACTAAACAGGCTCTAAGGCAACACCGCACAAAGATTGTGCGTCAGATGCGCAGTCAGATTGCATAAATTTGACGCAGCAATACTGTTGTATTACAAGGAAAATTTGTGTAATATGAGGTCAAATATGCAAGCAGATGAAGCCGTCAGGCGTGCTTTGTGCGGTGTTGCCTTAAGCATAATAGTTGCAAACAACACTTTTCACTGAATTGTTTCTATTGTTTAAAGTTGTTGGCTTGTTATGAATTATATTTTAACGAATACACATAATTGCTTAATAAAAATCCTATATTATGAGATTGACAAATTATAAACAATATGATATAATTTGATTGTAAAATAAATAGATGGGATCTGATGAAATGCTTCACTTAATTACCGAATATCCACAGGAATGGGACGGATTCAAACAAGGACGTTGGTGTACTACTTCTGTTAATGTCCGTGACTTTATTAAAAAAAATTATACCCCGTACGACGGAGACGAAAGTTTCCTTGCCGCTCCGACTGAAGCTACCAAACAGCTTTGGGAACAAATAACAGAGCTTAGCAGACTTGAACGTGAAGCGGGCGGTGTCCTTGATATGGATACGAAAATCGTTTCCACCATCACTTCTCACGAAGCAGGTTATCTTAACAAAAATTTGGAACAAATAGTCGGACTTCAAACAGATAAACCTTTTAAGCGCTCTCTTCAGCCTTTTGGCGGAATCCGTATGGCTCAGAACGCCTGTTCTCAGTATGGCTATGAAGTAGATCCTGAGATCGTTAAGATTTTTACTAAGTACAGAAAAACTCACAATCAGGGTGTTTTTGACGCTTATACTCCTGAAATGAGAATGGCAAGAAAATCTGCTATTATTACAGGCCTTCCCGATGCTTACGGCAGAGGACGTATTATAGGCGACTACAGACGTGTCGCTCTTTACGGCGTTGATATGCTTATTGCTGACAAGAAGCATCAGATCGACACTTCACTTGTGCGCATGACTTCAAAAAATATACGTTTGCGTGAAGAACTTGCCGAGCAGGTTCGCGCGTTGGAAGAGCTTAAAGAATTAGGACGTATTTATGGATTTGATATTTCACGTCCCGCATCTAACGCTAAAGAAGCTGTACAGTGGCTTTATTTTGGTTATCTTGCTGCAGTCAAGGAGCAGAACGGCGCTGCCATGTCTTTAGGACGCACATCTACTTTCCTTGATATTTATATTCAGCGTGACATAGAAAAGGGTATTATAACCGAAGAACAGGCTCAGGAGCTTATAGATCACTTCATTATGAAGTTGCGTATTGTTAAGTTTGCACGTACTCCGGAATACAATGAGCTTTTCTCCGGCGACCCTACATGGATAACTGAATCTATCGGCGGTGTTGATGTTGACGGTCACCACCTTGTAACCAAAAACAGCTTCCGCTATCTGCATACTCTCGATAATCTCGGTACTGCTCCCGAGCCTAATATGACTGTACTATGGTCACAGAAGCTACCGCGAAAATTCAAAGAATACTGTGCAAAAATGTCTATTAAAACATCGTCTGTCCAGTATGAGAATGATGATATGATGCGTGTTATACACGGAGACGACTATGCTATAGCATGCTGTGTATCTTCTATGCGTATCGGTAAAGAAATGCAGTTCTTCGGTGCAAGAGCCAATCTTGCAAAGTGTCTTCTTTACGCTATAAACGGCGGAATTGATGAAAGAATGAAAGTTCAGGTTGGTCCGAAATTCCGTCCTGTTGAAGGCGATTACCTTGATTTTGACGATGTATGGGATAAATATGAAGCTATGATGGAATGGTTGGCAGGACTTTATGTTAATACCCTAAACGTTATACATTACATGCACGATAAATATTGCTATGAAAAGCTTCAAATGGCTCTGCACGACAGAGATGTCAAGCGTTATTTTGCAACCGGAATCGCAGGACTTTCAGTTGTTGCCGACTCGCTTTCAGCCATAAAATACGCTAAAGTAAGGGTTATACGCGATGAAAACGGAATCGTTACAGATTATGAGGTCGAGGGTGATTTTCCTAAATATGGCAACAATGATGACAGAGTTGACGATCTCGCCGTTACGGTTGTGCGTAAGTTTATGGATTGCGTAAGAAAACATCACACATATCGTGACGGAGTCCCTACTATGTCTATACTGACAATTACGTCAAATGTTGTGTACGGCAAAAAAACCGGCAATACTCCCGACGGCAGAAAAATGGGCGTGCCGCTTGCTCCCGGAGCTAATCCTATGCACGGCAGGGACACTCACGGAGCTGCTGCTTCTCTTGCTTCCGTTGCAAAATTGCCTTTCCGTCACGCTCAGGATGGTATTTCAAATACATTTTCAATTGTTCCTGATGCTCTCGGCAAAGATATGCAGGTATTTGTCGGAGATATTGACCTTGATAAGCTGAGAAATGAGGAATAACCATGATGAATTCTCAGAAACCAGAAGAGCTTGCCGAACTGATAGATTCGCTTATGGCAAAAGGCAGCGGTCATGTTAATATAATTACTGATATTGAAAGCTCCGAGGTAACAGTAAATGTTGTGAACAGTACGGATTTTTGTAAAAACGGCGCATGCTGTCAGCCTACTGAAAATTCTGTTGATTTTAATGATCGGGAGGAATAATTTATGAATAATCAGAAACAAGTTGATAATCTTATCGAATTATTGGATGGATACGTTGAAAAAGGCGGTCATCACCTTAATGTGAATGTATTCACTAAAGAAACGCTCCTTGACGCTCAGGCTCACCCCGAAAAGTATCCTCAGCTCACAGTACGCGTTTCGGGCTACGCTGTTAATTTTGTTAAGCTTACAAAAGAACAGCAGGACGATGTGATCTCGCGAACATTCCACAGCTCACTATAATTATTCTCTGCTTATACTATTGATCGTCAGTACAATTCGGAAAATAATATGTATAAAAATCCCGAAAGAGGTTAACTTACCGCTTTCGGGATTAATTTTCGAACTATAAAAACTGTCTCATATTCTGAGAAAGCTTTTCCTCTGCCTTGATAAGACGTTTAGCCAAGTCTTTTGAGCGTTCATCAGCCGCCTTATACTGGTTCATATAGCGACTCAGCGACTTTATTCCCATATTGCAGCCGTCTGTCATAAGCTCGGCAATAGTACTGTCAGATTCATTCATTTTAAGCTTCATATTGGTTTTCAGCCATGACATTCCCGATGCTATCGGATTCGGCTCTTTACCATTATCGTGATAGTCTGCAAGCACGTCTTGAAGGTCGGTTTGAAGCTTTTGATTTTCCTTGGTGCTGTCCTGCAAATACTTACGCATATCAGTGCTATGAGCGTATTCCATGACCTCGTCAAGAGCTGAGATCCCCATTTTTATGCCCGAATCGCATTCGCGCAGAAGCTTTATAGTGTCCTGTTCTACCATAAAAAACACATCCTTTCCGCTATATTATCTGCTGAAAGGATGTATTTATTCATTATTCTTTTTTATTTTCTTTCAGAAAAATAATCGACAGCACAATACAAACAATACCTACAAAAAGCTGAATGATGCCAAAAATGAAGTTATATCCAAGAAACTTAGAAAGAATGAACACAGCGGTAGGTCCGTCTGCGCCTCCGATTATACCTATGCTCTTATTAGGTGTCGATAACGTGAATACAAAAGAAACCAACGCCCAAAACATCGGAGCAGCAAACAAAACGCCTACTACAAGCAGGATATAACCAATTCGTTTACGTTTATTCATCAAAGCATTTTAGCTCTCAGTTCTTCACCGCTGAGAGGCGAAAGATACGCCGGAGCAATGTCAAACGCCGTTTTGCAGCCTGTTGCGCCCTCAGCTTTCAGTCTCGCCAAAGCCCTTGCATAGCATATGAGAACGCTTGCCGTAAATTCGGGGTTTGATTCAAGCTTAAGGGAATACTCTATCATCTGATGCGTACTCTCCCCTGCTCCTGTAAATCCGCTTCTCATAACAAATCCGCCGTGAGGCATTTTGTTATGAACTGAATCAAACTCATCTTCGGTAATAAAATTTACCGTCGTGTCATATTCATCAAAATAATTTTTCATATTTTTGATAGTTTCTTCAATTTTTTCAAGGTCTGCGCCGTTCTCGGGAACTACCCAGCATTCCCTGAGATGCTTCTGACGTGTTGTAAGCTCAGGCTGACTTCCGCTACGTACCGCGTCCATAGCTTCTTCGATAGGAATAGTGTACTGTATTCCGCGCTTTACGCCTTCAACACGGCGGATAGCATCGGAATGACCCTGACTTACGCCTTTGCCCCAGAATGTATAGCTCTTTCCGCATGGAAGTATGGATTCGGCGTACAATCTGTTCAGCGAGAATAGACCCGGATCCCAGCCAAGTGAGATAAACGCAAGATGTCCGCTTTCCTTTGCAGCTTTATCAACGTTTGCGAAATGCTCGGGAATACGAGCATGAGTGTCAAAGCTGTCGATAACGTTGAACTTCTTTGCAAGCTCGGGCGTCTGCTTCGGAAGATCGGTCGCGCTTCCACCGCATATTATCATAACGTCTATTTTATCTGCCATATTTTCAGCATCAGCCATGCTATATACGTTAGCTCCCGATACTGTTTTGACAGCGGACGGCTCGCGGCGCGTAAATACGCCTGCAAGCTCCATATCCTCATTCTGCTGTATTGCCAGCTCTACGCCTTTTCCAAGATTTCCGTAACCTGCGATACCGATTCTTATCCTACTCATTTCAAATTCTTCCTCTCATTCTGATCTATAGTGATCTGCTTTTATATCAGCATCTGCATATCATAAAGTCCGGCAGGCTGATCTTTTAGGTACACGGCTGCCTTTATCGAACCCTCGGCAAAAACAGTTTTCGAGGCTGCCGCATGAGAAAGCGTTATGACCTCATCGTTTCCGGCAAAGATAACGTCATGCTCTCCTACGATAGTACCGCCTCTGATTGCATGCATACCTATTTCGCTCTTTGCGCGCTTCTGACGGCGAGAGTGACGGTCGTAAACGTACTGCTTAGAATTATCCAGCGTCTCATTAATGGCGTTCGCAAGCATTATCGCAGTACCGCTGGGAGCGTCAAGCTTTTGGTTATGATGCTTTTCTACGATCTCTATATCAAACCTGTCGCCGAGTACCTCCGCCGCTTTTTTAGCAAGCTGTACAAGAAGATTGATACCCAAAGACATATTAAAAGTAAAAAATACCGGTATCTGTTCCGCTGCCGATCTGATCTTTGCGATCTGTTCATCGCTGTAGCCTGTTGATGCAACAACGATAGGCGTACCTGTTGAAAGGCAGTATTCAAGAAGTCCGTCTAATGAAGCCGGATTAGAAAAATCTATAATAACATCAGGCTTCACAGTAAGCTCAGCAGGACTTGCAACAATTGGAAAGTCCGCATACTGCTCGGTATACAGATCAATTCCTGCAATAACTTCGCAGTCGTCGCGGTCTTTAACGCAGTTGTAAATGGTTTTTCCCATCTTGCCGTTTGCACCGCATATCGCTATATTTGTCATGATCTCACGTCCCTTTTTTATTTTATCAAACCGTGCTTTTCCATTGAAGCACGAAGTACAGCCTTATGCTCCTCTGACATATCACAAAGCGGAAGTCTGCAAGGTCCTGCATTCACACCCATTAAATTGACCGCTTCCTTGACGGGTATCGGATTTACCTCGATAAAGAGGTTATTTATTAAATCAAGATACTTGATCTGAAGCTTTGCAGCCTCTGAAAAATTATTATCAAGGCAGAACCGGGTCATCATATGCGTTTCTTTCGGAATAACGTGTGAAAGTACAGATATTACGCCCTTTGCTCCCAGTGACATCAGCGGTACTATCATATCGTCGTTTCCGCTGTACACATCGAGCATATCGCCGCATTCTGCAATAAGCTTTGCGGCATAGCTTATGTTACCGCTGGCTTCCTTGACTGCACATATATTCTTGTGCTTTGCAAGCTCTTTCAGCGTGGCGATCTCAATGTTCATTCCTGTTCTTCCGGGAATATTATAAAGAACGAGCGGAATATTTACAGCATCGGCAATAGCCGTAAAGTGCGCTATAAGTCCCTTTTGAGTTGTCTTGTTGTAGTAAGGAGTTACTACGAGAAGCGCGTCAGCTCCGACAGCTTCAGCCTCCTTGGAAAGCTTAACGGCATATGCTGTATCATTGCTGCCCGTACCTGCGATAACAGGTACTCTCTTTGCAGTTCTTTCAACGGCAAAACGAATACATTCCAAATGCTCGGCATCGGTCATTGTAGAAGCTTCGCCGGTCGTTCCGCAGATAACTATGGCATCAGTTCCGTTTTCTATCTGATAGTCTATCATGCTGCCGAGTACGTCATAATTTATAGACCCATCAGCGTTCATAGGCGTTATAATGGCAATAGCCGCACCGGTAAAAATTGTGTTTTTCATCGAAAAAACTCCTTTCAGAAAAACAATCTGTCTAAAGTATAAATATTCCATTCTTTGTCTTGTTTCATTCCGTGAGATTCATAAAATCTCGCTGAATTCTTGTTCCATGCAGCGCATTTCAGTTCAATCTGCTCACAATCGTTTTCAGAAGCAATTTCCTTTGCCTTATCAAGAAGCTTTCCGCCGATCCCGAATCCTCTGTATTTTTCTTTTGCATACAAATCTTCGATATACAGAATTTTTCTGCCTGAAAACGTTGTATATTTATAGAAAACATTCATTACGCCAACCGCATTGCTGTCAGCATATGCAATGCAGCTTATGATCGCATGATTTTCAATAAGCGTTTTGAAACGCTGTGAAGTCATTGTAAAAATGTCGAGAGCATTGTGATATTCCATAAGCTCACGTGTAAGAATAAACGCAGTTTCCGACTCTTTCGGAGATATTATTTTTATATCAATTTCCATTAGTCAAAATATCCCTTAGCTGCAAGAAGTTCGGCTAAAAGAACTCCTCCGCCTGCCGCACCTCTCAATGTGTTATGTGAAAGACACACGAATTTATAATCATACTGAGTGTCCTCGCGAAGTCTGCCGGTCGAAACTGCCATTCCGTTTTCAAGATTCCTGTCAAGCTTTGCCTGCGGACGGTTGTCGTCCTCAAAATAATGGATAAACTGCTTAGGTGCGCTGGGAAGATCAAGCTCCTGCGGAACTCCCTTGAAGTCTGCCCAAAGCTGCAATATCTCCTCTTTTGAGGGTTTGTTCTCAAAGCTTACAAATACAGCAGCCGTATGTCCGTCTGAAACAGGAACTCGCAGACACTGTGTTGTAATGGACGGCTCTGTTGCCTTAACGATCTCATTGCCCTTGATCTCTCCCCAAACCTTCAAAGGCTCTTGCTCGGACTTTTCTTCCTCGCCGCCGATATACGGGATAAGGTTATCTATCATTTCAGGCCATGTTTCAAAGTTTTTTCCAGCTCCTGAAATTGCCTGATATGTGCAGGCGAGAACCCTTTTAAGACCGAATTTTTTCAAAGGATGAAGCGCAGGTACATAGCTTTGGATAGAGCAGTTGGACTTTACTGCAATAAAACCTCTTTTTGTACCGAGACGCTCTCTCTGAGCCTTGATGATCTCTATATGCCCGGGATTTATTTCCGGCACTACCATTGGAACGTCAGGCGTAAAGCGATGAGCCGAATTATTGGAAATAATAGGACACTCAGCTTTAGCGTAAGCTTCTTCAAGGGCCTTTATTTCATCTTTCTTCATGTCAACAGCACAAAAACAGAAGTCAACCATTGAAGCGATTTTTTCAATATCGGTTACTGCATCCATAAGTATCATATTTTTCATAGCTTCCGGCATGGGAACTGACATTTTCCAGCGGCTGCCTGCTGCTTCCTCGTAGGTCTGACCTGCACTTCTGGACGATGCCGCAAGTACCTTTACGTTAAACCACGGGTGATTTTCCAAAAGCGTTGCGAACCTCTGTCCGACCATGCCCGTTGCTCCGATTATTCCAACATTGTACTGCTTCATAAAACTACTCCTTAAAAATTTTTTAAAAAATAATAAAAACCGGTTGCAAACCGGCTCATCATGAGTTATAATAGAAGTATTGGCATTGATATTTTTATGCCGATAGCTCTCCACCATTATCATGATGACAGCCGCAAGCCTGTTGAACTTACAGCCGAAACGGAATTTACCAAAGACCGTTCCTCGGCGGCATTGCCTTTCGTCTCACTTCATCGGACGGGTAATCCTCCGTGAGGGTACTGATCGCAGCCGCGCCTCTACCTGTTATCTATAATATCACTTTATTCTTAATATGTCAATATCTTTTTGAAAATTATTTTCAAAATTTATAACGTCAAAGGAGTTTTATATGGAATTGCTTAAATCTGATTTTTATTACGACCTTCCCGAGGAGCTTATCGCTCAAACGCCGATCGAGCCGAGAAACCACTCGCGCATGATGTGCGTTGACCGAAGTTCCGGGGCAGTCTCTCATGACCGTTTCTATAATTTATGCTCGCACCTGAAAAAAGGTGACCTGCTTGTTATGAACGATTCCCGTGTTATACCGGCTCGCCTTTACGGCGAAAAGATCGGGAACGGCACATTTATAGAATTTCTGCTGCTTGAACAAAAGGGCGATAAGCTTTGGGAGATAATCTGCCGTCCCGGAAAAAAGGCTAAGCCCGGTACAAGATTTTCTTTCGGCAGCGGAAAGCTTATTGCAGAAGTAACCGAGGTCAAGGAGGACGGCAACCGTATCGTTAAATTCGAGTGCGAGGGAAATTTTTTCACCGCTCTGGAAAGTATCGGACAAATGCCGCTTCCGCCGTACATAAAAGAAAAACTCGACAATAAAGAGCGTTATCAGACCGTATATTCAAACGAGCTTGGGTCGGCAGCAGCGCCAACGGCAGGACTTCACTTTACAAAAGAAATGCTTGACGAGCTTCGGGAAAAGGGTATAAAAACTGCATTTGTTACGCTCCATGTGGGTCTGGGAACTTTTCGTCCCGTAAAGGAAGAAAACGTCCTTGACCACAAAATGCACAGCGAGCATTATTTTCTCCCGCAGGAAACTGCCGATCTCATAAATCAAACTAAAGCTGAGGGCGGACGAGTTATAGCCGTTGGTACTACGACCTGCCGTACTCTTGAAAGCGTGGCGACCTTTTTCGGCGATATATCCGAACGTGACGGCTATACCGATATTTTTATTTATCCCGGATATAAATTCAAGTGCATAGACGGACTTATAACTAATTTTCATCTTCCGGAAAGCACCCTTATCATGCTTGTTTCAGCTTTTATGGGTTACGATAATACCATGAACGCCTACAAAACTGCCGTTGAAGAAAAATACAGATTTTTCAGCTTCGGCGATTCTATGTGCATTTTATAATGACATTTGTCACTGATAAAATTACATCTGACATCTTGGAAAAAAATTACAAATGTATTATAATAAATAATAGTATTATTATATTTTGGAAGGTAAAATCATGGATATAATTGAAATATTAAGCGGATTGATGCTGATCGCAGTCATATTCGTAATTCCGGCAGCCCTATTAGTTTTATTAATATGGTTCATCGTATGCATCGTCAGATATGTGCGCGTACCCAAAAGCGATACGGAACTTCGTAGAACGCGCCGCTTTCCACTAATAATATCGCTCGTGATATTTGCTGTTTTAGCTGCCTCATCTACTGCGATATTCATTCTTTTCTCCATGTCGCTGAGTCATATGTAGGAGAAAATTATGAACTATAAAAAAAACGATCCGGCACAGCAGACACCCTCGCAGCGAAAACCTCCGATCGTGCTTATAATACTATTCTGCATGTCTTTTGTACCGTATCCCATCCTGTTTTTAGCTTATCTTATAGCAGCCGCAGCAGCAGTAAATACACTTCTCAAATCTCCTTACTTAACAGCTTTTATATCAATTGTTGAATTTTTTACAATGATACCTGTAATTCCGGTATGCTTAAGTATTGAACTTCTTTTCGCCATGACGGTGATAATGAACAAATTAAACATAGAAAAGAAGAAAATGCGGACTGTCATTCTGAGCGTAATGTCTGTATTTACGCTGATTTCCCTGATCGCCTTCATTATACTATGGTTCAGGCAATTGACATGATAGCGAGGTATTAATATGAGCGATAAATTATTTAGAAAGCTTTTGCTTATGTGTACAGCAGCAGGCTGTATCGCAACGGTCATACTTATCGTAATTACAGCGGTCATGTATCGTGACTGCTCTATAATTTCCTTTATTGCAAACGGGAGGTAAATATGAAAAAGCTGACAAAACAGCTCGCGGCTTTAGCGGCTGTAATTATTAGCTTCGCGGCGTTTGATACCGCTGTGTACGCGATTTGTACAAAGCCTTGTCTTCCCGATCAAAGCTCAGGAATGCAGGCTAAGTCTATCGAGCTTGACCGCTATCTGCCCTTTGATGACAACTCCGGGATAGTCGATATAGATTCGGAGTTTCAGCTGACAGGAGAGCTTCCTGTTATTGACGGTGCAGCCGCTCTTTATCCGATATGCTCCGCCTTTGTGAACGCTGTTTATCCCAAAAATTCTGTAAGATTTGACGGCAGTGACTTCTCTTCGGAAAGCAAGCTCCGGATGAGAAATACCCGAGGTGCGTACAAAGCTGTAGTAGACGGAGATTCTGACATCATAATATGCGCTAAGCCCTCGGAGGAACAGCTTCGGTACGCTGCCGATAACGGCGTGGAGCTGGAGCTTGTGCCTATTGGCTGCGAAGCTTTTGTTTTTCTTGTAAACGGCGAAAATCCCGTTGACGATCTTTCAATTGAACAAATAAAGGGAATTTACAGTGGGGAATTTACAGATTGGTCGCAGCTGGGAGGCAAAAAAATGCCGATAAACCCTCTTACAAGAAACGCCGGAAGCGGTAGTCAGACTGCTATGCTTTCTTTCATGAACGGTACAGCTATAAAGAAAAATCCCCTCGGATTTATTGGAAGTCCGATAGGATTTTCATTCAGATACTATGTTGAAGATGTTGTTGAGCATGGAAACGTCAAAATGCTTTCGCTGAACGGTGTTTACCCAAACAAAGAAAACATCTCAGACGGCAGCTATCCGATAGTCAGCAATTTCTATGCGGTGTACAATAAATCAAACGATAATCCCAATATCGGACCGTTCATAAATTGGATGCTTTCGGATGAGGGACAGTATATAATCGAAGAAACAGGGTATATCCCACTGTCGGCAGGAAAGGAGTAGTATTTGTGGATATTTCAATATTTTTTAAAAGTATAATAGATTCGGACAATGCGCCTGTCGTGATATGCGACACATCACACAAAATTATTTATATGAATCCGGCGGCAGTCTCACGGTATTCAAAAAAGGGCGGTGCAGAACTTATAGGAAAATCGCTTTTAGACTGTCATAACAACGATTCTAACGATAAAATAAAAGACGTTCTTGAATGGTTCGGAAAATCTTCCGGCAATAACCGTATGTTTACCTTTCATAATGCAAAAGAAAATAAAGATGTTTACATATGCGCCATCCGTGACGAAAACCATAAGCTTATAGGTTACTATGAAAAACATGAGTACCGAAGCGCAGAAACAGTTTGTCCATATGAAAGAATTTAAAACACAAACGATTTTAAAACGCATATCTGCTGTTTTGATCTCTATTGTAATTCTGCCATTTGTTTTTTACGGAATATTTCTTCTGACTGTTCCTATAAGCAGACCTGATAAAGCAGTTCGCAGTTACGTAATGAAAGAAATTCCAGTCGGAACAAACCGGAATGAAGCAATTGAAATAATAAATAACCAAGGCTGGGAAATAGATCATATTGCAGAATGCGGTTTGTGCATCAATAATGAAGCGGGCTGTGCATATTTTGCAGCCGAAGAAAGTCTCAATTTAGATGAAAGAACTGTCGGAACAAGCTCCATGAAAGTTTATCTTGGAAATTACTACGGACCGCTTTATACTTCTGTAAAAGCTTATATCGCATTTGATGAAAACGAGAAGCTTATTGAAGTTTTTATAATGAGAGAAATAGACGGGATATAACCGCAGACGATGTCCCCCAAGTCTCGACTGTCGTCTCGGTCGGTGCTTCTGCTTCGCAGAGGTGTCCACCGGATACCCGCACCCTCTTAGGCGGCGAACATCTTTAGATTCAGTCGGAGATACAATCTCCGACTGAATCCGGCTTACTATCGTAAGCCGTCTGCTTGTTTAATGCAGAGCTTTGAACATAAGTACACTATTAAAAATATTTGATCTTAAATGAAAATCTTTCCGCGTATGTTGCAATTTTGAAATAAATATGCTATAATATTATTACACTAATTGCTGTTGCAGGAATATTTTACATATAAGGAGATAATATGTATACACTTATCAAAAAAAACAATAAAGCTCGCCGCGGTCAGGTTGAAACAATTCACGGTACATTCCAGACTCCTTGCTTTATGAACGTTGGTACTGCCGCTGCTATAAAAGGCGGAATTTCTTCCGTTGACCTTAAAGATCTGAAAACTCAGGTAGAATTGTGCAATACATATCATCTGCACCTCAGACCCGGAGATAACGTTGTCAAGGAAATGGGCGGTCTGCATAAATTCATGAACTGGGATAAACCCATTCTTACCGACAGCGGCGGATTTCAGGTATTTTCTCTTGCAAAGCTGCGCAAAATAAAGGAAGAAGGCGTATATTTTGCGTCTCATATTGATGGTCACCGAATTTTTATGGGTCCCGAGGAAAGTATGCAGATACAGTCAAATCTCGGGTCAACGATAGCAATGGCTTTCGACGAGTGCATAGAAAATCCTGCGCCTCACGATTACGTTGAAGCATCGGTGGAACGCACAACGCGCTGGCTTTACCGCTGCAAGGAAGAAATATCTCGTCTGAACAGTCTTCATGATACTATAAATAAAAGCCAAATGCTTTTTGGTATAAATCAAGGCTCTACTTATGACGATCTGCGGATAAAGCACATGGAAGAAATCGCAAAGCTTGATCTTGACGGCTATGCTATAGGCGGACTTGCTGTAGGCGAATCCACAGAAGAAATGTACCGCATAATTGATGTTGTCGAACCATTTATGCCTGTGAACAAACCACGCTATCTCATGGGCGTCGGAACTCCGTCAAACATAATCGAAGCCGTTGCGCGCGGCATAGATATGTTCGACTGCGTTATGCCAAGCCGAAACGCTCGCCATGCTACTGTGTTCACATGGAACGGCATTATGCACCTCGGAAACAAGTGCTACGAAACCGACCCGCGTCCGATCGATGAGCAGTGCGGCTGTCCAACATGTAAAAATTTCAGCCGAGCATATATACGTCATCTCTTCAAAGCCAACGAACAGCTTGCAGGACGTTTGGCGGTTCAGCATAATCTTTACTTTTACAATACGCTTACAGAAAAAATCCGCGAAGCTATTGACGAGGACAGATTTGAAATGTTTCGCAAAAAATATTCTTCACTTCTTGCCGCACGTATATAAAGGAGAAAATATGAAAACAGCGATTTTTGATTTGGACGGCACTATTGCCGATACCATAAAAGATCTTGCAGATGCTGTAAATCATGGTCTAAAGCAACTCGGATGTCCTGAGCATTCTGTCGAAAAATATAAGAAAATGGTTGGGAACGGCGCCCGGAAACTTTGCTTGCGCGCCCTGCCCGATTCAAGAAAGTCCGAAGCCGAAACGCTCCACGGGCTTTTTCGTGCATATTACGACATTCACTATCTTGAAAATACCAAGCTTTACCCCGGAATAAAATCAACTATCGAGCAGCTTTCGGTAAAAGGTGTAGAAATAGCCGTTGCAACAAATAAACCTCAGGATACTGCAATAAAAGTTTTAAAAAATCTGCTGCCTGATATTAATTTTTACAAAATACTCGGCGGCTGCGATGATCGGCCGAAAAAACCCGATCCGACTATAATCCGCGAAATACTCAGCGGACTTCCAACAGACAATAAAGTATTCATGATAGGCGACAGCAATGTTGATATACAAACCGCCAAAAATGCAGGACTTATTTCTATCGGCTGTCTATGGGGATTCCGCAGCCGTGCAGAACTTGAAACAGAGGGTGCAGATTTCATTGCCGAATCTGCCGATGATATTCTGAATTTTATTTTGAGGTGATTTTTATGTCTTCCGGGTCTGACATATTTATTAATAATATTATTGAACATTCCGAAAGATTAACGGCTGTTATAGAAAATACCGATTTCGTTAATCCTTCCTACAATCCCAATCTGACTCTTATTCCGTCTCTTTGGAATAATGTCAGCGATGCGCTTATTGCGTGGGCTATGTTATGCACCAGTAACAACAGCTCAGAGTGCAGAAAAAATGCGGAAGCTGTTCTTCAAAAAGCCGATCTGTTAAGCGCCGATGCTGAAACTTGGCTTAACACTATGAAAAATCTGCGAATGGTATATATTTCGGATTTTCCTGAAATGGAATTCAACAAAAATGACTGCCTGACGTTTTTGACCGCTTATGATAATTTTATGTATACTTTTTATACGACGTCTTACAGTATTCAAGATGTATTTTACGATCAAAAGAAAGATTATAAATGTATCTGTTCTATGAAAGAAACTTTTTTAAAGAAATTTTCTAAAGCGACAATGCCCGATAAAGTTAGCTGTTCCGACAAACAGTCTGACAAAAGTACGGAACATTCAACAGTTTCACAGGAACGCTTAAATAATACAGATACACTTTTACGTCAGCTTATAAAAGAGACTCAAAGAACAAACGAATTATTGGAAAAATTATTATCAAGAGGTTAATTATGGCACGAAAATCAAAGAAAAAAACCCCCGAAACTTATACAGAAGAACAGCTTGCCAAAATAGAAGAGCATATTGAGAAATATTTCGGACAGATTGAAAATTATTATCAGGAAAAAGATACGGACGATATAAAATTAAATATTTATATCATTCCACCAACCCCCAAACGGAGAAATATTACTCTTGTAACAGGCGGAATGGGTGCGCACAAAATGAATGTTCCTGAATCCCTTGACGATCAGAAACTTCAAAGAGCTGAGCTTATCATTACACTCCCGCCCGGCTGGAAGCTGGACAGTGAAGATATTGAATTGTATTGGCCGCTTCACCTCATAAAGATTCTTTCAAGACTTCCAATTGAAGAAAATGCATGGCTCGGCTGGGGTCATACAGTGGATTATTGCTCGAATTTCGCTCCGAATACCGAGTTAAGCGGCGTTATCTTAACAAATCCGCCATTTGGCAAAGGTTCCGGAATATGCAAATTTTCTGAAGATGATGAAGTCAATTTCTATCAAGTAATACCGATTTATAACAACGAAATTGAATTTAAAAATAAAAACGGCGCTTCCGCACTTCTCAGAGAATTGTTTAGTGAAACAGGTCATATTGTTGATATTGACCGCTCCCCAGTTATTCCAGATGATTTTCAGAACATCATTGATCGTGTTGATGACCACTCGTGTAAGATTGATGAAAAGGAACTCGATTTGCCTGATATTTGCGGTGCAAATCATATTGCTGCATTTTTCCGCTGGGCTATGGAGCATAATATGATTTGTGATGAGTTCTCAGAATTTTTTTCGGATGAATTGCCGCTCTTAAGACAAGGCGAATATGACATCCGCCGATTTATAATAAATTCTCTCGGCGGAGAGCTTACAATGGATATTTTTACTGAGGAAGGACAAAGTTTTGCTGAATACTACTATGACTTCTATCATGACGATGATGAACCATGTTATCCCGGAGACGTAGATACAATGGCTATGGAATATTTCGGCGAAGAAAGATATAATTGTGAAGAATTTGGCGATGAAGCTTATCTTTTCGTTCCGTACAATAATGATTATTACAAAGCTATGAGTAAATTTATTGACAAAAATTACAATGACTTCAAGCGCCTGAACAACTAATTGACATATATAATTTACAATGTTAATAAATTCTAAAATTATAACCCGAAAACGGTTCTTAAAACCATTTTCGGGTTTGTTTTTTTGATATGCATTCTATTCATTCCGATATTTACCGACAAATGTACCTACCACGACCTGACGATACTTACCGTCATCCGTACATGATATAACAGTCAAACGATCGTCTCCGAAATCCTCAAGCACTCCGACATCATAAGGAAGAACTATTTTATATTCTGTAACTGTATACTTATATTTTGTGCGATTTTCATCTGCATCAATAAGATACATTTCATCACCTATTTTTATTTTATCAAGGTCATTGAAGATCTCTGCATAAATTGTACTGTTATGACCCGCAATACAGTAATTTCCGCTTCCAAGTTCTCCTGTTTCGGGAAAATGTCCGGCAGAAACAGCAAGATTTTTATCGTCAGTTCCCTCAAGTACAGGCACTTTTATCTCAAGGCACGGTATCTCAAAATTAATATTATCTTCCAGCAGAGAACGGAGATATATTTCACGGCTGATTTTTCTGTATGCAAATAAACCAAGTACAGAAATTCCGCAAAATACCATAATAATTCCGATAATCCGCAAAATCTTATTTTTTTGCTTTATCATCAGTCAGTCCTTATTATAAGAAATTTAAAAAGTTTAAACTGTACATTGCGGTATGATATACCACAACATTAGTTTCTTGCTCAACCTATTTCTCAGTTAAAATTATGGCTCTGATTAAGCACCATGTCCTTTACCTTCATCAGCGAAGTCGTAGTACTTCGTTCATTTTCTGACAATTTCATTGTGATATATTTTATAGTATCCTGATAATCGGGAATCATAATATGCTCCAGAGCATTAACACGACGACGTGTTTTTTCGATCTCGTCTGCCATTAACTGACATGCTTTTTCTATTTCAGCAAGCCGTATCATTTTAGGAAAAATTTCACTGAGAGCCAAAATAGCGCCGTCCAAATCAACTGAAGTAAATGCTGTTCCGTATGAGTAAATATCGTCTGTGTCACCTGTACGGTACTTTGGTATGAATACGGGAATATAAACGCTCATTACGTTTTTTTCCGAAACTTCAAGCTCAACCTCCTGCTTGGGCAGCATCAAGGCAGTTTCAAGCGCCTCTCTCTGCATTACCGAACCTGCTACTGCCATGTAACGATTAGCTTCTGAAATTCCCGCTTCTACTTCGCCCCTGAGCTGCTTGGTTTCCTTTATAAGATTCATAAATTGTCTCATAAGCTCGTCACGTTTGTCTTTCAGCAGCTTATGCCCTCGCTGAGCAGAGGCAAGCTTCTTTTTTAAGCTGCTTAACTCCATTCGTGTGGGATTAACATTAAGTCTTGCCAATGCAGCTCACCTCAGTCCTTATCGTAATATTGATTAAGATATTCTTCACGGATACGTCTAAGTTCGCTTCTCGGAAGCAGTTTAAGAAGTTCCCAGCCAATCGACAGTGTTTCTTCTATACTTCTGTTATTGTCAAAGCCTTGAGAAACGTACTTCTTCTCAAATTCGTCAGCAAACTTTGCATACAGAAGATCAATTGGAGTAAGCGCCGCTTCTCCAAGAACGACCATAAGTTCCTTTGCATCTTTTCCGCGTGCGTATGCCGAGAAAAGCTGATTCATCGTATCGGAATGATCTTCGCGGGTTTTGCCTTTGCCTATTCCTTTATCCTTTAAACGCGAAAGCGACGGAAGTACGTCAACGGGAGGATTAATGCCCTTTCTGAAAAGCTCTCTGGAAAGTATTATCTGTCCTTCCGTAATATAGCCGGTAAGATCGGGGATCGGGTGAGTCTTGTCATCTTCAGGCATTGTAAGTATCGGTATCATAGTTATACTTCCGTTTTTGCCATCTTGACGGCCCGCACGTTCATAAAGAGAAGCAAGGTCAGTGTACATATATCCGGGATAACCTCTGCGTCCCGGAACTTCCTTACGTGCTGCCGAAACCTCACGGAGTGCATCTGCATAGTTGGTTATATCGGTCAAGATAACAAGTACGTGCATTCCCTTTTCAAATGCAAGATATTCTGCAGCTGTAAGAGCCATTTTCGGAGTAGCAAGACGTTCAATCGCTGAATCGTTCGCAAGATTCACAAAAAGTACTGTTCGGTCAAGTGCGCCTGTTTCACGAAAACTGCGGATAAAATATTCCGACTCTTCGAACGTAATTCCCATAGCGGCGAAAACAACGGCAAACTGCTCGTTATCGCCAAGTACCTTAGCTTGACGCGCTATCTGAGCTGCAAGCTGCGCATGGGGCAGACCGCTTGCTGAGAAAATCGGAAGTTTCTGACCTCTTACAAGAGTATTAAGTCCGTCAATTGCCGAAACGCCTGTTTGTATGAACTCCTGAGGATATTTTCTTGCAACAGGATTCATTGGAAGTCCGTTTACATCCATACGCATTTCCGGAATTATTTCAGGTCCGTCATCAATAGGATTGCCCATACCATCGAAAACACGTCCCAGCATATCCTCGGAAACGCCAAGTTCCATTTGATGACCCGTGAAAACAACTGCGCTGTCCTGCAAATTTATTCCTGCTGAATTTTCAAAAAGCTGAACAAGAGCGTTGTTTCCATTTATTTCGAGTACTCGGCAGCGTCGTTTTTCTCCGTTTTTAAGCCGTATATCTGCAAGTTCGCCGTAGGTACAGTTCTCAACGCCCTTTACAAGCAGCAGAGGACCGGCGGCTTCTTCGATAGTTCTGTATTCTCTTGGCATCAGTATCCCTCCGTTCTAAGTTCGTCAAGACCCGCGGAAATTTCTACAGACAGACGTCTGAATTCTGCATCTGTATTTTCCTCTGCAATATACTTGAATCGTCCGATTTTCTCACGAACAGGTAACTCTGCTATCTGCTCGATATCTGCTCCCTTTGCAATAGCCTCTTCTGCTTCGTCATGGAAATTAAGGATGAGTTTCATCATATAAAGCTGCTTTTTCAGGCTTGTGTAGGTGTCAACCTCATGAAAAGCGAGCTGGTGAAGAAAATCCTCGCGAATAGAACGAGCTGTTTCCATTTTCAGGCGATCTCCCGAAGAAAGAGCGTCCATACCAATGAGCTTAACAATTTCTTTAAGCTCCGCTTCATCATTGAGTATAGACATAAAGCGGCTTCTCAGATTCATCCAGTCGGCTGAAACATTATTATTGTACCAATCAGCAAGAGAGTCTGCATAAAGCGAATAGCTTGTCAGCCAGTTTATAGCAGGGAAATGTCTCTGATATGCAAGATTTGCGTCCAGTCCCCAAAAAACCTTAACAATACGAAGCGTAGCCTGAGATACGGGTTCAGATATATCTCCGCCGGGAGGAGAAACTGCTCCAATTACAGACAGCGCACCCTCGCGCCCCTCAGTGCCTGTGGATATAACCCGTCCTGCACGTTCATAGAACTGAGCGAGACGGCTTCCAAGATATGCAGGATAACCCTCGTCTCCGGGCATTTCTTCAAGTCGTCCCGACATCTCGCGCAATGCCTCCGCCCATCGTGAAGTCGAATCCGCCATAAGAGCTACTGAATAACCCATATCGCGATAATATTCTGCAATTGTAATACCTGTGTAAACCGAAGCTTCACGTGCCGCGACAGGCATATCGGAAGTATTTGCAATAAGAACAGTACGTTCCATAAGGGATTTTCCCGTTTTAGGGTCAATAAGCTCAGGAAATTCATTAAGAACATCCGTCATTTCGTTTCCGCGTTCGCCGCAGCCGATATATACAATAATATCCGCCTCAGCCCATTTGGCAAGCTGATGCTGAGTAACGGTTTTTCCGCTTCCGAAAGGTCCCGGGATAGCAGCAACTCCGCCTTTGGCAATTGGGAAAAGGCAATCGACCACACGCTGACCGGTAACCAAAGGCATAGTCGGAGAAAGCTTTTTCTGATACGGTCTGCCCTTTCTTACCGCCCACTTCTGAAACATATTCAGTTCACGGTCGCCGTTCTCAGTTTCGATAACGCAAACTGTTTCAGCCACAGTGAATTCTCCCTTTTCTATTGATTTAACTTTTCCTTTTACGCCATTCGGCACCATGATTTTATGAAGAACTATATCAGTCTCCGGGACTGTGCCTAAGACGTCTCCGCCCTGAACAGTATCTCCGACTTTAACTGACGGCGTAAATTTCCACTTTCTGTCACGTTTCAGAGGAGTTACCTCAACGCCTCTTGCAAGATTATTTCCGCTGATTTTGCGTATATCGTCAAGAGGACGCTGAATTCCGTCATATATGCTTCCGATAAGTCCAGGACCAAGCTCGGCGGACATAGGTTCTCCGGCAGATTCAACAGCCTCGCCTGTGCCAAGACCGGAGGTTTCCTCATATACCTGAATAGACGCCCTGTCACCGTGCATTTCAATAATTTCGCCAATAAGACGTTTTTTGCTGACACGTACAACGTCAAACATATTTGCGTCTCTCATGCCCTCTGCAACCACAAGAGGACCCGAGATTTTAACTATATTTCCAATGCTGCTCAAAATTGCATCTCCTTTGCATTAATTTAAGATGTCAGAACCGACAGCTTTTTCAACCGCTTCGTGAAGTCCTCTCATGCCCTCGCCTGTATTTCCTTCTATTGCCGGAATAAGAACAATAGCAGGAAGCCTTCTGTTTCTGTACTTTTTTATCGCTTCATTTGCTAAAACGGCAGCAGGTTCGGTTATATAGATAACTCCAAAACCGTTTGCCGCAAGACGATGTATAAGCTTTGTGATTTCGTCCGCTTCAGTCTCCCGAAAAACCGAAAGTCCGAGAGCCGCAAAACCGGAAACGCTTGCTGAATCGCCAATTACGGCTGCTTTACACATTTCAGACATACAGCATTCTCATCCTTTCGTTAATTGTTTCTCTGTCTGCTCCAAATTCACGGCATACCGAAATTATCCTCAGATTTTTCTGTTCAGCCTCAGCCGCAAGATAATATGCCGCCAACGGTTCTGAACCGAAAGATTTCATACGAGCTGTCTGTGCAAGTTCCATTATAACGTCATCGCACCGCTTTTCAAACTGTGCAGCCGATTCATTCAACAATCCTGCTATCTCGCTGTAACCAGAACTTTCAAGCATAGTCATAAGACTTTCCGTACCTTCAAGAGCAGCAGTAACAAGAGCGTCCTTTTCAAGCTCTTTGCTGCCGCATATTGCATTTTCAAGGAAAGCACGCTGTTTTTTCATTCTGCTGCATCGGTACGCCGTTTTAATATCTGCATATACAATAGTGAGAAGCGCATAACTCTGCATAAAATCTCCGCCGTATTCTTCGGAATCTTTCTGAATGGTACGCAGCGTTTCCGCATCAATAAACGAATCGCTAAGCTGCCCGTCCGAGGTTCTTACAAGCAATTCATAAGCCTCTTGTGCCGTTTTACGAATATGAACAGGAAGATTCTCATAAGACTTTTCAGCTAAAATCTCCGATAAATGATTCAGATCAAGATTAGTAGGGCGTATATAATACTGATTTGCTTCTCTGCCTGAAATCATTGATTTTAAAGCTGCTTTCAAATTGTGAAAATCATTTTTATAAAGCAATATTTCAAGTTCGCGGCTTTTTGGGGCATAGCTTTTTATCATGCTCCATACGGTTTCAGCTGATTCATCTGCGGACGTACCTTTTTTTGCTGTAAGAAGCGCTGAGAACTCGGATTGACCTGATGCTCCGATAAGCTGCTCCATGTCATTTCGTGTAAGAAGCGTACCTTCCATAGCCTTTACGGCAGCAACCGCGCTTGCATATTTTGTTGTACTCATCAAGTCACCTGCCCAAATAATACCTTTACCGCCGTATCTCTCACAGCGTCACGTTCTGATTCAATTATATCACGAAAACTGCAATTTTCGGAAATAAGACCATATGCGAGTATAAATCCATTCTCTATATCAACAGCTTTTGCGGAGATCTCAATACTTCCGCCTGCTTTTTCAGCAATCTCAGCAACAGACATTTTAAACTTATCAGTCACTCTTTCCAGATCACGCCGGCACAAGTAAAGCACTCCCTTATTATTCTGCACTCTTCGTTGAAGCAGCTTTAATAATATGTCAAAATACTCGTCAACCGGAAGTCCGTCAAGTTTTTCCAGCGTCTTTTCGATAATTTTTCCGACAGCAGCGACCTTGTATTCAAGCTGCTTTCGCTTCATGCAGCTGTCAACAGATGATTCGGAGTTTGCAAGCTCTTGTTCAAGACGAATACGGGACTTTTTCATATAGTCCTCGTACTCTTTACAAGCGGCGGAATTTCCCTCTGCCGTGATAATTTCAGCCTTACGCTGAGCTGCCGAGATTATAGCATTCTCAGACTCCTGCTGACGGGCGGAGATAAGCTCCAAAATATTTTCAATTCCTGCCATTTCAGCACCTCAGTTAAATAGCGATATTGTATATAAGAAGAATAGATACGAGAAGAGCGAGAATAGCATATGTTTCAACCATTGCCGCCATAATAATACCCTTGCCGCTATGTTCCGGTTTTTTAGCTGTAATTCCTACGCCTGCAACTGCGGCACGCCCCTGAGCCATTGCCGAAAAATAACCGACAATTGCCATAGGAAGCGATGCTGCAAGGAACATAAGCCCCTGTGCTGTTGTAAGCTCAACTGCTCCTCCGCCAAGTACGCCTATTCTGCTGAGAAGAAGAATTGCTATGAGAAGTCCGTAAAGTCCCTGAGTACCGGGAAGAAGCTGAAGAATAAGCACCTTGCTGAATTTAGACGGATCAACAGAAACTACGCCGGCAGCAGCTTCGCCTACAAGTCCGACTGCTCTTGCCGAGCCAATTCCCGCAAAAAGCGCTGCCAATACAGCTCCTGTGATTGCCAAAGTAATTCCGATACTATTCATTGATTTTTTCCTCCTTGAATTTTATATACTTTGTGTTTACACCAAAAGGTGTGAATTCTCTTCCGCCGCCTGTGTAGAATTTTCCGAACAGCTCAACAAACTGAAGCCTGTCGGTATGAACGTAAGCGCCGAGAAGATTTATAGCAAGATTCGCCGTATGTCCGACAATAAAGACAACGATCAGCAGAATCAGCTTAACGATTTTGTTTTCCGGCATTGTGCCGATAAGATTGATAACGCTTGCAATACTTCCCGTAGCGAGTCCGAGAGCAAGAAGCCGCGAATATGACAATATGTCGCCCAAATAACCGGTCGCCGTATTATATAAGGCATAAAGTCCTCCGAAAAGCTTTCCGAATATTGACTTTGAACTTCGTCCGGCTGTCAGTATTAAAAGAATGATTCCGGCTATCATCATATACATCCCTGCTGTTTTAAGGATCTGCGGAACCTCTGTAAGAATGCTTGCCGCCAAAGGCGCAACACCGGTAATCGTGAGATATATCGGTACAGTGTCAAGAAATGCTCCAAGTTTATGTCCGTCATCCCACTCCATTTTAAACGATACACCGACACCGAGAAACAAGTGCAAAATACCGAGCCCGAAAGAAAAAAGAAGAAGCTTTATAGGGTCGTCCAAAGGCTGAAACCATAATGCAATGCTGCCAATTTCTTTGCCGAAAAATTCCCGACCGATTATCTGAACAATATCTCCGAACCAGCTGCCGAACATTGCTCCCCAAAAGATTGTGGATATACCGCAGTTACGGAACATGACCATTGTTTTTCTCATGTTGTCTTCAAGCCTGAATTTACTAAGCACTATAGACGTACCTATAACCATAAGCACTCCGTAACCCGCATCGGAAAGCATCATTCCAAAGAACAGATAATAGAAAAATGCCATAACAGGAGTGGGATCAACATCGCCTTTTGAGGGCATAGCGTACATTCGCGTGATACCCTCAACGGGAGCGGAAAATTTTCCGTTTTCAAGAAGTACCGGAACATCTTCATCTTCGTCAGGGTCATTAAAAGTAATTATTACAGTATATTTCTTTTCTACCGACTTCTTCAAAGATTCACAGTATTTTTCGGGAATATATCCGTTTAGTACAAATGTTGTCCCTGTAATTCCTAATTTACTCAGCGCGGCGTACTTTTCGGTTCGCATTGAAAGAAAGTCTATCGCGAATTCAAGCTGTTCTCTGAATGTATTCATGGAAATTATATTCTTTTCCGCTTCCTCAGATTGTTTCATAAGTTCTGTTATGCGGCGGCTGTTTTTCTGTATAAGTTCAGATGCTGTTACAGGAGGCGTTTCTGAAATAGGCACAAATGACATCTTACGAAGCTTTTCCTCTGTTTCAGCAGACATTTCCTTACTGCATAATATAAAAACATTTGTCTGTTCTTTTGAGCTTGAAACTATCTCAACCGCACATGCTTTAAATAAATTTCCGTTACCCGATGCCGAATCTGATGTATAATTCAGATTCGCTTCAATCTCATCTGCTGTCAATTGTCCTGAGAGCGAACCTATAAAAGCCGATGTTTTTGCCGTTCCCTTAAAGTTCAGCGGAACATCCAGATTGATCCACGGCTGTAACAGATCGTTCTTTAATGTCAGCTGAACTGTTTCAGCCTGTGCATCAGATATAATTCTGCTATTTCGGATAATATCCGCCGCGCCGTTCATAATTTTTTCAAGCTGTGCAGCTTTGTCACCGAAATCATGCTTCTCGATTTCCGTTCGCCCTCCGAACATATCAGTAACAGGCTTTTTTTCGGGAGCATATCTATTCAAAATATCGAGAGCGGATGAAGCCGTGGAACGAAAACGTTCAAATTCACCCATAACAGCCGTTACATTTGCAGTTTCAAGTTCTGTATCGCTGTTTTCGCATATTTCAACAACTCCTTGCCGCTGTATAAACTCGATAATTTTTTTACTGTCGGTAAGGGGCGCAATCAGCTCGAGTTTTTTCATTCTGAGCTTTGCCATAAATTATATCATGCTCCTTTCAGTTAAAAAATCTGTCAATAACTGCCGATACAGCTTTGGCAGAATTTTTTTCAGCCGTAATTTTAAGCTTATCAAGCTCCTCCGCGCAGTTTTTCTGTGCTTTTTTCTCGTATTCCTTAAGAATCTGAGCATTATTCTGTCTTATTTTGTCTGTTTCAGACTTAGCTTCAGCAAGCTTTTTTTGCACAGCTATAGTTGCCTGTCTTTGCGCTTCGTTAGTTATTTCATCGGCTTTTTTCCGTGCCTCTGTTGTAAGGCGGTCAGCCTCTGCTTCTGCTTGGAGTATCTTTTTTACTGTTTCAGATGCCATATTTACCTCCTTAAAAATAAACTTGTCCGTAATTAAACTGACTATGCTACTATACATACAGTTTCTTCGGGAAATATTCCCTAATACAGAAAGAGAGCCGACTCTACAGACAGCTCCCAAATGGATTTGTAATCCATGTATATGATTATATCAGACCTGATTAAAAAAGTCAATAGGCAAAACAATGTTTTTGCACAAAATTATTTTTATCTTTTAGGCGTTATAACCCCGTTAGTTTTCCATATACTTTTTGGAGGAACTACTCCCCTAACGCAGCTTGTCGGGTAAATATTAGAATCCCTGCCTACAATCGTTCCGGGATTTAAAACGCTGTTACATCCAACTTCAACATTATCTCCGAGCATTGCACCGATTTTTTTGATTCCTGTTTCAATTTCTTCGCCTTCTGATTTTATGACAACGTTGGATTTATCGGATTTTACATTTGAAGTTATCGAGCCTGCTCCCATGTGAGACTTGTAACCTAAAATACTATCGCCTACGTAATTATAGTGAGGCGTCTGGACGTTATCAAAAATAATAACATTTTTTAATTCTACTGAATTTCCGATAACGCAGTTTTCACCTATCAATGCGCTTCCGCGAATAAACGCGCAATGACGCACTTCCGTATTTGCACCTATAATGCATGGCGAACCAAGATATGCGCTCCCGAAAACTTTAGCTTTCTTGTGTACCCATACATTTTCAGCAGGACTATCATATTCATCAGGGCTTAAAGTTTTTCCAAGAGAAATAATCAATTCGCTTATCCCTTTCAATGCTTCCCACGGATATGTAAAGCTTTTGAGGTAATCAGATGCAATTGTATGATTAAGATCATAAAGATCAGAAATTCTGATGTTCTCCATTATTTTCCTCCAATATAAATATTTACCAATCTTATTATATTATACTTTTTAAAAAAAGTCAATAATTTTTCAGTATGATTTATCACAAAATACTTAATTCTATATCATAACGAGCAGTAAAGTCATAAGAAATTTTAAAATTTTCTTGCATTTATTTGGATAGTGTGGTATAATAAAATATGCATTGAAAGCTAAGGCTGTCAGGCTTCCTTTCAATTAGATTTTTAAAATTACACTGCTTACAGCAGATGTTAATCAAGGGGGCAAAAAAATGTTATCTGATATAGAGATCGCTCAAAATGCGAAAATGAAGAAAATCGGCGAAATTGCCTCGTCACTCGGTATTTCCGAAGATTATCTTGAACCATATGGTCATTACAAGGCAAAACTCTCCGAAAATCTTTATTCACAGACCGCTTTCCGTGAAGACGGCAAGCTTATACTTGTTACAGCTATAAATCCTACTCCTGCCGGAGAAGGCAAAACAACTGTAAGCGTCGGTCTTGCAGAGGCTATGGGCAGAATTGGAAAAAAAGCTGTTCTCGCTCTTCGCGAACCGTCTCTCGGACCTGTATTTGGTATTAAAGGCGGAGCTGCCGGAGGAGGATATGCTCAGGTCGTTCCTATGGAGGATATAAACCTCCATTTTACAGGCGATATGCATGCCATTACCGCGGCAAATAATTTGCTTTGCGCTATGCTCGATAATCACATCCAGCAGGGAAATGAACTTCGCATCGACCAGCGCCGCATACTTTTTAAGCGCTGTATGGATATGAATGATCGTGAGCTTCGCAATATCGTAATAGGACTTGGCGGAAAGGCTAACGGCGTTCCGAGGGAAGACGGTTTTAATATTACAGTTGCTTCGGAAGTTATGGCGATTCTTTGCCTTGCAACCGACCTTAGCGATCTCAAAAAACGTATTGGTAATATTCTTGTTGCTTATGATCTGGACGGCAAGCCGGTATTTGCAGAGCAGTTGGGATGCACTGGAGCTATGACGGCTCTCCTGAAAGATGCTGTCAAACCTAATCTTGTACAAACTATAGAAAACAATCCCGCGTTTATTCACGGAGGACCTTTTGCTAACATCGCTCACGGCTGTAACTCTATCCGTGCAACAAAACTTGCTCTTAAGCTTGGCGATTATTGTATTACAGAAGCAGGCTTCGGTTCTGACTTGGGGGCGGAAAAATTTTTTGATATTAAATGCCGTTATGGCGGTCTTAAACCGTCATGTGTTGTTTTGGTAGCTACGATACGTGCTTTGAAATACAATGGAAAAGTTCGCAAGGAAGACCTTTCAAAAGAAAATATGTGGGCATTGGAAAAAGGGATAGTTAATCTGAAAACGCACATTGAAAATATGCATAAATTTCATGTACCTGTTGTGGTGGCAATTAACAGATTCCATACCGATACCGATGCCGAAATAGAGTTTGTCCGCAGCTTCTGCGCTGAAATGGGTGTTGAAGTTTCTATGTGCGAAGTATTCTCTAAAGGCGGAGAAGGCGGGATCGATTTGGCAAACAAAGTATGTGAAACCATCTCGCTTTGTGAAAACTGCAACGAGTCATTCCGTACGCTGTATTCCACTGAGCTTTCGCTCAAAGAAAAAACAGAAACAATCGCTCGCGAAATTTATCGTGCCGATGGAGTGACATATACTCCTCAGGCTGAAAAAGCTATTAAAGAAATCGAAGCTATAGGCTTCGGAGAACTTCCTATATGCGTAGCTAAAACTCAATATTCGCTTTCCGATAATCCTGCGCTGCTTGGTAAACCAAAAGGATTCACCATTACCGTTCGCGATGCTAAAGTTTCCGCAGGAGCAGGTTTTGTAGTAATTTATACGGGTGACATCCTGACCATGCCCGGACTTCCGAAAAAGCCATCCGCCTTGAATATTGATTGTGACGGCGGAGGAAATATTACGGGACTTTTCTGATATGATTAAAAGCATAATTACACGTTCCCCTGAAGAAACAATAGAGGCTGCCAAAAAAATAGGAAAACTTCTTAATTCAGGAGATATTATAGCATACATCGGCGGTCTCGGCGCAGGTAAAACAACGTTTACGCGAGGACTTACTCTTGGCATCGGTCTCGAAGATGTTGTAAGTTCTCCTACTTTTGCGCTTGTTAACGAGTATTCAGCAGATAAATTAAGTATTTACCATTTTGATATGTATCGTATTGATAATGAGCTGGATTTGGAATCCTGCGGTTTTTTTGATTACGATTTTACAAACAACGTTACTGTGATCGAATGGTCGGAAAACATTAAAAATTTTTTGCCTTCAGATATTATACGTATTACGCTCAATACTCTTGACGAGTTTACAAGAGAGATAATTTTAGAAGGAGATGAACGCTTTGCTGCTGCTTGGGATTGATACGTCGAGCAAAACCGCCTCCGCTGCATTATTCGATACCGAAAATGAGATATTTCTTGCCGAAAGCAGCTTATATACCCAAAAAACTCATTCTCAGGTAATAATGCCGATGGTTAAAGATCTTATAGAAAAAACCGGAAAAAAAGTTAAAGATATCGAAATGATAGCCGTTGCTAAGGGACCGGGAAGCTATACAGGTTTGCGGATAGGCATTGCCGGAGTTAAAGCAATGGGATTTGCTCTTAACTGTAAATGCTGTGGAGTTTCCACTCTTGAAGCCCTCGCGTTCAACAATATCGCGTATAAAGGAACAATATGTTCTGTAATCAAAGCAAGAGGCGAGCTTGTTTACGCATGCGTTTTCAAAAGTAACGGTTACGAACTTGAACAGCTTATGGATGAAAAAATCATAAGTTGTAATGAACTCGCGGAATTCCTTGCATACAATGGTACAGAAGCCTTGCTTTGCGGTGACGGCGCAGCCGATTTTTTCATGACTTACCGCTCCTCAATGCTTATGATCGCTCCGCCTCAAGGTCGGCTTCAATCAGCCTGCGGAGTTGTTTTAGGCTCATTATCTAAAGAATTTGTTACCGCTGAAGAGTTGGAGGTTTCCTATTTACAGAAAGTCAAGGCTGAAAAAGATCTTGAATCAACAAAGAATACAAAAAAGGAGATATTATCATGATAGCTATAGGCTGCGACCATGCAGGAGTAGAAATGAAAAAAGAAGTTATCAAGGCTCTTACGGAAAAGGGATATGATATGAAAGATATGGGTACCGACGGAGAACCATGCGATTACCCCAATATGGCAAAAACTGTCTGTGAGCTTGTGAATTCCGGGGAATGCGAAAAAGGTATTCTAATATGCGGTACGGGAATCGGAATGTCTATTGCAGCCAACAAAATCAAAGGAATACGTGCCGCTTTGTGTTCAGATACTTTTTCCGCAAAATATACGCGTCTGCATAACGATGCAAATATTATGTGCATCGGCGCAAGAACTATAGGTTCGGGACTTGCATGCGAACTTGCAGAAGTGTTTCTTTCAACCGATTTTGAGGGCGGTCGTCATCAAAGACGTATTAATATTATAACTGATATGGAAAATAATAATTAAGGAGTGCGCAATATGGCAAATTTACATATAATAAATCATCCGCTGGTTCAGCATAAAATATCTCTGTTGAGAGATAAAAACACGGGTACAAAGGAATTCCGTGAACTTGTTTCCGAAATTGCAATGTTTATATGCTACGAAGCAACACGCGACCTACCGCTTAAGGAAATAGAAATCGAAACTCCTGTGGCAGTCGCCAAAACCAAAGTTATTTCCGGACGCAAACTTGCATTTGTTCCCATACTTCGCGCAGGCTTAGGCATGGTTGACGGTGTTACTGCTCTCGTCCCTGCTGCCAAGATAGGTCATATGGGTATTTTCCGTCAGCCTGATACAAAAGAGGCTGTTAAATATTATTCGAAAATGCCTGATGATATTGCAGAAAGAGACGTTATCATAGTTGATCCGATGCTGGCTACCGGTCATTCCGCTGTTGCTGCCATTGATGAAATCAAGAAATTAGGCGTAAGCAATATAAAATTTATGTGTATTGTCTGTTCTCCCGAAGGAGTTGACAAAGTTCGAGAAGCTCATCCCGATGTCGATATTTATACAGGCGTTATGGATCAGGGACTTAACGAGGACAAATACATAGTCCCGGGAGTCGGAGACGCCGGAGACAGAATATTCGGCACTCGATGATCACTGCATATATATTAGATGTCCTCAAACGGGGAATTAGGATTAGAGGATAAATCGGCTAACTAAAGATTATTGGAGGTTAATTAATATGGCTAAAAAAGCAAAATATGATAAGGAACTTGAAGAGGCTTATCAGGAACTTCGCGAATACAACCAAAAGAAAAATCAGAATAAAAATGACTTGTTACAATTTTTCTGCGGACTGCTGATGCTGGCAGCGGGAGTATTCATGATATTCCAAAACTTATCTATCACAAGCAGTTGGGGCGGAGGAGGTTATCTATTCAGCTTTGGCGGATTCCATTTGCCGAACGGAACGATTTTCATTCCGCTTTTTATCGGAATAGTTATGTTATTCCTTATGGATAGAAAAATCTTTGGATGGATAGTGCTTGCCGTTGGACTTGTTATTATTCTTGCAGCAGTTCTAATGAGTGTGCAGATGCGCTGGCGAACTACAAATGCGTATATGTTTGTGCTTATGTTTGGTCTCACAGCTGCCGGCGGCGGACTCGTTATAAGGCAATTATTTAAAAAATAAACTAAAAGCGGACAGTCAATTGATTGCCCGCTTTTAACTTATTTTACTGGAAACGTTACTTCCCAATCTCCTGACTTATAGCCGGTACTTGTCCGAAAATTTCCATACAGAGCACAGTCTTCAAAATCATCACGATCTATAGGAATGATAATCTCATCATAACTGTTAACTCTTGCTTCGTCCCAAAAGCTAACCTTCAGATAATGGGAAATGTTATCCGAAAATAATTTTTCGCCATTTTTTTTGACGATCTCTACAAAACCGTGATTATCAGTGTGATGAATATCCTCGTAACGTATCTGGATATGCAGCGCATCGTCCACAAATCCTAACCCCGTTACAGCTACGCCCTTTACAGGCTCGGCAAGAGGTGTTTCAGACGGAATAAGATAGCTGAGACTATTTGGATCAAATTTATCATTTGTACCTAATCCCCCCCCACCTCTGTAATTTACATTCTGTGTAACACACGGATTTTTCGAAATATTCGCCAAATCTACTTCTTCTATAATTCCCTCATAATCATGTTTGCCAAATATGAGTTCCCTGACACCGAACGTTACCTTGTTATGAGGAATATCCTCACCGTTCATAGTTTTAACATTTACCACAAAATACGCTGTTTTAGTTTCACTGTCAAATTCCGACATGCTCACATTTCCAACGCTGTCGTAAGGGCAGTTAATATAGTAGCTATCGTAAAGATCGACGGTTTCATCAATCATATCGCCCTGCATAGAAATACAAAAACTTGCCGTATCATTGTGGATATTTTCAGAGATAACAGTCATTGTTACTCCATTGTTCTCACATGAAAGCTCTACGGGTTTAAATGTCTGAGCAATTTTTGGAGAAATCACATACAGCAAACGGTATGCTTCTTCCACGCCGAAAGCTGTCGCTGCAGGCAATGGCACAGCAAAGCAAATTACTGCTGCTGCGGCTAAACCAAACCATTTCGTACTCTTTTTATGAATCTTTTTTTTCGATAAGGGCAAGTCAGCCTTGTATTCATCGCTTAGTTTGCCTATTGCATTTATCAGCAGATCGGTTTTTTTCATAATAGACCCTCCATATTCAGATGTTCTTTAAGCTGTTTTCGTATGCGGAAAAGCATGGACTTCACCTTTCCCCTGCTGTATCCAAATCTCTTAGCTATTATATCAATAGATTCAAAATACATATAACGGTATATAAACACATCACGCTGTATTTTCGGAAGCCGAGATACAAAGATTTTCAGTGTTTTTTCAAGCTCTCTAACATCGAATTCTTCTTCAACATCACCGTCTCCCATGATTTCATTAAGCTCTTCATAGGATTCGGCATAATTTATGGAACGTTTTTTCGCATTGTCTTTTCTGACGATATTAAGACTGATATTTCTCGTTATACCGCCTAAGAAAGCAGATAGAATTTTTGGTATTGACGGTGGTATGCTTATCCATGCCATATACCATGTTTCATTTATAGCTTCTTCAATATCCCTGGAATCGTGAAGTATATTTTGAGCTATAGTTTTACAATAAATACTAAATTTTTTCTCCGTTTCCTCAACAGCACGACTGTTTCTGCTCAGGTACAACTCAACAATATCAATATCTTCCATGCTAACCCTCCTTTAAATGTAATAGAAGCTTCTATTATATAAGTAACCAAAATCCACAAAAAGTTTCATAAAAAACGCACTTTCCAATAAGGAAAGTGCGCAGTCTGTCAAAAAACCCCGAAACTGGAAGCAGAATCGGGGTTAAAATATTTTAA
>CAJTYV010000021.1 GCA_910584195.1 uncultured Ruminococcus sp. | reverse complement strand
TACCATATCTATGAAAAAAAGCCAAGCGTTTGCTTGACTTTTTCGACAGACTGAAGCCGTTTCCCATTAATGGAAACGGCTCGTTTATTTATTAATTAGTCAGCAAGCTTGATGATAGCCATTTCTGCTGCGTCGCCGCGGCGAGGACCGATCTTAACGATCTGTGTATAACCGCCGTTCTTCTCCGCATACTTGGGAGCAATCTCATCGAAAAGCTTCTTGGCAACAGCTTCCTTTGTTACGTATGCCATTACCTGACGCTTGGAGTGCAGATCATTCTTCTTACCGATAGTAATCATTTTCTCTGCAACTGCACGTACTTCCTTAGCTCTCGTTACAGTCGTTTCGATCTGACCGTTTTCGAGAAGGAAAGTTACCATGCCTCTGAGCATTGCCTTTCTGTGGTCAGATGTTCTGCCCAGCTTTCTTGTACCCGGCATGTATTTCACTCCTTTACATTATAAGTGATCGCCTGCCCTGCGGACAGGTTCTTTTATTATTCTTCCTCGGAGGAGAGGTCAAAGCCCAATGACTGGAGCTTTTCTTTAACCTCGTCGAAGGACTTCTTTCCAAGGTTTCTTACCTTCATCATTTCTTCCTCAGACTTGTTGATGAGGTCGTCTACTGTATTTATTCCCGCACGTTTCAGACAATTGAAAGAACGTACCGATAAGTCAAGATCCTCAATAGTCATCTCAAGGATCTTCTCCTTGCCCTTTTCATCCTTTTCCTCGAGCATTTCTGCAAGACCTGCTTCTTCGGAAAGATCGATAAAGAGTTTCAGATGCTCGCCAAGCAGATTTGCTGCCTGCGACAAAGCCTCCTTAGCCGAAATAGTACCGTCGGTCCATACCTCGATGGTCAGCTTGTCGTAATCGGTCACCTGCCCGAGACGTGTATCCTCTACCGTGTAATTCACCTTAAGAACAGGAGTATAGATGCTGTCAACGGCAATAACGTCAACAGGCAGATTTATCTGCTTCTTGTTTCTTTCTGCCGAAACATATCCTCTTCCTCTGTCAATGGTAATTTCCATGTAGAGCTTTGCGTCCTTGCCCAAGGTTGCAATATGCATACCCGGATCAAGAATATTCACCTCGGAGTCAGCCTTTATATCCCCTGCTGTGATCTCACACTCGCCCTCGGCTTCTACGTAAACGGTCTTAGGACCTTCTCCGTAGAGCTTTGCTGTGAGCCCCTTTATGCTGAGGATTATCTCCGTAACGTCTTCCTTTACGCCCGGAATCGTTGACAACTCATGGTGTACGGTACCATCCTTGCCCGCAAGCTTTACAGACGTGACCGCGACACCCGGAAGTGAGGAGAGCAGCACACGTCTGAGGCTGTTTCCAAGAGTTATACCATATCCACGCTCAAGCGGTGCTAAAACGAATTTGCCGTATTTGCCGTCACTTTTAAGATCGACAATGTCGATATCCGGCTTGTTGATTTTTTCCAGCATAAAAACCCTCCTGTTTCGCAATAAGTTTTTACGAGTTCGGTTCTCTTCGCAATCAAGTGATTACTTAGAATAGAGCTCGACGATGAGGTGTGTAGCTACCTCGTAGTCAATATCCTCAGCTGAGGGAAGACGTGTAACAGCCGCGCTGAAATCGTCCTTCTTGGCATCAAGCCATGTAGGAACGATTCTGTCCTTAGTTTCTTCAACTGTCGTCTTAAACTTCTCAGAGGTTCTGTCCTTCTCTTTAAGCGCGATAACATCGCCGACCTTAACTCTGTAAGAGGGAATATTTACCTTTTTGCCGTTTACTGTATAATGACTGTGAACAACCAGCTGTCTTGCCTCTCTTCTTGTGAGAGCGAGACCCATTCTGAACACTACGCTGTCCAGTCTTGTCTCGAGACATGTGATAAGGTTGTCACCTGCCTTGCCTTCCATCTTGGAAGCGATCTCGAAGTAGTGACGGAATTGTCCCTCAAGAACGCCGTAGATAAATTTCAGCTTCTGCTTTTCCTTAAGCTGGAGACCGTATTCGGATATCTTCTTTCTGTTATTAGCGTTCTTAAAGCGGTTGGATTCCTTCTTTGAAACGCCGAGAACAGCCGGGCTGATGCCCAAAGATCTGCACTTTTTAAGAATTGGTTCCTTCTGTACTGCCATTTATAACACCTCCGATTTGATTAGACACGTCTTCTTTTGGGAGGACGGCATCCGTTGTGTGGAATAGGAGTAACGTCCTTGATCATGCGAACCTCAAGACCTACTGTCTGGAGCGCTCTGATTGCAGCCTCTCGTCCTGCGCCGGGGCCCTTTACATAAACCTCGACAAACTTAAGACCGTGCTCCATAGCAGCCTTAGCCGCTGTCTCTGCCGCTGTCTGAGCTGCAAAGGGAGTAGACTTCTTAGAGCCTCTGAAACCAAGCTCGCCTGCGCTTGCCCATGAAATGGCATTACCCTGTGTATCGGTAATTGTAACGATTGTATTGTTGAAAGTGGACTGAATATGAACTGCGCCGCTTTCGATGTTCTTACGTTCTCTACGTCTTCTGACTGTAGTAACCTTTTTACCCTTCTGCTGTGCCAAAGCTCATAACCTCCTTACTTCTTCTTGTTAGCGATCGTCTTTACAGGACCCTTGCGGGTTCTTGCGTTTGTCTTAGTTCTCTGACCTCTTACGGGGAGTCCCTTTCTGTGACGAACGCCTCTGTAGCACTGGATCTCAACAAGTCTCTTGATGTTAAGAGCTACCTCACGGCGGAGATCGCCCTCAACGGTGTAGTTTGCGTCAATATAGTCACGAAGCTTTGCTACGTCCTCCTCAGCGAGATCCTTAACTCTTGTATCGGGATTAACGCCTGTGTTAGCGAGGATATCTGTAGCAGTCTGACGACCGATTCCGTAGATGTAGGTGAGTCCGATCTCGACTCTCTTATTCTTCGGAAGATCAACACCGGCTATTCTTGCCATATAATTACCTCCATTACTTAGCTCAGAGATTAACCCTGACGCTGCTTATGCTTCGGATTTTCGCAGATAACCATAATTCTGCCTTTACGTTTGATAACCTTGCACTTTTCGCAAATAGGTTTTACTGAAGGTCTGACTTTCATTGAAAATACCTCCTCTTTCTTACTTGACACGCCATGTGATACGACCCTTTGACAGATCGTAGGGTGACATTTCAAGCTTAACCTTGTCACCCGGCACTATTCTGATATAATTCATTCTGAGCTTGCCGGAAACGTGTGCGAGTACCTCATGACCGTTTTCCAGCTGCACCTTAAACATTGCATTGGGCAGAGCGTCTGTAACAACGCCTTCAACCTCGATTACGTCTTCCTTGGACATAGGGTAACCTCCTTTACTCAGCATTGCCGAATTCTTTCAGCAGTGTTCTGAGTTTTTTATCAGTTATATCTTTAATATCGATCATACTGCCTGTAAGAGAAACATGCCTGACATTTTTTCGCTTCGGACAGGCAAGCTTTCTGCTTTTGCCGTCAGCGATCGAACAGCTTCCGTTATCCACAGCGGTGACAGCGAAGAAGCTTCCCTTGTCTCTGCCCGCCGTGGCTCTTACAACCGAGCCGATTCTAAGCTCCACAATAATTTCCCCCTATTCCTCAGGGTTTGGTCAAAATTACAGGACCATCAGGAGTTATTGCGATCATATGCTCAAAATGAGCAGACAGCGAACCATTTTTCGTAACCACGGTCCATCCGTCCTTGAGAGTTCTGACATCGTCGCCTTTTTGATTTATCATAGGCTCGATACAGATCGTCATGCCGGAAACAAGTCTCGGACCTCGTCCTGCCTTGCCCCAATTCGGTATCTCCGGCGATTCGTGTACCTCTCTGCCGATGCCGTGGCCGCAGTAATTTCTTACGATCCCGTAGCCGCGTGAAGCACAATACTCTTCTACAGCATGAGAAATATCTCCGATCCTTGCCCCTGCCTTCGCCTGAGCGATGCCCTCGTAAAGGCTCGCCTCCGTAATCTCCAGCAATGCCTTGGCTTCATCAGAAATTTTACCCACAGGGAAAGTCCAGCAGCTGTCTCCGTTGAAGCCCTTGTACGCGGCTCCCGTGTCGATGCTTACTATATCGCCTTCCTTTATTCTGCGGTTAGCCTTCGGGATTCCGTGGATTACCTCCTCGTTTACGGAGATACAAGCGTTCCCCGGAAAACCGTAAAGACCTTTAAAGCAGGATCTGCAGCCGTGTTCGGCGTAATACTCGCCAACCAGCTTGTCGATATCGAGAGTCGACATACCCGGCCTTAATTTTTCGCCCGCATACCATATTGCGCCGCAGGTAATCCTACCTGCTTCACGCATTATGGCTAAATCGGACTGTGATTTAATGCTTATGCTCATTACTCGACTCCTACTGCCGCAAGAGTGAGCTTTGATGTGTCGGCTACCTCTTCCTGACCCTCTACGGTAACAAGCTTACCCTGTTTCTCGTAGTAATCTTTAAGAGGAGCTGTTTTTTCGTGATATGTTGCGAGACGTTCGAGAACTACCTCGGGCTGATCGTCCTTACGGATCACAGTCTTGTCGCCGCATTTATCGCAAACGCCCTCTGTTTTTGAAGGCTTGTATTCAATATGATAGGAAGCGCCGCAGCCCTGACATACACGTCTGCCGGAAACTCTCTGCTTGATAGTTTCGTCTGCCACGTTGATCTCTATCACCTTGTCGATCTTGATACCCATTGCATCGAGAGCCTCTGCCTGAGGAACTGTTCTGGGGAAACCGTCAAGAATGAAGCCTTCCCTGCAATCTTCCTCTGCGATACGCTCTTTAAGGATTCCGATAACGATGTCGTCGGAAACAAGCGCGCCCGCATCCATAGCAGCCTTTGCTTTAAGACCGTACTCTGTGCCGTTCTTAGCGGCTTCACGAAGAATATTGCCTGTTGAGATCTGTGGGATCTTCAGAGCCTCGGAAACTACCTCAGCCTGTGTTCCCTTACCTGCGCCGGGAGCGCCTAAAAAGATAAGATTCATTTTATATCCTCCTTGTATGCTTACGAGAGGAATCCCTTATGGTGTCTCATCATAAGCTGCGATTCAAGCGTACGTGTTGTTTCAAGAGCAACGCTTACTGCAATGAGTATTGTAGTACCGCCCATCGAAAGAGATATGAGATTTTCATCCGCCATAGAGAAGAAGATCGGGATAACTGCGATGATTCCGAGGAATACCGCGCCCACGAGAGCGATCTTTGAAAGAACTCTCTGAATGTAATCCGATGTGGGTTTTCCGGGTCTGATACCGGGAATACCGCCGTTCGACTGACGGAGATTATTGGCTATCTCAATAGGATTGTACTGAATTGATACGTAAAAATAATTGAACGCAATAATCAGGATAAAGTAAAGTATTGCGTAAGACCAGCTGCTTGTCGAGAAGAACTTGCAGAAGTGGTAGTAGAATCCCTCCGCTTTGGTAGGCTGACCTGCAAAAAGTTGGATAGTCTGCGGAAGCGACATAAACGACATTGCAAAAATGATAGGCATAACGCCGCTCATCATTACCTTTATCGGAATGTGAGTTTTCTGTCCGCCGTACTGCTTTCTTCCTACAACTCTCTTGGCATACTGGATAGGAATACGTCTTTCAGCCTCGTTCATAAAAACGATAAAGGCAAATTCAAAGACGATAAACACAACATAGCCGATAGTAACAAAAAGATACTTTTCAGGCTTTTCCTTAATAAGTCCGACAAGTCTGCCTGCATCTACAGGGAATCTTGCCGCGATACCTGCAAAGAGTATCATAGATACGCCGTTGCCGATACCTTTTTCGCTTATTCTGTTGCCCATCCACACCACGAAAGATGCTCCGGCAACGAAACAAGCGATTATAACAACTGCGGAGAAATACATTTCCCAGCCGCTGTCATATTTAACAGCATAGGATATAAGACCATCGTCGCCTGTAACTTTCATTCTTTTAAGGGTCAGATAGTAGGCGAATCCCATGAATACCGCAAGAGCCATAGCTACTGCGGAAGTGATCTTGTTGATCTTTTTTCTGCCCTCTTCCCCTTCATCTCTCAGCCTTTCAAGCGGCGGCAGAGCATATGTCAGCAGCTGCATGATGATAGACGCATTGATATATGGGGTAATTGAAAGTGCAAATATAGTTGCCTTAGACAGCGCGCCGCCTGTTATCGTATTCAGATATTCAAGGAAATTACCGCTTGTCGCATTGTTAGCCATCCAATCCTTTACAACATTTGTATCGAGGAACGGAACTGCAACTGAACATCCGAATCTGAAAATAACGATCATGAGTAATGTGTACAAAAGCTTTTTCCTTATTTCGGGAACGCTCCACGCACGTTTCAGTGTCTGAAACACATTACATCACCTCGGTCTTTCCGCCTGCCTTTTCAATTTTCTCTACAGCGCTCTGAGAGAATTTTGCAGCTTTAACTGTGAGCTGAGCTGTAAGCTCTCCGTTTCCGAGAACTTTAACGCCGTCAAGCTCCTTTTTGATAAGACCTGCTGCCTTAAGAAGCTCTGCGTCTACGACTGTTCCGTTCTCAAACTTGTTAAGATCCGAAACATTTACGATTGCATACTTTGTAGCGAAGATGTTGTTAAAGCCTCTCTTGGGGATACGTCTTGCCAAAGGCATCTGTCCGCCTTCAAAGCCGATTCTTACGCCGCCGCCTGAGCGTGCATTCTGTCCCTTGTGACCCTTGCCGGCAGTCTTGCCGTTACCCGAGCCGTGACCTCTTCCTACGCGCTTTACAGCCTTATTGGAATCGGGTGCGGGAGTTAATTCGTGAATTTTCATGGTTTGCACCTCCTTGCTTACGCTTCAGTAACCTCGATGAGGTGTGAAATTTTCTTGATCTTGCCCTGTGTCTGAGCATTGTCGGGCTGAGTTGTTACATCGCCGATTTTCTTAAGACCAAGCGACTGAGCTGTCGCGATCTGATCCTTTTTGCAGCTGATGAGGCTCTTAACGAGCTTGATGTTCTTAGCCATTGTCAATGCCTCCTTAACCTAAAATTTCCTTAACGGACTTGCCTCTCTTTGCGGCAACCTCCTTAACGGAAGTGCAGGCTTTAAGACCGTTAATTGTAGCTCTTACTACGTTACAGGGATTATTGGAACGAAGGGACTTTGTTCTGATGTCCTTGATTCCTGCAACCTCGATTACCGCACGGACAGGACCGCCTGCGATAACGCCGGTACCGGGGGCTGCGGGCTTCATGAGAACTCTGCCGGCGCCGAACGCGCCCACGATCTCATGAGGAATAGTCGTACCCTTCAGAGCAATCTTGCAAAGATTCTTCTTTGCGTCCTCTATACCCTTGCGGATAGCGTCGGGAACTTCTCCGGACTTGCCGAGACCGAAGCCTACTGTACCGTTACCGTCGCCGACAACCACGAGAGCTGAGAACTTCATGATACGGCCGCCCTTAACTGTCTTGGAAACTCTGTTGATAGCAACTACCTTTTCCTGAAGCTCGGGAGCCTGTGTTTCAATATTAGCCATTGTTTTACCTCCCTCTTAGAACTGTAATCCGTTTTCACGGGCACCTTCGGCGAGTTCCTTGACTCTTCCGTGGTAGAGGTAGCCGCCTCTGTCGAATACGACCTCGGTGATACCCTTTGCTGCGGCGTTCTTTGCGATCATTTCGCCGACCTTGCGAGCGCCCTCGATGTTGCCGCCGCTGCCCTCAAAGTTCTTATCCATGCTGGATGCAGAAGCAAGAGTAACTCCGTTTACATCGTCGATTATCTGAGCATAAATGTGCTTAGAAGAACGGAAAACATTGAGACGGGGACACTCGGGAGTACCTGAGATCTTATAGCGAACTCTGCGGTGTCTCTTTAATCTTGCCTTATTGCTGTCAAATTTCTTTACCATAGCAATTTGCTCCTTTTAATTACTTCTTGCCCTTACCGGCCTTACCTTCCTTGCGGATGATACGTTCGCCGGCGTATCTGATACCCTTGCCCTTATAAGGCTCGGGAGGACGCTTTTCACGGATCTCAGCTGCAAACTGACCTACAGCCTGCTTATCAATACCGCTTACAACGATCTTGTTGGGCTGAGGAACGTCCAGCTTTATAGCGTCTGTTTCCTCAAATACAACAGGATGAGAAAATCCGAGGTTCATATTTACCTTGTTTCCTGTTTTTGCGGCACGGTAACCGACACCCTCGATCTCGAGTGTCTTGGAATATCCGTTTGTTACACCCTCTACCATATTGGCGATAAGTGTACGTGTAAGACCGTGAAGCGAACGATGCTTCTTATCATCGCTGGGTCTTGTTACTGTGATAACACCTTCTTCGATCACGATGGAAAGCTCGGTGTTGAACTGCTTTGTAAGTTCGCCCTTGGGTCCCTTTACTGTGAGGCAGTTATTATCGTTCTTTACCTCTACACCTGCGGGAACTGCAATAGGCATTTTGCCGATTCTTGACATAGTAGCTCCTCCTTACCAGATGTATGCGAGAACCTCGCCGCCAACGTTAAGCTCTCTTGCCTTCTTGTCGGTTACGATTCCCTTTGAAGTGGAAACGATTGCGATACCCAGACCCTTTCTTACCTTGGGCATATCTGCGCAGCTTGAATAGATACGCAGACCGGGCTTTGAAACTCTTCTGAGTCCTGTTATTACGGGTGATCTGTTGTCACCGTATTTGAGCGTGATCCTGATAACACCCTGCTTTCCGTCCTCAATTACCTGAAAGCCCTTTACATAACCCTCGTCTACAAGGATCTGTGTTATAGCCTTCTTTACATTTGAAGCGGGAACGTCAACTGTGGCGTGCTTAGCAGTATTCGCATTGCGGATTCTTGTTAAAAGATCAGCGATTGTATCTGTGATTTGCATTCAGATGACCTCCTTTTCGTATTTTACCAGCTTGCCTTCTTTACGCCGGGTATCTGACCGTCGTGAGCAAGCTCTCTGAAGCAGACACGGCAGATGCCGAACTTTCTGAGGTAGGCATGCGGTCTGCCGCAGATCTTGCATCTGTTGTATGCTCTTGTGGAATACTTGGGAGTTCTCTTCTGCTTATTGATCATTGCCTTCTTAGCCATTTTTCTTCCTCCCTGATTACTTGATGAACGGAGCGCCGAGAAGCGAGAGAAGCTCTCTGCCCTCTTCGTCGGTATTAGCTGTAGTGATAAAGTTGATATCCATACCTCTTACCTTATCGATCTTATCGTACTCGATCTCGGGGAAGATGAGCTGCTCCTTTACGCCGGTAGAGTAATTTCCTCTGCCGTCAAAGGAGTTGGCGCTGATTCCTCTGAAGTCACGAACGCGGGGGAACGCAACGTTGAAGAGCTTATCAACGAATTCATACATCTTCTCGCCTCTGAGGGTTACTTTTACGCCGATAGGCATTCCCTCACGAAGCTTAAAGTTAGCAACGGATTTCTTAGCTCTGCATACTACGGGCTTCTGACCTGTGATAGCGGCTATATCGGTCATGATCGCATCAATGACCTTTGCGTTGTCCTTTGCCTCGCCTGCGCCTACGTTGATAACAACCTTATCAAGCTTCGGGATCTGCATAACGCTCTTGTAGCCGAACTTCTTCATCAGTGCGGGAGCAACGTCGCTAACATAAAAATCTTTTAATCTTGCCATTGTCGTTTCTCCTTTACATTATTCAAAAGACTTGCCGCACTTCTTGCAGGTACGGAGCTTCTTGCCGTCCTCGAAAGTGTGACCGACTCTTGTGGGCTTGCCGCACTTGGGGCATACCAGCTGTACCTTTGAAGCGTACACGGGAGCCTCTGTCTTGATGATGCCGCCCTGCTGACCCATTCTTGTGGGCTTAACGTGCTTTGTGATAACGTTGATTCCCTCAACGATTACTTTGCCCTCCTTGGGGCTTACCTCTGCGACCTTACCGGTTTTTCTGTCGCCGTTCTTATCGTACTTATCCTCGTACTTACCTGTGAGCAGGATAACGGTGTCACCGGTTTTAACGTGAACTTTACTCATATCTTGTGACACCTCCGATTAAAGAACCTCGGGAGCAAGGCTGAGGATCTTTGTGTATTCCTTTTCACGAAGCTCCTTAGCAACAGGTCCGAAAATACGGGTACCCTTGGGGTTCTTGTCTTCCTTAATAATAACAGCAGCGTTCTCATCGAAGCGGATGTATGTGCCGTCCTCTCTTCTGAGACCCTTTGCTGAACGAACGATAACTGCCTTAACAACGTCGCCCTTCTTTACAACGCCTCCGGGTGTTGCTTTCTTAACGGAAGCAACCACAACGTCGCCGATATTTGCATATCTGCGGCGTGTACCGCCCAGAACTCTGATACACATAAGCTCCTTGGCTCCTGTGTTATCAGCGACTTTAAGATAAGTCTGCATCTGAATCACAGCGAGTTCCTCCTTTCAAGCTTTAAGCTTTTACAAAAATTACTTAGCCTTCTCAATGATGTTGGTTACACGCCATCTCTTATCCTTTGAAAGCGGACGTGTCTCCATGATCTCAACTCTGTCGCCGACTCTGCACTCGTTGTTTTCATCGTGAGCCTTGAACTTAACAGTATTCTTGATGATCTTCTTATAAAGCGGGTGTTTAACGTTATCAACGATAGCAACTACGACGGTTTTATCCATCTTATCGCTTACAACCTTACCTACTCTTGTTTTTCTAAGGTTTCTCTCAGTAGACATTAGCTAAATCCTCCCTTTCTTACTGCTGCGCAAGCTCTGCAGCGCGCAGAGACGTTTTGATGCGGGCAATATCTTTCTTTACAGCCTTGATTCTCGCTGTATTTTCGAGCTGATTCACTGCAAGCTGGAAACGAAGATTGAAGAGCTCTTCCTTCAGGCTTGTAAGCTGCTCGTTCATCTCGTCAACGGACATTTCTCTGATTTCAGATGCCTTCATTACTGCTCTCCTCCTTCTTCCTTGGTTACGAACTTGCACTTGATGGGAAGCTTATGCATTGCAAGACGCATAGCCTCACGTGCAACCTCCTCGGATACTCCCTTGATTTCAAAAAGAACTCTGCCGGGCTTTACTACTGCAACCCAGTACTCGGGAGAACCTTTACCTGAACCCATTCGTGTTTCAGCGGGCTTTTCTGTGATAGGCTTGTCGGGGAAGATCTTGATCCAAACCTGACCGCCTCTCTTGATGTAACGCGTCATAGCGATACGGGCAGCCTCAATCTGGTTGGATGTGATCCATGAAGGCTCGAGAGCCTGGAGACCGTAATCGCCGTATGTTACTTTGTTACCTCTGTATGCCTTACCTTTCAGACGTCCTCTGTGGACTCTGCGGTACTTAACTCTTTTTGGAAGCAGCATTACTGATTACCTCCTTCTCTTTTTGAGTCACGGTTGAAGTTTCTTCCGCCTCTTCTGTTTCCGTCGCGTCTGTCGTCACGGCGGCGGCGGTTGTTATCATCGCGGCGGTTGGATTTTCTCTCAACCTTTTCTCTCTGAGCGGCAGCCTTTGCAGCATCGCCCTTGAGAACTTCGCCCTTATAGATCCATACCTTTACGCCGAGCTTTCCGTAAGTTGTATCAGCCTCTGCGAAACCGTAATCAATATCGGCACGGATAGTCTGAAGCGGAATAGTACCCTCGTGATAGCTCTCGCTTCTTGCGATCTCTGCTCCGGCAAGTCTGCCCGATACCTTGACCTTTATTCCCTTAGCGCCGAGTCTCATTGTTCTGCCGATAGACTGCTTCATAGCGCGTCTGAAAGAAACTCTGTTCTCAAGGTCGAGAGCAATTTTCTCTGCCACGAGCTGCGAGTCCATATCGGGCTGCTTTACTTCGATGATGTTTACATAAACCTGCTTGTTCATCATCTTCTCGAGCTTTACTCTGAGCTTCTCTATTTCTGCACCCTGTCTGCCGATAACGATACCGGGCTTAGCGCAGTGTATGTGGATTCTTACCTTATCGGCAAAACGCTCGATTTCGATTCTGGGAACACCTGCTGCATACAAGCTCTTCTTAATGAAGTTACGAACATTGTAGTCCTCAACAAGAGTGTCGCCGAAATCTGCCTTGTTGGCATACCAGCGCGAATCCCAATCTTTAATAACGCCGACACGAAGACCGTGCGGATTAACCTTCTGTCCCATTAATCAGACCTCCTTGGGATTATTCTTTTTCTTTAAGAACAACTGTGATGTGTGATGTTCTCTTTAAAATTCTGAATGCTCTGCCCTGTGCTCTCGGCATGATTCTCTTCATGATAGGACCGGGTGTTACGAAGCACTCGGCTACATAGAGATTATCGCCGTCCATGCTGAAGTTGTTTACAGCATTTGCCTGAGCGGATTTTACAAGCTTTGCAACGATAGGACTTGCAGCCTTAGGAGTAAGATCTAAAGCAGCCAAAGCGATGTCCAGTGGCTTGTTTCTGATAAGATCGAGAACGATCTGCACCTTTCTGGGTGATATACGAGCATTTCTTAAATAAGCTCTCGCTTCCATCTATAGCTCCTCCTTCCGCTTATTTCTTACCGTTATTGGATGTTTTTGAACCTGCGTGACCCTTATAGGTTCTTGTAGGAGCAAACTCTCCGAGCTTGTGTCCTACCATATCCTCTGTTACATATACCGGAACGTGCTTGCGTCCGTCGTGAACAGCGAATGTGTGACCAACGAAATCAGGGAATATCGTAGAAGAACGGCTCCATGTTTTAAGAACATTCTTCTTGCCTGCCTCGTTCATAGCCACAACTCTTTTAAGGAGAACCTCCTGGACGTATGGTCCCTTTTTGATGCTTCTGCTCATTATTCAGTTCCTCCCTTCGATTATTTACCGTTGCGGCGCTTTACGATGAACTTATCTGTTCTGTGGTGCTTTTTACGAGTCTTATAGCCGAGAGCGGGCTTGCCCCAAGGGGTAACAGGTCCGGGTCTTCCGACCGGCGACTTTCCTTCACCACCGCCGTGCGGGTGATCGCAGGGGTTCATAACAGAACCGCGGACTGTAGGTCTCCAGCCCATGTTGCGTACTCTTCCGGCTTTACCGTAATTAACGTTCTCATGGTCGATATTTGAAACCTGACCGATAGACGCCTTGCAGTTTACGGGAACTTTTCTCATCTCTCCGGAAGGAAGTCTTACGAGAGCGTACTTGTCCTCCTTGCCCATGAGCTGAGCCTGATTGCCTGCGCTTCTTACGAGCTGCGCGCCCTTTCCGGGATAAAGCTCGATAGCGTGGATAAACGTACCTACGGGAATATCCGCAAGCTTGAGAGCGTTGCCGGGCTTAATATCAGCTTCCGGACCGGATTCGATCTTATCGCCGACTTTCAGTCCGTTGGGAGCGAGAATATATCTCTTTTCGCCGTCCTCGTACTGAACGAGCGCAATGAATGCAGATCTGTTAGGATCGTATTCAAGTGTAAGAACATTGGCGATCATATTGTCCTTATCGCGCTTGAAATCTATAACACGGTACTTTCTTCTGTTTCCGCCGCCTCTGTGGCGAACTGTAATTCTGCCGTAGCTGTTTCTTCCCGACTTCTTCTTCTGGGGTTCGAGAAGGCTCTTTTCCGGCTCAACCTTTGACAGAACAGAATAATCTGTTACAGTCATCTGACGTCTCGAAGGCGTCGTAGGCTTGTAGGTTTTAATAGCCATTTATTTCAACTCCTTGTTATAATGCGTATTTTGCGGGAGCATTACTCCCATACTGTCCGTATTATACGGAATTAATACATACCCTCGAAGAATTCAATTGTCTTGGAATCGGGAGTAAGAGTAATAACAGCCTTCTTCCATGAAGCTGTCATGCCCTCGTATCTGCCGAGGCGCTTCATCTTGCCCTTAACGTTCATTGTGGTCACCTTTGCGACCTCAACGCCGAAGAGTTTTTCAACAGCCTTCTTGATCTCGGGCTTTGTAGCGTCCTTAGCTACTTTAAAGGTGTACTTGCCTGCCTGAAGTCCGTCCATGGACTTTTCGGTGATAACGGGCTTGATAATAATATCCTGAGCTGTTTTCATTATGCGTACACCTCCTCTATTTTACCAACGGCATTCTTAACAACGATAAACTTATCACAGTTGAGAATATCGTAAACATTGAGCGTATTTACCGCAGCAGTATTAATGCCGGGAATATTTGCAGCGCTCTTGATAACCTTTGCATCAGCCTCTGCCGTAACAATAAGAGCCTTACCCTCAACATTAAGAGCCTTGAGCATTTCAACAATGGTCTTTGTCTTGAAGCCGTCAAGATTGAGAGCGTCCAAAACGATCATATTGTTATCGAGAACTTTTGCGGAAAGCGCAGACTTCATAGCAAGTCTTCTAACCTTTTTGTTAAGAGCGTATCTGTAGTCTCTGGGCTTCGGTCCGAGAGCAACTCCGCCGTGTACCCACTGAGGAGCACGTGTAGAGCCCTGTCTTGCATGACCTGTACCCTTCTGTCTCCAGGGCTTTCTGCCGCCTCCGCTTACTTCTGTTCTTGTAAGAGTGGACTGAGTACCCTGTCTTTGGTTTGCGAGGTAATTTACTACCATAGCGTGCATAACGCCTTCGTTGGGAGTAATTCCGAATACGGCATCGTTAAGCTCTGTTTCGGAAACCTGATTTCCAGCCATATCAAATACTGAAATTGTAGACATTTACGTTTCCTCCTTCCTTAAGCCTTAACGCTGTCAACGATATAAACGATTCCGCCCTTAGGACCTGGAACAGCACCCTTGATAGCGATGAGATTATTTTCTACGTCTATTTTAACTACTTCGAGGTTCTGAACAGTTACCTGCTCAGCGCCCATGTGACCTGCCATGCCCTTGCCCTTGTAGATTCTTGAAGGCGAGGAACAAGCTCCCATGGAACCCGCCTGTCTGTGAACAGGACCCGTACCGTGAGTTTCCTTAAGTCTGTGCTGATTATGACGCTTGATCGCGCCCTGGAAGCCTTTACCCTTGCTTGTGCCGATAACGTCGATAGAATCGCCTACAGCAAAAGTATCAGCCTTTACGATGTCTCCGACATTGAGCGCATCGCAGTCATCCAGTCTGAATTCCTTAAGGTTCTTCTTGCAAGCCACGTCTGCCTTATCGAAGTGACCCTTCATAGGCTTATTGACTCTCTGTACCTTTACATCGCCGTAACCGAGCTGAAGTGCAGCGTAGCCGTCGTTTTCAACGGTTTTCTTCTGAACAACAACGCAGGGACCGGCTTCGATTACTGTTACAGGAATAACTTTTCCTGACTCGTCGAAGATCTGAGTCATACCGATCTTCTTGCCGATAATGCCTTTCTGCATTTTCATTTCCTCCTGATAGGTTATTGGTTGATAATTTACATATCAACATGACCGGCGGACTACCGCCATTCCGTTTCCCGAACGGTATTTTCAAGCGCAATTTCGGTTAATTACTTAACCTCCATAACAACGTCTACGCCTGCGGGGATCTCAAGCTTATCAAAAGCAGCGGTCGTCTTTTCTGTAGGACGAAGAACATCGATAAGTCTCTTATGAGTTCTCATCTCGAACTGCTCGCGGCTGTCCTTGTACTTATGTGTAGCACGAAGGATAGTAACGATCTCCTTGTTGGTAGGGAGCGGGATAGGTCCGGAAACTCTCGCACCGCTTCTCTTAGCCGCTTCAACGATCTTAGCTGCCGCAATATCAACAGTAGCGTGATCGTAGCCCTTGATCTTGAATCTGATTTTTTCGTTGACTGCCATTATTTTCGCCTCCTATGGTAATTTTGGGGACGGTTGCAGGGATATTCACACGCCGCCGCGTGTTTCATGCTTTGCCTGACAAAAAAACTCGAAAATTTTTGATATTTTCGAGCAGACATAGCGATTCGGACACAAAGAGCCTATAAGCACACTCGCAAGCTGTGCCGTAAGCGTTTTACACATACTGTGTCCTTTATCCCTTTTCGCCCGGTTTAGAATCGGACATACTCCACGGAAATTACCTGCCATACCGGCAGCAACCTTCCGCTTCCGCGCATATCTTCTTGGCAAGCGTGTTGTCACGCTAAACTCAACGTAATTAATTATACCACATTTGTTATAATAATGCAATAGTTGGAAAAAATTCATATGTAGAACTTTAATGCAATTTTTGCAAAATTTATGTGCATTTTGACACATGCTCACCGCAGATATAAAAAAAGACACGGCGTACCGTGTCCTTTCTGTTATCATTCATCTTCTCTCTTTACGTCCGCAGAAACGTCCACCGTATTCAAAAATGCTGCCGGGTCAAGACAGATTCCCTGATAGCGCACTTCAAAATGACAATGCGGACCTGTAGAATTTCCCGTACTTCCGACAAATCCGATAAGCTGTCCTTTGGTAACATATTGTCCCTCAAACGCATAAACCATTACCATATGCGCATAGACCGTTGCGTAGCCGTCAGGATGTTCGATCATAACAACGTTTCCGTAGCCGCCGGAGTTCCAGCCGGCTGACACTACCTCCCCCTCCTCGGAAGCATATATCTCCGTTCCCTCGGGTGCGGCTATATCAAGTCCCTTATGGTTACGGTCGCTGATAAACGTGTCGCTTATCCAGCCGCCGTTTACAGGCCAGCCCATCTGTCCGGAGCCTGCCAGCGGCTGACCGAAATACACCGTTTCCGGATAATCGGGCTGTGCGGAGTACGTTCCGATACCGATAGTCTCAACCACAGGATTCTTTGTCACAGCGCTGCTCAGCACCTTTCGGGACTGTTCAATTCCGTCAATATAGGTCACTTCAAGGTTGCTTACCTTTTCGCCGCGTTCGCCTTTTACCAGAACCGCGCGAATACCGACATTTAAAGCGCTCGTCTCTACCTCGATAGTCTCATAATCAAGAAATGTAAGCGTCTCCAGCTCGCGCGTGTACTGAACCGGCAGATAACGCTCTGTCTGTGTTACATTGAGCATCTGCCCGTTTTTCAAACCGTCTGCCGCTTTTGGATTGAGCTTATTGAAATCATCGACTTTCATACCGAATTTCTGAATTATATCAAGAACCGTGTCTCCTGCCTTAACAACATAGACCTTACTTTTTTCCGTAGTGGAGGTGAGCAGTTCTATGGCTTCCTGTTCCTCCCGGAGACTGTTGAGCAGGTAAATACCCTTGGTATATTCAATTTTGTTCGCATACGATATTTCCTTGACAATACCATCGGGCTTATAATCAAGCAGATTCTTGTCAAGAGCGTCCTGCACGGGTCTTTTGTCCCGTACCGCTCCGATAAATTCACCGTCTATATAAATTCCGTACGCTTCTGTAAGTTCTTCATCCGATGCCTCAAGCATTTCGTCCGCAAGGCGCGCGGCGTTCATGAGCTTATCGCTGTCGGATATTATGCGCAGAGAATATTTAGCCGAAAGGTCAATAGCTTTATCGCCGGCGCTGTAAGAAATACGCTGCTGAACGTCTCTTGCCGCAGCCTCCAGCTCGGTTTCGTCCGCAATGACGCCAAGCTCTCTGCCGTTGTACTCCACAGCAAGACCATACTCCAAACTTGAACCGTAAGCTATAACGCTTATCATAAATACCGCCGATACGATAGGCATAAGATAGTTAAACGCAGTATACAGCACTCCGCCCTCTCCGAAAAAGAACGAACCGATAAAAGTCAATATCGAGTTTATATAAGCTTTTTTTCCCTCTTTTTTTGCATGGCGGACATTTTTTGCAAGTTCGTTTGAAACCTGCACACGGCTTCTGAAAGACTCCGTAAGGCTTCTCAGGAGCCACTTTATGCCCTGTCCCAATATACGGAATATTCCGGCTATTTCTCCTAAAACAAAACCGATAAACCTTACAATCATAAGAATTACCGCCGCTATCAGTTTAAAAGTGCAGAGCGAGCCTCTGACAAGAAGTTCCACTATCAGATCTGCCATTTTTTTCAGAAAATTCAAAACCGTATTTCCTCCATTTTACGAGTTGAGATCAAACCATTTGTTCAAAGCTCTGCTTTTAGAAAGCAGACGGCTTACGGCAGCAAGCCTGATTCAGCCGGAGATCGTATCTCCGGCTGAACCTAAAGATGTTCGCCGTCTAAGAAGCGAAAATCATCGTCTGTGGTTATATGAATAATCCAACATTTCCGCCGAATAATTTTCAAGCCGTTCAAGCAGCGGCAATACGTCCCTTTTTGCCGAATCAAGGTCATGCTCGCGGAAGTTGCCGCACTCGATCTCGCTGTTTCCGGGAATCTCACCCTCAAAGCCTGCTATATAGCGATATGCAGATTTCACTAACTCTATCGCCTGATCCCCTGTCATATCGTCCCGGGTCAACAGATAAAATCCGGTACGGCATCCCATAGGTCCGACATATACTATACTGCCGCCAAATTCGCTGTTTCTGGCGTAAGTTGCAAACAAATGCTCTATGGTGTGCAGCGACGGGTTTGAAATGTATACCCCTCCGTTGGGCTTCACCATACGTATATCATAAGTCACAACATCGCCGTCTACCCGTGATATGTACATGCCGATACCAAATTTTCTGTGGTCAACCTGAAAGCTTGCTATTTTTTTCATTTCATTCTCCTTGAATTAATCTTTTTATATCTTCCGGAAGCCCCGACTTCGCTGCTATCTCCTCTCCCGTCAGCGGACATGTAAAATGAATGTTTCCGCAGTGAAGAGCGTGACGTTCTATATCCTCCCGACATCCGCCATAAAGACTGTCTCCTGCAAGCGGATGACCTATATGGCTGAAATGCACCCTTATCTGATGAGTGCGTCCGGTTTCAAGCTCTATTTCAAGCAGAGAATACCTTTCGTTTCCCGAGATCCTTCTGTAATGCGTAACGGCGCGCCGTCCGTCCCCTCTCACGCACCGCATGATTATACTGTTCTCAGCTCTTGCTATCGGAGCGTCGATAGTTCCCGATGCGTCCGTATCTCCGCAAACCGCCGCATAATACAGCTTATGGCATTTTCCCTGTAAAATATTCGCCGAATAAGGATCTTTGGCAATAAGGCACAATCCCGAAGTATCCTTGTCAAGCCGATTCACGGGACGGAAAACAAGGTCGGGATAAAGAGCTGCAAAAAGATTCCCCAGCGTATCGTTCCGGTGACCTGCCGACGGATGAACGGGCATTCCGGCAGGTTTGTCAAAAATGACGACCGCTTTATTTTCTAAAACTATCGGAGCATTCAAAGCGTAATTTGCTTCAACGGTAGCGTTTTCCTGCCGACCAAGAGTAATAATATCTCCCTGTTTTACAATATCAATCGCCTTTGCACCGATGCCGTTTATTTTTATACCCCCATCAACGCTTTTGAGCCTTCTCAGCAATCCGCCTGAGACGCCGCAGCTTCCTCGGAGATAATTTTTCAGCGCTCTCGGCATATCCGTTTCCACTATGAACACAAGCTCGCTCATTGACCGTCTCGTCCTCCTTAAGAAATATAGAAACGCCGACTGCATACGCCGCCGCCCATTCGGGAATGAAATACGGAGCGGCAGCTATAGTCAAAACCGGCGGCAAATAGATAAATATAAGCGTCAGCGGAAGTCCCCGTCGTTCTCTCATGAATCGGAGCGCATAAATAACAGTCCTCACAGCCGAGAGATCACGGCGTTCCCATAAAAGAAACGGTACTGCCGTAAGGCTCAGCCGAACCGCCCCCCAAAGTATGACAAAACCTATCCCTACAGCAATAAGATTTGTGGCTGCAATAAGCTCTCCGCTGTCCGCCCCGTCCGAAAGCATTCCTATTCCACATGCTGCCGACAAAACTCCGGGCAAAAGAACAGCCGCCGAAATAAGTCTGCCAAAAAGAGCCGCCGTTACCGCTCTGCCGATAAATTTTCCGCTTAACAGCATGTCCGAAAAGGCAGGAGACTCGTTTTTTCCCTCTGCAAACATCATAAGCCGCGCCGCCAAACCGCACCACAACGGCGGTATTACAAGAAAACGCAGTACGGCAAATATTCCCGATATTACCGCCTGCTCCGCATTTTCGCCCGTAAACAGGTTTATCGGCTTTATATTTCCGAAATAAAGCATAAGGCAGTACAGCGCGGCTTCGGCGGTTCGGAAAAACAATTCCGTACCAACGGGAATCATGCAGATAAGCAGAAGCTCGCTACGCCGACCTTTCACAAGCCGCCTTGAATAGCTTAAAAGCTCTCGTTTTTTCATAATACCAGCTCCTTTCGGTTTTGGTATTATTATGCTGTTTTTTCGGGAAATTATTCATGCTGTGCCGTTATAGCAATCCTAATATTATCTTCAGCAGCGCTCAGGACAACTCAATCTTCTGCCAACGATTCTTCAACTTTATTATAAGGACAATATCCCAATATCTCAAACGCCTGTGAATTGAGCCACATCTGCGCTGTTATCATCAGATCAAATCCCTCTCCCGGTGCAGCGTTAAGATACTTAGGATCGTATTTCGGCAGTCCGAACCCCGTAAGCAGATTGGATATTATACCGCCGTGCGTAATTACGGCGCAATGAGTAAGTCCGCTGTTCATCATATCTATAATTATATTGTGAAAAGCCGCAAATGTTCGGGCAGTCATTTCCTCAAGGCTCTCGCCTTTCGGAGGTCTTGCCTCCCGACCGCCGCCAAGCCATGCCTTGTAATCCGAACAGCCGACAAGCTCGTCTACCGATTTGCCTTCAAATTCTCCGAAATTCAGTTCACGCAGTCCGTCTGCCTCTATCGTCTCAATTTCGGGAAAAAGTATCTCTGCCGTTCCAGTACACCGTCTGAGCGGAGAAGTATATACCCTGTGTACCGTGGGGTAATCGTATTCGTCGATTTTCGCAGCAAGCTCCGCCTCGCCTTTTGAAGACAGCGGCATATCAGTCGAACCTATATATATACCTTTTTCATTAGCTTCCGTCAGACCGTGCCGGATAATGCTTATCCTATAGCCTTTCATTTTTTACCCCTTTCATTTAACGCTATAGTTAAATACAACAAATATTTGTCAAATTCCGACTAAATATTTCATCAATTCTTACTATTTACATATTATACAATTTGTATTATAATATAAAGTAGAAAAAATATACAAATTGTATCTAAATATAAAAAATATACAGGAGGACTCCGTTATGAATTCGGATTTCGCACGCATTATTACACTTCAAAGGAAAGAACGCCATATCAGTCAGAAACAGGCAGCATCAGATCTCGGTATTTCACAAGCTCTGCTTTCACACTACGAAAAGGGAATCCGTGAATGCGGCCTTAATTTCCTTGTAAAAATAGCTGACTATTACAACGTTTCCTGCGATTATCTTCTCGGACGCACCCCCGAACCGGAGGGAAAAGTCATCACTATTGAAGATATTCCCGACGACGACGGAAACAATACGCTTAAAATGCCCTCGCCCGAAATTATAAACTTTAACAGACGTATTATCAACAATTCTATAAGCCTGCTTTTCAGCCTTGCTCAGAAAGCAGGAAGCATTACGCTTATTAAAGAAGTCTCCTCTTACCTTATGCTGTCGGTGTACAAGCTTTTCCGCATAGTTTACAACGCAAATCCTCACAATGACCAGAAGCTTTTCCGCATTCCGAAAGTTATTGCAAACGACAGCTCCAACGCCATTATTTCCATGAGCGAAGCCGACATCAAAGCCTCTTCAAGCGGTATTGCTCTTGACGGCAACGACTGCGTGGATAACTTCGATACGCTGTATATCACAACATCTACTCTGCAAAAAGACTATTCACAGTATTCGTCATCGCTGCTTAATCTTATCAAACGCAGTGAGGAAAGTATTGCCCGTACACGCGCCAAATATCATTCTACGGAAAACGACAGGGGATATTAAAAATCGCATCACCGCTGCCTTTTAAGGTATAATGCCGCCGTTTTTTCGTGCATTTTCCGCCCTGACGCTCATATCCAAAGCTGTAAAAATAAGCTTTCTGCTTATTTCGGCAGCCGAAAAGTTTTTTGCATCCTCATCAATGGCGTACACAAGCTGGAGTCCCTTGATATTTTTGTTATCCGCTACAGCTCCGAAAAGCGCACGGACGGGAACTTTTACACATCTTTCGCCGATTTTCTCAGCTGTTTCCTCATCGGGGAACACAAGAACATAATCAGCGTTTCCGCTTTCGAGCAATGAAAGCTCCGCCTTGCCGTTTTCAGCAGAAACATCTGATACTGCCGCGTAAGCGTATTCATCATTCATTACCATTAGTCCAAGCCTTGGGGCAGCACCGAAATCAACGGCGACCTGATCCCATTTTCCGGGCTCATTGGCAACCTTGCCGTAAACTGCGGCAAGCATCTGCCATTCAGTCATTTTTTCTTTCATAAATTCGCTCCTTTAATTTGTATAGCTTTTATTATATCATATTGTGTTTAAAATTGCAACAGGCGCGGAAATAAATTTCAGTTAAGGCAGCACCGCACAAAGATTGTGCGTCAGATGCGCAGTCAGATATTTCGTCAGATTGCATAAAAATTCCGTAGGTAGGCTGCCGCTTGAAATTTGTGAAAAACATGTGAAAATCAGGTGGAAATTTAGTGTATTTAACTATTGTAATTTCATAGAGAATATGTTATAATTAAAACAGTCAAAATCTGTCGGAATATCGACAGATAAAGAGTACAAGGAGAAAATAAAATGGTTAAATGCTTTAATTGCGGTGCAGAGTACGAGGGCAATTATTGTCCCGACTGCGGCACAGAGAATCCGAAAGCGGCTGAAATGCCTTCGGTATCAGAAACGTCACAGAATAATTATTCGGCTCCGCCCCCGCCTCCGCAGCGTTATGTGCCTCCGCCGGTATATAATAATGTTGCTGTGGTAAATAACAACGATGTAACGAGCGTTGGGGGCTGGATCGGCTGGCTGTTTCTTTTAAGTCTGCTGCCGGTTATCGGAGCTGTGATCATGCTTTGCTGCACTCATGACGAATCTGCGAAAAACTTTGCAAAGGCTCAGTTGTTCTTTATGCTTCTCGGCGTGGGAATAATAGTGCTGATAATAATACTTATGGCATTTATAGGAATGGCGGCTTCACAGTAAACGTTTCTTTTCGGACAGAATGTCCGCGGTATTTTTTTCATGGTCTGAACATGCAATGTTTCCGCGGATAGTTCTTCCGCTTTCGTAATCGTCAAGGAAATGTCTTCGGTTTTCACCGATATGATAAGAAATGAGAGTTTGCAGATTGACGTTTTCAGCGCTTCTGAAGATGTTTGTGTCAACAGACGGATTTGTTTGTCTGAGCTGAGTCAGCAAAGCCTTTATTTCATCGCGCTTGGAACCGCTGTTTTCCGTTTTTTTCGTTATCGAGCAGGCGCAGCGGATAAATTCAAGTTTGTTGTATTCTGCCCATTCTGTAATATCCGCTTCACGGACAAGATAGAGCGGACGTATCAGTTCCATGCCCATATAATTTTCAGAGTGCAGTTTCGGCATCATTGTCTGCATCTGCGAACCGTAGAGCATACCCATGAGGATAGTTTCAACAACATCGTCAAAATGATGTCCGAGTGCAATTTTATTGCAGCCAAGATCGGCGGCTTTTTTGTAGAGCCATCCGCGCCTGAGTCTCGAGCAGAGGAAACAAGGATTTTTCGGCGATTTTTCGCATGAATTGAAAATATTCGTTTTATAAAAGGAAACCGGCAGCCCAAGCTGTTTGCAGTTATCCTTTATTTTTTTCAGATTTTCTTCGCTGTATCCGGGGTCCATGACGATATACTGCGCTTCGAACGGAATCTCGCAGTTGCGCTGAAGTCTCATCAGACACATAGCCATAAGAACAGAATCCTTGCCGCCGGAAATACACACGGCTATTCTGTCGCCCTCGTTTATAAGGCGGTAATCCCGCACTCCGCGGCGGAAGCGCGTCCATAGTTTTTTGCCGAATTCACGGCATATAGTTTCTTCTATAACACTAGCAGTCATTATTTTATCCTCCGATTTTATTATATATGCAAAAAAATAAAATGTCAAGTATATGTTGGCGGCAATTATGAAAATCAACGCACATCTTCTCTACGAATACAAGTTTATACTAAATACTATTGCAAATTGCGCAATAGCGTTTAGTATCAAATTTGTAAACCGCTTCTGTGAGAATAAATTCTTGAAAGTGAAAATTGTTTGGTTTCTGCGGCATTACTCTTGACTGCATAAAAAATATATGATAAAATATAAATAATGAAATAAACCAAGAAAAAATTCCAAGGAGAAAATAGTATGGGCAAATATTTCGGAACAGACGGATTCAGGGGAACTGCAAACGAAAATCTTACATCGGACCACGCGTATGAAGTCGGAAGATTTATAGGCTGGTATTACGGTGAGCTTAAAAAACAGAAAGGCGAAAATACGCCTGCAAGGATAGTTATAGGCAAGGATACGCGCCGTTCAAGCTATATGTTTGAGTATTCGCTGGTCGGCGGCATTACGGCTTCGGGTGCTGACGCATATCTGCTTCATGTAACAACGACCCCGTCCGTAGCGTACATATCACGCGTGGACGGCTTTGACTGCGCGGTTATGATTTCTGCGAGCCACAATCCTTATTATGATAACGGATTAAAACTTATCAACGGAAACGGCGAAAAAATGGAGGACGATGTTATAGCCCTTATTGAAGCTTATCTTGACGGCGAACTTGAGATATTCGGTGAAAAATGGACTGAACTTCCTTTTGCAAAATATGAGAAGATAGGACGCACTATAGACTATGTGTCGGGCAGAAACCGTTATATAGGCTACCTGATTTCTTTGGGAGTATATTCTTTCAGAGGAATGAAGATAGGTCTTGACTGTGCAAACGGCGCGGCATGGAATATTGCAAAAGCTGTTTTTGATGCGCTCGGAGCAGAAACACATGTGATAAACGCAGCTCCCAACGGAGTTAATATTAATGAAAATGCAGGTTCTACACATATTGAAACGCTTCAGAAGTATGTTGTCGAAAACGGTCTTGACGCAGGTTTTGCTTACGACGGCGACGCCGACCGATGCCTTTGCGTTGACGAAAAAGGAAACATTGTTACGGGCGATCACATTCTTTACATATACGGCAGATATATGAAAGAACGCGAAAAACTTGTCAACAATACCGTTGTTGCGACAGTAATGTCGAACTTTGGTTTGTTCAAGGCGTTTGACGAAATCGGGATAAATTACGCTAAAACAGCGGTGGGCGACAAATACGTTTATGAGTATATGAAAGAAAACGGCTGCTGTCTCGGCGGAGAACAGTCCGGTCACATAATTTTTTCTAAATACGCTTCAACAGGCGACGGCATTCTCACAAGCCTGAAGATAATGCAGGCGATAATTTCAAAAAAGGCGAAGTTCAGCGAGCTTGCCGGACAGATGAAAATGTATCCTCAGGTACTTGTTAACGTTAAAGTAAAGGATAAGGCTGCGGCACAGGCTGATCTGGACGTGCAGAATGCGGTAAACGCCGCTTCCGCAGAACTGGGTGCTTCCGGACGCATGCTTGTCCGTGAAAGCGGTACAGAACCGCTTATACGTGTTATGGCAGAAGCCGAAAATGAGGAAATATGCCGCAAACATGTAAACAGTGTAGTTGAAGTATTGAAAGCTAAAGGTCATGCCGTCTGAAACATGAGGTGATTTTCAAATGAAAAAGTTGAAAAAGGTTCTTTTGGGAACAGAGGTCTTTTTGGCAGCGTTCAATTTTGTAGGCTGTGTATACGGTCCGCCTCCGGACGAGGTATTTGATGCCCCTGAAAGCGAAGTTTCGGTAACAGAAAACGCTTCAGAAGATTCAGATAAAACAGAAAACGGCTCCGAATGACAAAAAGCAGACTTTTCAATTGCGGAAAGTCTGTTTTTGTTGAAATCATCTCAAAAAGTTGAATAATATGATCGGAGTTCTATATGGCGTTGCCTTAAATCACAGCGCATTATTAAAGATAATCTGCTGTTTTTGGCAAAATGCCGAAAAATAAAGGAAATTTGTTTTTTCTATTGACATTTCTAATATGAAGTGATATTATTGTATTGATAGGCGAAAACAAACGAAACATTCAGGAGGTCAAAATGGCAAAAAAAGATGAGCGCAATCTTAACATAACAATAAACAACACTGACGAAAAATCTGATGACATTATAATTACTTTTTCTACACTGTTCAGAAAATTAAAAAAATATTTGCTGACATGGGTAATTGCGGCAGTTGTGTTCGTAGGAGCAGCTTTCGGATATTCTACTATTACTACGCACAATCAAAAGCCGACTCTTAAAGCTATTGTAAACTTTTCCTATGACGGTATTGAAAAGGGTCTTGATCCTAATGGAAGAAAGTTTGATGTAGCCTCTATAAAAAATCCCGCCGTTATTGAAAATGCACTTACCGAGCTTAATATCAGCATGGAGGAACTTGAAAATATCCGCAACGGAATCTCGTTCCAGTCAATTATTCCCAAAAACGCTTATGACAGATATACTGTTTACAACAATATTCTCGAACAGGGCGGAAGCAGTTCTATAGCAGCAGGCGAAAAGCTTCTTGAAACAACATATTATCCGACTCAGTATACGGTATTCTTTGATTACAGCGAAACAACCCTTTCAGCGGATGATGCGGTCGAGGTTTTCAATACGATCTTAAATGAATATGAAGACTATTTTTATAAGTCATACGGATATAATGAATCATTGGGCAGCGCTGTTACGGCTATCTCATACAACGATTACGATTATCCGGAAGCTATAGACGTTTTTGAAAACAGTCTTAATACTTTGAAAGTTTATGCTAAAGAGCTGGCGGATGAAGACGATACCAGATTCCGTTCGGCTTTGACAGGCTACACCTTTGATGATCTTTATCAGGCAATCAGAACTGTTGAATCCATTGATTTGGATAAAATATCTTCATATATTACGGTAAATAACGTTACCAAGGATAAGGAATCTGCGCTTGCTTATTACGAGTACAGAATCAAATCGCTTACTCGTCTCAGAGATCAGTACGAAGAGCAGCTTCAAACATATGAGGGCTCTATCAATTCTTATGAAAAGGATCAGATTATAGTATTTGGCGGCAGCGAGGATACCAGCACACAGTCAAGACTTGCTTCCGAGCAGTATGATAAAATGTTTGGTCAAAAGAATGAGGTTGCCGCAGAGCTGGCAAGAGTAAAGCAGCAGATAAACGATTACAAGGACAGACAGCAGTCCCTTAAATCAAAATCTACCGGAGGTCAGGTAAAGGTTGATAAAATAGAAGCCGATTTTAAGGCTCTTGACGAAAAGGTAACTAATCTTGTAAATCTTGTGTGCGACACTTCCGAGGAGTATTATAAAAACGTTACTTTTAAAAACGCATATAATGTTCTTGTACCTGCGGACAGTCCGTCTGTTAACAGGAAAGAAAGAATATTGGCAAACGCAAAAAAGCCGCTTATCATTCTTGAAGGATTGGGCATCGCAGTATTTTTCGGTATTGTAATTATTGAATCCCTTATTACAGATACAAGAAAGAGAAAGGCTCATCTTTCAGTAGAAAATACCAATACGGCAGGCGATGGCGGAGACGGAGACGATGATTCCGCTGAGGAAAAACAGTCTGAAAATAAGAAAACAAACTAAATTAATAAAACCTCCGCCAAATTATTTGACGGAGGTTGAATTTATGAACACAAGTTCTAAGCTTTATCTTTTTGTTTAAATGCTAACGAAGCCCCGAGACCTGCCAGCAAGGCGGTAGTGATACCGGCGGCAGAGGCTGTAAGTCCGCCGGTGAAAACGCCTAAGAACCCGTCTTTGTCAACAGCCTTGCGGACTCCCTCGGCGAGAATATGCCCGAATCCGGTAAGCGGAACGGACGCGCCTGCTCCTGCGAAATCAGAAAGCGGTTTGTAAAGTCCTATGGCGGAAAGAATAACTCCTGCAACTACAAAGCCTGTGAGTATTCGCGCGGGAGTGAGCTTTGTATAATCAATGAGAATCTGTCCCACTGCGCAGATTATACCGCCTACAATAAATGCTTTCAAAAGTTCATTAAACATATTCAGACCCTCCTGAGTTCAAGTAAATGAGCTGTGGTCGGGATAGATTCCCCCTGCTGAACTGACATGGCGGACATTAACGCACCGGTTGCGATAAATATCAGTCTTTTGGCTTCTCCTCGTTCCAGTATCGGCAGAAAATGACCGCACAGTACGCTTGCCGAGCAGCCGCAGCCCGAGCCTCCGCAGTGAGTATCTTGTTTTTCACTGTCGAATATCATAGCTCCGCAGTCGCGGTGTTGGGCGGAAATATCGTATCCCTGCTTTTCCATAAGCTCGTTAAGGAGTGTACTTCCGAGAGTTCCTAAGTCTCCCGTAACAATAAGATCGTAGTCATTGGGGGAAGTAGCAGTCGCATTGAAATATCGGCATAAAACGTCCATAGCGGCAGGCGCCATAGCGGCTCCCATATTGGTAATATCGGTGATCCCCATGTCAGCTATTTTACCGATGCATGCGCCCGAAACAGCGATATTTCCGCCTTTGTCGGAAACTAACACTGCCCCGGAGGCAGTACATGTCCATTGAGAGGTGGGGGTGCGCTGTCCGCCGTAGGAAAGCGGCGCGCGGAATTGACGTTCCGCCGTAGAAAAGTGTGAAGATGTAACGGCGGCGGTACGTTTTGCAGCTCCCGAATCTGCAAGCAGAGAAGCTGCAAGGAGACTTTCCGCCATTGTCGAGCATGCTCCGTACATTCCCAGAAATGGAATTTCAAGCTGTCTCAGACCGTATGACGAGCCGGTGCATTGATTGATCAGGTCGCCTGCGCATATAACGTCTATATCCTCTTTTGTGAGTGATGCTTTGCGGACTGCGATAGAGACGGCTTCAAGCTGAAATCGGCTTTCGGCTTGTTCCCATGTTTTTTGACCGTAATGGCTGTCGGTAACAACCTTGTCGAATTCCGAGCCGAGAGGACCTTCTCCCTCTTTTTCGCCGACGACAGCGGCATAGCTCTCAATTTTCGGCGGAGTATTAAATAAAAATGCTCCGCGGGATAAATATTCAGGCATAATATCACTTCCTTTGGAGGTATTATGCCTTATTTTTTTCAAGATATTCTAAAAACATTTTCTTATAATTGAAGTGAATATCATTTTGAAAAAAATTTGTCAAAAATTATATCCGCGTCTGCTGCAATTTTAAGCAGCGTGTCGCTGCACCCAATCTCACGCTTAAAAAATTCCAACCAAAATTTATTTCCACGTCTGCTGCAATTTTAAGCAGCGTGTCGCTGCACCCAATCTCACGCTTAAAAAATTCCAACCAAAATTTATTTCCGCGTCTGTTGCAATTTTAAATACAATATGATATAATAATGTATACGTATCCGAAATTTTTTCAAGAACTACGGTTCGGGAGCAATATATGTCTGAAACTTTACTTAAATATAAATCGCCTGCCGGAAGCTTTAATGAAGCTCTTCCCGTGGGCAACGGCAGGATAGGCGGCATGATATTCGGCAAGCCGGCTGACGAGCTTATCCGCCTTAACGAAGACTCTGTCTGGTCGGGAGGTCTGCGCCACCGCATTAATCCCGATGCCAAGGAAGGTCTTACAGAGGTTCGGGAACTCCTTAAAAACGGAGATATTCCCGCCGCCGAAAAAACTGCGTTTCAAAAAATGCAGGGTATTCCCGAAAATATGCGTCACTACATGCCGCTGGGCGACCTCAATATCAGTATGGAGCTTGACGGTAAAGCACGCGAATACTCGCGTTCTCTCGATATTTCAACGGCTGTCGCAAGCGTTTCGTTTACGTCGGAAGGTAAGCAATATGTAAGAAATATTTTCTGCTCCGCCCCGGATCAGGCGCTTGTGGTCGATATACACGGCGATACGCCCGGAAGTGTCAGCCTCAGCTGCGGTCTCGATGGGCGTGACGACTATTACGATGAAAATCGCCCGTGCAGTGATAATATTATCATCTATACAGGCGGCACAGGCAGCGCAGACGGTATTTTCTTTGCAGCTTGTCTCGGAGCTAAAGCAGAAGGCGGAGAGATTCGTACCGTCGGAAACAAAATTTTTGTAAAAAACGCCGACTCTGTAATGCTCGTCCTCTCCGTAAGAACAAGCTTTTACAGCAAAAATTATATCGAATCTGCCGAAGTCGATGCCGAAATGGCTCTCGCCTGTTCCTACGATGAACTTTATTTTCGTCATGTCTCCGATTATAAAGAGCTTTTCGACCGTGTTGAACTATCCCTTCCCGACAACAGCGGAGAAAATCTTAACGGACTGACAACAGACGAACGCCTTATCCGTCTTAAAGGAGACGAATTGGACAGCAAGGACTGCGCAAGGCTTATCCATGACAATAAGCTTATAGAACTTTACTTCAACTTCGGCCGCTATCTGATGATCTCCGGAAGCCGTGCAGGTACTCAGCCGCTTAATCTTCAGGGTATCTGGAACGAGGAAATGTGGCCTGCGTGGGGCAGCAAGTACACTGTAAATATCAACACGGAAATGAACTACTGGTGCGCTGAAAGCTGCAACCTTTCCGAATGTCATCTTCCTTTGTTTGATCTCCTTGAACGTGTCTGCGAAAACGGACGTGTTACAGCCCGTGAGATGTACGGCGCCGAAAGGGGCTTCGTATGTCATCACAATACCGATATATGGGGAGATACAGCCCCGCAGGATCTTTGGAAGCCCGCTACCCTGTGGGTAATGGGCGGCGCTTGGCTTGCGCTTCATATTTTTGAACATTATGAATATACTCTCGATAAGGATTTTTTGAAAGAGAAATACCATATTCTTAGAGAAGCGGCAGAGTTTTTTACGGAATTTCTTATTGAGGACAGTGAAGGCAGGCTTGTAACATGCCCGTCGGTTTCGCCTGAAAACACCTACCGTACAGACAAAGGCGTAGAAGGATGTCTCTGTATGGGAGCTTCCATGGATTCTCAGATAATAACAGTGCTTTTCAAAGACGTAATTAAAGCTTCGGAAATTCTCGGCATAAACGAATCTTTCGCTGATAAACTGAAATCTATGCTCAGCCGTATTCCTCAGCCGGAGATCGGCAAATACGGTCAGATAAAGGAATGGTCCGTGGATTACGATGAAGTCGAAGTAGGTCACAGACACGTCTCGCAGCTTTTCGCGCTTCATCCGGCAGATCTTATAACTCCGCTCAAAACGCCTAAATTAGCTGATGCCGCAAGAGCTACCCTTGTCCGCAGACTGATACACGGCGGCGGACATACAGGCTGGAGCTGCGCATGGATAACAAATATGTGGGCAAGACTTTACGATGGACGAATGGTTTACGAAAATCTTAAAAACCTTCTCACCCATTCAACATTCCCAAATCTTCTGGACAATCATCCGCCGTTCCAGATAGACGGCAACTTCGGCGGAACGGCAGCCATAGCTGAATCTCTTTTGCAATGCACCTCGGGTGAAATACTTCTGCTGCCTGCTCTGCCGGATGAATGGAACGAAGGAAGCGTGAGAGGACTGCGCGCCAAAGGCGGTTTTGAAATTAATATGGAATGGTTCGGCGGTAAACTCCGAAAAGCGGAAATAATGTCATTCCTCGGCGGAGAATGCCGTATCAGAGCCAACTGCGTAGCAAGCGTGATATGCGACGGCAATACGGTCGGTTCACGAATCGAGGACGGCGCTATTATCTTCAAAACCGAACCGAATACAATGTACACCGTTAATTGTTGATTTAAGACAACAGCGGCTAATGCTGCAAATCTGGAGGACGTAATCAATATGAACATCAAAAAATTTATTTCGTTTTTTACCGCTGCCGCCATTACGGTTTCCGTTTCGGCTTCATGCGATAAAAAGAAAAAAGAAAAAAAATCTGCAGACGATATTTCTATTGCGGAAATTGATCCCACCGATACCTCGGCAGAGCCGACCGAACCTGCCTCTCCTGCCGAAACCTACCCTGATTTTCCCATTTCATATCCGGAAATCGAAAAAAAGCGCACAGGCGATGTCTATGAAGCTGAGGACGCTCTCATGACCGAGGGACTGCGTATCGAAAGTCCTTCAGCCGCCCCTGCGGATACGACTTCATCCGAAAACTCCGGAAACAACGCTCAAACAGGCAAAAAGCCATACAGCGGCGACGGCTACGTTACAAGCTTCAAGCCCGACGGAAGTACGTTTGTTCTGTTTGAGGTAAATGCTCCAAGCAATCAGCATTACGACCTTTCGTTCAGCATTTCATCTAAAAGACTTGTAGACTGTCGGGTCGCAGTAAACGATAAAGAGATCTCCACCTTTAAAACAATGGACGACGGAGAATTTACGCTTATAACATTGTACGGAGTATTTTTAACCAAGGGAAAATCGACGATCGAACTTCGCCCGACAAACGGCAATATAAAGCTTGATTACCTTAAAATGTCAAATAATACTTCTCTCAGCTCTATAAAATACGATGCCGATGAAAAGCTCGCCAATAAAGAAGCCGGTGAATCAGCCAAAGAGCTTATGAGCTTTATGACGGAAAGCTACGGCAAATATACGCTTACGGGTCAGTACGCTTCGGACGAAAGCAACAAGGAACTGGAGCTTGTGTACCAAACTACAGGAAAATATCCTGTCATCAGATTCTCCGCCATGCATAATTCCGGAAGCAGCTTTGACAGCACGTTCAAGGATATTGACGCATGCGCTGACTGGTACAGACGCGGCGGCATTGTCGGTCTTATGTGGTACTGGGAGGCTCCCTCAAAAAAACCTTCGGTATACGCGAAAGACACCGATTTCAAACTTTCCGCGGCTGTTACCGACATTGATATTTCCGAACTTTCACAGGAGGAAATAAGGGGACTTTACGGCGAGGGAAAAATCTCCGAACAATGCTATGGACTTATTCTGGATTTAGACAACATGGCAGGACAGCTAATGTCACTTAAAAATAAAGGCGTTCCGGTACTCTGGAGACCTCTTCACGAAGCTTCGGGCGACTGGTTCTGGTGGGGCGCTGACGGAACAGACGCTTACAAATGGCTGTGGAATCTTATGTACACGCGTTATACCAAATATTTTGAACTTGATAACCTGATATGGGTATGGAACGGTCAGAGCGAAGATTCTCTTGTAGATAAATCTACATTTGATATTGCTTCTCTGGACATTTACCTTTCCCCCGAAAAAGATTTCGGCAGCCGTTACGAACAATTTCTTGCGCTGCAAAAGATAGTCGGCAAAGAAAAGCTTATCGCTCTCAGCGAATGCAGCACTCTGCCCGATATGGATCTATCTTTCCGCGATAACGCCGTATGGTCGTTCTTCGGTTTGTGGTACGGCAAATATCTTTGCGATGACGATGGAAATTTTGCCGAAATGTATACCTCAAAAGACGCGTTCGTCAGAGCATATAACTCAGACGGAGCTTTGTCTCTTGACGAATATATCAAACTCAAGGGCGGTGAGGAGCTTATACCCGAATATGACGAGAGCGTTACAACAACATCTGCGGAAACCGTTCCGCCCGAAACTACAGAAACTACCGCTGTATCAACTGACGCCGGTTTATAGGCAAAAACGGCATTAAAACGGTGATTTTATGAATAATGATCTGAAAATAACCATACCCATTAATAAGGAACAAATTGAACTTTCGGAAAAAATGACGAAAAACGTTAAAGCTGACGATATAAAGGCGGTCAGCTTCGAACTTTTCGGAACTCTCGTCAACACTCCTTTTTCCGAAAACAACGATCTTTTTCTGCTTATGGAAAAAGAATTTCCCAAAATACGAACAGCCAAATGCGGATTTTCCGATTTAAGGATCGAAGCGGAGGCGGACGCAAAACGAAAAAACAAGGACAAATGTTCTGTGACCGTCTCCCGAATTTACGAAATCCTTGCCAAAAAGGCTAAGCTTTCGAACGAGATTCGAGACGCTCTCATAAAACGTGAATGCGATATGGCTGTAAGCCTTGTATTTCCCAGAGGATTCGGCAGGAAACTCTTTGATTCGGCAGCAGAATCGGGAAAAAAAATAATTATCCTTGCGAATTCCGTCTATCCGAGAGACGTTATCATGCATATGCTCGGAAAATGCGGATACACTTCATATAATGAACTTATTGTGACAACCGAAGTCGACTGCGGTGAAAACCGCAGCAAAGCGGCTTTCGATGCCGTTATCAAAAAAGAAAAAGCTGCCGCAAAACAGCTCCTTCACATCGGAGGAGACGTTGCTGCCGATGTCGAGACGCCTATTATGAAAGGCGCAAAGGCTTTGCTTCTGCCCGATACCGCGTCTGTCATGAGCAGATCAGGCAGACTTTCCGGGTATCTGCGCGCGGCGCGTATCTATGACTACGATACGGCGGAATTTCTTGCACTGCATCTTGCTTTGGGACTTTATGCAGCATATGTTTTTGATATTCCCCAAACCAAATCAATGCACAGCGATTTCTGCGCAAACGCTTATATACTTGGTTTTATCGTATACGGCTGCTGCAATTTTGCAGATATTTCAGAGCTTGACGACACTTGTACAGAGATTCTTGAAGCTTTGAAAAATCATCCTGAAATACGCAGAGGCGGCGAAGATTTCAATGAGCTTTTCAAAAGACATTTTGAAGCGTATCTCGGAAAATTCAGCTATAATGGCTTTACTCTGCCTTTGGAGATGCTTGCAAGACACGGCGGCTCGATGGATGCCGGTCTTCTGAAAGCTTATATGCCCGAAAAATCATATAAAAAGTGGAAAGACGGCATTACAGATGCCGTCACAGCTCCTACGGGCAAAAGGACTGAACAAAACAAACTTGAAAAGCTCGCAGACAGAATGTTTCCACCCGGTACGAAAGTACGCAATATGGCGGAAGGAGTACTGTTTAAATTAAAAGGGAAACTTTAGACGTAATGAACCATGCTGCGGAAGCGTTTCTCCCTAAGCATAGAATTGGTTCTGATAGACAGTTACATTGGTTCACAACTATTATTAATATAAAAGGGTGTTTTGATGTATTACGTTTATATGTTTCTGAGCGCTGCCGGAGCTTTTATTTCGGCATCTGCCAAGCAGTCAGTCAAATCCTTACTGGACTGCCGAGAAATCATTATTGTTTTCCTTACTATTTTTCTTCTGCTGATATGGATTCATGCCGCAGTGACTATGATTATTTCCGTTTTCGCCTCGAGAAAAAATCAGCCTAAAAAACTTAAAAATATCTTTCGTTCCGTTACGCTTATGACAATAAATCTGTTTCTTCATATAATGAAAGCGAAAATACATGTCACAGGCGCAGAAAAAATACCAGATAACCAACGATTTCTTATGGTAGGCAATCATCTTTCAATTTTCGACCCCATGATCGCTATGTACTGCTTTCGTGACAAGGAGCTTGCTTTTGTTTCAAAAAAAGAAAATATAGATATGCCGTTTTTCGGCAGACTTATGCTTGCAAGCGGCTGTATCCCGTTAGACCGCGAAAATAACCGTTCCGCCGTAAAAAGTATTATGACGGCGGCAAGAAATATTGCCGAAAACAGAGCTTCCATGGGAATTTATCCCGAGGGCGGAATCAATAAGTCGAAAGAGCTTCTTCTCCCCTTTCATCACGGCTCGTTCAAAATCGCCCTAAAATCCAAGGCTCCTATCGTAGTTACGTCAATTCGCAATACCGACAAATTGAAGAAGCGTTTTTTGTGGAAATCGACGAATATCTACTTAGATGTCATTAAAGTTATTCCTTACGATGAAATATCCGATCTTAAGACAGCCGAAATCAGTCAAATGATCCGAAATGATATTCTTAATCACTTGAAATCTGCATAAACTTAAAAATAACGACTGTATTTTTGCCTTTTTCTTTTCCGGTGTTTTTTCGATGCTTATCTCAAAAAGTTCCTATAAATCACGGTTGAATTACCGCGCCTCTTGTGGTAAAATAGATTTGTTAATAAAACAAATGTATTTTATGGAGGTAAAAATTATGAATGGGAAGATCAAAGTTCTTATCGGAGACGATTCGGCAGGTACAGTAAGCATAGCTAATAAGCTTCGCGAAAGAGGCATGTACGCCTTTACACGCAGAAAGGATTCAAACATTATCATAGATTCAATCAGAAGCGATCTGCCCGATGCCGCTGTTCTGGATATTACGGCACAAAACGGCGACGCGGTATCCATAATGAAAAAAGTAAGAGAGCTTGGCGTAAAGCCGCCGGCGTTCATCATAACGTCCGCTTTTGACAACGAATTTATCGAGCGTCAGGTAATGGAAAACGGCGGTGCAAAGTTCCTTCTTAAACCATATGATGCTGACGATCTTTTCAATGCGATAACTTCGGCTCTCGGCGACCGCGCCAACAGTCTCAGCGACGATATGGAAATAGTTATAACTGATATTATCCATCAGCTTGGCGTTCCTGCTCATATTAAGGGATACCATTATCTGCGGTCGGCAATTCTTTACTCTATCGAGGACAAAACTCTCCTTGAAAGCGTTACGAAACTGCTTTATCCGACCGTTGCAAATACATATGACACCACGTCCTCAAGAGTTGAACGCGCTATTCGTCATGCTATCGAAATAGCCTGGGACAGAGGAAATGTGGATACTCTCAATTCTTTCTTCGGCTATACGGTAGACACCTGCAAGGGCAAACCGACAAATTCAGAATTTATCGCTCTTATTACGGATAAGCTCAGACTGAGATATAAATCGGCTCTGAGATTAAAATAAAAAATCTTTTATATAATGTTATCATCGGAGCACATATCAATAAACTCCCTTTGATAACAAAGAGGAGGTTCTATTTATGTCATTCAAAAAAATTGAAATTACGGAGCTTAAATTTAATCCGTTTACAAAAATCGGAAAGGAATGGATGCTGCTCACAGGCGGAACTATTGACAGCTTCAATACTATGACGGCTTCTTGGGGACAGTTAGGCGTGCTGTGGAATAAAAACGTACTTACATGCTATATACGACCCAATCGCTTCACATACGATTTCGTTGAAAACAACGAGCTTTTTACCGCTTCATTCCTCGGCGAGGAGTTTAGAAAGGCTCTGTCCTTCTGCGGTTCTCATTCCGGCAGAGACTGCGATAAAATGACTGAAACAGGACTTTCTCCAACTGAGCTTGACAATGCAGTCGGCATTGAACAAGCTGAGCTTGTATTGGTATGCCGCAAACTGTATTCCTATGATATGTGTGAAAGCGGATTCCTTACAAACGATGGACTTCCCGCTCAATTCTTTGGCAAAGATCCCTATCACAGGGCTTATATTGCAGAAATAGTTGGCGTCTACGTCAAAGAATAAAAGAAAAACAGGCTGACTCAGCGTTGAAAAACACTGAGTCAGCCTGTTTTTTTATTAAGACAGCAGCACACAAGTAACGTGCGCTTATGCCTTAACTGAATTTTGTTTTATACAAAAGCCATAGAAATTCCAGAAAACCTATTCCGATAAAGGCAAGCATTGTTTTCATTCCGGGTTTTTTTACTTTGAAACGTGTAATAAACGCTATTGCTGTAAGCAACATGAGCGTTCCGTATACCTGCGGAAATATACTTCCAATATCTCTATGGAAGCTGTATACCAGCGGCAATATCAATGCAACGCTCGTTACGGGCAGTCCCTCGTAGACCTTGCGTACTTCCTCGGTTTTTTTCTGCCTCGATTCTTCAGCAACATTAAAATATGCCAGCCTTATTACCGCACAAAGAGGAAAAAGTATAAGCACAGGCAAATCGAGAGGCGTGTTAAGTCCAACGGAATAGCCTATTACCGACGGTAATACTCCGAAGCATATCACATCGCACAGCGAATCTATCTGTATGCCGAATTTCTTTTCTTCCTCAGTTCTGTCCTTTTTTGTACGCGCGATCTTTCCGTCGAACATGTCGCACAGCCCTGAAATCATCAGGCACACGATTGCATAAGTCGTGTGCGGCGTACCGCCGATCATTCCGCTTGCAAAAAATATACCTGCCATTGCCGAAGCAAGACTTATATATGTAAGTATGACCGTATAACTGTAAAAACCTATCATTTAATCCCCCAAAATACGGATAATTTTTTAATGTAAATCAGATGCTCAATCTACATTAAAACGTACCTGAGTTATTATACCACATTTTCTACCTTTTTTCAATGGTTTTTTTACTTTTTGTTGATTTTTTCACGGTTTTTTTTGCAGTTTTCCTTTTTTCGCGCACTTCCTTCATGCGTTCCTGCTTAGCGGTTTTCGCGTCAATACGGCGGTATGCGTCATCATAAAAATATTCCTGCGAATTAAGCGGTTCATCGCCCTCAGAACGTTCGGCGTGGATATATGTACCGTCATTCAGCATAATTCTCGCTTTAACATTATCCGACATAAGTATACGAAACATCTCACGAATACGTTTTTTAAGACGTTCGTCCTCAACAGGCGCGGCAACTTCAACACGGCGTATAGTATTCCTGCTCATATAGTCGGCAGAACCAATATAAATTTTCTGTTCTCTGCCGTCTCTGCCGAAAATAAAAATTCGGCTGTGTTCTAAAAATCTGCCTACAATGCTGCGGACTGTAATATTTTCCGTATACCCTTCAACACCTGCTATAAGGCAGCATATACCTCTTACGACCAGTTCGATCTTTACCCCTGCCTGTGATGCTTCCACAAGCTTTTCAATTATTGCCTTATCATTTAAAGAGTTGACCTTTGCCGCAATGTAACCCTTTTCTCCGAGGGCTATCTGTTCATCCATCAATGAAAGTATCTGAGGTCTGAGGGCATATGGCGACACAAGAAGCTTTTCAGATTTTTCAACGAATGTTCCCTTTTTCAGACAATCGAATACCTGCTCAGCATCTCTTGCAATTGCCGCGTCTGAGGTCAGAAGCATAAGGTCGGTATACAACGCGGATGTTTTCTCATTGTAGTTGCCGGTTCCTATCTGTGTAACGCAGTCGAATTTCTCGCCCGTACTCCTGCGCTTTATCAGAAGCAGCTTTGAATGAGCCTTAAACTCTTTAGGACCGTAAATAACGGTAACTCCGGCTTTTTGAAGCACCTTTGACCATTCGATATTGTTGGCTTCATCAAATCTTGCCCTTAGCTCGATCATTACAAGAACTTCCTTGCCGTTTTCGGCGGCGGTACAAAGTGCGCTTATGACTTTGCTGTTTCTCGCAAGGCGGTACAGAGTTATTTTTATGGAAGTTACCTTAGGATCTGCGGCAGACTCCTCCAGAAGACGAATAAACGATGTTGTCATGGATTCAAATGGATAGCTGAGCAAAATATCCTTAGTCTTTACCTGAGCGAAAACGGAACGGTTCTCCGCAAGCATTGCGGATTTTCTCGGAAGACGCTTTTGATAATGAAGAGACGGCGTATCGTCAAGCTCCTGAAGTCTGAATAAATATGACAGATCAAGCGGAATATGAGAATTAAAAACGCGGACATTTTTTATTTTCAGCTTTTTGCAAATATAATCAAGGGCTTCCCGATTAAATTCGTTCGTTATTTCAAGGCGGACTGCCGCAAGCTTAGTACGCTTTACTACAAGCTCCTCCATACGGTCCCGGAAATCCGCGCCCTTATTACTTACCATTATATCGGCATTTCTTGTTACTCGTACAATGGCTCTGTCCTGTATTTTACAGCCCTTGAACATGAGGTGTGCAAATTGCAGAACGACCTCCTCATGAAGTATAAACCGCTTGCCGTCCCTGCCCAGAGGTATGATACGGTCAGCATGGTCATGGGCTACGGGAATAATTCCCACTGATGTTCCGCGCTTTGAAATAATATGAACTGCGGCATACAGCTCCTTATTTTTTAAAAACGGAAACGGAAGCGCGTCATTTATCACGATCCCCGTTATAAACGGCTTTATTTCGCGCTTGAAATAAAGTTCAAGAAACGCCTGCTCCTCGGAAGTCGCGGTATCAAAAGAAACATGCTCGTATCCGTAAGGCGCAAGTTCCTCCATATTTTTTCTGTAAGATTCCTCTGCCATTGGCTGTAATCGGCGAACAGCCGTAAATATGGCGTCAAGCTGCTGCGATGGAGTCATTCCGGATTTACTGTCCTTCTTCTTGCCGTTTTCTTTTTCATCGTCAGTCAGCGAACCTACTCTGACCATAAAAAATTCGTCCATATTACTCTGATATATAGCCGAAAAAGACAGCCTTTCAAGCAGCGGATTATTTACGTCGGAAGCCTCCTCCAATACGCGCTTATTGAATTTAAGCCATGAAAGCTCCCTATTTTCCAGATAATCCATAAAAAGTCTCCTAACTGTATGATAATGATGATAATTTCTTTCAGAATTTGTGTTCATGGAAAAGATACGCAGCTTATCCTATAAACACAAGTTCTAAGATGTTAGCCGCCTAAGAGGCGGGGGACATCGTCTGCGGTTATAATTATTATATAGCATTTTATGTAATATGTCAAGCAATCAGAGCGTGTTCATTTTATGTGAACACGCCATAAAATTCAGCCGCTCAGCAAAAAAATCAGGGAACGCTCTCTTGCAGAGCGTTCCCTTCAGACTGTAGAAAAAGCTATTGTAAGGCGTAGGGCAAAGGCAGCTCGATCAGGTTTCTCATTATCCTTTAAGCTCCGATTTTACCGCTTCAAATTCGGAAATTATCTCTTTTTCGGGAGCTTTTGTAAACAGAGATACTGCTATGATAGCGATAAGCGCTGCTATAAATGCCGGAAGAAGCTCATATATCGCGAATACTCCGCCAAGCTTGCTTATGCCGAATTTCCATGCGAATACCATGACAGCTCCGACAATCATTCCCGAAATTACGCCGTATTTGTTGGAACGCTTCCAGAAAAGAGCCGTAAGCATTACAGGACCGAAAGTTGCTCCGAATCCCGCCCATGCAAACGATACTATCCTGAATACGGAACTGTCGCTGTCCCACGCGAGAGCTACGCCGAGAACTGCAATTATCAATAGTACAAGTCTTGCCGCAAGCATCGATTGTTTTTCGCTCAGCTTTACCCCGAATACCCCTTTGATAATATTTTCGGACATACTCGATGAAGCAGCCAGAAGCTGCGAATCCGAAGTAGACATCGTACATGCAAGAATTCCGGCAAATACAAGTCCTGCAACTATCGCTAAAATAATATGTTTTTCACTCATTATCTGCGCCAGTCTGATTATTATCGTCTCGGAATTGTTTCCGTTAAGAGCTTCGAGCGTTCCCGTTTTTGTTACGGCATTTCCCACAAAACCAATAAATATCGCAACAGCCATGGAAATTACAACCCAAACGGACGCAATTCTGCGCGAGGTCTTTATCTTATTTTTATCCTCGATCGCCATGAAGCGAAGCAGTACGTGCGGCATACCAAAATATCCAAGTCCCCATGCCATAAGGGAAGCAATGGTCAATAACGAATACTTGTCCGCTTTGTCAGTTTCGAGGTTATGAATGCTGCTGAGTGAAAAATATCCGGGAATAGACTTTGCGTTTTCTATAACGCTGTCAATTCCGCCTGCCGAAGCGATTCCGAAAATCACTATACTGATAAGGGCAAGCGTCATAACGATACTCTGGATAAGGTCGGTAAAGCTTGCCGCCAAAAATCCGCCGGTACAGGTATAAGCTATAATAATTACCGCGCTTATTATCATCGCCGTATGATACTCCCAGCCGAAAAGCGAACTGAAAAGCTTTCCGCATGCGGAAAATCCTGAAGCGGTATACGGAACGAAGAAAATAAGGATTATCAAGGCGGAAACGCCCATAATAGCTTTCTTATCGCGATAACGATTCGCAAAGAAATCCGGGATCGTTATCGACTTGCACCGATTTGAATAAATCCTCAGTCTCTTGGCTACTATCAGCCAGTTTACGTATGTTCCGACGGCAAGACCTATCGCGGTCCAGCCGGCTTCCGCTCCGCCTGTAAGATATGCAACGCCCGGAAGTCCCATAAGAAGCCACGAACTCATGTCCGAAGCCTCTGCGCTCATTGCGGTAACGATAGGACCGAGCTTTCGTCCGCCAAGATAAAAATCGCTGACGTTTGAATTTTTCCTTGAAAAAACAACGCCGATAATAACCATCATCGCCAAATAAGCCAAAATGGTTATCAAAATAATAATGTCTGTACTTTTCATTGATACACTCCTTTTTCTTAAATTTCACACGTACAACACATATTACAATTATACCCTATTTTTCTCTATTCGTCAATAAATTTCGGCAAAAAATCATAAGATCCGGTTTAGTATCCCGCTGAACACATCTTTTTGGCAGATTTTCCACGTAAACATCGTTGAAGAACTTTTCCATAAAAATTCCCCTCGGAACATTTACTCCGAGGGGGAAAATTATATATAAATTAAGGCAATCATTGTGCGGTGTTGCCTTAAAAATCCAGCTTTGCTTTAAGCTTATCAAAAAAGCTCTGCCGCTTGGCATAATTTTTTTCCGTAAGCGATGCTTCAAAGTCCTTGAGAAGCTCCTTCTGCTTCTTCGTCAGATTCTTCGGAACTTCCACAAATATTTTAACATATTGATTTCCGTGATCGTTTCTGTTTATCTTCTTTACGCCCTTGCCTTTAAGATTGAAAACAGTTCCGTTCTGCGTTCCTGCAGATATAGTGAACTTCACATCTCCGTCAACGGTAGGTACTATTATTTCAGAGCCAAGAACGGCGTCCATATAAGTAACGGGAATTTCGCAATGAATATCATATCCCTCACGGGTAAACAAAGGATGACTCTTTACAGATACGTTCAGCAGCAGATCGCCGTTAGGTCCGTTGTTTATTCCGCAGTCGCCCTGACCGTTGAGACGAATGGTCTGACCGTTATCAATGCCTGCCGGAATATCGACCGAAACCATTTTCTGTACGCGTACTCTGCCCATTCCACGGCACTTCGTACATGGATTTTTTATTACCTTACCCTTACCGCCGCAGTGAGGACATACCTTTGTCGAAGAAATTGCTCCGAACGGAGTACGCTGCGTAGTCTTTACGCTGCCGCGTCCATGACAATCCGGACACACCTCCGACGTCGTACCGGCATCCGCGCCCGAACCATTACAGGAATCGCATACAGCCATACGGAACGTTTTTATTTCCTGTTTTTTGCCGTGAACTGCGTCCATGAAACTAATTGTCACGGATTCCTGTATATCCGAACCTCTGCGCGGCGCATTGGCATTTGCTCCGCCGCGTGAATTACCGCCGTTGAATCCGCCGAATCCGCCGAAAATACTTTCAAAAATATCGCCAATGTCACCGAAGCCGCCCATTCCGCCGCCGAATCCGCCCATTCCGTCACCTCCGCCGTAACTTGGGTCTACTCCGGCATGACCGAACTGGTCGTATCTTGCGCGCTTTTCAGGGTCGGAAAGCACTTCGTTGGCTTCGTTTATTTCCTGAAACTTCTCAACATAAGACGGATCGTCAGGGTGCAGGTCAGGATGATTTTCTCTCGCCTTTTTTCGGAACGCTTTCTTTATTTCATCCTCGGTCGCGCCTTTCTGAATTCCGAGGACTTCGTAATAATCTCTTTTATCCGCCATTTATTTTCTCCATTCTTCAATAACCTATTCACGCGTTTGAAATACGCCTTTAGGGCGAAGCGGCAAGCTGCCGCCGCCGATTCACGTTCAAATAACCGAACGCTGTAATCATTTCCGCGTTTGAAATACACTTTTAGGGCGAAGCGGCAAGCTGCCGCCGCCGATTCACGTTCAAATATCCGAACATTGTAATCATTTCCGCGTTTGAAATACACTTTTAGGGCGAATTATTATTCGCCCTAAAATTTTGTATTTTCTATTAAACCTCAGTAAAGTCAGCATCAACTACGCCGTCATCGTTTGAGGGAGCTTCCGCTTCACCGCCCATGTTAGCGAACTGCGAGGGATCAATTCCCTGACCATCGGGATTTGCCTGCTGATAAATCTTAGCGGAAAGATCGTAGAAAGCTTTCTGAAGATCGTCCTTCTGCTTCTTTATCTCGTCTGTATTATTTGCCTCGCATGCTGCCTTGAGCGATGCGGCTTTCTGCTCAATATTTGCCTTTTCATCGGCTGATACCTTATCGCCGAAGTCCGCAAGAGCCTTTTCACACTGGAATACAAGGTTTTCAGCTTCGTTCTTTGTATCTACCTCTTCACGTCTCTTCTTATCCTCGGCAGCATACTGCTCAGCTTCCTTTACAGCGCGGTCGATGTCGTCCTTGGACATATTAGTGGAAGAAGTGATAGTAATATTCTGCTCCTTGCCTGTTCCGAGATCCTTTGCGGAAACATGAACGATACCGTTCTGGTCGATGTCGAACGTTACCTCGATCTGAGGGATTCCTCTTGGTGCGGGAGCGATTCCGTCAAGGCGGAAAGTACCGAGCTGCTTATTGTCTCTTGCAAACTCACGCTCGCCCTGAAGTACGTTTATATCAACAGCAGGCTGATTATCGGAATATGTTGAAAATACCTGCGACTTCTTTGTAGGTATAGTCGTATTTCTCTCGATCATTCTTGTACATACGCCGCCAGCAGTTTCGATTCCAAGAGAAAGGGGAGTTACATCAAGAAGAAGCAATCCGTTCTTAACATCGCCGCCGAGTACGCCGCCCTGATATGCAGCGCCGAGAGCTACGCACTCATCGGGGTTGATTCCCTTAAAGGGATCTTTTCCGATAAGCTTCTTTACAGCTTCCTGTACGGCAGGGATTCTCGAAGAACCGCCGACCATAAGAACCTTATTCAGCTCGGACGCTGAAAGTCCGCTGTCGGAGAGTGCCTGACGAACAGGTCCCATTGTAGCCTCTACGAGGTCTGCCGTAAGCTCGTTAAACTTAGCCTGAGTGAGAGTAAGGTCAAGGTGCTTGGGAACGCCTGCTGCATCCACTGTAATGAAAGGTATATTGATATTTGAAGTAGTTGTAGAAGAAAGCTCTATCTTAGCCTTTTCAGCAGCGTCTTTAAGTCTCTGAGAAGCCATTTTGTCCTGAGAAAGATCAACTCCGTCGGACTTCTTAAACTCCTCTACCATCCAGTTGATGATGCGCTGATCGAAGTCATCACCGCCGAGACGATTGTTTCCTGCCGTAGCAAGAACCTGCTGAACGTCCTCGCCCATTTCAATAATAGAAACATCGAACGTACCGCCGCCGAGGTCGTAAACCATAACGGTCTGCTCCTCTTCCTTGTCGATACCGTAAGAAAGTGCGGCTGCCGTAGGCTCGTTGATGATACGCTTAACCGTAAGACCTGCAATCTGACCTGCGTCCTTTGTAGCCTGTCTCTGAGCGTCTGTAAAGTATGCGGGAACTGTAATAACAGCCTCTGTTACAGGCTCTCCGAGGTAAGCCTCCGCGTCAGCCTTGAGCTTTTGGAGTACCATAGCGGAGATCTCCTGAGGAGTATAATTCTTTCCGTCAATGGAAACCTTATAGTTTGAACCCATGTGCCTCTTGATAGAAGCAACTGTTCTGTCATGATTTGTTATAGCCTGTCTCTTAGCCACCTGACCAACGAGACGCTCGCCGTTATTAGTAAACGCTACAACTGAAGGAGTTGTTCTTGCGCCCTCGCTGTTTGCGATAACTACAGCGTTTCCGCCCTCCATAACAGCTACGCATGAGTTTGTTGTACCCAAGTCAATTCCGATAATTTTTCCCATAATAATTACCTCCGATTTATGTTCAGAGCCATGACAGTTCCGAACTTTCATTTATTGTTATTGTTTATTTGTATACATTTATTATACTTATAAAAGTATCAGGTATTCATAGATCAATCAGCCGCAACTGCAACCATTGCTGGACGTATGAGCTTATCGCCGAGCATATATCCTTTCTGATATACCGCGCACACATGATTTGCAGCGTAATCGGTATCGGAAAGCTGCTGAATAGCGTTATGGAAGTTGGGGTCAAATTCCGCACCCAAAGCTTCAAGCTCCGTAACGTTCATTTTTGTCATAAATTCCTTGAGCTGATTGAATATCATCGTCATGCCGTTTTTGAAATTTTCATCAGAGCATTCAAATTCAAGCGAACGCTCATAGCTGTCAATTACCGGCAGAAGATTTTCTATACACTTAGCGGACGCGTTAGCATAAGTATCGGACTTTTCCCGTGCCGTCCGTTTACGATAGTTATCGTATTCGGCAAAAAGACGTACATACTTGTCATTGGCTTCGTCAAGCTTTTCTTCAAGCTCGGCTATCTGTGCCGCAACATCGTTGTATTCGCTTACAGCATCCTCCTCGTCGCTTGAACTCTCTGCGGAAGATGTTTCCACAGTTTCTTCGTTTGTTTCCTCGTCCGGAACGGCTGTGTTTTTTTCCATTTCGTCCATTTCTGCTCCTTTCTATGAATCGGGAAATTCACATTCATCCGATTCTATAATCGTATTATCTTCCTCCGACATAAGAGCAGTTATCTTATGGGTGAGGTATTCAATATACGGAATAATTTTTTTATAATCAACACGCATCGGCCCTATAATTCCCAGCGAGCCTGCTTCCTTGCCCTTTTTGCGGTATTTGGAAACTATCATGCTCGAATTTCCTATGGCAAAGCTGCCGCCTGCGCCGAATTTTACCTGAATACCGCTGAACGAATCCTCCAGCAGATCGGTAAGCTCGTTTTTATGCTGTATAAAGCGGACTACCTCCATTTTGTCAAGCTCATCGCAGGAAAGAAGCTTCTCACCGCCGCTTACCGTAAGCTGCTGCTGCTTTAAATCCTCCGAAAGTTCGCATATTCCTTTGACAAGGGGAGAAAGACTCACCATATACGCGGATACGGCGGTTATCATCTTATCGAGCATTTCCTCGGAAAGCTCGTCAACCGAAATTCCGTTAAGATTTTCTTCTATATAATGTGTAAAGAAGTCGAGCTGTTCATGATTAAGATCAAACTCAAGACGGCACGCTTTATTCTTTATACTTCCGTTTGACGTAATAAGCAGAATAACATAAAGGCGTTTTCCCGTAGGAATGACTTCTACCTTTGATATAACGGAAAATCTCGGAGCCGAATTCGTTGCCACTGCTGCGCACTGTGTAAGCTCGGTAAGAGCGGCGGCGGCATTTTGAATAAGCAGATCCTCGGGAGTATTTTCATCGCCCAAAAGCTCGTCAAGCCTTAGTTTTTCCTCATCAGACAGCTCCGGCAGCGTCATAAGCTCATCTATATACAGCCGATAACCCTGATACGTGGGTATTCTTCCTGCCGAAGTATGAGGCTGCTCCAAATAACCCAACTGTTCAAGCAGCGCCATATCGTTTCTTACGGTTGCTGCTGATACTTTTATATGCTCCAGCTTGGAAACCGCTTTTGATCCTACAGGTTCGCCGGTTCTGATATATTCGTCAACCACAGCAGCAAGAACCTTCAGCTTTCTGTCGTCCACGATTATCACGACCTTCCCTGACAGAAGCAAGTTTTTCTGTTTTAGCACTCATTGTATTTGAGTGCTAATATTAATTTACCACTATTATAAGCATTTGTCAAGGGTTTTATTCATTTTCGGCTTTTTGGCTTATTTTCACTGATTTATTTACGCTTAATTGTAGATTTTAACAATAAAAATATTATTATTTGCCAATTAGATACACTTTATTTATTTGGTTTGTAAAGATACACCTTAACAGGAATACCCTGTTTTTTACATTTATCAATAACATATTTTGTGCCATATGACTTTCCGTCCCAAAACGCAATTATCATATCTGCATGTGCAATAATTTCAAGATTACGTTTTAGCGGTGCAATTCTGCCATATATACTCCCCTCTATTGCAACTCACAACAATCTGACAGGCATAAATTCCGTCTGTCTGCGTTGTCGTCGTTACCATACGACAGTATGCTTTCCTCCTCCGCCTTGACATACGAAATTTCTGCCTGTCATCTTTATTGCGTTTTGCAATAGAGGGGAGTATAAACTGTAGTCAGGAAGATACTCTGTCAACTTAATACCATGTGTCTGAGCATATTCTCTCGCACAAGTGTCTACACCTCTTGCACCTCCACTAACTATTTCAGTTACGTTCTTAGGCAGAAAATTCTCCAATCCAATTACGCAAAGATTTCTCGAACCAACGATTGCTACTTTCATGTTATTCCTCTTTTCTCTTACTTATTGTATACTTAAAATAAGTATACCAATAACATTATAACACAAAATTAGTTTAAAATAAAGATAACCTCTAAAATTCTTTTTGCCCAAAGAGGTTTTTAAAGGTTACCTTAAGAAGAAATAAACTTTAGGCGGTGCTGTATGAGAAATAAGAACAATAAGCATTTGGGCATCGAGATAGACCCTGAACTGCACTATAAACTTCATTACATTTCCAAATATGAGGGACGTTCTGCAAACGGTCAGATACTCTACCTGATTCGGAAGTGTATAAAGGAATTTGAAGAAAGCGAAGGCAAGATCGTAATTGAGAATGACAATGACAAATCGCAGTAGATCTCTCGTGAAATAAAGATCCCCTTGATTCAAAAACAAGGGGATCTTTGTTATATTTACCAACGAATAGGAATACGTCGCGCCGTATTCGTTTAAAATATCGTAATGAGAAACTGACTTTCAGTCAGACCGCGCCGGAAGCTTATTCCTGAGCAAGGATTTCCTTATAGAACTCGGAATAATCCGTTCTGTTCTGTTTAGTGAACTCAATTGCAGTTCTCGGGTGCTGGTTGAGCAGACCCGTCATCATATACTGGAAATCATATCCCCATACAGCTCCTGCTTCACGTACTGCCGGCATATGCTTCTCAATGAACTGGATAGCGGGGTAAACGTTGTACTTAGGATTCTTTAAAAAGCCGAGAAGAAGCTCCATAGCGCAGTTTCCTGCACCTCTGCCCATTGCCGCATAGGTAGCGTCAAGCCAGTCCACGCCGTCTCCTACCGCTTCGATAGTGTTCGCAAAGGCAAGCTGCTGATTATTGTGCGCATGTATACCGAGCTTCTTGCCGTATTTCTCCGCATACTCTTTATATATATTTATAATGCGCGCGATCTGTTCGGGATAAAGCGAGCCGAAACTGTCAACTATATAAAGCGCATCTACAGATGACTTTCCGAGAATATCAAGCGCTGCTTCAATATCGGATTCCCTTGCGTTCGAAATAGCCATAATGTTGCAGCTTACCTCGTATCCCTTGGCTTTTGCATCCTCTATCATACTTACGGCTGTCGGTATCTGATGAAGATACGTTGCAACACGAACAAGGTCAACGGGACTTTCGGAACGCTCCTTAATATCGTTTTTGTAATCGCAGCGTCCTACGTCAGCCATAACAGCGATTTTCAGATCCGTATTATTTTCGCCTACGATAGAACGGATATAGTCATCGTCGCAAAATTTGCACGGGCCGAATTTATCAACATCAAACATGGACTTATCGCCCTTATATCCGAATTCCATGTAATCTACTCCCGCACGGATATTCGCAAGGTAAAGAGCCTTTACGAAATCGTCCGAAAAACGAAAGTCGTTAACAAGTCCGCCGTCTCTGAGAGTTGCGTCAAGAACCTTTATATCTGCTCTGTAATCCATTAATTTTGAAACGTCTTTCATAATATACTATCCTTCCTCTGCTTTAACACTTTAAAGCGAATTTCTTTCAGCTTTTATAGTATAGCACATTATTTTCGGTTTGTCAAGAGTTTTTTTACTTGTTCTCATTCACGAATCAAATTATCGTCAACATTCGTAAGCGGTAATTTTACAATTGCAGTAAACATATCTCCGTCTATCTCTATTCCGAATTCTCCGCCGCATGCCTCCGTAAAGCTTTTTGCTATAGATAATCCCAGACCGTTGCCTTCGGTGTTTCTTGATTCGTCGCCTCTTGTGAATCGCTCCATTATTTCTTCGGGAATAAAATTCATTTCATAGCTTGCTATATTCTTGACGGTAATAATGCAGCAGCCGTTTTCATTTCTGACCGTCATGTATATCCTTGTTCCCTCCAGAGAATATTTAAGCGCATTGTCTATAATATTTTGAAAAACCCTGTACATTCGCTTACCGTCCGCCATTATCGGAGCTGAGTCCGCTTGAATATCCGTGCGCATTTCCCTGCCGGATCTCTCTATCTTATCCGCTAAATCTCCTAAAACCTGACCTGTCAGAACTACTGCGTCTATCTGTTCAAGCTGTACATCCGTTCGGCTCGTTGCCTTCGCAAGGTCAAACAAATCGGCTACCATTGTTTTAAGTCTTTGAGATTTTTTGTCGATTATCGAAACGTAATCCCTTGCGGCAGGAGAAAGTTCCTCGGCGGACAAAAGGTCGATATAACTTATTATTGATGTAAGAGGAGTTTTTAAATCGTGAGAAACATTCGTTACAAGATCTATCTTCATGCGTTCTGACTGAACCTGTTTGTCAACGGCGGTCTGTATTCCTGCTGAAATATTGTTAAGCTTTTCCGTCTGCGTATATATCGGCGAATCCTTTTTCTCCGAGCGTTTTGTGTAGTCCCCTGAATTAACGGCTGTAATGTGAGTATTGAGTCTCTCGATAGCCTTAAGATCGCCGATAGTCAGATATATATATAGTCCAAGCAGTATGAGCGAATCGACTGCTGCAAATAAATATAAAGCGCACCCCATACCTATAAAAATAACAAAAGCTTCTGCAACTACTATAGCTCCCGTTCTAAGAATAAAACGGCGTGTAAACTTATCGTTCCGCAGCATATCACGGCTTACAGTATGCTCGGTAATTTTTACGGCTAATTTTTTTATCATACGGTAAAACAGTCTTAAAACACGGTATATAAACGTTGTTTTCCAAAAACTGCGGCATTTCAGACGAATTATAAGCGTATTCAGCATAAGCAGAATAACGCCGAATATACAAGCCGATGACGCTCCGTAAAAAATCGGAACAGCAGATGAAGATAATAATTACGGCTGAAATCGCATATTTCTATTACCGCACCATATGACACCAGCGCCACAAACGTAACAACCGACAAAACGATCACAGCAGCAGGAAGTTCGGCAAAAATCTTATCCGCAGCGGTAAGAACAAATTTTTTATCCTTTTTACTGTAACCGCCTGCAATAAGGACGTAAGCTGCCATGACAAGAGCGACCGCAGCATATGGGATAACAGCCATAAGTTCATGCACTCTTTCGGTATCATGTTTTTCTAAAGCGTCAGTGTACTTCTGCATTTCGGCGATTATTTCTTCATTAGGTGAAATGCAGATGCTCAATGCCGCTTCGGGGCGGAGAGTCTGCGTAAATTCATTTTTGTCAATTCTGAACAGTCCGCCCTCATTCTCACGATATACGTAAAGCCCATCCTCATAAAAGGGAACTGTCGGCTGCTCTATCGAATAATTCGGGACGTTATTGTTTTCATCGGCATACACGATTCTTCCGTACTCGTCATAATAATACTCATCATCCATTTCCGCTTCGTCCCTGTAATCAGGTCGATAAAGACTTTCGTCAATTCTTTCGGCATAAGGCAAATAATCATAGGGTATCGGCGTAGAACCGTCAAGCTTATAGTAGATAACTGCACCGTTGTTGTCAGTATAGCTGTGACAGTCTGTTATGTCAAAATCAAAAACCGCATAGCTCTTGTTATTAACATCGTAATAGGTCATTCCGTAGTTGGTTTCATACCAATTGAAATCTCCGAGACCGTAATGCCAGAACATATTTGACGGATAATCGATCACATCGTTTCGGCGTATCAGCGAATACTCACTGTTCAGTTCGTTAATTGTCTTTTGGGTATTTGAAAAAGTCTGATCTCCGATAGTTACACAATATTCGTAACCTTTGGCATCTTCTATGCAAAGTTCTCCTTTTTCATTCATAACACCTATTTCCTGCAATGCGGAAACGGTCTGAGCCTTGGCGTATTCGCTTCCCTTGAAGTTTCCCTTTTCGTCAAGATACTGCAAATACATTATTCCTGCCGCCCATAGCTTTGTATATAGATCATTTACATTTTCGGAAAAAGTATAACGTTCATTCTCACTGTTAAAACGGTCATAAAAGTTTTCCTCGTTTATAACAATGTTTGCCGCTTTTGATGCACATATAAAAATCATGATGCAGCCTATAAATCCCGCAATAATACGCGTTATTCTGCTCTTTATCATTTTGTTCCCCTTTCTGTCCTCATAGTTTTACTCAATACTTACAGCTTTTCGCAGATCGTCAATTTTTATTTATCTTGTACCCTATTCCCCAAACCACTTTAAGGTATCTTGGCTCTCCCGGATTTATCTCGATCTTCTCACGTATATGACGGATATGAACCATTACCGTATTTTCCACCGAATATGAATCCTCGTTCCATATACGGCTGTATATCTCCTCTGCTGAAAATGTTCGTCCTGCGTTTTCCATGAGCAGCTCTGTGATCTTGTACTCTGTAGCTGTCAGTCTGACCGGTTCTCCGTCAACATAGATCTGTTTTTCGTCACGATCAAGAGAAAGTCCTCCGATACGCAGAATCGAGCTTTTTTTAACGCTGTCTGCTGCGCCGAGACTAAGATAACGTCTCAGATTGGATTGTACGCGAGCTACCAATTCCATTGGATTATAGGGTTTTGTGATATAATCGTCCGCACCCATTGAAAGCCCTAAAATCTTGTCGCTGTCCTCCGACTTTGCCGAAAGCACAATAATTGGAATATTTTTCATTGTACGTATCTTCATCATTGCCGATAATCCATCCATTTTCGGCATCATCACATCAATCAGAATCAACTGTACTTCATCGTGCATAAGCGCTTCTACTGCTTCAAGACCATTGTAAGCCTTACGTACTTCATACCCCTCACGCTCCAGAAGAGCCGCTATAGCGTTTACTATATCATGGTCGTCGTCTACTACAAGAATCACTGCGTTTTCAATATTGTTCATAATTTTTTACCTTCCTGCCCGAATGTTCCACGTGGAACATTTTATTATTATATTTTCATAGTCTATTTTACCCCCTTATCGTCTTCTTGTCAATAATTATATATTATATTTCTTATTTTTCCTCCGTTCCTTTTCTTATTTTTTTCTTAATATGACCGATGAATAAAGCGCCTGAGCCGACTCTATAAGACTCTGACGAACATCACCGGGGAGAGTGTCTGAAACCGCAGTATTCTGCGGAATTTCGGCAGTCACAATTGTTTCGGTACTGTCAGTTTTTATCGTATTTTTTGTTGTAGTTTCCGCAATCAAATCGCTTGTAATTTCATCAAGTGTTCCCTGCGAAACCGTTATCGGTCTGAACGGCTCAAGGTCGTTTTCGGCGATTTCCTGCGCAATATCGTCCTTAAAATAGAGCATTGCCCCTCCTAAAAGGAGGGCGGCTGAGACAGCCGCCATGATTCCTAATTTCATTTTTTTAGTCATTTTCCTCATTCCTCTCAATAAAATCGGGACAGAGTTCAGCGTATTTTCTCTCGATTTCAGCAAACTCATTTTCCCTTTTTCTGTGAATAATTGAAACAATAACCAGTCCGCAAAGTCCTGCGATAAGCATAATAATTGCGATGGGATTTCTGCCCGTATCGCCCGTAGGAGGAGAAGATGGAGTCCACGGCGTATTGGGCGTTTCGGGAATTTTCACAGCCTTGTCAACCATCACGATCAGAGGATTTTCATCCTCGGAAACTGCCGTAGTTTCGGCATTTTTCAATGACACAGAACCGTCTGCAAACACCTCAAATTCAATGTCGGTAGCGATAACATAACCGTCGGGAGCTGCGATTTCCTTCAGCACATATTTACCTGTAGAAAGTCCCGATATTACGTGATTTTTACCGTCTGATGTCCACTTTTCAACAGTTTCTCCGCCGCTGTTGAGAAGCTCCATTTCTGCACCAGTCAGTTCATTTCCGTGAACGTCGCGCTTGCTAATCTCGACTGTAATTGGCTTATTTTTTGCCGATATTTCGATGATCTCGCCGTCCTCGGAAATCTTCACGGGATAGCTTTCAGCGCTTAAAATATAGCCTGTGGGAGCTGCGATCTCACGTACAATATACTCGCCGTAAACTACTTCCGCAAACTCAAATTTTCCCTGTTCATCGGACCTTGCGGTCATGATCGCATTGTCTGCCGTAAAGTCTGTGCAGTCGGTATTAAAAAGTCCGAACAGCGTATTTTCAAGCGGCTCATCGGACTCATTTACCTTAATTCCCTTGACAGTACCACGTTTGAGTAAATTCTCAAACTGTCCGCAGTCCACGGACACTTTAGTCATATCCTGACCCATGTACTCGAAGTTCACAAGGTACTTTTCGCCGTTGAGTACGTAATGCTCGTCCGTTGCAATTTCCTGAACATAATAGCGTGAAAATGGCAGTTTTTCGGCGATTACGGCTTTCATATCCTCGCCCAGTGAAACTTCTGCAATAAGTCCGTTTTCGGGAATTATTGAGCCGTCAGCAGCTGTAATTTTCTCGTCTGCAAACAGTCTGAAGCGAACATTTTTATAGCTGTTTTCTGCCGATATTCCGTACTTTTCATCACTTTCCATAAACTTTTCAAGGCTGATCTCAATGCCCTGATAATCGTTAACGAATGACGTACTCATTGTATCTCTCACCGTGACCTCCTGTCCTGCATAAGTCAGCTCAACTGCCTGTATTTCGGGACTTTTCACATATCCGTAAGGAGCGGATATTTCCACAATTTCGTACTTTCCGAGGTAGAGCAGATCAGTTTCCGCATACCCGTTTTCATCGGTCACAAGCTCCGCTGCAACATCGCCTGTCTTGGCACGAACTGTGCCGTCGGGAGTGATAATGTCCTCGGCTGCAATCACCTGAAATACGGCGTTTTCAAGCCCTTTTTCCTCAAAAACGGGAGTGTATTTTTCCACATTTTTGCTTACGGAATTAAAAATCTCGCCCCTTTTCTGAACAGAAATTTTGCCTTTCTGAGCAGTATCCGACTTAATAACCTTGACGATATTTAAGGCATTTTCTTCCTCGGAATTCGCCGCAGTTACACTGAATGAAACAGGAGTTTTGTCCAGTACATAGCCAAAAGGAGCCTGCACCTCAACGAGCATATAATCGCCGTAGGGAAGCATTTCGGGAGTTATCAGAACCCCCTCTGAATTGGTGTAGAATGTGTCCACTCCCATATTTACAAGCTGATTTTCGGAATCAAAAATCTGAAATCCCGCACCCTCGTAAGGAATTGTTCTTCCCGATTCTGCGTCGATTTTAGTAACATGAATGTACGATTTAAAAGGTGCGTTATTCAAAATATATTCGTAAGTTTTGCCGTTTTCCGCAATGAAAACATCAAAATTGGAAACAAAAGCGGCATCGTTGACTGTCTTCGTCTGACGGACAGTATATACGCCGTAGGGCATTAATTTTGACTCCGCAAAGCCGTTTTCATCGGTAATGAGATAGTCTTTTTCGCTGTCCTTTGCATTTTCAAAACTTCCGGCGGATTTGAGGAAAATCTCAAATTCTGCACCTTCCTCGGGTGTTTCGATTTGGGTCGTGCCGTCATCGGAGTGCTTGATAATGCTGATTTTTCCCTTTATTACGTCCTCTGTGACGTCAAGAGAGATCGAATTTGTTTCGATCTGATAGTTTTTCGGTTCTGTACCAAGAGTATAAATTTCATCGTTCAAAAGATAACCCTCGGACGGCGACAGTTCCTGAAGCGTGTAATTTCCGCACACAAACTCGTCCGTTTTGAAATATCCGTTTTCATCGGTAGTGTAGGTTGCAACACGCTCGTCACCGCAATATAGTCCATAAAATGCTCCTGCAAGACTCGCATCGCCCTGAGCCGATACGGTTTCGGAATCCTTTTTCGTGACTTCTGCCGTGAATTTTTTCAGCTTGTTTTCAAAGGTGACGTCAACCGTCGCATCCGCAGTAAGGGTCGTTTTCTGATTGGCAGGAACGACATATTTTACGGGAACATTTTTCTCGGAAATGGTGTAAGTGATTTTATTATTACTGCTGTCAAACACAGGAATATCGGCAAGAATCGCTGTTCCGTCATTGCTTGTAGTCAGCGTGTAAGTCTGACCGCCGCCCGTTATCATGAACTCTCTGTCGCCGTTTTCGCCGTCCTCGGACTGCTTATTAATTTTGATACTTCCCTTTTTCAGCGTATTTTTAAAGTCGACCGCAACAGTCAGATCAGCATTTCCGCCTGTCAAAGTTACGTCCTGAGCCTTGGGGATCTCGTATCTTTCCTCTGTATTCACCTCCGCAATATTGTACAAAATTGCACTTTTGCTGCTGAAATCGTAGACGTGCAGACCGTCAAAAACGGCGATACCCTTATCGTTAGTTTTTGCGGATTTAGAATGCTGCTTACCGCCGTCAGTCCACGAAATCTTAAACTCACGACCGCCGACAACGCCGTCCTCGGCAGTTTTGTTTATCTTAATTATACCACTTGTAATATTCTCCCTAACGTTGACGTTGCTGTTCGCCTTGAGTGCAACAACATCCGTTGACAGGTCATATCCTGTAGGCGCAGAAATTTCCTTAACATAATACTGCTTATCGGGAAGCGTTATCGAGCCTGTACCGTCAGTGCCAATAGTTATCTCACCGACCTTATTTTTGCACGCCTTATCGGTGTAAACTCCGTAGACTGCCTTAGTGCCATCAATGGGACTTGTACCGCTGATTTTTACCGAATTATCGGCGCTCAGCACCTTTGTGATGCTGAATTTTACATCCGTTTTTGTGATGCGGAAAGCGTACATATTCATCGCCGTAGACTTCTTTCCATCGGTGCGATTGTTGATAACGCATCCCTCCGAGCCGTTGGATTCGATTCGCCAATGAGTACCGCCATCGCCCTTGCCGTCACCAACGGTTTTACTGTTGATGTATGACTCGTTTACGCCTATATTTCGCAGATAACTGACAACCGCGTCACGATTTTCAAACTCGCCCATGTATATCCACGAGTGATCTTCGCCGTTGAGATTATCAGCGATTACAACCGAACCGGGAGCGATCGTCGATCCGTCAGCACATTCCCAATATTCGTAGGTTTTCGCCGCCTGAGTGTTGCTCGGAGTGGGAAGATCTGCCTTTTCTACGTCGATTTTCGAGGTCACGCCGCCATAAGAAATGGTGCATTTATCGCTGACCGTCAGCCAATGCATCGTATCCACGGGAACAGGATTATTCCACGAAAAACCGCTTGTTTTGTAGCCGAGATGGGTTAGCGTGTAGTAGATCAGTCCCGAACAGTCAACGCCCTGATTACGAACATAATCGAGGGAAAGGGGACTGTAGCTGCCCTGATAGTACACGCCCGTGTAGCCCTTGAAGCCCAAGCCGTAAGGCGAGCCAAGGAGCGTCGCCGCCTGTGCGATCACCTCATCAGCAGAGGGAAACGCCGAATTTTCGGTAGTTATCGTGTTTGCTGCACCTGCTGAAATTCCACTGCTCAGATTTGTTCCGAGCATGAAAAAAGCGCAAAGTCCTGCCATAAACCCTGCGCCGATCTTCCTTATTTTATTTTTTAAACCAAACATTTCTTTCTCCTTTTCAACGCAAAAATCCCCGAATAATCGGGGATTTCTGAGCATTTCAATTTAATTCATCGTAACTGTAATTGCTTAAAATATCGCCGTCTGCGATATGATTTCCGTCGATGTCCACCACCTCCGCGAAGCCGTAATTAAAGTCAAGGAAATAACCGCCCTGAGTGTCCAGAATGTACCATATACCGCCAATTTCTACCGTATTTGCAACGTGACCGTACATCCCTGCATTGGTCCAAACGATGTAACACGGCAGCCCGACTTCACGGCACATTTCATAGGTCTGGCAGGCGTAATTTACACAAGTAGGGCCTGCGGACAAAAAGTTGGACGTAAGGAGTGCACAAATCAATGTACAGTTAC
>CAJTYV010000020.1 GCA_910584195.1 uncultured Ruminococcus sp. | reverse complement strand
ACATTGGGATTTACAGAATAGGGCAGAGATATGATTGCAATATTTGATTATGATGGCAATTATTCTTTAGAAATCCAGTAAAATCAATGCTTACGGCGTTGCGCCTGATTCATTTTTAAACTTTTACGAATTATTTACGAATTACAATGCCTCGAATGCAGCATACGAATAAAATGAATACAGTTAGGCGATCCAAGAAGAGTGTCGGCAGATAGTTCTGTTGGCGCTCTTTTTTTATTGCTCACTACAATTTTCATGTATAATTTATTTATAGAAAAGAGGTGAGCTATGTGATTGTCGAAGAAGTATTAACCTGTTCCAAATGTGGGGGTAATATGAAATATTACGATAGTGTCCTTCGAATTGTACGAACAAAAGGTCGGAATACAAAGTGGGTTAAAGTTCGAAGACTTCGCTGTATAAACTGTGGATATTTGTGCAGGGAGCTTCCGGATTATATTTTTCCATATAAGCAATATGAAGCGGAGATTATTCGAGGAGTTTTAGAAGGATTTATTACTCCGGAAACTGTAGGATACGAGGATTATCCTTGTGAGGTGACAATGTTTCGCTGGAAGGCACAACTGCTATCATGAAAGAGGTGTGACATTTGCGAAGGGGAGTCCCGGCAGGGGCTCTTTCTTCTTGCTCTATTTCCACCGAGGTTGTTTGTACAAATGCTCATTTTTAATCTAGAATAGCTACAGTGGCCACGCAGAGAAAGGAGATCAGAAATGAGCACAACGATACGACCAGAATTATCGAAAAAAAATCCGTATTGGATTGAAAAGCATCGTTATTATGAATTGAAACACTTCTGCCTTCAGTATCCGATTTGGAAAAAAGCTAGGGCTGCGTTAAGCGGTTTGAGCCAGAGACCGCTGGATATGGTGACATCCAAAGGCAATTTTAGCAATCCGACTGCAAAATGTGCGGAAGCAAGAGAATTCTATTCCAAACGGATAGAGCTAATTGAACAAGCGGCAACAGAAACGGATGCAGAATTGGGGGATTATATTTTAAAAGCTGTTACGGAAGGTATTTCTTATGACCATTTGAAAGCTAGATTAGAAATCCCATGTTGTAAAGATGTTTATTACGAACTGTACAGACGATTCTTTTGGATTTTAAATCGGGAGAGGAAGTGAGGCTGGAGATTATGAAAATTGTGGATATTGCTATAAAGAAAACTTACCGATTTAACTGTCCAGTCTGTGGGAGCAGAAGTCAGGAGTTTGTTGATATCGGTGGAAAGGTCAAGAAGTTCTTTTGTCCAGTTTGTAGAGAGGATCGTTATATTTCTTGGGGTGAGCTTAGAAAAAGAATTATCTATGAAGGAGCGAAAGACACGCAATAATTACAAGTTCCTTTATGAAAGGAGGCACGGTTATATGTCAAAGATAAAGTCTATGATCATTTATATTTTGTCAGTGGCACTTGCATTTGAAAGCGGATTAATCGCAATCTTTGTATGTGTAATGGCGGTATTGGCTGATGAAAAAACAGAATCAAAGAAACGTAGCGGTCGTGTCAGCTATTCGAGCTATTATAACGAAAGGAGAGGAGCCTAACAAGGGCTCTTTCTCTTTGCGCAGAATTTGCAATCTCTATTATGAAAATAAAAAATTTACATGGAGGTATCAATATGAGCATGGTAACAAAAGTAGCAAAAATGAGGTTATTCTTTCACGCCAATATGCTGGACATCTGCAATGTAGCTAATCAGTTAGGTATATTGAAAGATGATAAGGCGGAAGAAGTAATGAAAGGGCATACCATGAAATGCTTTGATGCGATGGAGCATATGGGGCTTAATGTAAAGAAATATTTGGAAGAATCAGGAAGGGAGTCCTAACAAGGACTCTTTTCTTTTTCTGGATTATATTTTTCAGAACGAAGGTAACAGAAAAACATGCTATTTTGGTATTTGAAAAAATCCCCGGGTAGAAAATCTGGGGAATCTTTTTCGGAAAGGGGAATCTATGTTGTTGGTAATCGGAATATGTATTGGGTTTGCACTCGGAATTTTAGCTGTTTTGTGTGTCTTGAAAAAGGGGGCAATCGGAAATCTGGTGATTATTGATGACCCAGAGGATGGTTCTTATATGTTCCTTGAAATCTCGAAGACAGAGATTGAAGAGCTGCGAATACAGCCAACAGTAAAACTTAACGTTGTTGATAAAGGCAAAACGCACAAATAACACTCTCTGTTATGGAACATGAAAAATTCATCATTGAAAGGAGAAGAAAACGATGAACGAAGAAATTAGACAAGCGTTGGCGGATGAGATTTTAGATCAATTTAATAACTTGAAAAATCTTGATTCGGGAAGCAAAGAGCAACAGACGGCGGTGGAGAACATTACAAAACTCTATAGACTGGGATTGGAAGATGTGAAAGCTGATACGGATTATGATGAAAAATTGTATCGTAGAGATGTGGATGCACAGCACGAACAGGATGAGCTGGATAAACAGACCCGCGAAGAAGAATTTAAAAGAAATCAGTTATCAGAACAGACAAAAGACCGATATTTCAGGCTTGGAATAGAAGTGGCGGGAATTATATTGCCGTTGATGTTCTATGCATCCTGGATGAAGAAGGGCTTCAAGTTTGAAGAGACCGGAACTTATACGTCAACAACATTCAGAGGATTATTCAATCGATTCAGACCGACAAAGAAATGAATTTAAGAGAAAAAGCGGCGAGTTCGTGTGAAATGCATGGGCTCTTCGTTTTTTCATTACTTTAGGGAGCTTGCTATGAGATATCATTACGAAAAACCTGCGATTTATCTTTCTTTATATGGAGAACGCTATATTTGTGAGCATCCGATTTACAATAGCTGCACGCTTTTTAAAATAGGCGAAAAGGGTTTGGCAGTCATCCAACAACGATTTAATGCGGAAACTAAGAGTACCTGGTGGGGAGAAGTAGATTCGTGGATAACGGACGACTTATATTTGCATCCGGGTTTTAAGGAATACTTTGAAAATCGTGCCGGAGACTGTACAGATGGTCTTTATCCGACGGTTACAGTCAGGCAAATCATGTGGGCGCTAAAAATGAAGCCTATACCCAGAGAACGTTGGGAAACGGTATTTGACAGACGAGAGATTTAGCGAAAAATACATCTACCTTTATGAAAAACCAACGATTTTGAAAGGAGAAAAGGAGTATGGATGAAATGAAAATCAGCTCGAAGTTTATGAGGAATATGGTCGCAAAATTGGTAAAGAAAACGGTAAAGAAAAAAGTGGGGTATGAGGTAGATATCCAGCTGAACGAATTTACCGCAACTGTTACCGATGGAACGGCGCATGTTCATCTGAGCGTAGATGCGGAACTTAACAAAGACGAACTTACTAAGATTCTGGGAAAGATTGGTTTATAAGAGGTTGAGAGATCATGGAAACATGGTCTCTTCGCTTTTACATACGCGCAAAAAACGCAAAGGCTTTTATGGAAAAATAAACTAATTTCAGGAGGGTGCAATTATGATGAAAGCATTAAAAGATTACAACGAAATGGTTTGGAGACCGTCATGGAAATGGATGAAGAAGCATTGGAAAGGATATTCCGTGCTGCTGGTGATTTCGATGATTGTTCCGTACCTTTGGTTTTACTGGAGCGACATCACAGAGTACATCAAGAACAAGTTTACAAAGAGCGAAGAGGAGTCCTAACAAGGGCTCTTTCTTTTTGCGCGAAATTTGCAAGTCCTATTATGGAGAAACGGTTAGCTCAGTGGTGGAGCGCCGCTGGAATGCGGAGGTCGAGGGTTCGAGTCCCTCACTGATTCTCTTATATTTTTTAGCCCAAACAAGGGCTTTTATGTTTTTTATTGAAAGGAGAAAAAGTATGAAAGGAAACAAGAACATCAGAGGTAGTACAGAATGGGAGAAGAAGTTTATTGATAACTTCAAGCGGATTTGTAATCGACAGCACTCATGGCAGGTGTGGCAGGATTTTGTCAATATGTCTGCCTGTGCGATTGCAAATGCAGTGGATCGGAGACCGGATGTCTGGAAAGCAAGGGAAGATTCTTATATGGCAACTGTCAAGAGATATTCCAAAGAGGAACTGGATCTCATCACGGAGCTGCTAAGCATCACAACATTGGCATTGGAAGAGAACCCAGCACAGGACTTTCTGGGAAAGATGTGCATGCAGTTCAATCTTGAGAATAAATGGCACGGACAATTTTTTACCCCTTGGCATATTGCAGAGCTTATGGCAAAGATGCTGGTCGGCGATGAGACAAAAGAGCAGATTGCGGCCAAGGGTTATATTTCTGTCAATGATCCGTGTTGTGGTGCGGGCTGTATGCTTATAGCTTTCGCAAATGTCTGTAAAAACGATTTGGACATCAATTACCAGCAATCGGTTCTTTTTGTGGCGCAGGATATTGATTCGGTAGTCGCCAAGATGTGCTACATCCAAATCAGCCTTTTGGGATGCCCAGGTTATGTGGTGATTGGAAATTCTCTTTCGGAGCCGGTTTGTGGGAGTACCATTGAGCCGAGTTATAAGAGACCGGAAGACATCTGGTATACGCCATTATATTTTACTGATATATGGACGCTTCGGAGAATCAGGTCTTGGAACGGAAATTCTCAGAAAGAGGAAGAAGAATCAGAACCTATCCAGATACCCAAGGTTGAGGAATCTCTTAGAGCAGCTCCGGTAGTACATAAACCATCACAAAATTCAATTACAAAGAAACCTGTAAACAAGAAAAAGCCGTTTTCGCTGAAAGATTTCTTTACAGTGAAAGGAAAGGGTAAGAAATGAATTTAAGGCAAAAATTTTATAGGATATTCGGCAAATCCAGGCTGTACCTGAGACGATCATCACCCACTATTTTATGTTGTGTAGCAGCAGTCGGTGTTGTAGGAACTGCTATCGCTTCTGTTAAGGCGACTCCCAAAGCTATGAAACTGCTGAAAGATGCCACGGATGAGAAAGGCAAAGAATTGAGCAGGGTAGAGATGATTATTACAGTTGCCCATCTGTATATTCCTGCGGCTGCTATCGGAGCTGGTACAATCTTCTGTATTTTTGGGGCAAATGCCCTTAACAAACAGCAGCAGGCAAGATTGATGAGTGCCTATGCTTTGCTCAGAAACTATCACAAGGAGTATCGTGATAAGTTGATAGAATTCCACGGCGAAGAAGCAGACGTCGAAATCAGAAACGCTATGATACGGGAACACTGCAATTTTCACTCACTTGATTCTGATGTTCCGGATGGGAAAGTTATATTTTATGACGAGATATCCGGAGAGTCTATCCTGCGGTATGAAAGGGAAGTCATAGATGCAGAATACCATTTCAACCGTAATTTTACGATGAGAGGCTATGCATTCCTTAACGAGTTTTATGAATTCCTGGGGTTGCCTATGACCGAATACGGAGGAACCGTTGGATGGTCTATGTCGTCCGGAATCATGTGGGTTGATTTTGAACATCGGCTGATTGATAACGATGATGGCGGTCCGGCCTGCTATTCCATCGACATGGTATTTGCACCGGAAGTCTTGGAAGAATGGGAATGTTGACAACTCCGCAAAATTTGCAAACGCTATTATGAAAGGAGGAGATGCTTTATGTCTGGAGCGGTGATTAAAGGAATCGGAATTGCGGCGACTGCAATCGGGATGGCGGCAACATTTGCCACCGACTGGGTCAACGAGAAAAAGATGGAAGAAAAGATCGAAGAAAAAGTGAATGAGGCATTGTCCAGAAGAGACAACAATAACGAAGGGGAGTCCTAACAAGGACTCTTTCTTCTTGCGCGGAGGAGGCAGCGCAATGGATAACGATTATATTTTGTCAGTGATTCGAGAGTATGCTGATGAATGTCTGAAAGAACCGGTGTGGCACATATCACGGGACTGGTTCAAGCAAATTTCATATAGTCGATGGGCGGTAGATGAGATTCTAAAAAGAATTGAGGAATCGAAGTTTACTCCGCCCATTATGGTTGTTGAGGATTTTATCCGTAAAATGGATGATTTCTCATGCAAAAACAAAAAGACAAGCATTATATTTTCAGTTGCACATGACATGGCTGAGAACATTTTGGATGTTCTGATTGCTATGAAATGATATATCGAAAGGAGAAAAAGGATGAAAGCATTAAGAAAACAGGAAGTAACAATTCAGACGGCGGGTGAGTTTAAGGTTGGAGACCAGATTCAGGTCGGAAAATATACTGCAACCTGCCAGAAAGTCACCAAGAAAGGGGCACTCTTCCTTTTGGATCAGTATCTGGATGATGCCTATTCGATGAACCGCGAGAATACGAATGAGGGCGGTTATGAGGCCAGTGATCTGCGTAAGAAGCTTCAGAAAGAGGAAGCATTAAGCATCTTCAGCTCTATCCGGGATATGATGATTCCGTTCAAGAATGGCGATCTGCTTCGCATCCCGTATGCAGAGGAGTTCTTTGGCGATATCGACGAGTACGAACCGAGCGGCAAGAAACAGTGGCCTCTTATGAAAGACCGCAAGAACCGTATCGCTATCCGAGAAGGCGAAGCTTACGAATGGGGCTGGCTGCAGAACAAAGTAAAGTCTTCTGGGGCGTACTTTGCTATTGTGCTCGACGGTGGCGGTACGGGCTACTACGGCGCGTCGTACTCTGTTGGGGTTCGTCCGGTCTTCCGGTTAGGTTAATTTCCGCCCCTTGTGGGCGAATTATATTTTTTGAAAGGAGAATCGTGAAATGAAGAAACCAAATCTTTCACGGATTGCTAAAAGTCTGCAGGTAGGATTGCAGAAGCACAGCCCTGAAATTCTTACAGGTATTGGAATAACCGGAATGATTACGACTACTGTGCTGTCGGTTCGGGCAACGCCTAAAGCACTCATTCTTATGGAGGAGGAAAAGCGGAGGCAGAATAGCGAATTATTGGAAGAAGCCAAAAAGAAAGGGGCAGACAACTGCGCCAGAATTGATAAACTGAAGCCAATCGAACTCATTCGGACAACATGGGTTTGCTATATTCCAGCTGCCATTACGGGCGTTCTTTCCATTTCTTGTCTGATTGGAGCCAGCTCTGTCAATATTCGGCGCAATGCGGCTCTTGCAACGGCATATTCGCTTTCAGAGTCTGCTCTGAAAGAGTACCAGGAAAAGGTGATTGAAACTATCGGTGAGAAAAAAGAACAGGAAATCAGAGATTCCATTGCAAAGGATAAGCTGAAACGTGACCCAGTTGTAAATAAAGAAGTTATCATCACTGGTCGTGGAGAAACACTTTGCTATGACACCATCACTTCGAGATATTTCAAATGCGATATTGAGAAACTCCGAAAAGTGGAGAATGAACTCAATAAGAGGCTTCTTAGTGAGATGTATATTTCACTGAATGAATTCTATTACGAGATTGGACTTCGTCCTACCGAAATGGGCGAAGATCTTGGATGGAATATTGGAGAGGGATTGATTAATTTGGAATTTAGTTCGCAGCTTGCGGAAGATGGGACTCCGTGTCTAGTAATCGGATATCGGATTGCACCCAGGTATGATTTCCGTACCTTGCTGTAACTACGCAAAAAATACATCGGCTTTAATGGAAGAATCCACATTATTTCATAAACGAAAGGAGAACAATTATGGAACCTAATGAAGTTATGACAAACGAGGAAGTTATCGAAACGGCAACAGAGGAGATCGTGAAGGCAAGTTCGGGAAGCGGTTTTAAGGTGGCGGCTGGTTTCGGTTTGGGCGTTCTTGCAGGTATGGCTATTTGCAAGTTGGCAAGACCGGTAATCGCTAAGATCAAGACGCGGAAGACATCGGCTGCAACGATTATTGATGTTGAGGCGGAAGAAGAGGAGTTTGAGGAAACGGAGGAGGAGTCCGAAGAATAAAATCGAGTAAATGATATTCGGTGGATCAGACAAGAGGGAGAGTACTTGTAACATAGTGCTTTCCCTTTTTTCGTTTCTGGGAGGAGGATTGCAATGAACAAATATTTGTACGATGGACCGGTCATGGAGTTTGACTGTTGTGTCCAGAACAACTGGAAGGGAGAAACCATGGCTGTGTCGGAGACAAAGGCTCGGAGCAATCTTTCTTACCAGTGGAAGAAAAGGAATAATCGCATTGCCGGAACAAAAATTACTTTACCGGGAAAATTGCGGAAGATTGTTTGAAAGGAGAATTATATTTATGGAAGAATACAAGTCTAACTCCCATAAATCCAAGGAAGAACAGCGGACAGCAGAAACTTCGGAAAAGAAAGTCGAGAAGGTGGTCAGCGGTTCCGTAAAAGCCAGAAAGAAAAGTGAAATTCAGAAATTTGCGGATGTCTTTATCCAGGAGGATGCACAGAAAGTAAAGTCTTATATTTTGATGGATGTTCTGGTTCCGGCTGTAAAAAAGGCCATATCGGATATCGTTACAAACGGAATTGACATGATTCTGTATGGTGAGACTGGACATACAAAGAAGAATGGCTCGGCTTCCAAGGTTTCTTATCGGAGTTACTATGACAAACGAGATGATCGGCGGAACTACAGTTCCAACAGAACGCGAACAGGATATGAATACGATGATGTCATTCTGGACAATCGCGGGGAAGCGGAAGAAGTTTTGTCCCGGATGGACGAGCTGATTGCTACATACGGTTTGGTCAGTGTTGCCGATTTCTATGACCTGGTAGGTGTTACAGGAAACTATACGGACAATAAGTATGGCTGGACAGATATTCGGAGCGCATCGGTAGTTAGGGTTCGTGACGGGTATATGATTAAACTGCCGAGAGCATTACCGTTGAATTAAGTTAAAAATCATATTAAAAGAAAGGAAAATAATCAATCATGAAAGCAAATAAAATTATGAGTAAAGTAAGTGGGACTTTAAATAAGGTTGGGTTCAGCTTAAAGAAGCACAGCCCGGAGATTCTGGTGGCCGCCGGTGTTGTCGGCACGGTTGTAAGCACTGTGATGGCGTGCAGAGCTACTACAAAAATTGATACAATTCTGGATGAGACGAAGGAGCAGCTCGATAAAATTCATGAGTACTCCGAAAATCCCGATATGGCTGAGAAGTATAATGCCGAAGATGCAAAGAAAGATACGGTTGTCGTTTATGCACATGCCGGTGTGAAGCTGGCGAAACTCTATGCCCCGGCTGTTGGACTCGGCATACTATCTCTTGGCAGTATTCTGGCCTCTAACAATATCCTTCGGAAACGCAATGCAGCACTGGCGGCAGCTTATGCAGTAGTGGATCGTAGTTTCAAAGAGTATCGTGACCGTGTTGTGGAGCGGTTCGGCGAGGAAGTTGATCATCAGCTCAGATACAACATCAAGGCTACTGAGGTCGAGGAAACGGTTATAGACGAAAAGGGTAAGGAAAAGAAAGTCAAGAAGACTATTGAGGTTGCAGACCCGAATGCAAGTGAGTATGTGAAGTACTTCACGAAGAGTAATCCGTATTGGGAAAACAATCCGGAATATGTTGAGATGTTCCTGCGTTCCCAGCAGAATTATGCCAACGACAAGCTTAAGGCAACAGGGCATCTGACATTAAACGATGTTTACGATATGTTAGGGTTCCATGACAGCAAGGCGGGTATGGTCGTTGGGTGGATTTATGACTTGGATCATCCAAACGGAGACAACTATGTTGAGTTCGATGTGAAAAAAGTGCATTTGCCGGACGAACAGGGCGGTTATGAGGAAGCTTATGCCATTGACTTCAATGTAGACGGCAATATTTACAATGAGATGATCTGAAGGAACGGACTCGACACAATGTTGTCTGGGAATTTTTATCGTGATCAGATTGATTTTTCTCAGTTATGGAACCATTAGCAGTTATGAATGAAAGGAGACTAATTATGAATGGTGGATTGATTGTCGTATCTTATACTTTGTCGGCACTGTCGGGAATCTGTTTTGTGGCGGGACTTGCAGTTTTGCTTGGCGGAAGGAGTGTGTAATGTACATGGAAAATTTTGAGGCTCTTGTCGCTATGCTGGATTTTACTTTGAATTCTAAGCGGAAACGGCACATTGTAGGCGGGATTCTGTTAAGTGTATCTCTTCTTTTTGGAGGATTAGCACTTACGGCTATGACATTGAAAGCGGAGGAAAAAGCGGAATGAAGAATGGGTTATATTTTGCCATGTTCATCGCAGGAGCAACCGTAGGTTCGGCGGCGACATGGTGTTATGTAAAAAAGAAGTATGAAAAGATTGCCCAGGAGGAAATCGACTCTGTGAAGGCGGTTTTTGCCAGGAAAGAAGGATATTCTCAGGCAAAAGAAACAATTAAAGAGGAAGAGGGAGTAAATAAAGGATTTAGCGATGGTATTCGGATGGCTGCAAATCAGGCAAAAGAAAAGCCGGACATAGCTGAATATGCTGCAATGATACATAAATATGGCGGTAGCATCGGTGAAGATGAGAAGTCGACGAAAGGAAAATATCCTTATGTTATTCCGCCGGAGGAATTCGGTGAGTTTGAAGATTACGAAAAGATCAGCCTCACCTATTATGCTGATGGTATTTTGGCGGATGATAATGATGAAATTGTGGATGACGTGGAGAGTATTGTTGGCGATGCATTGAATCACTTTGGCGAATATGAAGATGATTCGGTATTTGTCAGGTGTGACGAGAGGAAATGCGATTACGAGATCCTTCTTGACCAGAGAAGTTTTTCAGAGGTGGCCGGCAGTAAGCCCAGTCAGGTGGAGGCATGATGGAAAACGAGCTGATTAATGAATACTTCGAATGGATGTACCAACTTGTATGCGGGAACGTGAAAAGAGTATCCTACCGAAAACTGCTCTGTCATCTGTATGACACACCTTTCGATTATTCGATTGCCATGGATGGAAATCGCGCGGAAGATGGTGTGGATTTACGATATCGGTTCGGATATGAACACAACATCGAAGGTTCTGCTATCGCCTCGTGCCTGGATGATAAGGAATGCAGTGTATTGGAAATGATGGTTGCCCTTTCCATCCGTTGTGAAGAACATATCATGGACAATCCTGATATCGGAGACAGGACTGGTAAGTGGTTTCTGAACATGATTGAGAATCTTGGTCTGAAAAAAATGTCGGACAAATATTTTGACGAACGTTATGTTACACAGGTTCTTGATAGGTTTCTGAACCGTGACTACGAACGGAATGGAGAGGGTGGCCTGTTCACAGTGCATCATAACAGAATCGATATGCGTTCTGTTGAAATCTGGTACCAGGCGATGTGGTATCTCGACGAGATCCTGAAAAGCTAAATTATATTTTGAAAGGAGAATTGCAAGATGAGAAATATATCTTGTAGCAACATATATGAGGTGGTCGATGTTGTTAATCACAACACGAGGTCTCTTGTCCGGATAGTGCAGCGGACGAATGGAAGAATCGGGAAGCTGGAGAAAAGAAGCCGCTCCCATGTATGGCTTGGTATTATATTTGGAGCCGTCGTAGAACTCTGTTTTATGGAACAGAACCAGAAGATTGCAGCGCTGGATGAACGGATCAGCGCGTTGAACGAGGAAATTAAGGAGCTTAGGTACAAGGAAGGAGATTAAAAATGCGATGATTGACTTTCTTATGATTTCAACACGTAGCACAAAGCGTGGCATAATAGAAATCTATCCAAAGTTTATTATCAGAAAAAGCTCCGATTTAATGATCCGGGGCGGGGACTTCTATGCTATCTGGATTGAGGAACGAGGTTTGTGGTCAACAGATGAGCAGGATGCATTACAACTGATTGACCGTGAACTGGATAGATATGCGGAAGAAAACCGCCAACGCTTTGATTCTAATATCAAAGTTCTTCATATGTGGGATGCCGAGTCCGGCATGATTGACTCCTGGCATAAATACTGTCAAAAGCAGATGCGGGATTCATTTCACATGCTGGATGAGAAACTTATATTTTCCAATACGGCTACCAACAAAAAAGACTACGCCAGTAAAAAGCTGAACTATCCGCTTGAAGCTGGCGATTTGTCTGCTTACAACCAGCTTATGTCAGTATTATATTCTGAGGAGGAGCGGCACAAGATCGAATGGGCCATCGGTTCTATAGTATCTGGAGAATCCAAGAAACTTCAGAAGTTTATGGTTTTATACGGAGCTGCAGGGACAGGTAAGTCAACGGTGCTCAACATCATCCAACAGCTTTTTGAGGGATACTATTCTGTCTTTGATGCGAAAAGTCTTGGATCTTCGAACAATTCCTTTGCACTGGAAGCATTCAAGAGCAACCCTCTTGTGGCGATCCAACATGACGGTGACTTGTCAAGGATAGAGGACAATACAAGGCTTAATAGCTTGGTTTCTCATGAACTTATGACAGTGAATGAGAAATTTAAGTCCACCTATGCCAATCGTTTCAAGTGCTTTCTGTTTATGGGTACCAATAAGCCGGTAAAAATTACAGATGCGAAGTCTGGTCTGATACGAAGGCTGATAGATGTATCCCCGACAGGCGAGAAACTGAGCCCGAAGGATTATAAGGCAATTATGAAGCAGATTGATTTTGAACTCGGTGCGATTGCCTACCATTGTCAGGAAGTCTATTTGGAGAATTCCGGCATGTATGACGATTATATTCCCGTTACAATGCTGGGGGCTTCGAACGACTTCTATAATTTCATCATTGACTCTTATTATGTCTTTAAAAAAGAGGATGGAACCACATTGAAAGCCGCATGGGAAATGTACAAGACCTATTGCGATGAGGCAAAAGTGGGCTTCCCATTCTCCCAGAGGGTATTCAAGGAAGAACTTAAGAACTACTTCCAGGAGTATAAAGAGCGTTTTAATTTTGACGATGGGACAAGGGTACGCAGTTATTATGCTGGTTTTCGAACGGAGATATTTGACGAGAAAAAGGAGGAGAAAAAAGAACAGGCGGAAAAGCCATTGCTCCGGTTTGATTGCACGGAATCTATATTCGACCGGGAGTGTTCTGACTGTTCCGCCCAGTATGCGTCATCGCAAGAGACGCCATCTAAAAAATGGGACGCAGTAAAGACGAAATTGTCCGCACTGGACACATCGAAGCTACATTATGTAAAAGTCCCGGAGAATCATATTGTTATTGACTTTGATGTTCCGGACGAAGACGGAAACAAAAGTTTTGAAAGGAATGTCGAAGCGGCAAGCAAGTGGCCGCCTACCTATGCCGAATTGAGCAAAAGTGGTGCCGGAGTACATCTGCATTATATTTACACAGGAGATCCGGCAAGGCTCAGTAGGATTTATGACGACCACATTGAAGTGAAGGTATTTACCGGTAACAGTTCGCTTCGAAGAAAGTTATCGAAGTGTAATGATCTGCCGATTGCCACTATCAGTTCAGGCTTGCCATTGAAAGGAGAAAAAATGGTAAATTTTGACGCTATAAAGAGCGAGAAAGGGCTTCGGACGCTGATAATGCGTAATCTCAATAAAGAGATACATCCCGGTACTAAGCCCAGTATCGACTTTATTTATAAGATCTTAGAGGATGCCCATGGCAGTGGCCTGAAGTATGATGTCACAGATATGCGCAACGGCGTTCTCGCATTCGCAGCAAATAGCACCCATCAGGCGGACTATTGTATCAAACTGGTGAATAAGATGCAGTTCAAGTCTGAGGATTCATCTTCCGGAGCAAGGAACGATAATGCAAAGTTGGTGTTTTATGATGTTGAGGTATTCCCGAATCTGTTCCTTGTGAACTGGAAGATTGAGGGCGAAGGAAAACCGGTGGTCCGTATGATTAACCCGGCTCCTGCTGAGATTGAGGAACTGATGCGGTTCCGGCTGGTTGGGTTTAATTGTCGACGGTACGACAATCATATTCTCTATGCACGGTTAATGGGGTATTCCAATGAACAGCTTTACAATCTTTCACAGAGGATTATAAGCGGAAGTCCCAACTGTTTCTTTGGTGAAGCTTATAACGTCAGTTATACGGACGTTTATGATTTCTCCAGTAAGAAGCAGTCTTTGAAAAAATTTGAGATTGAGCTTGGTATCCATCACCAGGAGCTTGGACTTCCATGGGATCAGCCGGTGCCGGAAGAATTGTGGCCGAAAGTCGCCGAGTATTGCGATAATGATGTCATCGCGACGGAAGCGGTATTCAATGCGAGAAAATCCGACTTTACAGCCCGGCAAGTTCTGGCAGATGTGGCAGGTATGACAGTAAATGATACGACTAACACGTTGACAACCAGAATTATATTTGGTAGTAACCGGAAGCCTCAGGATCAGTTTAACTATCGAGACATGGGGATTGATGAACTGCCATTCGGTCAGGAAGAAGAGAACTTTTATAATTGGTTCAATGAGGATGGTCAACCTGAATTTCCCGGCTATACTTTTAAGAATGGAAAATCAATTTACCGCGGCGAAGAAGTTGGGGAAGGTGGTTATGTTTATGCCGAACCAGGTATCCACGGAAATGTGGCATTGTTGGATATTGCTTCCATGCATCCAAGCAGCATTGTAGCGGAAAACCTGTTTGGAGATGAGTATACGCAACGGTTCAAAGAGATTCTGGATGCCCGTATCGCCATCAAGCATAAAGACTTTGACAAGGCTAGAATGATGCTGAACGGAGCTTTGGCGAAGTACTTAACCGACGAGGAGTCGGCGGCGGATTTGGCACAGGCTCTGAAGATTGCCATCAATTCAGTATATGGCCTGACTTCGGCAACATTTGAGAATCCATTCCGGGATGTACGCAATAAAGATAATATCGTAGCAAAACGTGGAGCTCTGTTCATGGTCAATCTTAAACATGAGGTACAAGAACGGGGCTTTACTGTTGCTCATATTAAGACGGACTCCATTAAAATTCCGGATGCAACGCCGGAGATTATCCAGTTCGTGATGGAATATGGAAAGCAGTATGGCTATACCTTTGAGCATGAAGCGACATATGACAAGATGTGTCTGGTCAACGATGCCGTTTATATTGCCAAGTATAAGGATGGAAAGCACGCTGGAGAATGGACTGCCACCGGTACTCAGTTCGCAGTGCCGTATGTCTTCAAGAAACTGTTCAGCAAAGAAGAAATCGTATTCGAGGATCTGTGCGAGGCGAAGTCGGTCAGTAGCGCATTATATTTGGATATGAATGAGGACATGCCGGACGTGACCGAATATGAGAAAGAGCTGAGCAAGGCTGAAAGTAAGTACCGGAAAGGTGAGTTGTCGGATACCACATTCGAGAAACTGGGACAGGAACTGGTTCCTCTTATTGAGAAGGGGCACAATTATATTTTCATTGGCAAAGTGGGAAACTTCTGTCCGATTAAATCGGGATGCGGCGGGGGCATACTCTACCGCGAGAAAGACGGAAAGTATTATGCGGCGACTGGCTCAAAAGGATATCGTTGGCTGGAATCGGAGATGGTCAGGGAGCTTGGTAAGCAGGCCGATATTGACGAGCAGTATTATATTTCAATGGTGGATGAAGCAATTGCTACTATCTCTAAATATGGGGATTTTGAGCAGTTTGCTTCGGATGAACCCTATGTAAAAGAAGAAACACCGGATTTCATGAACATTCCAGAGGATGCGGATGAAGAAATCCCATTTAATTAAAAAGAAAAGGAGAAAAGAAAATGTCAAGAAGAATACCGCCTATCAACATCGAAAACGCGAGGATTATATTCAGGAACTTTTCAGGGAAAGAAGGAAAGTATAACCGGGAGGGGGATCGCAATTTCTGCGTTATTATTGAGGATGCAGAGATGGCACAAAGACTGGCGAGTGATGGTTGGAATGTCCGCATCCTGCCTCCCCGTGATGAGGACGAGGAAGCACGGCATTATATTCAGGTTGCCGTAAGCTATAAGGTCATTCCGCCTAAGGTTATCATGGTGACGAGACGAGCGCAGACCCCGCTTGACGAGGAGTCCATTGACTCCCTGGACTATGCAGAAATCCGGAATGTAGATTTGACAATCAATCCCTATGAGTGGGAGGTTAATGGTAAGGGCGGCATCAAGGCCTATCTTAAAACCATGTATGTCACGATCGAGGAAGATGAGTGGGCAGCGAAGTATGCGGAAATGGAAGGACCGCAGGAATAAAAACAACAAAGGGCGGCGACTAAATCACGGTTGTCGCTCTTCTTTTGAAAGGAGAAATGATGAGTAACAGTATTCAGTTTGTAGATTTTGAAACTTATTGCAAAACCTGCAAACACAAAAATAGAAGGGAAATCAAGGACCCTTGCAACGAATGCCTTGATATTTGTGCAAGAGAGGGTTCCAGTAAACCGGAAAGATGGGAGGCAAAAGAGTAATGAAAGGTTCCCATATCAAACCCCCAAAGCGATCCTATGCTTTTGTTGATGGTTCGTTTAATCCGGTGGCTAAGATTTATGGATGCGGCGGATTTCTGATAGACCAATTTGGTAAAAAGCACATTATTCAGGTAAGTGGAGATAGTGAAGAATGGGCAGTAATGCGTAATGTGGCCGGCGAGATTCTCGGTGCAAAGAAGGCGATGGAACTGGCAAAAAATCTCGGGATGAAAAAACTGACAATCTTTCATGATTATGAGGGAGTTGCAAATTGGCCGTTAGGCATATGGAAAGCGAAGAAATCCGTTACAAAAGAATATACGCAATTTGTTTGTTCAATTATGGCTTCTGGTTTGAAATTATATTTTCACCATGTCAAAGGACATTCTGGCATTAGTGGGAATGAAGAAGCAGACCAGTTGGCGAAAGAAGCGGTTGGTTTACTGAAAAAATAGGAGGGACTTATGGCTGGAATACAGTTGCGTGACTATCAGCTAGATGCGGTACGTCGAATGAAAAATGGCTGCATTCTTTGCGGCGGCGTAGGCAGTGGTAAGTCTCGTACTGCCCTTGCCTATTATTACTTATGCGAAGATGGAAAACTTGATACAGACGAGTATTTCCCTATGGGAGATCCGCCAAAAGACCTTTATATCATCACTACAGCCCGCAAAAGGGATACCTGTGAATGGGAAGGAGAGCTTTCACCGTTTCTTCTATCACCCAATCCGGAATTTAATCTTTATACTAACAAGGTTGTCATCGACTCGTGGAACAATATCAAGAAGTACTCTGAAGTGCAGGGTGCTTTTTTTATATTTGATGAGCAGCGAGTTGTTGGTTCCGGAACTTGGGTAAAAGCATTCTTACGGATAGCCAAAGCGAATCAGTGGATTCTGCTTTCTGCAACACCTGGCGATACTTGGCAAGATTATATTCCGGTCTTTATCGCAAATGGCTTTTACAAAAACAAGAGCGAATTTACAAGGGAGCATATTGTGTATAGCCATTTCACAAAGTTCCCAAAGATAGAGCGTTATCTGAATACGGGACGGTTAATACGTCTCCGGAATTCGATTCTGATTAACATGGACTTCAAGCGAAAAACCATCTCCCACCATGAGGATGTGTTCGTGCCTTACAGTATTGAAAAGTACAAGGATATTTGTCGTACACGCTGGAATCCTTGGGAGAATAAACCAATCGAGAATGCTGCTGAGTTCTGTTATGCGTTGCGGAAAGTGGTTAATTCAGATGAGGCAAGGCAGATTGCCCTATTGCAGATTTTGGAAAAGCATCCACGAGCTATTATATTTTACAACTTCGACTATGAACTGGAATTGATAAAAGAACTGCTCATTCCCCATGCAGATACGATGTTTTTTGAGATAGCGGAGTGGAATGGGCATAAGCATCAGCCAATCCCGGAATGTGAAAGTTGGGTGTATCTTGTTCAGTACAATGCCGGAGCTGAAGGGTGGAACTGCATCAAGACGGACACCATTATATTTTACTCTCAGAACTATTCTTACAAGGTTATGGTGCAGTCCAGTGGGCGGATCGACAGGTTAAATACGCCTTACACGGATTTATATTACTATCACCTGAAAAGTCGGTCTGGAATTGATTTGGCAATCAGCAAAGCTTTAAAGGACAAGAAGAAGTTCAATGAAACTGGCTTTGCAAAATGGTGACAGAGAACGAAAGGAGAAGCGATGAGTATTACTAAATTATTAATGAAAGAGGAAGCATTGAAACGGATGAAGATGTTAAATCTTTCTTCAGAAGCAGTCGACGCTTTCACGAAAAATGGAGAAGTACGTGTGTCTGTGAATGGGGTTTTATATTTATCAGACCCGGATAAAGAGAAAAGGATAAAGGAATTCGAAAAAGATACCGGATCTATGGTTTATCACATGATTTACAATCATACCGAAATCGGAAATCTTTTAACATTTTTATATGTTTCAGTATATCTCGAAGAATGGGAACAAGACCGTGCTTCTCTGAAAGATGGTTTTCCGTTAGCTTATGTTGTTAATGAGGAAGATGAACGGTTTTCGGAATTTGGTTCGGTTGGCATAAAGCCATATAATGGTGCAGTTATCAGGACTGCATAAAAATCCGTTTTAAATCTACTGTATCAGATGAAATTGTGTTAGGTTGGAGAGACCGCAATGGTACGAACAGAGGAAGACTTTAATGAAAAGTCTTTATAGCTTAGTTCAATATCACGGTTATATTTTGCGTTTATGGTGACAGTTACGCAATAGCATATTCCGAGAGTAAGAATCGCACTGACGGCAATCATAGGATTCTTAAAATCGAAATCGGGATATTGCGGTATGGTTTTGGGTGCTTCATCATTCATAAGCATCTACCTCCTTGATAGATTCTGATACAGTAGATTTATTATATTTATAGCACAGAGGAAAAATTGTAGCAATAGTATGGAAAGGTGAAACGATGGAAAATGAGAAGAGAGCTGAAAAGTTAGCCAATGATATTTTGGATTTTGTAAATGCTTTTGGCTTTGATGCTGAGAAGTTTGCAGAGACCATCTGTCAGGGGCATAAGACTTTACAGCAGTCCACTATGCGGCTGTTTGTAGCAACTATTCGAAAGATGGCAGAAGTCAGACCGGACGAACGCAACAAAGCTACAGTGGAGCTGGCAAAGAGAATAACAGAAATTACGGACGAGTATTCACTTCCGTTGATTTGAAAGAAGGAAACAAAATGAGTTATCAATACGACCAATATTTAGCCAAGCATAAAGAAAACGTGAAGAATGGCTTCGAGTGGATTCAGAACAATCTTCCCAATTTGATAGAAGGCATTCCGAATGTGGGATGGCACACCTGTTTTGCACACGATCAGTCGAAGTCTGAGCCGGATGAGTATGCCGCATATGATGCTTACTTCTATGGCGGTAACAGGTCATTCGCTGTTGTACAGGAGTACCAGAAAGCATGGTTGTTACATATTCACCGAAACCCTCACCACTGGCAGCATTGGGTTCTGATTAACGATGACCCCAAAGAAGGAGAAATCATTATAGAGATGCCTTATATTTATATCATTGAAATGATTTGCGATTGGTGGGCTTTCAGTTGGGCAAAAGGAAATCTGCAGGAAATCTTTAAATGGTATGACGAGCATAAGAATTATATGAAGTTGCATCCGAACACCAGAAAAAGAGTTGAGGGCATCCTTAATGACATAAAAGAAAAACTGAATGAGGTGGATGTTGATGGTTCAAAACTTACACATCATGGTATTAAGGGCCAGAAATGGGGTGTAAGAAATGGACCGCCTTATCCAATTGACCGAAAAGAGGTTGAAAATGCTTCTGAAAATGGTAAAATGGAAGATATTTATATACATAGGAGCGTTGGTGCAAAAGCACGAAATTATGATATTCTTGATCCGCTCTCAGGTGAGAGATTTCATTTTTCGGAAGGAACACGAATTAAAAATCCAAAAGTATTTGCCGGAAAAGGCGGTGTCAAAGAATTATTACCCGAAGTTGCCGAAGGGCTTTCAGAACAGATAGGTGGTAAACCCGAAGATTGGCAACATTGTAAGGGGATAGGAACGATTGATTTTTATGGTGAAGATCGTGATGCAGAGGTGCATTGGTTTCAGGAAGAAAGCGTTGGCAAACACAGGTTTAAAATTAAAGAGTGGTTAGAGTGAGGTGAGAAGATGGAGAAACATGTTGGGATGAAAGTGCGTTGGATAGGAAAGACAGAATCATTTGTACTTACACACGGTAAGATATATACTGTTCTGTCAATCGAAAAGGATTGGTATAGAGTTATCGATGATAGCGGCGAGGATTATCTCTATCCGCCGAACTTATTTGAGATTGTAGAAGAGTGATTTATATTTACGCATATAGATTTAGCTCGGTTTGTCATAAAAGACAGATTCGGGCTATTTTTATGCTCAATTTTGAAAGGAGAAAATATGGATAATTTTAGATGTACCTGTTTAAACGAGAGGGTAGATAACAGACCTCAATTCATGGTTGGAAGCAGAAGACAGGGAAAAACCGTATTGCTCATAAAGCAAGCCTCTGAAACAGATGGTATTATTGTCTGCCCAAGCCATCATATGGCTGATTATATTTTTCATATGGCACGGGATCTGGAGTATTCTATTAAGCAGCCTATCACTTATGATGAATTGTCCCTTTATTCAAAGCGTAGAAGAAATAAAGAGTACTACTTTGATGAATTTGGAATCCAATTAGAGTCAATTATCCGGCGAGCACTCGATAATTTTGAACGTGACCATATTAAAACTATAATAATTGACGAGGGGTCTATAAGCCGGTTGAATGATATTTTGGGTGAGTTGAAAGTATGCAATATAGACGGCAAAAAATTGAGATTGAAAATGGAAATTTGTGAGGAGGACTAAACAGTATGGACTTTAAAATTATTGCAGTGGATTTCGATGGGACTATGTGTGAGAATAAATGGCCGGAAATTGGAGAGCCGAATCTGGAACTGATTGCTTATTTGAAAAAGCGTCAGGTAGCAGGCGATAAGTTGGTTTTGTGGACCTGCCGCGTTGGTGAGATTCTTGAGAATGCAGTGAAGTGGTCTGCGGAGCAGGGAATTATATTTGATTCGGTCAATGAGAACCTGCCGGAAGTTCTGGAATGGATGGGTGGCGACAGCAGAAAGATATTTGCCAATGAATATATTGACGACCGGAATTTCACCTTCTTGTCGAAGACAGACCATGCGGAATTATTGGGTAGGATGGTTGATGTTGTCGAGGACTGGCTGGAAAAGAAAGGTGCGGTGACGAACGATGTGGCTATCATCAAAGGTGATGACTATGACTATCTTGCGGACGGGTTTGCTGCTGGCTTGGGAATTTCTCGTGACTGTCCGGAAAAATAATTGGAGGAGAAATTTATATGACTTTATATATTTCATTGACGCCAGAGGATATTGAAAAACTCAAAAATGGCGAAGAAGTAAAATCAATACCATCTCCAAATTGTACTTATGATAATTTACGAGGAGTGGTTATGTTAAATGAAGAAGCGTTTAATAGGAAGTTCAAGAAGGGAGAAAGTGAAAATTGATTAAAATTGAGAATATGTCTATTCATGGTCTGAAAGAGGCCATTCGCGGGATGAGAAATCCGATGAACAGTTGGGATAAGAGTGATAGCACCGTTTGTGGAGGAGAAGGGTTTGGTCAATGCCTTACTTGTGAATGCAATCATGAAGAAAGATGCTACGAATCATTTGTTATGGGTGATAACGATCATTCCTTGATGATGAAGTTGGCAGCAGGCGGGCCGGTTCATGCAAAGTATCGCCGGATGATTGCAGTCTATGTAGATATTACGGCTCCACTCTACTGGTGGAAGGAATTTGATACATATAAGATTGGTACGGTGGCGAATTCTTGTTCTACCATGCATAAAATTCATGCGAAAGAGTTTACGGTCGATGACTTTTCTCACGAACATTTGTTGAATTTCATAAATCACAATAAAGACGAGAGACTCACGCCCTCTATTGAATTGGGCTGCGGAGATTGTAAATTTTCTCCTTATGGCATTCTCGAACTTACCGTGGATATATTGAATACATGCAGAGAGAGATATTTGGCAGCATTGAAAACTGAAGAAGAAACCGATTTTTCAGCAAAAGATATTTGGTGGCAGATGATTCAGCTTCTTCCGTCTTCCTATAACCAGAAACGGACGATTATGCTGAATTATGAAGTCTTGGCTGGCATTTATCCAATGCGAAAAGGCCACAAACTGGACGAGTGGCGTGAATTCTGCCAGTGGATCGAGCAGCTTCCGTACAGTGAGATCATTATTGGAGAAAAGGAGGAGTCCAATGAGTAAAATAGGAAAAGAACTGCCTAAAGAATATAGCGACCGCTTTGACGAGCTTCGGCAAAACCGGGTAAATGTCAGTTTTTATAAGTATGGTTCTGCGGCAGACAACTTTGGTATGAAGTTGGTCAATGCTTTGGAAAGCCACGATTTATGTATCAAAAAGTATCTGGAAACAGGAAATACAGAATATTTGTGTGATGCCGCAAACTACCTGATGTTCGAGTTTATGTATCCACAAAAGGAAGGGCATATTTTAAATCGACAGATTCTTCGGAATCGGCGGGTATTAGTGGCGTTTCTGTTAATGAGTTGAATAAAGACAAGCATTTTGAGACTGTTGTCGGATAAGGAGGAAAAATCAGTATGACTTTTGGACAGGAACTTATTGCTTTCATCATTATCTATCTCTGTGTTTACGCATTAATCGCACGCATCTGCCAATGTATTGAGCATTGTGCGACTGCCAGAGCATATTCCAGATTCAGAGAGAATGGGGTTCTGGTAAAGATGGACGATGTCGAGGCGGGTATCAAAAAAGAGTATGAAGGAGAAAGAGGATGTGGCAGAGAGAATTACTGAAAAATAAGCTCTACGCCATAGCAATTATATTTCTTGGAGCGTTGTCAGTCCCTGTTGAATGGGACGCAACGTTCTTTTTGTTCGCTTTGATGGTGGGGCTGGTATTATTCTTCTCAAAAGAAAATTGCATTGTGTAGGAGGCGGTTTTATGGGACGGGCGGAAAGGAGAAAGGCTGAGCGCAGAAACCGGATAGAAAATCGTAAAGGGAAGATTTTAATGTCAAGAGAAGAGATTGGAGAAATGAAACAAAAAGTTTCAAATAATGTTTCTTCCTACAATGTGGAATCTCTCATGACATGTTTTGCGTTGGCGGAGCACCGTCTATACGGTTTCGGACAGAAGCGTATTATGCGAAGTCTTCAGTATATTGACAATCTGATGGGTGCAATTCTTAACGATGAAGCTACCATGGAAGATTATATGAAAGAGCTGAAAGACGAAACAGGAGTTGTTATCAAATGTGACAAATAAAGAAGGAGGTAGAGATGGAAATGGCTAACAATGATTTACGAAAGAATGCTTCGGGATATTCTGATCCGACTGCTTACAAAGCGATTACAAGCACAGATACAGATGACGAGAGATTTCACAAGTTACTGAATACAATTTTCACAATTTGCGAACTTTCCGGATTTCATCTGGAGGAGCGGATAGTTCTGAAGGATACACAGACAGGGAAAGTTTGGAGGTGATGAACATGGATGGAGGAGTCAGAGAAACAATTTGCACCAGCTGTGTACATAGAGAGGTATGTGTATACAAGCAGACGTACCTTGAGTATCTGGGCGCATGTGAGAAAATGCGGGGTGATTATCCGGATGATATTTCGTTTATCAAGAAAAGTGATCCGGTATGCAATTTCTACAAGAAGAAATCGGATGTAATCATGAGGTGAATGTCCGTAAAATCTTTACAATACTGGAGAAATTCCATGCCCACTTTTATTTTTGGCTGCCCACTTTTGGGAGCGGTTTTGAAGAGGTGAGGAGAATGTACGGACGAAAGTTGGTAGAATTTGGGTAAAAATGGTCAATTTTCTGCCCATTTGCCCACTTTCTGCCCACTTTTAAAACCCCGATTTGGTCACTAAAAACCCAGTATTTATGCGGGTTTGCGGGCTCAAAGCCCATTTGCCCACCCACTTTCTTAACTAATTGTGATAAAAAGTTTAAATATATATAAGAGTTGCGAAAAAAAGTGGGAAAGTGGGCAGAGCAAGAGAAAGGAGGTCTTTATGAAAAAGAAGAACATGTGGTCTGAAATGTATGAGAGTTTCCAATCTCTTTATCCAAGTTTGAAGAAAGATGCTGTTGGATATCGTCCGCATGGCTACATGTCGATTTTGGTATATTTTCCGGATGGTCTGCGTATGGTATATAATGAACTCGAAAGACGAGCTAGGTTCGTTACGGTATGAACATATTTTTAGATAGCATATTTCTTTTTGGCCGTGCATGTGGTATACTCGAACTGCGACACAAAACGATATCGACAAAACTATGGGATCACTTTGGCTAAAGGTGTATCTCTTTTTACTCATACCCATAGTTAGGTCGAGATTGTGTCGCAACAATGGGAGAACACTTTAGCAGTGCGTCTCTTCGTTGGGGGCGCACTTTTTATTTTGTGCCGATGTCGATGCAATTATACTTTTGATTTCGTGAAATATGCAAAGGCTATTATGGAGAACAGTACTCTCTGTAATATGATCAAGGTGATTTTCCCTACGAAGTATTATAAGATTGTGTGGCAACAATGAGAGGGTACATGTTCTCTTTTATTTTTTGGAGGTGGGCAAAATGGATAATAATGTTGCCGTAAGTGGGAACTTTGAAATTATATCTTGTGATAAAATAGCAGACATCGAGAGCAAGCCTGGATTTAAGAAACTGGAGTTTACTTCATCACAGAAAATCCAGATGGGAGGATTAATGCAGCAACTACCTGCAGTAGTGGCAACAGGGACTTTGAGCGAGGCATATATGGTGCGGTTCCCAGATGGTATATCCAATGCCTGTCATCTTATGGAATATAAGACAGGTGGTCTTGGAACATCAATTCAGGGAGCAGATGGCAAAATTGTTGGTCACGCTTCTTTAGAAAACGTATCAGCTCAGGCGGCCGTTCTTGGAGCGTTCAATGCTATGTCAATAGTTTCTGGACAGTATTTTCTTGCACAGATAAACAGTGAGCTTAAAACAATGAACCAGAACATTGATAAAATCTTGGAGTTTCTCTACGGTGATAAGAAAGCGGAACTTATATCCGAAGTTAGCTTTGTGAAATCCGCTTACCAAAATTATAGTTCCGTTATGGAACATGAGCAGCAGAGGTTTGCTACGCTTGTAAGCTTACAGGAGGCAAAGAAAGTGGCGATGAAAGATATTGAGTTTTATATGTCTGATTTGGATTCTGCTGTTAATTCCAAGAGCGGATCTGATATTGTAGCTTGGACTGATAAGATATTTCAGATTAAAGACTGCTTGGAGCTCTCTATACAACTCTATTCTATGAGCAGCCTGCTGGAGATTTACTATTCACAGAATTATGACACTGGTTATATTTCCAATGTTGAGGAAGAAGCCGTCACCTACATTGGCAAATGTGAGAAACGGATGCTGAGCAGCTTTAGTAAATTGAGCACACATATTCAGAACTTTAAAGAGGGGCCTCTGAAAAAATTTGACAAACCGGCTCTCGAAAAGAAAGTTAATCTGGTGGTGGATTCGTTTAGCAGAGGTACAGAATCTGAAATATTAAAATCAATTCGTTCCGTGATGCACGCTTCAGAAGCTAAAGCAGAGTACTATGTAAACAGCAACGGTGATTTATATTTGAGAACTGCATAAAAATAATCAATGCCCTACGTGCATTTTACAAGGTGTTTTATGAAAGGAGAGGATAAAAAGCTTTTTGTCTCTTCGGTTCAATTTGGAAGTGGGGCAACCCTGTTTCCTGAGTATCGAAAGGAGATAAAGAAATTGACAAGAAGAAAAGGCGAGTATGAAATTATCTATGGAGGCAGTAGTAAAGAAGTTTCAGATCCAACAGAAAGATATGAAGACATCTATGATGAGGATGGAGATGCCGTTATTTGTGATTTATGCGGCGGAGAAATGAAATGGAAAGATAATGAATGCGTGTGTCCTGAGTGCGGACAGCGGATGGATCGGGAAACATTTTTTAATTATATTGGAGCGGAGCCTCCAGGTCCGGAGTGTACCGGATGTGAAAATATTTATCCGGGATGCGTAATCTGTCCTTATGGTTACGTCGAGGATGAAGAATAACATACTACGGATTTGAGTCGCGTACGGCGGCTCTTTTCTTTTGCTATTTTTTGCCCGCGAAAAAAACATACCCTTTTATGAAGAGAGAAGAATAAAAGTGCCATTTTAACTTTTACTTTCTCTTTTTTATTTTCAGAAAAAATCGAGAGGAGGTTTCCTATGGCCGGAATAAAGTTGGAACGCGACTTCCAGGCAAGTCTTATAAAGGAATTGAAAGAGCTGTTTGTAGGTTGTATCGTGACCAAACTGGATGCCAGTCACATTCAGGGGATACCAGACCTCTTGATTCTGTATAAAGATAAATGGGCCACCTTGGAATGTAAGAAATCTGCGAGGGCTAAAAAACAGCCGAACCAAGAGTATTACGTTGGATTGATGAACAAGATGTCTTTTTCAAGATTCATCTGTCCCGAGAACAAGGAGGAAGTATTACATGAACTTCAACAAACATTTGAACTTTGAAGGGCAGCACGCCTTTCTCGGTGCAAGCAAGTACCACTGGATCAACTATGATGAAAATAAGGTTGCGGAATCATACAGCAGATTCCTTGCAACACAAAAAGGAACGCAGCTACATGAATTTGCCGCCCAATGTATTCGGCTCGGACAGAAATTGCCAAGGTCTCATAAGACGTTGAATTCTTATGTTAATGATGCCATTGGATACAAGATGATTCCTGAACAGATTCTTTTTTATTCTGACAACTGTTTTGGAACAGCGGATGCGATTGCGTTCCGTAATGGGTTGTTGAGAATCCATGATTTAAAAACAGGCGTTATTCCTGCCCATATGGAGCAGCTTGAAGTATATGCCGCTCTATTCTGCTTGGAATACAAAATAAAGCCGGCGGATATTGAAATAGAACTGCGTCTGTACCAGTCGGATGATATTTTAGTCGGCAATCCTACAGTCGAGGATATCGCGCCAATTATGGACAAGATTATCACGTTCGACAGGATCATTAATAAAATTAAAGAACAGGAGGAGTAAACCATGAATCCCATTGCGGAAGAAATTTTGATGCATTATGGAATGCCGAGACGTTCTGGCCGCTATCCCTGGGGTTCCGGCGATAATCCTTATCAGCATAGTGGTGACTTCATTAGTCGTGTTGATGAACTGAAACGACAGGGGTTCAGCGAAAAAGAAATTGCTGAAAAGATAGGACTTACCACGACGCAGTTGCGTACCCAGATGAGCCTGGCAAAAGATGAACGTCGTTCTCTTCAGGTTGCGACTGCTAAAGGATTGAGGGAGAAAGGTTACAGTCTCAATGAGATTGCTGAAAAGATGGGGTTTACCAATGACTCTTCGGTACGCTCCCTTCTCAATGAAAATTCCGAGGCTCGCATGAATCAGGCGAAGACCACTGCTGATTTTCTGAAACAGATGATTGATGAAAAAGGCATGATTGATGTCGGAACCGGCGTTGAGCGGGAGCTTGGTATTTCAAGAGAGAAACTGAACCAGGCTCTTTATATTTTGGAGTTAGAAGGATATCCGGTTTATGGCGGCGGGGTTCCGCAGGTGACGAATCCCGGCAAGCAGACCAACATAAAGGTCGTATGTCCTCCTGGAACGGAACACAGGGAAATTTACGACTTTGATAATGTCCATTCTGTAAAGGATTATGAGAAAGTACTTGCCGAAGATGGTCAAAAAGTTAGGCCTGCATTTCAGTATCCGGAGAGTATGGATTCAAGCCGTCTGAAAATTAACTATGCAGAAGATGGGGGCATCCATAAAGATGGGGTCATTGAGATACGGAGAGGTGTAGACGATCTTTCCCTTGGCGATTCCCATTATGCGCAGGTTCGTATTATGGTTGACGGAACTCACTATCTGAAAGGGATGGCTGTTTATTCTGATAATCTGCCAGATGGTGTTGATGTGTTGTTTAATACCAATAAAAAAGTTGGAACTCCAATGACAGATGTCCTTAAGAAAATTAAGGATGATCCTGACAATCCGTTCGGGTCCTTGATCAAAGAGCATGGAGGGCAGAGTTACTACATCGACAAAGATGGAAAAGAAAAACTCTCTCTTATCAATAAGCGTGCGGAAGAAGGGGACTGGGGCGAGTGGAGTGACCATCTTCCTTCACAGTTCTTGTCGAAACAGAGCATGACCCTTATCAATAAACAGCTCGGTCTTGCTTCTGCAGATAAAGTCGCAGAATTTGATGAGATTTGTTCTCTTACTAACCCGACCGTTAAGAAGTCTTTACTGAAATCGTTTGCCGATGACTGTGATTCAGCAGCAGTACATCTTCAGGCGGCGGCTTTGCCAAGACAGAAGTATCAGGTAATACTGCCGTTGACGACCATTAAGGATAACGAGGTATATGCCCCGAATTACAAGAATGGAGAACAGGTTGCACTGATTCGGTTTCCGCATGGTGGCACTTTCGAGATTCCTATTCTTACCGTTAATAATAAACAGGCAGAAGGAAAAAAAGTTCTTGGGAACACACCGAAAGATGCGATAGGTATCAACAGTAAAGTTGCGGAACGGTTATCTGGTGCTGATTTTGATGGCGATACTGTTATGGTAATTCCAACAGGTGGAAAAACAAAGATTACATCTACGCCTCCACTTAAGGGGCTTGAAGGCTTTGACCCCAAGGCATCTTATGGGCCCGACAGTACCTCCCACCCCTATAAGCGGATGAAGAACACCCAGACAGAAATGGGTAAGGTGTCGAACCTGATTACGGATATGACTCTGAAAGGGGCCACCCAGGATGAACTTGCCCGTGCTGTCCGCCATAGCATGGTTGTTATTGATGCTGAAAAGCACAATCTCGATTACAAAAGAAGTGAACAGGATAATGGTATCGCATCTCTGAAAAAGAAGTATCAGGGGAGGGAAGAGGATGGAAAGTATAAAGAAGGGGCGGCTACCCTGATTTCCCGTGCTAAATCGGAAACCTCCGTAATTAAAAGAAAAGGCAGCCCCATTATCAATGATGACGGTTCTTTGAGCTATAAAACGGTTGATGACCCTACTTATTTGGATAAGAAAACAGGTAAGGTCAAGACCAGAACCCAAGCCAGTACACAAATGGCTGAAACAAAAGATGCCCGTACTCTTTCGTCTGGTACACCACAGGAAGAAGCATATGCTAATTATGCTAACAAGATGAAGTCGCTTGCTAACCAGGCTCGTAAAGAAATGGTGAATACTGGGAAGATTGCTTATTCATCTTCGGCAAAGGCCTCTTATCAGCGTGAAGTAGATTCTCTTAATGCGAAACTGAACATAGCTCTTAAGAATGCTCCTCGTGAAAGGCAAGCTCAAGTTATGGCTAATGCTGCTGTGGCTGCAAAGAAACAGTCGAATCCAGATATGACAAAAGCTGAAATTAAGAAAGCGAATCAGCAGGCGCTTACTGCTGCTCGCAGACAAGTCGGAGCAGAACGCAAACCAATTGAAGTGACAGATCGAGAGTGGGAAGCGATACAAGCTGGTGCTGTCAGCGAAAGCAAACTAACACAAATTATTAACAACGTTGATATAGACAAGCTTAGGCAACGGGCAACGCCTCGCACTACTACCGCGTTAAGTAATGCCAAGATTGCCAAAATCTCATCAATGGCAGCTTCTGGATACAGTACAGCAGAAATTGCAGAATCGCTTGGCGTATCTACATCAACCGTTTCCAAATATTTGTAAAAGAAAGGAGCGAATTGTTCATGCAACAACAATGTATGCTGACAACAATCGATAATCCGTTTGACCCTTTTGAGCAATTTACTTCATGGTTTCTGTTTGATGTGGAAAAGGGGTATAATTCCTGTGCTTATCTTGGAAGAATTGCAAAAACTTCTGAACAACTGTCAGATGAAGAGAATGATAAAGAAGTGGAACGTGCAATTGATGAGATTATTAAATACGATTTTATGAACATTTACAAAAAAGTAAAAAAAGAAGAAAAGAAAAAAGCAATTTGACAGTTTTGTGGATTGTCAAAGCCTCCATTGACAAGTTGTCGTAAGGTATAGGGGGTGTCGCAAAAATAGCACCCCCTCCCTTATCGCGGCGGTCTTTGAAAATTCTCCGGGGGTATATTTTCTGGAAACTTTTTATATTTTCATGATACTAAAAAGAGCTCATAGGGTTCGTATGACACCGCAGGAATCGCTTTCCTGTTTCTCCTTTCAGATTCGGGTGTGTAACAGCTTTGTGGGTTCTTTTTAGTACCATGAAACAGGTCTATAAGTATATCAATTCCCTACAGGAGTGAGCAAGAAGTAACAGATATTTGAATGAGAGGGGGTAATAACTGTGGGAAAAACTAAAGTCTCTAATTCTTCCGGTTCTACCCGCAGGATGCGTCCGGCTCTGACTCCAGAAGCAAGGGAGAATCAGATGGTTTCTTTAGCAGTGGATCTTGCGGAAGAACAGTTGAGGAACGGAACTGCCTCAGCTCAGGTAATAACCCACTATTTAAAACTGGGGTCGTCAAGGGAGAAGCTTGAAAAAGAGAAGATTGCTTTGGAAAACGAGTTAGTCAAGGCAAAGACCGAAGCTGTTGCTTCTGCAAAAGACATAAAGGAGATGTACGATCAGGCGATGGCTTCTTTCCGTAGATACAGTGGGCAGGAGGATGACGGAGATGAATATTAGAACTTATTCCGAGCTTTCTTTATTGAAAACCTTCGAGGAGAGGTTCCGGTATTTGCAGCTTAACGGCTCTGTAGGAAAGGAAACTTTTGGTTTTGACAGGTTCATTAATCAGGAATTTTATAGGTCGCAGGAATGGAAATCGATTCGGGATTATGTGATTTTACGTGACAGCGGATGTGATTTGGGAATTGACGGGTATGACATATACGGGAAGATATTCATTCATCATATGAACCCGATTCTTCCTAAGGATATCGAGACCAATAGCGATTTTCTGCTTAATCCGGAGTATCTGATTACGACTACTCTAAACACGCACAATGCTATTCATTACGGAGATGAGGAGTTATTGATCAGACTTCCACCTGAACGGACAAAGAATGATACTTGTCCTTGGAAGCATTAAAGAAAGGAAAACATTATGGAAAGCATACTTACATCAATTAAGAAGATGCTTGGGATTACCGAGGATTACAAGCACTTCGATGCCGATCTTATTATGCATATAAACTCGGTATTTATGATTCTGAATCAGCTCGGTGTTGGTTCCACCAAAGGTTTTACAATCAAGGGTGAGGATGAAATGTGGACGGATTTTATTTCAGAGAATCCACAGTTAGAGCTTGTTAAGTCTTATATGCATTTGAAGGTAAAATTGCTCTTTGACCCACCGTTAGGTTCTGCAGTTATCGAAGTTATGAACCGGCAGATAAGCGAATTTGAATGGCGGCTTAATGTAGCAGTTGACCCGGAAAATCCTGTAGAGTAGGAGTGATGCGTATTAATATTTGTTCGATACCTAAAAAGTTCAAGAAGAAAAAACCGCCCATGGTTGCTACTGACAGCTAAGGACGGTTTTATTCAGGTGTTAGAAGTCTACAGCAGCTTCTGGTTCAGCAAACAGTTTTTTTGTTTTAAAACCATGTACAGTGGCTTTTTTTGTTTGCTTTGCTGCAGATTGCAAGTCTGCTTTCACAAACCGCCAGGCTTCAGCGGGATGTAAATCAGTATATGCCTCGGCCTCGGCGAGCGACATGTTTCTGATTTCTTCGTTGGTCAATCTTGCCATAAAGTATCCTCCTTTCTTCTTGAACTTTTTAGGTATCGAACATCTTTTGTTAGCACTCTAACATATCGACTGCTAAATGTCAAGCATGTGTTTTTTGCGTTTATAGAAGGAGGTAAAATTCAAAATGAATAATGTTTTACAGCATCATGGAGTTTTGGGCCAGCGTTGGGGAGTGCGGCGTTATCAGAACAGTGACGGTTCTTTGACATCTGCTGGAAGAAGGCGGCTTCAGGGAAGCGGGGTGTCTTATGACGAGAATGGACGTGTCAATGGTGATAACAGCGGTCGCGCGAGAGGGGCTGTTCACCAAACAGTTGCAAACGACTATAAGAATGCCAGTTCTGGGTTGCAGTCTGCGAGTAATGCGGCCAAGGCCGCTTCGAGCATAAGCAACCGCGGAGCGAACCGTAAACAGGCGAAAGTGATGAACCAGATGGATTTGTCTAAGATGTCAGACAAGGAACTTCAGGCAGCAATCAACCGTCTCAATCTGGAGCGGAATTACAAGGCATTATCGACCGAGCATATCAAGTCCGGAAGAGATTACGTTTCCAGCTTTCTGTCCACAACGGGAGATGTTCTTGCGATTGGTGCTTCGGCGGCAAGTATCATGATGATGATACATCAGCTGAAAAGTTAGACGATGCCGTGAGAGGAGAATTCAAAATGGATTATAAGATTGGATTACAGCACCATGGTATTCTCGGGCAGAAGTGGGGAAAACAGAACGGTCCGCCTTATCCGCTTGGCGGCGGTGATTACACACAGGCGGAAAAGAAAGCCATTTATAAGAAAAGGAGACAGCCCAACAGCATATACAACAAGAAGCATTTCGATGAAGTGCTGAGGGCAGACAAGACAATACTCAGCACATTATCGTATGACCAGGATCGGACAAAGAACACTGATATGTTTTATGCGACCCATAATGTGCTGGACAAGCACCAGTACAATGCCCTGTTTAACAGAAAAGCTCCCCCAGACTTTGTACGATGAAAAAGGAAACAGCCTTGGTACGGGATACTATCTGAAATACCGGATTGACAATTCTCTTAAGCAAAACGTAAAAGTCGCCAGCGAAGATTCCGGTGCAGAGGTTTTCAGGAATTTGTACAAAAAAGATCGTGATTTCTACAATTTCGTTACAGATGACGAGCGGATGCAGAGCGGATGCAGAGCTATTTCGTAAGCGATAAGTACAAGTTCAAGGGATACCGGGAAGCTAGGGATGTCCTTAAACGGATGCGGAATGACGATTATGTTCCGACCGCTGAGGAACTGCAAAAAGTGTACAGGTTGTTCAACTATGTCATTCCATATGATGGACAGGGTGATGCCCGTAAAGGAAAGGATGCCTATACGCAGAGGACTAAGTTCTTCAATGCGTGCAAAGAGGCTGGATATGGAGCCGTTCTTGACACGAATGACGCTATATATGGAGGATTCAAAGCCACATCCCCGGTAATCGTGTTTGACATGGAGCAGGTCATTCCCAAAGATGTCTATCGGACAAAGACGAGTGAACAGAGATTTTCACAGATGGTATTGGTTGGCAGAAAAGCACTTGGTATATAAAAGGAGGATATGGGCATGGCATTGTCGAATACGGCCACACCGAAGTATTACGGCCGGTTCCGAGATGCCGTAATAAAAGGCGAAATACCTGTCTGCGAGATGATTTCTCTGGAGATGCACCGGATCGATGAGTTAATTGCGAATCCTGGTATCTGGTATGACGATAGGGCTATTGATGGTTTTATTGCATACTGCGAAGAGGAGCTGACACTCACGGATGGCGCCGATTTAAGATTGCTTGATACTTTTAAGCTTTGGGCAGAACAGATTTTCGGTTGGTATTACTTTGTTGAGCGAAGCGTGTATGTGCCGAATCCTGATGGCCATGGCGGGCGTTATGTCAGAAAAAATGTGAAACGCCGGCTTATCAATAAGCAGTATCTGATTGTTGCCAGAGGGGCGGCCAAGTCGATGTACGCTTCCTGTATCCAGAATTATTTCCTGAATATAGACACTTCGACAACTCACCAGATTACGACTGCTCCTACAATGAAGCAGGCGGATGAAGTAATGTCCCCTATCCGGACAGCGATTACAAGGGCAAGAGGACCGTTCTTTAAATTCCTGACGGATGGCTCTTTGCAGAATACCACAGGTTCAAAAGCGAATCGAGTAAAGCTTGCATCTACTAAAAAGGGGATTGAGAATTTTCTGACTGGTTCCCTTTTGGAAGTTCGTCCGATGAGTATCAATAAGCTCCAGGGACTCCGTCCAAAAATATCAACAGTAGATGAATGGCTGTCTGGAGACATACGGGAGGATGTTGTCGGTGCAATAGAGCAGGGAGCATCCAAGCTGGATGATTATCTGATTGTAGCTATCAGTTCCGAAGGTACAGTACGAAACGGAAGTGGCGACACAATCAAAATGGAGTTGCTGGACATCCTAAAAGGGGACTATCTCAACCCTCACGTATCCATCTGGTATTACAAGCTGGATTCTATTGATGAAGTTGGCGATCCAGCTATGTGGGCAAAAGCGAATCCGAATATTGGGAAGACAGTAAGCTATGAAACTTATCAGTTGGATGTAGAGAGAGCTGAGAAAGCGCCTGCGGTACGAAATGATATTCTTGCTAAACGTTTCGGAATCCCGATGGAAGGGTATACCTATTACTTTACTTATGAAGAGACGCTTACTCATAGGAAGCGGGACTACTGGCAGATGCCATGCTCTCTTGGCGGAGATTTGTCTCAGGGCGACGACTTCTGTTCGTTTACCTTTCTGTTCCCATTGTCAAATGGGGCTTTCGGGATTAAAACCCGTAACTATATTTCTTCGTTGACTCTATCGAAACTCCCAGCAGCAATGCGGCATAAGTATGACCAGTTTATGGCAGAGGGAAGCCTGATTGTCCTTGAAGGCACTGTACTGGATATGATGCAGGTTTATGAGGATTTGGATAATCACATAGCCGAATGCGATTACGACGTGCGTTGCTTTGGGTACGATCCTTATAATGCGAAGGATTTTGTTGCAAGATGGGAATCTGAAAATGGACCTTTTGGTATAGAGAAAGTCATTCAGGGTGCTAAAACAGAATCAGTTCCATTGGGTGAGTTGAAGAAACTCTCCGAAGAGAGAATGCTGTTGTTTGATGAAGAACTGATGACATTTGCAATGGGAAACTGCATTGTTATGGAGGATACAAACGGAAACAGGAAGCTTCTTAAGAAACGGTATGACGCTAAGATTGATGCTGTGGCAGCCATGATGGATGCGTTTGTTGCGTACAAACTGAACAGGGAAGCGTTTGATTAGGGATTGCGAAAGCAGTTCTTTTTTATTAGGAGGAAAATTCAAAAATGGAGATTTCACTTGGTTCCAGGATGAAACATGCCTGGAATGCTTTCTTTAATAAAGACCCCACAAGGAGTTATCGGGATATTGGCATGGGATATTCGTTCCGGCCTGATAGAATGCGTTTTTCAAGGGGAAACGAGCGTTCGATTGTGACGTCGGTTTATAACCGGATTGCGTTGGATGTAGCCGCTGTGGATATGCTTCATGTACGGCTGGATGAAAACAACCGATTCCTTTCTGCGATTGATTCAGGACTTAACAACTGTCTTACAGTCGAGGCAAATATGGATCAGACGGGCCGGGCTTTTTTACAGGACGTGGTCATGTCGATGATGGACGAGGGATGCGTTGCTATTGTCCCTACGGATACGGATGATGATCCGGGAGATGGAATCCCCGGTTCTTTTGATATTGACGCTATGCGGACCGGGCAGATTCTGGAGTGGTATCCGCAACATGTGAGAGTTCGGGTTTATAACGAACGGACTGGTCAGAAAGAAGACATTCTTATGGCAAAGAAGTCTGTTGCGATTATTGAGAATCCGCTCTATGCGGTCATGAACGAGCCGAACTCTACCATGCAGCGTCTGATTAGGAAGCTGAATTTGTTGGATGTTGTTGACGAACAGAATAGCTCTGGGAAATTGGATCTGATTATACAGCTCCCCTACATTATTAAGACCGAGGCGAGGCGCAGACAGGCTGAGAGTCGGCGCAAAGATATTGAGGATCAGTTACGTGGGTCGAAATATGGGATTGCCTATACCGATGGTACAGAGCATATCACACAGTTGAACCGTCCCGTCGAGAACAATCTGATGTCCCAGATTGAATACCTGACGAGTATGCTTTATAGCCAGTTGGGAATCACTCAGGGGATTTTGGATGGTACTGCTGACGAGAAGACGATGCTCAACTACTATAACCGGACGATTGAGCCTATCTTAGCGGCGATTGCAGACGAAATGAAACGGAAATTTCTTACAAAGACCGCCCGGTCTCAGAAACAGTCAATCGAATTCTTCAGAGATCCGTTCAAGCTTGTTCCTGTATCAGAGATTTCAGAGATCGCAGACAAGTTCACGAGAAACGAGATCATGACATCAAATGAGATCCGGCAGGTTATCGGGATGAAGCCGTCAGATGACCCGAAAGCTGATGAACTGCGAAATAAAAACCTCAGCGAATCGGCTTCGGATAAGGAAAGGCCAGTAAACGTCACACCTGGAGAAACTGTTGAAGAAAACAACCAGACATAGAAGGAGGAAAAATCAAAATGAAGAAATTCGACTTTAGTGGCTGGGCTACCCGAAATAATCTGAAATGCTCCGATGGGCGTACCATCCTGAAAGATGCATTTAAGGATAATGACGGGCAGACGGTTCCGCTTGTATGGAACCACCAGCACGATGGACCATTTAATGTTCTCGGACACGCATTGTTGGAGAACCGCGCAGATGGTGTTTATGCGTATTGCACCTTTAATGATACCGAACAGGGAAGAAATGCGAAGCTTTTAGTTGAGCATGGGGATGTTTCGGCATTATCTATCTTTGCAAATCGGCTGAAAGAGCGCGCGTCAAACGTGTTGCATGGCGCCATCCGGGAAGTCAGCCTCGTATTGGCCGGTGCGAATCCCGGGGCATTCATCGATTCTGTAGTACTTTCCCACGGTGATGATGCAGACGGCGAGGCAATCATTTATACTGGAAAACCGATCAGTCTTTATCATTCCGATGATAAGAAGGATGAAGAAAAAGATAGTCCGGATGATAAGGATAAAGATAAGGAGCCGGAAAAGAAAGATGATGAGGACGGAGAAACTATCTCTGATGTCGTTGATACTTTCAATGAGAAACAGAAAAATGTTTTCTATGCTGTAATCGGGGAGATCATGGCTCAAAAGGGCAACCCTGATGATAAGAAAAAAGAGGAAAAAGAAAAAGGAGGTAATGATACCATGAAACATAATGTGTTTGACGGGGGACAGACCAATACGGATACGCTGAGCCACGCAGATCAGGAGGCTATTATCAGCCTGGCAAAGAGCAATCAGGTGGGAAGCTTCCAGACGGCGCTCCAGATTTATGCTGATGAGAATAATCTCCAGCACGATGCAACAAGCGGTGGGTTTGTGCAGACTGGTGATGGGAATGTTACCCTGCTGTTCCCGGAGTATAAGGATGTAAGACCCGGTGCTCCGGAGCTGATCACCAATGACCAGGGATGGATTTCCATCGTCATGAGCAAGGTACATAAGAGTCCCATTTCCAGAATCAGAACCGGTCAGGTTGACATTCGGAAAATTGATTCGCTGCGGGCCAGGGGATACGAGAAAGGTAAGCAGAAGAAACAGGTTGGTAACTTCAAGCTGGTAAGAAGAACCACCGATCCCCAGACCGTATATGTAAAGAATGCGCTGCACAGAGATGACATCGTTGACATTACTGATTTCGATTATGTGCAGTATCTGTATGGAATCGATAAGATGATGCTGAATGAGGAACTGGCGACAGCGATTATGCTGGGCGATGGCCGTGAAGATGGGGATGAAGGGAAGATTTCTCCTGATCACATCAGACCGATCTGGACAGATGACGATCTGTATACGCTTCATGTGGATCTGGACGTTGAGGCGGCAAAGAAGGAACTTCAGGGTACGAATACCGGTGCAAACTTTGGTATTAACTACATTCTGGCCGAGGCGCTTATCAATACGGTTCTGTATGCGAGGGAGAACTACAAGGGTACTGGTACTCCCGATTTCTTCTGCACGCCCCATATGCTGAATGTCATGCTTTTGGCAAGGGACATCAATGGCAGACGGATTTATTCATCCAAAGCGGAGCTGGCTTCCGCTCTGAATGTGGGCGAGATCGTTACGGCAGAGCAGTTTGAGGGTAAGACCCGTACTACGTCGGATAATAAGACGAAGAAACTGCTGGGCATCATCGCGAACCTGGCGGATTATTCTCTGGGAGCTACCAAGGGCGGCGAAGTGACCCATTTCACCCAGTTCGATATCGATTTCAACCAGGAGAAGTCCCTGCTGGAGACCAGATGCTCCGGGGCTCTGACCAGAGTGTACTCTGCCATTGCAATCGAGGAACCTGTGGAGGAGCAGGGATAAGATCGGAGGAAAAAATTCAAAATGGCAAAATTTTATGGTGCAATCGGCTACGCTGAAACAGTGGAAACAAAACCGGGCGTATGGAGACCGAAGATAACTGAGAAGCCGTACTTCGGAGATTTGATACGGAATACACGTCGGTATGAATCTACCGGACAGGTCAATGATAATCTCAACATCGCAAATGAGATTAGTATCGTAGCTGATCCATATGCCAGACAGAATTTCCACTCCATGCAGTATGTAGAATTTATGGGGGCGAAATGGAAAATCACGAGCGTTGAAGTCCAGTACCCCCGGCTGATATTGACGATAGGGGGTGTGTATAACGATGGCGAAACCCAGAGAAGCACTGCAAACTCTGTTTGAAGAATTCCTTGGAAGCCGCAACGTATATTTCCAGCCCCCTGAATCAGTAAAGCTAAACTACCCATGTATTGTTTATGAAAGGAGTAATGTGCGTACCAGGTCGGCAAACAATCATATATACCTGAAGCATAAACAGTACACAGTCACATACATTGACGAAGACCCGGATTCCGAGATTCCCGATAAGCTGTTGGAGCTGGAATATTGCAGTTTTGACCGACATTTTACATCGGATAATCTTAATCATGATGTCTTCACACTATATTTTTAAGGAGGTAGCGATTTATGAGTAAACTTATATGGGATAAAACAGGTGAGCGCCTTTACGAAACAGGCGTAGATCACGGCGTTTTGTATCCGGTTGGCGCGAACGGGACATATCCGAAAGGAGTGGCGTGGAGCGGTTTGTCGGCGGTGACAGAAAGCCCTTCCGGAGCAGAAGCAAACAATATTTATGCTGACAATATCAAATACTTAAGCCTGATGTCCGCTGAGGAATTCGGCGCGACGATTGAGGCGTATACATACCCGGATGAATTTGCGGTATGCGATGGAACTGCGGAGATTGCAAAAGGCGTGACAGTCGGGCAGCAGTCAAGGAAGATGTTCGGATTCTCTTACCGCACGATTATCGGCAATGACACGGATGATGCTGAGCATGGCTATAAGCTGCATCTGATTTACGGGGCAAAAGCCTCTCCGTCAGAGAAAAATTATCAGACTGTCAATGACAGCCCGGAGGCAATTTCGTTAAGCTGGGAGGTTACAACCACTCCTGTTGAAATTTCCGCGGTTGACCCCTCCACAGGCAAGGCGTTTAAGCCGACTGCTTCCCTGACTATCGACTCCACAAAGGTTGATGCTGAAAAGCTGAAGGCTTTCGAGGAGATTCTGTATGGTTCGGAAGATAAAGAAGCAAGGCTGCCCCTTCCCGACGAAGTGATCGAACTTTTCAACGCAGAAGGATAATCAGTCCATTTCAGACATAATAGGTGCAAAAGTATGATGGAGCCGTGTTCAGCTTTATAAGTTGGCGGCTCCAATTTTTATTGATCGAAAGGAGAAAAACATGGTAAAGAAAACTGTTACTTACAGAGACTTTGACGGTAATTTGAGAACCGAGGATCATTTTTTCAATCTTACACAGGCGGAGCTTACGGAAGTTGAGAATTCGCTTAACGGAGGCTTGAGCCAGCTGCTTGGCAAAATTCTGCAGGAGAATGACCAGAGCAAAATCATCGAGTATTTCAAGAAAATCGTACTCATGTCTTATGGCGAGAAAAGCCTGGATGGCAGATTGTTCGTCAAGAATGAGAAGATACGGGAAGAATTCGCGTCCACTATGGCGTATTCTGAGATTTTCATGGAACTGGCAACGGATGACGAGGCGGCTGCCGCATTTGTCAATGGCATTATGCCCAAAAACGTGGAAAAACAGACCGGAAATGCTGCGTCTGCTATGAGAACGCTTCCGGGAAAAGCGCCCGTGGAAGGTGTGATGCCGCCCGCTGCAACATAATAACGGAGGGTTAGGAGAATGCTTCGGGTTATAATCCCAGAACGGGAATTTTGGGATGAAGCGAAAGAAGAATTTATCAAAACAAAAACAACAACACTGCAGCTGGAGCATTCTCTGGTTTCGCTTTCAAAATGGGAATCGAAGTGGCATAAACCATTTCTCGGAAAAGGTAATAAAACTGTTGAAGAAACAGTTGATTATATCCGCTGCATGACAATCACGCAGAACGTTGATCCATTAGTGTACAGTTCGATAACCAGCGATATCATCAAACAGGTTTCTGATTATATTACAGATCCGATGACTGCCACCTGGTTCCCCAAAGATGATAAAAGCGCTCCCAGCCGTGAAATCATAACGGCAGAGATTGTGTATTACTGGATGGTTACGCTTAATATTCCGTTTGAATGTCAGAAATGGCATTTGAACCGATTGCTGACCTTAATCAGAGTATGTAATGCAAAAAGCGCTCCGCCTAAAAAGCTCAGCAAAAAGCAGCTTGCTGAGAGGAATGCGGCCATTAATGCGGCAAGAAGAAAAGCGCTCAACTCGAAAGGCTGACAGTGATAAGGAGGGAAAAATGAAATTGATAGAATCAATTTTAACAAAAAATCCCTGTTATACGGCAGGGAAAAAAATTAAAGTCGGGGGGCTTATGCTCCATTCCATAGGCTGTCCGCAGCCGAAAGCATCTGTCCTCATCAATTCATGGAACAGTCCGTCGCATGACAATTCTTGCGTCCACGGATTTATTGACGGAAATGACGGGACAGTATATCAGACACTTCCCTGGGATCACAGGGGATGGCACTGTGGAAAAGGAAATAAAGGAAGCGGCAACGACTCCCATATTGGAGTAGAAATGTGTGAGCCGGCGTGTATCCAGTATACAAGCGGCGCAAATTTTACCTGTTCCGATGTAGCTGCGGCAAAGGCAGTTGTTAAACGTACCTATGAAGCGGCAGTAGAATTGTTTGCCATGCTTTGTAAAAAGTATAACCTCGATCCACTGGCAGACGGCATCGTTATCAGCCACAAAGAGGGGCACAGCAGGGGCATTGCCAGTAATCACGGAGATCCGGAACATCTTTGGGAACAGCTTGGCATGGGTTACACCATGGACACATTCCGCAAAGCGGTTAAAGCGGCTATGGGTAGTGCGGATGAAAGCAATGCTGATAAACGTACAAAAATTATGGGAACCGCTAAAGCAACGGCAGAACAGATGAAAGCATATATCAAGGCAAAGAACCCGGCAGTAGCACAGACTGTGCTGGATATGATCCCGCTGTATCTTTCAGAAGGCAAAGCGGAAGGAGTGCGGGGCGACATTGCGTTTGCACAGTCCTGCCTTGAAACTGGAAACTTTGCCTTTTCCGGTTCCGCCGTTACACTTTCTCAGAATAATTTCTGTGGTATGGGCGTTACATCCAATGGGATGAAAGGCAATTCTTTTGATACGCCGCAGCTCGGCATCCGGGCGCAGGTGCAGCATTTGAAAGCTTATGCTTCTACCGAAGTGTTGAAAAATACCTGCGTAGATCCCCGCTTTAAATACGTCACGAGAGGTTGTTCTGAATATGTGGAATGGCTTGGGCAGAAAGAAAATCCGAATGGAAAAGGCTGGGCGACGGGGGATGAATATGGAAAGAAAATCCTTGCTATATTAAAGGGCATTCTTGCCATGGATAAAGAAATAACCAAATCGGATGAAACATGGTATCGCGTCCGTCGTACTTGGAATGATGCGGCATCCCAGAAGGGAGCTTTCAAGGAAATGGACAATGCAAAGGCCTGTGCAGACGAAAATCCCGGATATAGCGTCTTTGATGAGACAGGCAAGGTTCTGTATTCTCCGGTTATGCCGTTCCAGCCTTTTTTGGTAAAGGTGAAAACTCCGTACCTTAATATCAGAAAAGGTCCGGGAACCGATTATGAGAAAACAGGAGAATACACGGGAGTCGGTATCTTTACCATCGTAGAAGAGCAAAGCGGAAAAGGTTCTGAATCTGGATGGGGACTTTTGAAGTCCTATGCAGATACCAGAGACGGGTGGATTTCTTTGAGTATTCCGGAAAGGATGTAAATTATGGGCGGCATAACGTTCCGGCATAAAGGCGACTTCTCCAAAACGGAGAAGTTTTTTAATGCCCTTTTAAAGTTGGATTATATTAACGTGCTGGAGCGATACGGCAAGGCGGGGGTAGCTGCCCTCGCTTCTGCTACGCCAAAAGACGACGGCACTACGGCATCTTCCTGGAACTATGAAATAACCCATGGCAGGAAAGAAACATCGATTGTTTTTACCAACTCCAATATTAACAAGGGGGTAAACATTGCAATTATTTTACAGTACGGGCACGGAACAAGAAATGGCGGTTATGTGGCGGGCAGGGATTACATAAATCCGGCGATACAGCCAATTTTTGACAAAATAGCAAATGATGTCTGGAAGGAGGTAACAAATCTATGAGCAGGTCTGTTGATGAACGCGTTGTCGAGATGCGGTTTGATAATCAGCGGTTTGAGCGCAACGTTCAGACAACAATGAGTACGCTTGACAAGCTGAAACAATCCCTGAAGCTTGATGGAGCGGCAAAAGGGCTTGAGGATATTGACAAGGCGGCGAAGAGCGTCAAGATGTCAGGGATTACCAACGCAGTCGAGACAGTCAAAAACAGATTTTCTGCTCTTGAAGTTGTTGCAATTACTACACTGGCTAACCTTACAAATTCCGTTGTCAATGCTGGGAAACGGATTGTGGATTCATTCACGCTCGAACCGATAAAGCAGGGGTTTGAAGAGTACGAACTCAAAATGGGGGCTGTGCAGACCATCATGGCAAGCACAGGTGCAGACATAAAAACCGTAAACGGCTATCTCGATGAGCTGAATACATATGCGGATAAGACCATTTATTCATTTTCTGATATGACCCAGAGCATTGGTAAATTTACGAATGCCGGTGTTTCATTGGATGATGCAGTAAAAGCAATTCAGGGTATCAGCAATGAAGCGGCTGTTTCTGGTGCAAATACAAATGAAGCGTCCAGAGCCATGTACAATTTTGCTCAGGCATTATCAGCAGGCGCTGTAAAACTGATAGATTGGAAATCTATTGAGAATGCCAATATGGCCACTGTAGAGTTTAAACAATCGCTTCTTGATACTGCACTCGCTATGGGAACGGTTGTTAAGGTTGGCGACCAATACCAAACGACCACCACGGATGCAAATGGAAAAGTATCCGATTTATTCACGGCAACATCTATGTTCAACGATTCACTTTCCGCGCAATGGATGACAACGGATGTGCTCATCCAGACATTGGGAAATTACGCAACAGATGTGCGGGAAATGACGGCCGAGGAAAAGAAAGCTTATGAAGAGAAACTGCGTGGTATCGGGTATACGGAAGAACAGATTAAAGCGATTGAAGAACTCGGACAGAAGGCATTTGATTCTGCCCAGGATGTAAAGACATTTACACAGCTAATGGATACGCTCAAAGAGGCCGCTGGTTCCGGATGGGCGCAGACATTCGAGATACTTTTTGGAGACCTTGAGGAAGCGAAATCACTTTGGACCGGGGTGAGCAAAGTTGTCGGCGGCTTTATAGACCGGACATCACAGGCTCGGAATGAAATGCTGTCAGGATGGAAAGAACTTGGCGGAAGAAAAGACGCTATTGATGCGGCAACGAATGCTTTTGAAGGGTTGGCGAGCGTTGTAAAACCGTTTGCCCAGGCATTCCGCGAAATTTTCCCGGCAACGACATCAGAGCAGCTTGTTAATTTGACAAAAGGACTGAAAGAGTTTACATCACATCTCAAACTGAGTGATAAAGACTCACAAAACCTGAAAAATACTTTTAAAGGGCTGTTTGCGGTTTTAGATCTTGCAAAACAGGGTGTAGTGGCATTTGTAAAAGCAGTCTTTCCGATGACGAAAGGGCTTGGAAGTTTGGGTTCAGGGGTTCTTGGCGTTACAGGAAAAGTTGGTGAATGGCTTGCCTCGCTAGATCAGGCGGCTAAGAAAAGCGATGTCTTCAACAAAGCAGTTCAGAAACTGCATAACACTGCTGGGCCATTCTTTACATCTATTGGTAATCATATTCATGGAGCTGTGACAGCCATCAAAGAATTTGCCAAGGCGCATTTCGATATTCCCGATACTTCTGGGCTTATGAGTGCGTCCGATAAGCTGAAAGCAAGAATTGAACCATTTAAAAAGATTGGAGAAGTGGCAAAGGCGGCCATGGGTAAGCTGGTAGATGCATTTAAAGCATCTGCTCCCATGTTGGCAAGGCTTGGGGGAATTATCACTGATGCGATTGGAAAAGTATTTGACGGAATCTCCAAGGCTCTTCATGGCGAAGGGTTTGACTCCTTAATTGACCTGCTGAATGGCGGTATGATGGTTGGTATTGGTGCTGGAATCATGAAGTTTATCAAGAATCTTACTGGCTTGGAAAGTACGGTAGACGATACACTTGGAGGATTCTCTGGAATAGTGGAAGGCGTTAAAAGTGTCATTGATGGGGCGAAAGAAACGCTTGTAGATTTTCAGGCAAGTCTGAAGGCAGATATACTAATGAAAATAGCCGGTGCGGTTGGAATCCTTGCCGCATCACTACTGGTATTATCGATGATCGATTCGGACAAGTTGGGAGGATCTCTGGCTTCCATCAGCATTCTTTTTGGTGAACTGGCCGCATCCATGGCGTTGTTTGATAAAACCCTTAGTGGTAAAAAAGGGTTAATGACGACAGGAGCGACCATGATAGAGATGTCGGCAGCTATCTTGATTCTTGCATCAGCATTAAAAAAGATAGCAGGAATTGATTCAAATAAATTGGCAGGTTCGCTTGTTGGCATAACTGTGCTGATTGGAGAAATGGTTGCTGCTTCCCTGGCTCTTTCAAAATGGGGAGGAAAAGTACAGACAAGCGCGGTCGGCATGATTCTCTTCGCTGAAGCTATCAATATTTTAGCGAAAGCAGTTGGAAAACTGGCGGAACTTGATACGGAAAAACTGACGAGGGGGCTTGTAGGGGTCGGTGTCCTGTTAGGAGAACTGTCGGCTTTTATGGTTGCGGCAAAATTTGGAAAATTTAAAGCAACGCAGGGACTTGCAATTATTGAATTATCAGCAGCTCTTCTGATATTGGAGAAAGCAGTTTCCGGTTTTGGAAATATGGATATCGAAGTCATTAAGAAAGGGCTGTCCGGCGTAGGGATTATTCTTGCGGAAGTGGCGGCATTTTCAGTTATTGCTGGAAAAGCAAAACACATTCTTTCCAGTGCGGCTTCATTGGCTGTTATAGGCGCAGCCATGCTGATATTCGCAAAAGCGTTGAAAGATATAGGGATGATGCCCGCCGAAAGTATTGGAAAAGGCATGGCAGGTATTGGATCTTCCCTCGCCGCAGTAGCGATTGCTGTAAATCTCATGCCAAAGAATATGGTCGGTATTGGGCTCGGTTTAATAGAGGTTGCTGCAGCTCTCAAAATTATTGGTAGTGTTATTCGGGATGCTGGAGGCATGAAATGGGAAGATATCGGTAAAGGCATGGTTGTTCTCGCTGGTTCTATGACAATTTTGGCAGTAGCTCTTCATGCCATGAAAGGAACGCTCGGTGGTGCTTCAGCTATGCTGGTTATGTCGGCGGCGCTTGCTGTTTTTACTCCGATGCTTAAATCTCTGGGTTCTATGAGCCTGGCTGAGATTGGCAAGTCTCTTTTAGCTTTGGCTGGTGCATTTACAGTAATGGGCATTGCCGGTGCGGTTCTTGGCCCGATTGTTCCGGCAATTCTCGGATTGTCCGGTGCATTGGCATTACTTGGCGTGGCGGTTGCTGCCTGCGGAGCCGGTGTATTGGCATTTTCGGCAGGCTTAGCCTCATTGGCTGTTTCCGGTGTTGCAGGCGCAACAGCTTTGGTTGCTGTTTTGGAAATACTGATTGTCGGTGTGCTTGGTGTTATCGCAGACAGTGCGAAAGCGATTGCCGGTGCTGTAAAAGCGATTGTGCTTGCACTTGTGGATGTCATAGTTGAATGTGCTCCGCCTATCGCGGAGGGTGTGCTGACCCTGATCGAGGAAGTATTGAAATCTTTGTCCGCACATGGACCAAACATCGTGACATATCTCATGGATTTTTTAATCGGAGTCATCAATGCAATTTCAGACAGACTTCCGGAATTAATTAAAGCCGCCGTAAATTTGATCGGCGCATTCTTCAAGGGAGTTGTTGATGCGTTGAAAGGTATTGATACAACGACGCTCATGGAAGGCATTATTGGAATAGGCTTGCTCTCCGCCCTCATGTTTGCGCTTTCAGCAGTTGCAGGATTTATTCCCGGAGCAATAGCTGGCGTTCTTGGAATGGGCGTGGTAATTGCTGAACTCTCATTGGTATTGGCGGCGCTCGGTGCGTTTGCCCAGCTTCCTGGCTTAAAATGGCTGATTGGAGAAGGAGGGGATCTATTACAGGGAATAGGCACGGCAATCGGTAAATTTGTTGGTGGCATCGTGGGTGGAATAATGGGCGGCATCTCAAGTCAATTCCCGCAGATAGGAAAAGATTTATCGGCATTTATGAGCAATATACAACCGTTTATAGAAGGGGCAGGAAAAATTGATGCCAATTCTATGGATGGGGTGAAAGCTCTTAGTCAGGTAATACTGATATTAACAGCGGCCAATGTGCTTGATGGGCTTACAAAATGGTTTACAGGCGGTTCGTCCATGACCAAATTTGGAGAGGAACTGGCAAAGTTCGGTCCTTATTTCAAGGCGTATTACGATTCAATCAATGGTGTTGATGGAAAAGTTGTGGAATCATCAGCGAATGCCGCGAAAGCGTTAGCGGAGTTTGCAAAGGAAATTCCAAATCAAGGCGGGGTTGCAGGATGGTTTGCAGGGGAAAACAGTTTGTCTGCGTTTGCCGATGAACTGACAAAATTTGGTCCGAAACTGAAAGCCTATGCGGACAGCGTACAGGGATTAGATGCCAATGTTGTAGTCAATTCAGCAAATGCTGCAAAAGCGCTTGCTGAGATGGCTTCTGGTCTTCCGAATCAAGGCGGGGTTGTCGGGTGGTTTGCCGGAGAAAATAATTTATCTTCCTTTGCGGAAGAACTTGCCGAGTTCGGACCTGTTCTTAAAAAGTATGCGGATAGCGTACAGGGATTAGATGCCAATGTTGTGGTCAATTCAGCAAATGCCGCGAAGGCTTTGAGTGAGCTTGCAGATAATCTTCCAAATCAGGGAGGTCTTGTAAGTTGGTTCACCGGAGACAATGCGATTTCTGTTTTCGGTGAGGAAATTGCAAAGTTCGGTCCTTATCTTAAGAAATATGCAGATAGTGTGCGCGGAATGGACGCAAATGTTGTCGCTAATTCAGCGAATGGCGCAAAAGCCTTAAGCGAGCTTGCGAATAACTTGCCTAACACGGGAGGTCTTGTAAGTTGGTTTACTGGTGATAACGATATCGGAAAATTTGGCGAGAGCATGGAACAGTTTGGACATTCCTTGTCCGCTTATTATCAGTCGATTGCTAACATAAACGTTTCGCAGCTTGACGGAGTTATGGCGGGACTGAAGAAAATCGTAGATATTGCAAATGGCATATCAAGTGTCGATACGTCTGGGATGTCTGGATTTGCGAGAAATCTGGCCGACATGGGAAAAAATGGAGTCGATGGTTTTATTCAGGCGTTTACAAATGCTGAAACAAAAGTATCAAAAGCGGCTTCTGGAATGTTTACTGCGTTTATTGACGGAGCAAAATCTAAGGAATCAGCGCTTGGAAAAGCGGTTGCCTCAATGGTGATGGCGGCGGTAACAGAAATAAAGAGCAAACGAGGAAACTTTGAGACTGAAGGCCGAACTATCACGGATAAGTTTGCAGAAGGTATCAAATCTAAAGCGGGAGCAGTAAAATCTGCAACCTCATTTTCTATGCAAGGGGCAGTAGGTGGTATACGGGAAAAGTACAGTAGTTTTTATTCTGCGGGTTCCTATCTGGTTGACGGATTTGCAAAAGGAATCAGTGACAGTGCCTTCAAAGCGGCAGCACAGGCAAAAGCGATGGCCGCAGCAGCAAATAAAGCGGCCCGTGATGAGTTGGGTGTTCATTCGCCATCTAAAGTATTTGCTGAAATCGGCGGATATGTTGTTGACGGATTTACGAACGGTATAAGCAATAACAAGGGTAAAGCAGGGAAAGCGGCGAAGGGCTTGGCGAAAGTTGGCGTTGAAGCGGCGAAGGCGGTTGCGGCATCCCTAAAACATAGTAACAGTGTGTTTTCTGATTTTGTTGAGAAAACAGATCAAAATGGAAATGCCGTGAAAATTACGCTGGAAAAGGCGGCTGAAGCGTTTAAATCTTTCCGGGATTCAGTCAAAGAGTCTATTAAAAGCGCAACGGGAATGTTTGATGCGTTTGAAGTGGAAACGGATGTAACCGGAAAACAGCTCCTGAAAAACCTGAAATCACAGATAACTGGAATTACAGAATGGGCTTCTAATATCCAGATACTTGCAGATAGGGGAGTCAATCAAGGACTGCTTAAAGCTTTGTCTGATATGGGACCGTCCGGAGCAAAATATGTCAGTGCTCTTGTTACCATGTCAGATAAGGAACTGAAAAAATTAAATAAGCTGTATAAACAGCGCATTGGTTTGAACGATAAAGCAGCAAACGAAATAGCAGGATCTTTCGTAAATGGCGGGAAGAAAGCAGGAAAAGCATATGCGAAAGGTCTTGTGAAATCAGCAAAGGCGACTTTGGTTGCAGTAAAATCAGAAGGTAAGCTTGTTGCCACCGAGATGATAAGTGGAAGTATGTCCGCAGTCAGGGAAATGAAGGATGAGTTGCGGGAGATCATTGGATGGACTTATAAGGATGCTGTAAAAGAGATGAAATCCAGTCTTGATTATGGCAAGGGGGCTTTCCAGCAGTTTGTCAATGAATACCTGACTTCAACAAAAAACATTACTTTAGGAAATAAAGCGATAAAGGCAGCGTCTAAAGCAATCAGTGCATATGGGGAACAGCTTTATAAGGAGAGTGATTATTATAAGGAAGACACGGCAAATCTAAAGACGCATAAGAAAGCGCTGACAACGCTTCAAAATGAAAGAAAAAAGTTACAGAAACAATTAAAGAAAGCCCAAAAATCAAATACCGCTGCTTCCAAAGCACGCGTAAAGACTTTAAAACAGGAGCTGGAGGCAAATAAGAAATCCATTTCGGCAGCAAAGAAACAGATTAAGGATGACGAGAAAGATATTGCAAAGCATACGAAAGAGGTATTCAACAATTTACGTTCCACGTTATCGGATTCAGTTTCCGCATTCTTAGACCCTCTAAAAGTCAGCCTGGAAACGGGTATTGATTTGTTTAAGAAGTTTGAATCGAACAGTGATTTGTATGAGACAGATAAAAAGAATCTGGAGGCACACAAAAAATCACTTGAAGAACTGGAAAAGACACAACAGAGCATCCAAAGTGAAATAAATCGGTATGCTGCCCAAAATACGCTTGCGGCAAGGCAGCGGGTGAAAGAACTTAAAAAGCAGCTATCCGAAGTGGAAAGCAGTATTGAAGAGGCAAAGAAAAACATTGAGCAGGCAGAAAATGATATGGCCTCCCATTCGGAAGTGACTGTGGATTCCATATTGGAAAATATGCAGTCTCAGATTACGGGTGTAACGAAATGGCAGCAGAATTTACAGACGCTGGCCAGCCGTGGATTATCCCAGGGGCTTCTTGAGAAGCTGAAATCGATGGGGGTAGATGGCGCCGATTACGTTGATCAGTTCATGAAAATGACAAGCGATGAAATAAAGAAGGCGAACGATTTGTTTGCACAGTCAGAGAACCTTGCTTCACAGACACTTGTCAATAATTTCAAAGACAATCTGAACAGCGCCAAAGCCTGGGCTGATGGCCTGCAGAAAATGGCACAGATGGGATTCAGTCAGGAGCTGTTGGAAAAATTAGGGGATATGGGTGTAGATGGATACGATTATGTTCGCGCATTCTTGTCCATGACGCCGGAACAGGTTTCCCAGTTTAACAAAGAGTTTGCGAATTCACTCAAGCTTCCCGACACGGTGGCTGATCAGGTTATCTCTTCCTACGCATATGCAGGGGGCCAGAGTATTGCGGGATTTACGTCTGCACTCGCAAAGCTGTCAAAGGATGGTTCCGATGAAAATAAAGCACTTGTGGCTACGGCAACTGAAATTGGCAAGGTAATAGGAAAAACGCTCAAGACAACCTCGAAGTCGGCAGGGAAAAACGCTGTCAATGCCCTGGCAAAAGGGATGAATGAGAAGAAGAAAAATGCAACAGATACTTCTGCTTCGTTAGGAAATGCGACGTTGAAATCTTTGAAAAAGGTATTATCCTCCAAAGCTGGCGTCAGAGTGGGTGGAAATATCGTGGATGGACTGAAAAACGGATTGTCTGATGGAAAATCCAGCGTATCTGAAATGGCGAGGAAAGTGGCCTTGTCGGCATATAATGCGGCAAAGAAGACGCTTGGAATTAAATCACCTTCCAGAATGTTTGCCGAGCTTGGAAAATATACCGATGCGGGATTTGTGAAAGGGCTTATGTCCGGAGAAGAAGGCGTCTATAAAACTGCAACCAGCATTATGGGCAGAGCCATTCAGGAAGTAGCGAATGCGATAGATTCTGATATGGATGCTCAGCCGACGATCAGGCCGGTCATGGATTTGACAGATATTCAAAATGGAGCTTGTCGAATCGGCGAAATGATGGATGGGTATGCGGTTTCAGGGTCTGTTCATCTGGCTGGGGTCACAGCAAGGGGGATGAGTGGATATGGTGTACAGGAGGATAACTCTGCATGGGACGCCATTAGAAAATTACAAGATACATTAACAAACCTTTTGGATGAACCTCGTATTGAGCAGAACAATCAGTTCTCAATCACTGGAAATAACCCAAGAGAGATAGCAGATGAGGTATCACATATACTTCAGCAGCAGGTAGAAAGGAGGAACGCAACATGGGCGTAGTTTTGTTTAACGGCGTATCTTCTGCGGATTACGGTATTCAGGTGGAGCACCCGCCTGAATATCAGACTCCCGCCAGAGATTACGAAGTGATACATATTCCAGGCAGAAATGGAGATTTGGTTATTGACAGTGGTTCTTACCAGAATGTGAGCCGCTCTTATCAGATTGCTATCGGCGATTTGGAAAAAGATTTTACGAGCATGGCAAACGCAATAGCCGAGTGGTTAAATTCTGCGTCTGGCTACGCCCGCCTGGAAGATTCCTATGAACCGGAATATTACCGGATGGCGATGTTTCAGGATGAAATAACAGTTGAAAATATTTTGCAGCACGCGGGGCGGACAACCATTAATTTCAATTGTAAGCCTCAGCGTTTTTTGAAGTCAGGAGAGACATCACTTTTGATATCCGCCCCCACTACATTATATAATCCGACAGGATTCCATTCCCTGCCATGTATCACGGTATATGGTTCGGGAAGTGGCGTCTTGGGAATAGGGAGTTTTACTGCCAGCATTTCAAACATCGGTGGGTCCATCATTTTGGACAGCGATATCCAGGACGTGTACCGCGGAACGGTTAATCGAAATGCGGATGTCATACTGAGTGAGGGGTTTCCCCAATTAATTCCCGGTGAAAATGGAATCGTCTGGACTGGGGGTATTACTTATGTGGAGGTGGTTCCAAGATGGTGGACACTATGATCCGGCTGTTTGAATCCACTGCGACATCGTTTCTGACAAACGGCATTGGTAATTTATCTGATGCCTTAAAATGTGAAGTGGTGGAAGAGAGAAATGGTTCTTATGAACTGGAGTTGGAGTATCATATATCGGGTAAGCGGTATTCGGAATTGGAATTACGGCGGATCATAGTGGCAAAACCAAATCCATACGCAGACCCCCAGCCATTTCGGATTTACGAGATATCCAAACCGATAAATGGGTTGGTAACTGTCAGGGCAGAACATATCAGTTACGACATGAGCGGCTACCCGGTAGCTCCGTTTACAGCAGAATCTGCTGGTGCTGCGCTGGCGTGCATTAAGAATGGCTGTATTACGAACTGCCCGTTTGAATTTTCAACAGATATTGCTGGAGGTAACGGAAAAACCTTATCCATAAAAAAGCCGGAGACAATGCGGTCTTTGCTTGGGGGATCAGACAATTCAGTTTTGGATATTTTCGGTGGGGAATACGAATTTAACCAATATCGGGTTATCCTGCATAATAAGCGGGGTGCTAACCGTGGGGTGTCTATCCGTTACGGAAAGAATATGACGGATTTGAAACAGGAAGAGAATTGCAGCAATGTTTATACTGCTGTGTATCCATATTTTTTATTTGAAGACAGTGAAACCGGGCAGTCGATTTTGATAGAGATACCCGAAAAAACGGTAGCTGCTCCTGGAACATATAATTTTACACGAATCTATCCGTTAGATGTTTCCAGTTATTGGGAGAATTCTTATGAATGGGAAGACGAATATCCGTCTGAAGAGGAAATTAGAGAGATTGCCCAAAAGTATATTTCAGATAATGAACTTGGTACGCCAAAGGTTTCTTTGACTGTAAGTTTTGAGATGTTATCACAGGCGAAAGAATACGAAATGTTATCGCTGCTGGAACGTGTGCATCTGTGCGATACAGTCAATGTTGAATTTCCAAAATTAAAAGTCAGCGCAGCTTCAAAATGTATAAAAACGATATACAATGTGCTGACCGGAAAATATATTTCCATTGAGCTTGGCGAATCCCGATCAAATCTGGCAAGCAGTATCGCTTCGCGAAATGAGAGTGTTGATAAAGAGTTGTCGAACCGTCCGACCGCATCCTTTATGGATCAGGCTGTCGAGAAGGCTACATTACTAATCAGTGGTGGACTTGGTGGTTATGTCATCATGAGAAGCAGTACCGGTGAAAAACACCCGGATGAAATCCTTATTATGGACACGCCGGATATTGCCACCGCATCAAAAGTGTGGCGGTGGAACAAAGGCGGTCTCGGATATTCTGCGAAAGGGTATAACGGGCCATATACGACCGCTATTACACAGGACGGAGAGATTGTTGCCGATTTTGTTAAAACGGGCAACCTGACTGCCAATATCATTAGGGGTGGAATTCTGACAATCGGAGGGCTTGACAATACCGACGGCACGATAGAAGTCAGAGATGCTAAAAATAACCTTTTGATCAAGCTAAGTATTGATGGCATAACATTTTATGGAAAAGGTGGCGAGGCAGTTACAAAAATTGTTGATGATACTATAAAAACAACAAATGTTACAGCAGACAACCTCAAAGTCAAAGCAGCGAATGTTACAGGAAAGCTCACCGCCGAACAGATAGAAGCAGACAACCTCAAAGTCAAAGCAGCGAATGTTACAGGAACACTAACTGCCAGCCAGATAAATGCGACAGGTCTGGTGGCAGAATCTTTCAAATATTCAGATAGTAAATATGAATGTACGCTTTCTGATGGAATCCAGATATATGATAAAAGCGATTCCGAGGAAACGTCATATTCAATCAAAGGAAAGCATGGGAGCATGTCTTTATTTGCCAGTATGTTGAATTTTTATACTGGCACCAATTTCAACGGAACTTGTGGTTCATTCTGGCATGACAGCCAAGGATTTCACTTTGACCGTGCGATAGACATTGGAACGACTTCTATCCGAGCAGGGAATGATGGATATGCGACCATTGTAGACTGCACATCAAGCGGTAAGTTTTATTATGGCGCCGCAAAAGACTATACGGACGAGTCATCATTTTCAGCGCTTAGAGGGAAGACCGTACGGATTTATTCCCATAAAAGCGGAGCTGTATATCTTGGTTCGAGTGGTTCAACAGCAATTACATCGGACGAGAGATTAAAAGAGATTTGTGATATTGATTCCAGATATGAAGAATTTTTTATGAATCTTACGCCAGTTCTATATACATACAAAGAACGAGGGCATAGGCGTCACATTGGATATGGCGCAAGAGCCGTTGAGGAAGCCTTAAAAAAGGCCGGATTGACTACGGAAGAATTTGCCGGGATTTTAATTGACAGAGATGTAACGATTGGTTCTGATGAAATGGGTACAGACGAGGATGTCTATTTCGATGAATTGTATTCTTTGCGTTATGAGGAGTTTGGTCCTTTGTATGCCCATATGCTTCAAAAAGCTCTTATAGAAAATAGAGAGCAACGAACGGAGCTCAATAAATTGAAAAAGCAGGTCGACGAGCAGAAAAAGCAGTTACAAGAAATACTGGAGTATATGAAAGAAAGGAAGTGATATTTTATGGGTGTATCAATTTATACACCGGATAGTACAAAAATACTTCACACTGCCTATGCTGATTTTGTTTCCAGGCAGATTAGCCGGAAGGTTCATGTGGTTCAGTACGATGACGGACTGCCAATCTTAGCCGTTAAATTGTTCAGTGACGGGCAGCCATATACAATACCATCAAATGCGGACATCAACATTAAACTTAGAAAACCGGATGGAAAATTTGTGTATAATCCGGCTCTTGGATGTGATTCCACACGGCGGATTGTATATTTTGAGATTACATATCAGATGGTTGTGTTATCCGGGGAAGTAAGTCCGATTGTTGAGGTTGTAATCGGAACTTCTGTATCAGCATCCAGTTCTATCGGTATTATTATTGATCGAAATCCGATTTCAAGCAGTATGATATCCTCTACCAGTGAGTGGAAAACAATAAAGTCGTCAATAGAATATGCGAAAGAATCCTTGGATGCAGCAGCCAAAGCCTCAGCTTCTCGTTCTGCTGCCGCTATTTCAGAATCGAATGCCTTGTCTTATAGGAATGCGGCTCAAACAGCAGCCACAAATGCGAGTAATTCAGCATCATCAGCAGCAACTTCTGAAACCAACGCAGCGAAGTCAGCTTCAAATGCCAAAGTATCAGAAACCAATGCGAAAACATCTGAGATAAATGCGAGTAATTCAGCATCATCAGCAAGTATTTCAGAAACCAATGCAAAAATTTCTGAGGACAATGCGGCTAATTCTGAAAACATAGCAAGAGTAAAAGCCGTCGAATCAAAAGACTACAGCATAGCTTCAAAATCATATGCGGTTGGTGATGCGGGATATAGGGCTGGCGAGAATACCGATAATGCAAAATTTTATTCGGAACAATCCAAAGGTTCTATGTATAGCGCAAAAACTTCCGAATACAACTCGGATATTTACAGCCTGCTCGCTAAGAGTTATGCAGTTGGCGATAGTACGGCGGTCTTAGGAGATGGTGACGGTAACGAAATCGTAACAAGCGATGGTTTCGCAATTGAGATTTTTAGTCGGGAAGGTGAAGATACCGACAATGCAAAGTTTTATTCGGAGCAGGCTGCGAAGTATTCTAAGGCTGCTGAATCGTACGCAATTGGAGATACAGATTATCGTGAAAATGAAAGTGTTGACAATGCGAAGTATTATTATCAGTTGTCGAAAGAGATTAGCGAGAGACTTGGCGGAGCATTGCTATTGTCCGGTGTTAAGGGAGATGCGGAGACGGAATACAGGACTGGTTATGTCAATATTACGCCGGAAAACATTGGGGCTTACGATAAAGACAGTATTGACCAGATGATGGATACTCTGATGGCCACATTAGGAAAAACTATAAATTCTCTCACGGCCAAAATTGAGGAATTGGAGGAACTTTCTGCGTATTCCTACCTTGTGGACAGTGAAGGCAATAAGTTTGTCACAAGTGATGGTTACAAAATAATATTAGCAAATTAGGAGGATACACAATGGGTACTACCAAACAAATTACAGATTTAGATCGGGCAACGACTCTGAGTGCCAATGATCTGTTGCTTGTCGAGACAGCAAATGGACCAAGAGCAGTGAGTTACAACGATTTGAAAGCGCCTGTAATCCAGAAAGCAGAAGAGAATGCGGCATTAAATCTGGACAACCGTAATACATATAGGGGTAAAAATTTGGGATCATCCGTAACGGCAGCTCAGAAAGCAGCAATTCAAAATGGAAGTTTTGATGATCTGTTTATCGGGGATTATTGGACAATCGGCGGTGTGAAATGGCTGATTGCGGATATGGATTACTGGTACAACTGCGGTGATACGGCATTTACCAGGCATCATTTGGTGATCATCCCGGAAACAGCGCTGTATAATGCGCAGATGAATGCTACAAATACGACCGAAGGCGGATACGTCAATTCTGCTATGTATAAGACAAATCTTGCGAATGCTAAGAGTACAATCTCGTCAGCATTTGGCGATATGGTTCTCACCCATAGGGAATTGTTGACGAATGCTGTTACGAACGGAAAACCCACGGGTGGAGCGTGGTACGATTCTACTGTTGAGCTGCCGAATGAGTGTATGATGTATGGACATCCGCATTTCAGTCCCACTTCGGATGGTTCCACGGTACCCTATATTTACACCATTGATAAGACGCAGCTTTCATTATTTGCATTGCGTCCACAGCTGATTGTAAACAGATCACACAACCAATGGCTGAGAGACGTTGTCTCTGGGGCGTCCTTTGCTTTTGTGAGCTACGTTGGCCATCCGGTCTGCGGCGGCGCGTCGAACTCTATTGGGGTTCGTCCGGTCTTCCCTATTGGTTAGGTAATTCAGGGGCCTTGTGCCCCCTTAAATAACAGTATGAAGGTAACAAAAAAGTATGATAAAACGTAGAAAGGAATAGAAAAATGGATGAAAGAATCTATGAGATCACCCTTGCCGATGGAACGGAGATTAAAGATCTGAGGATTAACGGAAATAACTTTATCTCGGCCGCTCCTATTGATGTAGCAGTTTTTGAAGGTAATTGCTCCCCTGTCGTTATCAGCGTTGACAATGAAAATGAAACCCATGAACACATGGAATTGGTTCAGGTTATGCCGGTTGGAGAGGAATATTGGTTTGTTCTTCGCGATCTTACGGATGACGAATTGGAGAAAATCAAAATGCAGTCCGACATCGAGTATGTCGCAATGATGGCTGGCGTGGAAATTTAGGAAGGAGGATCACCATGGAACATAGCAAGAATTACCATAAAGTAAAGCGTTATTATGATATGAAAATGTGGGACGAAACCCGCATCCGTAATGCCGTGAAGATGGGATGGATCACCGAGGAGGAATTCCAGGAGATCGTAGGCAAGGAGTACTGATGAGTGTTTTGGTAAGCGATAGGACGGAATCAAAGTTTGAACCAATTACGTTCTCAATCGAACTACATAATATGCTGCGGGAATTCATGCAGAGAAATTTCGGCGTAAAGGATTTGGAGCACTTTGTACAACTTCGTTACGCATATGGGAAAGATGATGTTGAGGATTTCAGTAAATACCGTTATCTAATGCAGACTCATAAGAAGGAAATAGATCATTTAGCGACGCTCATGACTAATAATGTCAGAGCTGCCAACAGTATCTATCCGACTACCATGAGGGAATATGAAATGCGGAGAGGTTATCAGTCCTCAGCCATTGTAAACTGCGAGCAGATTGTCAAGGAACTGCAGCGTGTTGTAGAAACCTTTGAAGTAGACCTGAATGTATATGGCAGGTATGTAAAAGCTATCGACCGAGAAATCGGTTTGATAAAGAAATGGCGTCAGCGGGATAATAAAATCAAATCATATGTGCAACAGGGGTAGCATCTAATTTTGCGTTGTCTCTGGGGCGTACTTTGCTAATGTGAACAACAATGGCAATACGAACTACAACAACGCGTCGAACTCTAATGGGGTTCGTCCGGATTCTCTGCCTAACCAACAGAGAAGGAGATGCTATCCTTTCCGTCAAGGATAAATAGCAAAGCCGGACGCAATTTACTACGGTAAGTATTGCTATAACGGTGAATAATCTTATGACGTATGAGGAGATAGTCTGTGACGCTAATAATTTGTATAAGGCTTACAAGGCCTCAATTAAGGGCAGCAAATGGAAGGAGACTACCCAGAAGTTCATGATAAACTTCCTGCGGTATCTTATTGCCATACAGGATGACCTTCTCAACCGTACACTTCAAAATGGACTGACTGAGGAGTTCTCGCTGTCTGAAAGAGGCCGGGTCAGGCCTATTACGAGCATTCGTATTCGTGACCGGATTGTACGGCACGTCTTATGCGATGAGGTTCTTCTCCCGGAAGTCCGTAAGCATATCATTTATGATAATGGCGCTTCCATCAAGGATCGAGGCATTTCGCATCAAAGAGATCGTTTCGAGGTTCATCTTCGCCGTTACTACAAGCTATACGGTAACGAGGGATGGATACTATTCGGGGATTTTTCCAAGTTCTACGACAACATCATACATGAGATAGCCAAGAGGGAGTTACTTAAGCTGTTTAATGACGATGAATTTATCGACTGGTTGCTCACTCTTATATTTGATGGGTTCAAGATTGACGTTTCTTATATGTCGGAAGAAGAATACGCTTCCTGTATGGAGAATACGTTTAACAAGCTTGACTATCGGGATATTCCCAAAAGCCTGTTGACCGGCGAAAAATGGATGTGCAAGTCTGTCAATATTGGCGACCAGCTGTCTCAGATTATCGGCATCTATTATCCGTATCGCATTGACAATTATGTGAAATATGTGAGAAGTCAAAAATTTTATGGGCGGTATATGGATGACTGGTATATTATGAACCCAAGCAAAGAAGAATTACAAGATTTGCTGGAAAATATCTGCATGATTGCAAAAGAGCTTGGCATTCATATCAACACGAAGAAGACTAGGATTGTTAAAATATCCAGTACTTATAAATATTTACAGATTCGCTACAGTCTTACAAAGGACGGCAAAATCATCAAGCGGATCAATCCGACTCGTGTCACAACCATGAGGAGGAAATTGAAGAAGTTGGCTGTAAAAGTTCGAGATGAAGAAATTCAATATGAGAATGTGGAAAATATGTTCCGCAGCTGGATGGGCAGCTTTTATAAATTATTGTCGAGGCAGCAACGGAAGAATCTGATTAGCCTATATGAAGAGCTGTTTGATAAAAAGATTATGATTATCAAGAAAAAGATGATCGTATTAGACAAGGAGGGATAGGTATGGATGGAGATTATATTTCTCGCGAAGTACATGAAGAATTTCGCAGAAGCATGGAGGCGGAAAACAAAAGACTGGAAGACGAAGATAAGCGGCAGAATCGTCGGATAGATGTTCTTGAAGAAAATGTAAAACAGCTTGCCGCAATTAACACGTCCGTAGAGAAGCTTGCCTTGAACATGGAAAATATGTTGAAAGAACAGGTTTCTCAGGGAAGACGGCTGGAAACATTGGAAAATCGAGACGGCGATATGTGGCGGAAGGTAGTTGGTTATGCTGTGACCGCTGTTATCGGTATCGTTCTCGGCTATATTTTTAAACAGATTGGTTTTTAAGGAGGAAGCAAATCATGAACATGAGTAACAAAACCTATGACACACTGAAATGGATCGCACAGTATGTTCTTCCGGCAGCCGGCACGTTATATTTTGCTCTGGCTGGGATCTGGGGGCTGCCCTGCGGAGAGCAGGTGGTCGGTACCGTTGCGGCAGTTGATACATTCCTAGGGGTTCTTTTAGGAATCAGCTCTTCCCAGTACAACAAAACGCCCGATGTAAAATAGCGTTGGCTGATATAAGAAAATGCAAATATGGTGTAGAAGTAATGTATGAGACTTGTATGTTATTTCTGCACCATTTCTATGCTATTGACTTAGCATCCCCTACATTCTATTTTAATTTTTCTCCATTGATTTTCCGTATTCAGGTTACGATTATGACAGGTATTATCTTATCCAGAATGGAGGTGATTTAGGATGCAGGAAAAACTTTTGCTCTCGATAACAGAGACGTCCCGTTTATTTGGAATCGGACAACACCGGTTACGTGAAATCATTCGTGAAGATTACGACTGCAAATACCATCTTACCGTTGGCCGTGTAATTAAAGTGAAAAGGAAATCATTTGAGGAGTATGTAAACAAAGTTGGACAGATATGATATCGACAAGGCGTCTTTGATGTGATATAATGATAATCGCATTCGAGGCGCTTTCTAAGTGGAGGGCTGAGAATATGGCGAATAAAACGGCAAGTGAAAAAAACAAGCCTGCAAGGAAGAAACTGCGGGAAAATGAATTCTTCAATCCAAAAACCAAGAGATATGAGTACCGATATAAGGATATCTTTGGAAAAAATCGTGTAGTCAGTTCTTATAGGTTAGAACCTACGGATCAGGTTCCGAAAGGGAAAAAGTCGGGGAAGAGTCTGCGTGAAAGGGAGGCAGAGATAAACGCGCTGCTTGCAAATGATATTGACATTGATGGGGCGAAGCTTACGTTGCTTGACGTGGTTGATAGATATCTTAACCATCTTTATAATAGGAAAGAGCTTAGCCATAATACGAAAATGGGATATAACGTAACGGTGAATGCTCTCAGGCAATATAGACTTGGTTACATGGAAGTTGGGAAGATAAAACCGGAACATTGCGAAGAGTGGCTTTCTGATATGAAGAAAAAGTATCGCGGTTCATCCATACAAAGTCAGATTAGTTTGATTAAGCGTTCGTTTGAATACGCTATTGATTACGATTACATTGCAAAAAATCCGTTTCGGAGGATTACTACGGACAGAAGCGACAGTAAGGTTATGGAAGCAATCCCGGTTGATCAAATGAATAAGTTTCTTGATTTCTGTTCCAGGGATGCACATAGTCGGCACTGCTACCATATGTTATATATTTTGTTCTGGACGGGACTGCGTGCGTCTGAATTATGCGGTCTGACAATAGATAACGTGGATTTTGAGAATCGCAGGATAAAGGTGGAAAAACAGCTTCAGTGCATCAATCACAAGCATGTTGTTCTTAAGCCGAAAACCTCAAATGGTATGCGGTATATTCCGATGACGGACGGTGTACATCAATGTTTCACGGAGGTTCTTACAAACAGATATCTGAAAGGGGATATGGAGCCGATCTGCTATGATGAACGCGGCAATTCGTATGAAGGGTTCGTGTTTCTTGCTACGCGAAGCAGAAAGACGATTGTCCGCAGTCATGTAGAGGAATATTTGCAGAATTGTATTAAAAGGTATAATCTGGAAAATCCATCTTGTCCGATTCGTAAGTTTGAGCCTCATATATGCAGGCATACATTTGCGACGAATATGCAGGGGCTGCCGCCCAAAACGTTACAGTCTATTTTAGGACATGGCAATATCAGCACGACCATGAATCATTACGTAGATGCGAAACCAAATGAGCAGCAATTAGCCGAAATCAATGCGATAGCGGATGCGTTATCCTAATTCGTAAAATTTTTCTCTTACGAATTATTTACGAATTATCCTGCTTGACGAGATGTAACGAGACATAATGAAATGTAACAAAACAGACGCTGTACTATTAGTGAAAAATAGTTAAAAATAACAAAAGGCGCCTGTCTACAGGAGAATAGAGAATATGATAGCAATCATGGATTATGATGCAGGAAATTTAAAAAGCGTGGAAAAGGCTCTGACGCATTTGGGAG
>CAJTYV010000019.1 GCA_910584195.1 uncultured Ruminococcus sp. | reverse complement strand
CTTTTCTCTATTATACCATATCCATGAAAAAAAGCCAAGCGTTTGCTTGACTTTTACGACAGACTGGCAGTAAATCCGATAAAGGATTTACTGTTTTTTTTTGTTTTACGCTTGTAAAAACTAAAAAAGTGTGGTACAATAAAATTAATAAAAACTGCGAGGTGATAGTATGGCAAATTTTAAACCAATACCAATAGGAATTGAAGATTTTAAAAGGCTTGTTGATGGTGGTTATTCTTTTGTAGACAAAACCCTGATGATAAAAGACTTGCTTGACAGCAATGCTTTGGTCACACTTTTTACCCGTCCGAGAAGATTCGGCAAAACGCTTAATATGAGTATGCTCCGAAGATTCTTTGAGAAAACGGAAGAGGATAACTCATATCTTTTTGATGGGCTTGCCATAGCCGAAGCAGGGGACAAATACCAATCATACATGGGACAGTATCCTGTTATCAGTATCTCTTTGAAGGGTATGAAACAAGCAGGCTATGAAACTTCTTTTGATAAATTTAAGGATATTATAATTTCTGAATTTGAAAGGCATGACAATATTTTGTCATCGAACAAGTTAAAGCCCAGACAACGTAAAATATTTGAAGATATTTATAATGATAAAGCTGATAATGCTGTGTATAATACTGCATTGAAACTTCTTTCAGACTGCCTTTATGAAGTATATGGGAAAAAAGTGATAGTACTCATAGACGAGTATGATGTACCGCTGGAAAATGCATATTTCAATGGATTTTACGACGAAATGATAAATCTGATACGTTCGGTTTTTGAGAGTGTGCTGAAAACCAATGATTCGCTCGAATTTGCCGTTTTGACGGGTTGCCTGCGTATATCAAAAGAGAGCATCTTTACAGGACTGAATAACCTGAATGTATACCCTGTTACGGACAATGCTTTTTCACAGTATTTTGGTTTTACGGAGCAGGAAGTGAAACAGCTTGCAAACTATTATATTCTTTCAGACTGCTTTGACGAAATTAAAACTTGGTATGACGGTTATATGTTTGGCGAAACAGAAATTTACAATCCATGGAGTGTGCTGAATTATATTCAGTTTGCTTTGAATAATAGAAATCGTATTCCTAAAGCATATTGGATTAACACAAGTTCAAATAGTATTATTCATGAACTCATAGTGAAAAGCGACAGGAAAACCAAAAATGATATTGAAGCGCTTATCACTGGTCATCCAATAGACAAACCGCTGTATGAGGATATCACATACTCTAATATGAATGTAAAATCTGATTATATATGGAGTTTTCTGCTCCATACTGGTTATCTGAAATCAGTTGATATATATCAGAAGGGCATACAGGCATATTTTTCAGCCGTAATACCGAATCTTGAAATCGTGACCATTTATGAAAATACTTTCAGGCAATGGTTCGATGAATCAATCAGAATCTCCGATAAAAGCATACTTCTCAAAGCTGTACTTGACGGCAATTCCGAAACTTTTGAACTTGAAGTGAACAGATGGCTTTTGAAGAGTATCAGCTATCATGACGGTTACGAAAACTTCTATCACGGTTTTCTTGTGGGACTGCTTGAATATTCCGATGAGTATCTTGTTGAATCCAACCGTGAAAGCGGTACAGGTCGGAATGACATTGTGATTAAAAATGTTCTTACCCGTGAGATTGCAGTCATACTGGAAATAAAGACAGTCAGTAAAGGCGAAACTCTTGACCAGATGTGCTATACCGCCCTTAAACAGATTGATGAAAAGCAGTATGAAGTTGGGCTTGTAAATGAGGGTTATAAGCAAATTCTTAAATATGGAATCGCTTTTGAGGGTAAACGTTGTATGATTAAAAAAGCGTGAAGTTACAAAACAATCACCCCAGTTTCATAACGTGTTATTTGAAATCAATAAACCTGAAAGAGTAACTAACAGGTAACTAACAAAACGGCTGAAAATGCCCTGAAATACGGCATTTCAAGTTCTCAAAGAGATAAGAAAGCGCTTTCAAAATGGCGTATCTACGCTGTTTGCGAGCATTTCAAATCTGTTTGGTCAACTTTTGGACAACTAATAAAGACCAGATATACCTCCCTGTTCGTATAGGGAGGTTTTTGTATCTTTAAGAAAGTTTCAGCTCTTCAGGTGATATGGTGTTTTTCATACAGATCATTGTAATGAAAGAGGTTTGAATGTTACGGAAATCACTATGTTTATTTTGGTCGTCTTAAAAAAGATTTCCATCAGTTTCGCACATTCTTGATTACAAGTATATATCATGTTTCAAAAGCATCAGGCTTTTATTTTTTTGCCAAAATTCAGAGAGGAAATTTTAAGTGCGGTCAGAAACGTATTATATTTATAATTATAAAATAGAGTGGTCTTGCTTTAGCAGTGGAAAGCGTTATGAAGTTGCTCTCTCATTGTCCTTATGGAAAACCACACGCAAACGCTCAGTAAAATATATTATATAAGAACATTGAACCAGAAAAGCACAGTCAAATCAGTTGGCTGTGCTTTTTTGTTTATCATTAGAAAACTTCATGCAAAGACCTAATGTGCAATACGCACATAAACCGGAACTTGTATTTGTGCATTCATACGAAATTTTGAAAAACACCCTCATTCGGCATTTTTTAGGACGTTGATTTAGACATTTGCGTATAGAGAGGGTCATCACATTACTTTTGGGGCTTTTTGATTTGCTTTAAGGGTCAGAAAAGCAAATTTGCAGTCAAATAAAATAACAAAAAGGAGCGAAAGCTATGAACACAAATGAAGAAGGAAAAAACACATCCATGATATTCAGTATGGGCAGAGAGGGAACAAATGTATACAATAATTTCCAAGAGGGTATGCCTTGTGACTATGACTTGAAAGATGAAAGCAGCTTTGATGAATGTCATGCTGTGATTGAAAGCGTCATAGACGATGATAAAGCGTGCATAGAGAAATTGTTTATCCATAAGGAGGCAAAAAAGAAACGGAACAAAGGCTACATCATGCCGCAAAAGCCAGCCGGTACCGGTGTCTACTATGGATATAATCAGAAGGAAGTACTGTTTGTTCACTCTGCCTGAGATCGTAATAAAGCCCTTAGCTTTAAGCTCCTTGTTGAGCTTCTGCACTATCTTATAAGCATAGGACTTGGAAACATCAAGTTCTCTGGCAACATCTTCTACTCTCATAAAATTTTTATCTATCATTCAGAGTATCTCCTTTCTATAACTTAACTCTAAATCGTTAAGTTTTGATTTTATTATACTAAGCATATTTAGTTATGTCAAGATATTTTTTACTAAACATTTTTATTTCTACTATCTTGACAAACACTAAGCAGATATGTTATAATGAATTTGTGAAAAATGGCGGCGTGATTTATTTTTACGATTTGTCTGCTTGAAAAAGGAGGTCAATAATATGTCAATAGGAGAAAGAATCAGGTTCATCAGAAACCTGAGAGGTATGACACAGAAATTCTTAGGATTGCAAGTCGGTTTTTCGGAACGGACAGCCGATATTCGTATGGCACAGTATGAATCGGGTTCGAGAACTCCCAAATCCGATCTTGTGGAACAGCTTGCCGGTGCACTTGATGTATCGACCGAAGCTCTGAACGTTCCGAACATCGACAGCTACACGGGACTTATGCATACGCTCTTTGCCTTAGAGGATTTGTATGGATTTAAAATCGACCGTCTGGACGGTGAGGTGTGTATTCGCATCAACAGGCAGAATGGCTCTAACTTTGCGAAAATGATAGGTCTGCTCGAACCGTGGGAGGAAATGGCTCAAAAATACCGCAACGGGGACATCAGCCGTGAGAAATACGATCAGTGGCGATACAGGTATCCGAGGTCGGAGGCAGAAGAATGGGCAGAAACGAGGAAACAGATCAATGAGTGAAATGGATGAAACTGTAATCGCTTATAAGTTCTTGCAAAACTTCATTTTATCAGAACCATTATATAAAACAGTTGAATTTGATGCAAAGTGGTATTCTTCTTTTGCGGGCTTTTCACGAATGATAGATCATGATTATTGTGACTATTGTTCTGAAAATAGTGTATTTGAATGGAATAATGATCAATATATTCATGATATGTTTTGCAAATTGTCAGAATACAATACAGAAAGTCAAAATCCAATAATTCGTAGTATCAATGAACCACATAGAAATCAACCATTTTTTATAGATTATCTGTTTTTCTGTACGGGATGCAAAAGAATCCATTATTATACGCTGATGTTCAAAGGTAACACTGTAACCAAAATAGGACAATATCCATCTTTTGCTTCAAAAGAAAAACTAGAACTAAAAAAATACAAGAAATTGAATATAGTTAAGAAATATTATATTGAACTTATGCACTCTGTTGATGCGTATTCACAGCATATGGGGATAGCAGCATTTGTTTATTTGCGTAGAATATATGAACATATAGTAGAAACTGAGTATTCTAAACTATCTATGGAGAAAAATGAAAAGGCTTCTTTTGATGAAAAAATGAAAGCGGTTGACAAAGAAATACATATAATTCCAGAAGCGCTTGCTTCACAAAAAAGCAAGATATATTCCGTTTTAAGCAAGGGTATACATGAATATGATGAAGATGAATGCTATGAAATGTACCCTGTGATTAGAAACGTAATTCTGTTTATCTTAAATAGATACCTTGCACAAAAAGAAGAACAGAAGCTCCAAGAAGATGCCCGTAAACTACTTGCTTCAAAATAAGAAAAGAGCTATCCGATTCAAATACGAATCAGATAGCTCTTATCTTTTCAGACAAATAATATGTTACTGTTGCCGATGATAGAGAAATGTTGCCAGATCGTTGCCATTCAGCTTAACTACGCCTTAAAAAGCACGGTATTACGCAGTTTCAGCAAGTATTTGCATTATTCCCACTCGCTATTTCAAAACGCACACCCGGCACATATGGTGACAATGAGTGTGTTTCAGTACAAATGCTTTCGCCCTGTACATCTGATACAAATATTATAAGGGTAATTAGTGTCACAAACAGAGTCACGGTGATACTGGGGCATATTGAGGGGGACTTTTTGATGGGTGTTTAGAGAGAATAATTTAAAGCTGTATTTTTGGATAATCTGAAACGATATTTTTTATATTATATCAGATTTGTGTGTAAAAGTCAACATTTCCATCTTGATTTTTTGAACTGAATATGGTATAATAAAATTGACAAAGAATCATACTATGAAGAGGTGCATACCATTGAATCAATTAAAACCGTTGCCCACACCGGAAGAAGAACGTCAGAGAAATCTTGAACAACTTGCAAACTACCGTCCTTTAGACGATGATTTTATGCGTGAACTTTTTAGAAATAATCTTGAACTCGCTCAGTTTGTACTTCGTATCATCATTGACAAGCCAGACCTGAAACTCACCAAAGAAGAAACACAGTATGATTTGCAGCATCTTTTTGGAGAGCGTTCTATCTGCCTTGATGTGGTTGGCGTTGATAGTGAAGGTCAGCAATATGATTTCGAGGTGCAGAGACAAGATAAAGGAGCTACTCCGCAAAGAGCAAGATACCATTCAAGTGCAATGGATGTTGATAACCTGAAAGCGAAGAAACAGTTTTCCGATTTACCGAACACTTACGTAATTTTTATTACCGAAAATGATTTCTTTGGCAAAGGAAAAGCAGTTTATCCGATAGAACGTATGAACCTTGCAACAGGTGAGCCGTTTCATGACGGAGAGCATATTCTGTACATAAACGGTGCATATGAAAACAAGGAGGATACTTCTGACCTCGCCAAGTTGATACATGATTTCAGGTGCAGCAAGGCAGAGGATATGTTGTTGCCACCATTGGCAAACCGTACCAGATACTTCAAAGAAACACCGGAAGGAGTGGAATATATGTGCAAGGCTATGGAAGATAGGATTAATGAAAAAATGGTTGGGGTTGCAGTGAGATTGCTTCAACGTGGTAGAGATACAATTGAGGAAATCGCCGAATTGACAGGTTTATCTGTTAATCAGGTCAAAGAAATTCAAGAGCAGTTAAAACCTGTTTCAGCATAGAAAAATGCTATGAGCGATCGCATTGAAGAACGAATATGTTAATTGAAAACAATTAAATATCACTTATAAATCGGCTGTCATTGCCCCACCCCAATGACAGCCGATTTTATATTTTTCCTCCTCAAAAACTGCATAAAAAATAAGGAAGATATAAATTTGATATATCAAAAAAGCTGTAAAAAATATGGCGGTTACAAGTCAAATCAAACAGATTTTGGGGAAACCGGATTTGTTTAATATGGGTATAGTCAAATTTTACAATTTATAGCGAAAGGACGGTGAAAATGTGAAAATAGCCTATGTACGAGTTTCTACGCAGGAACAGAACCTTGACCGACAGCTTGAATTGTTAAAACCTTATGGAATTGAACGGTTTTTTCAGGAAAAGCAGAGCGGCAAGGATATGGGCAGAGAAAAATTAAACGAGCTTCTGGAGTTCGTTCGGGAGGGAGATGAGGTTTACGTGGAAAGTTGGTCAAGACTCAGCAGGACAGTAAGCGACTTGCTGAAACTATTTGAAATGTTTGACCGCAAGAAAGTTCGCCTTTACAGTGTCAAAGAGCAGTACGACACAAGCAGTCCCACGGGTAAGCTGATGGTGAACATTATTGCAGCACTGAATCAGTTTGAGCGTGAAAATCTGCTTGAAAGACAGCGTGAGGGTATCGCCTGTGCCAAGCAGAAAGGCGTTTACCGTGGCAGAAAGCCAAAGGAGTTTGATGTAAACATCCTGAGCGAAGTGCTTGCGGATATCGAACAAAAAGAAATGACAGTCACCGAGGCAGCTAAGGTGTTAGGTGTCACTCGTGCGACCATATACAACATGATGAAAAGAGCCAAAAAGGAGGCAGAAAACAATGATGATAAAAAAGTTTAATGACAATCATGCTCCTGACAAGCAAAGACCTACATCTACTGTAAGAGCCGCCAAAATTCAAGTTGCCAAAAAGCCTGTTAAAAATCCAACCGACAAAATTATTTTGTTGATTGCAAACGTACATAAGAGCATCAACTATTTTGAAATCAAGTGGAAGAATGGCAGCTCTCTGAAACTGTATTTCAATGGCAGATATGAAAAATACAAACGCAATGGAAAACTTGCAAGTGCAGGCGGTGTCGGTTCAAGAAAAAACACGGGCATCTATGAAAATGGACATATTTTCCTGTTTATCAATGGGAATATGATAACCTTTGAAAGACTGGTTGCAATTTGTGTGGACTTCCATCATAACTGCGTTGCAGCGGATTATAATGGATTGTTAGCAAATATGAAAGATGGCTCCGGGTCGAAAGATACCGCAGATGAACTTGGCATTCCAATGAATTTCCACCCTGATAATATAGAGTGGACAACTTCAAAGGAAAATGGTTCTCACGGCTACCTGATAAGAGAACTGTATGAAATAACAGGTCATGTTTATAGGTTCAGTGCCTATGACGATAATCTGATGCAATTGCAAAAAAGTGGTCAGATTGAAAATTTGAAAGAATATTGCCAAAATAATTTGTTTGAGGTGAAGTGATTCCAGAACGCCCCAGAATCAATTCTAAGAGGGGTATGAAATTGATAGGGTAGTTTGATATTAAAATTGTAAAAGCCATGGAAAACGGTATTAGAATTGATTCTGAGGGGGTGTTTTTGATTAAGAATGATTAAATTTAAGAATGTTAAGTTTAAGAGGGGAGATGGTGCGGTTTATGAAGGAAGTTGAGATAGAAAACAAGCTGGAATTTGTGGTACATATATGCAGAGAAAATCACAAACTTTGTAAGGCGTTGGTGGACTGCATTGCCAATCAAGGCGTAACTACCGAGAAAAGTTTAAAAGATATCGGAAACAGGATTGATAATTTGAAAAAAGAGATGCAGGAATACGACAAGTTGAGAGCCGAAGCGGACTATCGTTATACCGACAGTGAACTTGCAGAACTGAAGCAGTCAATGAGTTGGAAAAAGCTTCATATCAAGACCAAAATTCCGATATCCACATTGCAATACAGATGCAGGAGATACCACAAAAATACGACAAGTGAGAAAGAACAGGAGGCTTAATTATGTTGGAACTGAGTATGAATGGTAAAAGTCTGAGTGACAATGACATTGTTGTTCTGATTAACAGGGACAGTATTTTAAATATGACTGACGTGCAGTTTTTCACCGATGACGGCGAAGTTGCTCTTGACGATACGAACGCCGCCATTGACATTAAAATTAACATCATTTGTAATGAAAATGTACGTCAGAAAGTTGACGAGAACAAAAGAAAATCCACCATTGATAAGGTGAAACATTCGCTCCGCTGTGCTTATCAGATGATGGATGATTTGGGCTAATCTCTGAAATCAAATAAGGTCTTGGGAGTGATGCCAAGGACTTCACAAAGCTTAAAGATCACATCAAGTGAAGCACCTACATTCCCAAGCTCAATTGCACTTATATGGCTTCGGTCTATGTCGACAAGTTCGGCAAGCTGAAGCTGTGTAAGTTTTTTCTTTTTTCTATAATATACAATGTTTAGTCCAAGCTGTTCATACTGTCCTTTAAATTCGGCTTTCATGAAAATTACCTCACTCATTTCATAAAATAGGCTTACATATATTGTAAGGCAATTTTCAGGAATAATAAACCTTGTATAAGTAGCGTAACGCTATTGACACAAGTCAAAAATTGTGATATAATCAAGATGTGGAAATGTCGCTTATTGACTTTTCCGGTTTAAGCAGTATCATTAAGAAAATCATTTTTATGGAGGAATGAACATGAAAGCAAGAAAGATGATAATTGCAGTTTTCGCACTGACACTTGCGGTGCAGATGACAGGATGTAAAAATGACATGGATACAAACAAGCCCATTGTCATTGACGTGAGCGTGTCCGACAGCGATGTTGCGTCCAAAGCTGAGCTGAATTGGACAGAACTTGGAAAGCTGACCGACTATGAGAAAATGAGAACGGCAGTGGATACGATTTTTGGCAATGAGATTGTGGACGGGGTGAAGTATGGTGCATTTTATCTTGACAAGGACGAAAAGCAGTGTACGAATAACACGTTGAGCGTAGTCCTTGGCAATCAGTTTGTTGCAGAGGAAATGAAAGGCAATGCCCTGATCGACTCCCTCAACAGCAGCCTTGATGCAATCTACACCGACCTTTCCGATTCCGACCGTACCGCAGCCATGTTCAATGCTTATTTCAATCTGCTCCCTGACAGCACCCCGAATTATTTTAATGGCGGTGACACACTGAGCAGAGCCGAAGCAATGGCATTGGTTACCAGAGCGACCACACCGGTTAAGAGCTTGCCGGCTGTAGACGGTTTTGAGGATGCAGTAACAGGCACAGACTATGACCAGTATATCAATTATGCGGCACAGCAGAACGCCAACAGCTACATCAACACCCAAGACAAGAGCCTGACAGCAGATAATTTCAAGGGAGCGATGAGCAGAGCGGAGTTTGTTTATTTGGTAATGAATGAGGTTTATGGCACAGAAAACGTGCAGTCCTTTGACACAAGCAAGTCAGCCTTAAAAGACTGCACCAATGCAGGCGATCTTTCAGCGGAACTGAAAATCACAGGTGCAGACCGTTGCAATGCCTATACCCTATCCCATAGTTTACAAAACGTAGACAAGGGCGTTGCTGAGGAACTTTACAAATCTCTCGTAATGGCAGCAGAAAAGGGCATCATCACCCCAGAAACCCGTTGGAACGAGGGCATCACCAAGGCAGAGGCAATCGAAATCGTAGTCAATGCATTCAACCAGTACTACGAGGACAACGGTTACTTGGTAAATTCAGCGGAGAAAGGTTCTACGCAGGTACTTGAAGCACAGGCAGAGGAATTGTGGAGCAAGCAGGATGCCAATGACATGAGCGTTACCAAAGAGCAGTTTATAGCCGATTACGTCAAGGAAATCTCCGGCGGAATGACACCTGAGCAGTTTGAGGAAGGCATTGAGGGAAGTTATTCCATCAAGTTTGCTGAAGAGCTTGCTGAAAAGGAAAAAGAAGATTATCTTAATCAGATTTGGGAAGAAAACAAGGATAACCTCACTTGTGACAAGGACACGTTTATAAAGGAATATGAAGATTTTACCAAGGACTTAAAGCCGGAGGAAATCTCAGAAAGAGAGTTTATCGACCACGTAACAGATAAACACGGTAAGCCACAGGAAAACAACACCAATACAGATAACAATGACAATAGCACTGATAACGGTGATAACTCGTCAAGCAATAACGGTAACTCAGGCAATACAGGCAGTGGCTCAAACAATAATTATGTACCACCTGTTGATGCGCCTTCCAATAATGGTGGTGGTAATAACGACACACCAGTTTATAATCCACCTGTTGATACACCTGCTGACCCACCTGCTAATAATGGTGGCGGTAGTAATGATAGTACAGGCAGTGGTTATTCAAGACCGGAGCGTGTGGATATAGAAGTTAACCTTGATGATGGTTGGAATGTCGTAGAATAAGGAGGATGATACAGTATGTATGTAAATCAAAAAAGAATATTTACGAAAATGCTCGTGATTGTATTAGCTTTGCTGATGCTTATCACGAGCATTCCGTTAAATACCATAGTCACCTTTGCTGAGGGTGGTGTAGGGGGAAATGAATCTGGAGGAAATGGTTCCGTTGGAGTTTCTGATGATCCATTAAACGATGAGGACGTAGGCTTACGTTTCAGCGTTGTAACGTTGAAAAATGGCAACAGAGAGCTGGTGCAGAATATTTATGGTACTTATTACATCGATGTCTGGGCAGATGATTACGTACCTGATTACAATAATGTAACCGATGCTAGCAGGTACTTGCCTAAACCAACTGCTAGTAATATAAGTGTATACAGTGCAAGTGATTTTGATGATGACGTAGCATATTACTTAACTGGAAAATACACTTCAATCAAAGATAAGTCCTTGATGGATATTCAAAAACATCTTATTCCCGGTGAAAGTGCATCAACTACTTTTTTTACTGAGTCAGGTAATGGTTTCCACGTAAACGGCAATCTATTTTTTAATTGGTTCATGGAAAAGTCAGCAAAGGCAAAAGGTGGAGACAATAAAGAGCATTCCAGATATTACTGGTTTATGAAATCAATGTATGCTGGAAAAGATGTTGGCATTGATATGAATAACACTTTCCTTGTAGTAGAGCCAATACTACATTTAAGAAAAGTAAACGGAACTAAGACAAACGGAGACTATACAATAGCTTCATGGTACGGTTATATATCATCCTATGAGGCAGGGGATGCTTACACAATCATAAAGAGAATGGGGCATCTGGCAGATGGGTTTAATCTTAAGAGAACCTCTTATGTCACATCCGAAACAGAACAGGCAATAAAGAATGTGCTTGATACAAACATTCTGACTGATGCTAACTTGTATAAAATTAAAACTAATCCCAATGGTTCGGTATCTCAGACGAATTTTAGGGTAAATAATAAACATAAGACTTTTGGTTTTGCGATGCAAGCTTTCTGGCTTGAAAGTATGTCCACCGGCACCCCAATAGATACATACGACATCGAGAACATTCCAATCAATGAACCCTCATTCCCAGAAAATCCGGAGGATACACTGGATGTACAAAACTCAGGAACAAAGAACATTATCAAGTTATATGCCGACCTGTATCGTGATCCAACGACAGGATATTTTACGGAGATCAAAGATATTAAGAATGGTGACTCCTATTCCTTTGTTAGAAACAACGTTTCTGATAAGGTCACAATAACAAATGAGGAACCCATTAACGGTTACAAAGTGTCGGGATGGTACACAAGTAACACAGTATATGATTCAAAATCAAGCAATAACACAATGTTAAAAGCCTCCAACATGATATCAACAAGCAATATCGCCGAAACCGATGGCACTGTTGACCTATCTCAACTTGGTGGCAGCCAGCTTAGAATCAATCAATACGAGGCAGCCTATAAAGATGGTATCGGTTATAATGCAGATGGTGGACAGAGATATTTTACAGGTTTAGCCAGTCCACATGGTGCAAATGGAAACGGTTTAAGCGTTCAACAAACAACAGGTGCAAGTCAGTACTATGGTTATAAACGTTTAGAGGTTTCCGGCACATCAAATTATTCAAATGGTCAAGAATATAAATATCCGGTCAATGAGGATGCAAATTTAACAGTATCACTTGGCGATGCAAACACCATAGTAATTCTCTACACCAGAGAAATGACCCACATCACAACGGACAGTTCAGATACCGACATCACAATACCCGACAATCCAGATGACCGTATTGACCAATCAGGCAACCTTACAATTGTAAAGCTGTATGGCGTACTCAATCCAAGCACATATGCAATTGAAAATGAAAAGTCAGTAGTCCTCAAAAACACCACAAGAAACGTAAATATTAAAAATGAGTCCGGTTACAATTTTGCAGAGTGGCTTTACACCACAGGTGGTTCAAGTACAGGTTTAACAGCCTCACAAATGGGTAATCCAAGTTATTATGCTTATGACGGTTCAGCAGACCAAGCCTATCGTTTAGATGGTTTTGTAGACGGCTTTAAGAACAATAAAGATCTAAGTCAATATTTCAAGTTTAACGGTAGTTCCCCAAGCATCAACGTCATAGCCCCAGACGGTTACACCAGTGAGCAAGTTGCAGGCAGATACAGTATTGGTTCTCGTTCAGGCATAGGCACACAAGCCTATAATTCCACAATTTTCTTTGGTGGCGATGGTAGTTTAGCAGACAACGACCCAGATGACAAAGACACCAATGATGTTCTATATCTCCTGTTCCTGAAAACCGACCAACTCACCTATGCAGCAGATGACCTTGTAATTCCGGAGTCCTATCTCACAAGATATGACAACTACAAGCAGAATCCAATGAAAGTCAACAGTTCAATCAGCGGCAGTTCCTATACTGAATACCTACAGCAGCATAAGTTTAAGTATGTACTCCCAGTAGTAACCGTTTCAGACTCAGACTATAAAGAGCTTAACCCATTGTTTATCCCGCACATCGCATTAAAAAACAAAAACCAAAATGGTTTACTGTTAAATGGTGCGACAAGTGTACAGAGAATAGATGCCAATAACACTATTTTCAAGGCGTATCACGACAATTACAACGAAGGCATTTCCGACTATGCACAATTAGTTTATATTGACCATGGAAATTTAATTACTTCAAGTGATTCCAAAACCCAAATAGGCAATTTATTAAATGTATCTGCCCTTAACCTTGAATACACCGCATACAGAACAGGTGACAGAGTCACAGCGGCAATGTGGAGACACAATCTTACAAACAACATATCAAAAACACAAGGCAATAGCAGTAAATTATTAGTTACAGATACAGATAATTTAATTGGTGACTTCACAGCAAATAATATGAATACCAAGTTTAGCCCGATCAACGCAGTTATAGAAAAATCAAGTGCAACTCCGTCAACCTCCAGACAGCCCAACAATTCCACACAGAATTTCAAATTAGACTTTAGTTTTGGTGAAGTTGGTGATGGGGTAAAGAGCATACACATAGTCAGCAATAAAGTGAATCAACTCAACAGTACTGTAAACTTTAACGGCGTTGAACAGCCAAGAACAGCAGATACCCCATATGGTAAAGTTCAGCTGTTTAAATATGCAAATGCACTCCAATCACTCAGATATCCAGATAGTGATACAAAGATACTCGGAAGAGCAGAATGTGCACCATTATCCGGTGACACCAGCACATATGAAATTCACTCCCTCAGAAGATTATACGAAATCAAACAATCCGATGGCACATGGAAAACAGCCATAGGCAACACCAAATATCTCAATGCAGCAAGTGATGTAACAATCACACAGAATGTTCAATACAAAGTGCATTATGGTTCAAGTTTAGACAATCCATATAAAGATTCCGTCACAACGAACAATGGCACAGATAAAGACAGAGGGCAGTATGGCTATGTTAAGAGCATGAAGGCAGCTAATACAATCTCATTCTATCCGTATTACACAATGCAATATGAACTTCCCTCCGCATACAATGGAAATTTAGGTAAAAATGGTGAGGTAGTAAGCACATCCAGTTTCAACAATGCAAATCAAATTTATGTCATTGGTGAGGAAAAGAGATACTTAAACACCTATGATTATGCAGAAGTAAGTTTCTATGGACACAGTGTATCTTCTTCAAAGGGTACAGATGTAGTCAATAACGTCCTTAACACCACCAGAAATGGACGCATAGAAATCAGCAGTGAACAGTGGAGTACACACGCAAGAGCGAACAGTTTAATCGGTTTAGACAATTGTGCACTCCCAGGCGGTGCAACACTGTCCATCACGATTCCAACAAACAACAGGCAGACCGTTCACATCACTTCCTACAGTGCATATTTACCAAAATGAAGTGCAGGCTATGCACAAGTCAATTCACAGAATGACCCCAATGCCTTTGGTTCAATGCCAACCAACATAAATGATGCAGCAGCAAGGCATACTAAGCTTGTAGAGAGCGTAGCAGCAGGCTTTGAGGGTTTAAATGTGGAGCAGTATTTCACAAAGAACACCTCCACAGAAGCTTACACGAACACCAAGGATAATGGTAACACGTATGATAAGAATAACACAGTTTATAACCAGATCAGCAGTGACCTTGGTTCAAACAAGAACCTCTATGATCTTCCAAATGCTTACAGTGTAACAGATTTCTCAGGCAAGGAAGATAAATATTACTACAGACCAGATGGCGATGTTCAGTTTGACACTAATAAAAAGCCGAGTGCAATAAAGTTTAATAATTACACCCTTGCAACAGGAAATAACAAGGATGGAGATGGAAACACAGGTGACTTTGATACGAACTATGAGTCCAGTTCACCTAACGCAAACACCAAAACAACCTATTACACATTCTATATGAACCGTGTAGGGCAAGTATTATGTATCACAAGCAATACTGAAAGTTCAGCAGCAGTGGCAAACTTCACAGGTACACCCTCCGGAGATGGTTCAGTGCTTGTAGCAGAATGGTCAAAAACAGAGCCAAAGCATTTCACCTACACAGCAGGTTTAAGCACAGACATCAAGCTTGCCGCAGAGAACACAGGTATCGTTGAAGAACTTTACAAGCAGTTACAAGAGGGCACAGGTTCAGACAAGGCAACACCTTGGAGCAAAGCAGATGGGCAATGGTATTTTGAGGCGTTTGATGGTTTAACCATAGCGAAATTTGATACCACGTTATCCGTTGGTTTCATTGATCCCTATGAGAGAACTTCCGTACTTGACCCGGAAATCATTCCGAACATGGCGAACAAGGGTGATATACTGACAAGTTCCGTAATGAGCCAGATAGTAACCTCCAATACGTCACTGATGTATGGAACGGCTAATAAGATTGGTGAGTTCTGTGATACAGACGGCAGCAAACTTGGCGACATCATCATGCCCGACCTCAGGTCATTCTTCATCAGCGATATCTTCTTCGCCCCCAACATCACCGTACAGGATTTGAAATAATTGGGTTTAGCTTTCAGAGCATTGTTGAAAATGAAATTTGAACATTTAAGAAATATTTGATAGGGCATATACCTTACCTACGTTAGTTGAAAATCGAAAGAATTTTTCAAACGATACTACATATGAGCCAAAAATTGAGGAGCAGTGGGGTAAAATCCACCTACAAAAAATGAAAAACAAAATGTATGTAAAAAACCTTACGAGAGTTTGAGAATTGAATCAGCTTTGAAATATTCTGCAATTGACATATGAAATTTTAAGGGACATTGTTCAAAAGGATGAGAGTACAGGATTTCAGGTGATGTGGTATTTTTCATATAGATCATTGTGACGAAAGAGGTTTGGATTTTACAGGAATCACTATGTTTATTTTGGTCGTCTTAAAAAAGATTTCCATCAGTTTCGCACATTCTTGATTACAAGTATATATCATGTTTCAAAAGCATCAGGCTTTTATTTTTTTGCCAAAATTCAGAGAGGAAATTTTAAGTGCGGTCAGAAACGTATTATATTTATAATTATAAAATAGAGTGGTCTTGCTTTAGCAGTGGAAAGCGTTATGAAGTTGCTCTCTCATTGTCCTTATGGAAAACCACACGCAAACGCTCAGTAAAATATATTATATAAGAACATTGAACCAGAAAAGCACAGTCAAATCAGTTGGCTGTGCTTTTTTGTTTATCATTAGAAAACTTCATGCAAAGACCTAATGTGCAATACGCACATAAACCGGAACTTGTATTTGTGCATTCATACGAAATTTTGAAAAACACCCTCATTCGGCATTTTTTAGGACGTTGATTTAGACATTTGCGTATAGAGAGGGTCATCACATTACTTTTGGGGCTTTTTGATTTGCTTTAAGGGTCAGAAAAGCAAATTTGCAGTCAAATAAAATAACAAAAAGGAGCGAAAGCTATGAACACAAATGAAGAAGGAAAAAACACATCCATGATATTCAGTATGGGCAGAGAGGGAACAAATGTATACAATAATTTCCAAGAGGGTATGCCTTGTGACTATGACTTGAAAGATGAAAGCAGCTTTGATGAATGTCATGCTGTGATTGAAAGCGTCATAGACGATGATAAAGCGTGCATAGAGAAATTGTTTATCCATAAGGAGGCAAAAAAGAAACGGAACAAAGGCTACATCATGCCGCAAAAGCCAGCCGGTACCGGTGTCTACTATGGATATAATCAGAATAGCAGGTACGAAAGACTCTGTGCCAAAATCAAACATCTATGTAGAAACAACTTTGACAATACAAATGCAATGCACGTCATGTTGACGTTTGACGCTAAAAGATTCCCTCAGAAAAACTTCAAAGACTTGAAAACAGCGAAAGAAGAGTTCAGGAAATTCATAGAGCGAATGAGAGGACATTATGATAATTTCCGTCATGTAACGACTTTTGCAAGACATGAAAATGGGAACTGGCATTTTCATATGCTTTGCAATCTTGATGTTAACACAAAACAGAAGTTTATCAGAGAGATTTGGGGTCTTGGAATCGTTGACACTGTACATAAAGGCGATGCTGGTGCGTTTCAAAATTTAATCAGCTACTTGTGTAAAAATATGAAGAAAAACTTTGACGAATTTTTAGGCGTGAGAGCAGTGCTATACTCACAGGAACTGCAAGATAATTTAAAACTTATGAGTTGGAAAACGGAGGATTATTTTATCATAGACAGAATGATACAGCATTTTGAACGTGAAAATATAAGGCCTTATGGAAAGGATGGGCGATATTATATTTCTGCAAGCATTGCCGAATACTGGGATACCATTGTAATGGCGACTCCTAAAAAACAAAATTCAAGCATAAAAAATACAGACCCAGAAAGAAAACCAAGAAAGGGGGTGATGCCAATGGGGTAAAATCATCCGGTGAGGGCAGCTGAAAAATTCACCCCCAGTTCACGAAAAAACGTAGCAGAAGCGTTCTAATAAAGAATAATCACCCAAGGCTCATAAAAACTGAAAACATGAAACAGAAAGGAAAGATTGACATGGCAAAACTATTTTACACAGCACAGGAGGTAGCTGAAATGCTTGGCGTTTCCAAGAGCAAGGCTTACCTGATGATTCAGGAATGGAATCAGGAACTTGCAGCAATGAACTTTGTGACCATCTCAGGAAAGGTCAGCAAAAAGTATGTGGACGAAAGAATCTACGGCTATACCGAGAAAAAGGAGGCGGTATAAATGCCTGTTTATAAGGATAAAGAGCGTGGTACATACTACGTTCCCTGCTATACAAGCTTACAAAGGAGAAACTATTATGTTTGAAGTAAAAATCAATTCAAGAAGCTTTAAGGTAAGCACATTTAAAGCTGCAAAAGAAAAGTTTGTCACTGAGGGTGCAAAAATGTCACGCTCAAAGGCATTCGAGATTCAGGGTTTCATCTACGACAGTGCAGACAGAAAGCAGGCTGAAAAATACATCTCGTCATGGAACAGTTTGGAATCAAGAAAAAAATTCCATGATACATATATTGTCAGAAACAATAAGTTTTCGGTAGATGTTGACATATGCCATTACGACTGTCTGTTCTATGTCAACGCATATTACATGAGGAAATGATTTTCCTCATTTTGATATGTACGTGCAAAGAGCCTTATTGCTGTTTCCGGAAAGGTCAGCAAGAAGTATTTGCAGAAAAAATCTACAATTATACCGAGAAAGGAGAGGTTGTATCATGCCAGTTTATAAGGATAAAGAACGTGGTACATACTATGTTTCCTGCTATACAAGTTTACACAGGAAAAAGACCAAACGAGGCTTTAAAACCAAGAAAGCCGCTATGGAATGGGAAAGGGAGTTTACACTTAGTGAAAGCAACGACCTGAATATGACCTTTAAAAGTTTTGTGGAGCATATCGTCAGGATATGCTCCACAAAATCAGGGAGCATACATGGCAGACAAAGGATGCCATTATTGATTCCATACTGCTTCCCTATTTTGGGAAAATGGCACTGAGCAATATTAAGGCTGCCGATGTCCTGAAATGGCAGAACCAGATGCTTGGCTATCGCAATGACAAGGGCAAGCCGTATTCACCGGCATACCTCAGGACGATTAACAGCCAGCTTTCTGCCGTCTTCAATCATGCCGTAAAATATTATGGTTTACGGTGCAACCCTGTTGTCAAAGCAGGCAGTATGGGCAAAAAGGATGCAAGAGAAATGGAGTTCTGGACGAAAGAAGAATACCTGAAATTCATTGAGGAGGTAATGGACAAGCCAATGTCGTTCTATGCATTTGAAATGCTGTATTGGTGTGGTTTACGCATGGGAGAGCTGCTTGCATTGACTCCCGGGGACTTTGACTTCACGCACAACACTGTCAGAATCAACAAGTCCTATCAGCGTATCAAGCAGAAAGACGTGATCACCGACCCGAAAACGCCAAAGAGTATCAGAACCATTGTCATGCCTGAATTTCTGGCAGAGGAAATGAAAGCCTGCATCAGTTCCCTTTATGGCATCGAGGAGGATGACAGGATATTCCAGATTTCCAAGCACTATCTGCATAATGAAATGGACAGAGGCAGCAAGGCGGCAGGTGTCAAGCGAATCCGCATACACGATTTGCGGCATTCTCATGTTTCACTGCTGATCAATCAAGGCTTTTCAGCAGTGGATATTGCAGCCAGAGTGGGACACGAAAGCATTGATATTACATACAGATATGCCCATATGTTCCCGACAACGCAGACTGCAATTGCAAACAGACTTGATAAAGAAAGGAATGAGGACGATGAGTGAAAAAACACTTGACCCCAAAGGCAGATGGAGGAGCGTAACGGTTGGGTTCAGAATGTCACCGGAAGAGGTGGAGATGCTGAATACCAAGGTTTATCTCTCAGGGCTGACAAAGCAGGACTACATCATTGCTTGTATCCTGCAAAAAGAAATCGTTGTCAGAGGCAGTCCGAAGCTCTACAAAGCATTGAAAAACACACTTTGCGACCTTATGCGAGAACTCAAAGAAAACGGCAGCTACACTGAGGAACAGTGGGAAACACTGGGATTTGCAGTCAGGCTGATAGAGGAATTCAGAGGCAATGAGGAAACGCCTTAAAATCGACATGATAATAATAAATAAATATATTAAATTACAGGAGGTATACCCAAATGAAAGACAAAAGAAACTGGTCGTCAGAGCTGAAGCAGGAAAATGTGAGCATAGGACTTGACAAGGTCAGTCATAAGCTGGACGGAAGGGTGGTGTGTTTACATACCGACATGAAGTACAGCGTGCCGGATGCTCTGACGGTTTATCTGGTTACCAATTTCAAAAAATTGGGAATCAAAAAGCTTATCATTACAAACTTCCCGATTTCCGATGAGCCTGAGGAATGGGCAGATCTGCTTGAGGGTGAAAAGTATGTGATTGAAAAAGTTCCGTCAAAACTTACAGAAGATGACTGCTGCCAATCCATTGCAGTGGAGCAGTTCCTTGCCAAGCATAAGGAGACGTTTAAGGTCAAGGACAACAGCAAGCAGGCGGCTCACATCAAGCTGATCAAGACGGCAGATATTGTGATAGGCTTTCCCAGTGTGAATATTTTAGAGCCATATGTCAGGATGATTGACAGGTATAACAAAAACTTTATCATCGGAGGCTATGTAACCGAGGAAAATTTTATGGATTACCTTGATGCATTCCAAATGCGTAAGTTTGAAATGACTGCCTCAGACAGGGTACAGATCAATGAGACATTTAACAACTATAACGGTTCTCTGATATGGATGGATAACTTTGATAAGGTATATACGCCGCATTATTTTACAGATGAAGATGATAGCAATTTTGACAGAGTGTGCTAATATTTATACAGTATGGACGGAATGGAAAATCCGTTTTGATAGATAGATAATCGCCGCAGTGCAATGAAATGTACTGCGGCGATTTGTTGTTTATGCTGTTTGTGCTGTACCACCTGCAAACCTTTGGTTACTTATTCATCAGTAGTTTAGTATCGCAAATAGTATCATACGATGGCTTACGGGTGAAAACGGCTATTTTTCGCCGTTTCAAAAAGGGCGTTTTTTATTCCCACTCTACAGTTCCGGGAGGTTTCGAGGTAATATCGTAGACAACGCGGTTAACGTGTTCAACTTCATTCGTAAGGCGGTTGGAGACGCGGGCGAGAACGTCATAAGGAATCCTTGCCCAATCGGCTGTCATGAAATCATCAGTAGTAACAGCACGTATAGCTATGAGATGGTCGTATGTACGGTGATCGCCCATAACGCCTACTGTGCGAACATCCGGAAGAACTGCGAAAAACTGCTTCAGTTCGCTTTCGATTCCGCTTTTGCGTATTTCATCGCGAAAAACTGCATCAGCTTCCTGAAGCACTTTTATTTTATTCTCAGTAATTTCGCCGAGAATACGGACGCCGAGACCAGGTCCCGGAAAGGGCTGTCTCCACACAAGATCATGCGGTATACCGAGTTTTTCTCCTACAGCGCGCACTTCGTCCTTAAATAGATCTTTGAGCGGTTCTATAGTTCCCGCAAACTGAATATCCTCGGGCATTTCTACCATATTGTGATGCGTTTTGATAACATCGGTTTTTCCGTGTCCTGCCTTATTTCCCTTACCTGATTCGATTCGATCCGGGTATATAGTACCTTGGGCAAAGAAGCCGTCCGTCCCTTGTTCACGGATTTTATCCCAAAAAACGTTATAAAATTCCGTACCAATAATTTTTCTCTTTTTTTCCGGATCGGTCACACCTTTTAATGCTGAAAGAAACTTGTCCTTGCAGTTTACGCGGACAAAATTCATGTCAAAGAGTTTTGTAAACGTTTCCTCGACAAAGTCGCCCTCGTCCTTACGCATAAGTCCCTGGTCAACAAAAACGCAGGTAAGCTGTTTTCCGACAGCGCGGCTGAGAAGACCGGCAGCTACTGACGAATCAACGCCTCCTGAAAGTCCGAGGATAACGTTTTTGTCTCCGATTTGTTCACGCAGTTCAGCAACGGTTTTATCAATAAAATCATCCATTACCCAGTCGCCGGAAAAACAGCATACTTCATAAAGGAAGTTTCGGAGCATTTGTTTTCCAAATTCGCTGTGAGTTACTTCGGGGTGGAACTGCAAAGCGTAAAGTTTTTTTTCTGGATTTTCAAAGGATGCGCATGGACAATCGGCAGACTGTGAAGTAACGTAAAATCCTTCAGGCAGTTTGCTTACATAGTCGCCGTGACTCATCCATACAATATTTTTTTCGGGAATATCTTTAAAAATCGGAGTTTCATGTTTCTGTGTAATTTCAATTTTACCGAACTCGCTTTTTTCACATGCTTCGACACATCCGCCAAGCGTATAAGCTACGATTTGGCAGCCGTAGCAAAGACCGAGGATCGGTATGCCGAGTTCAAAAATCTCCTTTGAAATATGCGGAGAACTTTCCTCATAAACGCTGTTCGGACCGCCTGTAAAGATAATACCCATCGGATCAAGTTCACGTATTTCTCCTATAGGCGTGGTGTAGCTTTTGATCTCGCAGTATACTCCGCATTCACGTACTCTTCTTGCGATAAGCTGATTATACTGTCCGCCGAAATCGAGAACTATACAAAGCTGGTTTGCCATAATTTCCTCCTTATAAATTGTATATTACTCTTGTGATCTGTTTAATACCTCAGAACATATCTTTACAAGATATTAAACAGGATACTGAAATCGTACAATAACATTATATCATTTTTTTTGTCGAATTTCAAGTGAATCGGGAACCTGATAAACATTAATTTTTAATTTGGAGCAATATATTGTTATTAAATGCTAACTTTATGGATTGACATTATGAAAAAAAGGTGATATAATATTTAAGACAACACCGCACAAGGATTGTGCGGCAGATGCACAGTCATATATTTCGTCAGATTGCATAAATTTGACGCAGCAATACTGTCGTATTACAAGGAAAATTTGTGTGATATGACGGAAAATATGCAAGCAGATGACGTGCAAAGCCGTCAGGCGTGCTTTGTGCAGTGTTGCCTTAAAACGGGTTTTGGGATTTATTCCGTAATCGGTGAAAAATAAAGCGTTTTCGGGCAGCAGAGAATTTCTTTGTTATCGGTCAACTGTAAATGAACTGACGTATTATGCCCACTGTAATTGTGGGTATTTCTATTTTTATGAATAAAAACTATAACTGTAAAACTGAATATCCGATATTTTTAGTACATGGTATGGGTTTCCGTGATGGAAAGATATGCTATTGGGGACGTATTCCCGATATTCTTCGAAAATATGGTGCAGACATATATTTCGGGTGTCAAGATGCAAACGGCTCTGTTGAATCTAATTGTCGGGTTTTAAAAAGATCTCTCGAAAATATTCTTTTAGAAACAGGTGCGGAAAAAGTAAATATAATAGCTCACTCAAAGGGTGGTATTGAAGCGAGATACCTTATTTCTACAATGGGAATGGGATACTGTGTTGCTTCTTTAACGACTTTAAGTACACCGCACAATGGGTCGCGCACAATGGATAATCTTATGAAACTGCCTAAGTTTCTGCTGAGGTCAGGAAGCAAAGTTTTTGATTTTTTTGAGAAACTGGGCGGTGACAAAAGTCCCGATACTTATCGCTGCCTTGAACAGCTTACCACGGGATTTATGGAGCAATTCAACAGTCAGAACCCTGATTTCAGCGGTGTTTACTATCAGAGCTATGCTTTTAAAATGAAAAATCCGTTCAGCGATATTATAATGACTGTACCTTATATTGCTGTAAAGCTTCTCAGCGGCGAAAGCGATGGAATGCTTGTTCCCGACGAAGTAAAATGGCAGAATTTCCGAGGAGTATTTACCGGAACGGGAAACAGAGGGATTTCTCATCCGGACGAGGTAGACCTTCGCCGCAGACCGTTAAGCAGAAAACAGCCCGCAAGTGAAAATGAAATATCGGATATAACCGATTTTTATGTTAGGATCGTATCGGAATTAAGAGCAAGGGGGTTATGATGGAAGAAAAAAGAATAGCGGTAGCAGCTATAGTTATCGACGACCCGACAGCGGTGAGTGAGGTAAACGCTGTGCTTCACAGCTTCAATGATGTGATTATAGGAAGAATGGGAATTCCTTACAAGGAACGCGGTATTTCGCTGATTTCAGTGGCTATTGACGCTTCGCCCGATAAAATAAGCAGTCTCACAGGGCAGCTCGGACACATTCGTGGAGTATCAGTAAAGGCTGCCATATCTAAAAAGTAAAAGGATAATTTATGGAGTACACTATCAGAAAAATAAAAACATCAGAATACCATGTTTTAGACGACTTTTTGTACGAGGCAATTTTTATTCCTGAGGGAATCAAAGCTCCGCCAAAGGAAATTATTCAGAAGCCTGAGCTGCAGCTTTATATTGAGAATTTCGGAGAGAAAAAAGGCGACATTTGTTTTGTGGCAGAAGCTGAAAATACGATCATTGGCGCAGTATGGGTACGTATTATAAATGATTACGGGCATATTGATGATGAAACGCCGTCATTTGCTATTTCTCTTTACAGGGAATATCGTAATAAAGGCATCGGAACTGCACTTATGAAAGCAATGCTTGATAAATTGAAAAGCTCAGGATATAAGCAGGCTTCTTTAGCTGTGCAGAAAGCAAATTATGCTGTGAATATGTACAGGAATGTCGGATTTGAAATTGTTGATGAAAACGATGAAGAATATATTATGGTCTGTCGTTTGTCTAACCAATAACAGGAGGAATTATTATGTATGATGTAAAATCTTTAAAGGCTGAGGAATTTATTTCAGATGAGGAAATTCTGGAAACTATTGAATATGCCGATGCTAATAAGCATAATAAGAAGCTTATTGAGGAACTGCTTGAAAAAGCTCGTCCGAAGAAAACCGGAAGGGGAGTTGAATGTGCAGGACTTTCTCACCGTGAGGCAAGCGTACTTCTTGCATGCGACCTGCCGGAAATGACAGAAAAAATATACGCGCTCGCAAGGGAAATCAAAGATGCATTTTACGGCGACAGAATTGTAATGTTTGCTCCGTTGTATCTCTCGAATTATTGTGTGAATAAGTGCGTTTACTGTCCTTATCATATTCAGAACAAGGAAATCCCGCGTAAAAAACTTACGCAGGAGGAGGTAAAACAGGAGGTTATTGCATTACAGGATATGGGTCATAAGCGTCTTGCTATCGAAGCCGGCGAAGACCCTGTAAATAACCCTCTTGAGTATATTTTGGAGTGTATAAAGACTATTTATTCCATAAAGCACAAAAACGGCGCGATCAGACGTGTGAACGTCAATATCGCGGCTACTACCGTTGAAAATTACAGAAAACTCAAAAATGCAGGAATCGGCACATACATTCTTTTTCAGGAAACATACCATAAGGAAAGCTATGAAGTTCTTCACCCCGCAGGTCCGAAGCATAACTACGCCTATCACACCGAGGCGATGGACAGAGCTATGGAAGGCGGCATAGACGATGTAGGTCTCGGAGTTCTTTTCGGCCTTGATAAGTACAGATATGAATTTGCAGGACTTCTCATGCATGCCGAACATCTTGAAGCCGTTCACGGAGTAGGACCGCATACTATCAGTGTTCCGAGACTGAAAAGAGCCGCAGATATTGACCCCGGTCAGTTTGATAATGGAATCGACGATGATACTTTTGCAAAAATTATTGCATGCATCAGGATAGCCGTACCTTATACCGGAATGATAATTTCTACAAGAGAAAACGAAAGCTGCCGTGAAAAGGTAATGAAACTCGGTATTTCGCAGATCTCAGGCGGTTCGAGAACGTCTGTCGGCGGATATGCCGGATATTCGGACGAGGAGCGTCCTCATGATACGGAGCAGTTTGACGTTTCCGATCAGCGTTCGCTTGACGAGGTTGTTAAGTGGCTGATAGAAGGCGGCTATATTCCGTCTTTCTGCACGGCATGTTACCGTGAGGGACGCACGGGAGATAGATTTATGGCTCTTTGTAAAGTCGGTCAGATTCAGAACTGCTGTCATCCCAACGCGCTGCTGACTTTGCAGGAGTATTTGCAGGATTATGCAAGTCCCGAAACAAGAAAGCTTGGGGAAGAGCTTATCGACCGTGAGATACTTAAAGTCCCCGACCCTAAAAGACGTGAAAAGGCTTTGAGTTATTTGGATAAAATCAGAAACGGAGAAAGGGATTTTAGATTTTAAAAATAAAATGCTGAAAGAATTTCGTTTAAGAAAAAAGCGAGCCGCCGCGGCTCGCTTTTTATTATTTCTGTAAATATTCCCGAACAAGCACCTGAAGCAGCTCGTCACGGTCTATGCGGCGAATTAGGCTTCTGGCGTTGTTATAGGTGGTTATGTAGGTGGGATCCTCGGAAAGGATATATCCTACGATCTGGTTTATTGGATTATAGCCCTTTTCAACGAGAGCATCATAAATAATGGTAAGATTTCTTTTCAGTTCAGCTTCCTTATCTTCATTTACGCTGAAAGTCATAGTTTTATCGAACACTGCAAACAGCCCCCTTATATAAGTCAGAGTTAAGAGACAAAAATTATATTAGCAAGTCTCTCAGCTTAAATATCCTGTTCTATATATTATACCTCATTTTTTTAAATAATGCAAGAGAAAAAGAATTTTTTTACCATTTGTCAATATTTGTCTGTTAGTTTAAGCTATTTAGTTTCATAAATATGTATGGGCGAACTTAGTTCGCCCGCGGCATTACTGTGGAGTAATTAGCCGCAGCAGCCTGTACGCTTTACAAAGCTGTTGCAGTCTGTACATTCGGGGACTGTGGGATTGGATTCATGTGTGCCGACCGAAATACAGCCGAGAGAACAATAATTCTCTGTTACCATATTGTGCTGACACTGGGAAACCGTACACTTAATAGAATCGTTTTTCTGCTTGTTATCCATTATGAACAACTCCTTCTGTTCGCCGCTCAACATTGACAGCTTAAACTTAGTTAAGATGCAATGTTTCGAACGATATTTTTTCGCTTCGCTGAAGCTGAAATTATTATTGCACATTGTTAGCTTGTTATTCATGCATAAAAAAATTTTTTTGGTTTATAATAATTTCAAGTGAATTGAAAACAGGCTTTTTAAAAGGGTGAAATTATGTCGATAATACTGATACGTTCATTAATTCTGTATATTTTAGTCATATTTGCCGTGAGACTTATGGGAAAACGTCAGCTTGGAGAATTACAGCCTTCCGAGCTTGTTATTACCATTCTTGTTTCGAATATCGCAACGCTTCCACTCGAAGATACGGATATTCCGATAATCGTAGGGGTTACGCCGATACTTTCTCTTGTATGTTATGAAGTAATAGTTTCATGGCTTATATTGGGTATGCCGTTTCTGAGGAAGATTATTTCGGGTAGTCCGAAAATAATTATCAGTAACGGAAAAATAAATCGCCGTGTTCTTCGTGAACTCAGATTTTCTGTTGACGACCTTATGACTGCGATGAGAGGGGAGCAGATATTTGATTTATCCGAAGTTCAGTATGCTATCGTAGAAACTACCGGAAGCGTTTCTATAATGAAAAAGCAGGGCAAGGATACTCCGACGCGAGAGGATTTGAATATTGATGCCGATGAACTTGATCCGCCTCAAGTTATAGTATCGGATGGAGAGACTATGCCGACTGCTTTAAAGTCGCTGGGATATAGTGAAGAGTTTGTCAGAAATACTGCAAAAAAGTCCGGATTGAAGATTAATGAGATTTTCATAATGACCGCAGATAAAAACGGCAGCGTTTTTATTGCCAAAAAAGCCGACAGCAAGCCGATTGAACTTTCAAACAATGATAAAAAGGAGCAGAAAAAATGACACGATTTAAAATAAGCCTGGGAATTGTGCTGCTTTTAGTAGGCGCAAGTATTTTTTCGGGAATATGGATAAACGGCAGATGTAAGTCTCTTATGGAACTTTCAGTCAGGGCTGAGGAGCTTTTTTCGCAAGGGGACAGCGACGGAGCTGTGGAAGTTACAAGAACTCTTGAAAAGGATTGGGAAAAATTCCGCACAAAAGCTGCGATGCTTGTGCAGAATAATAAGCTTGCAGAGCTTGACCGATTGTGCGCAAGAGTTCGCCATCTTGCCGAAAACGACAGCGATGAGCTGCTGTCGGAATTAACAGAACTTTATCATCTTCTTGATCTGCTTCGGAACGGAGAGATACCCAAAATGACAAGTTTGCTGTAAATTTAGTTTAAGCTGCAAATGAAAAGACCTCCTCTGAAACTAAAAAGTGCTGGATAACGCAGGATTTTTTTGTGTCAGGCAAAGTCAGATTTCCGCAGGAATACTGTATGTATTGCAAGGAAATATGACAAAGCATGACACAAAAAAGACAAGTCAGACAGTGCGTTTTAGTTTCTGAGAAGGTCTAAAGCATAACCGCAGATAATGCCATTTATTCCGGCATCATCAGCGGTTATTTTGTTTTAAGGCTATAGGCAGCACCGCACAAAGATTATGCGGTATTGCATTAATTCTTTTTATTGATTTTCATGGAAACATCGAAGCATTTAACGGAGTGTGTTAAGGCGCCGAGAGATATTATATCAACGCCTGTTTCTGCAACTTTGCGGATATTTTCGGAAGTAACATTGCCGGAAGCTTCCAAAAGCGCCGCTCCGCCGGTTATTTCGACTGCCTGTTTCATTTCATCACAGGACATATTATCCAGCATGATTATTTCAACATTGTTTGCAAGAGCTTCTTTCAGTTCGTCAAGAGTACGAACTTCAACCTCGATTTTTACTGTGTGACCGATTTTTTCTCTCAGAGCAGATACAGCCGCAGTAATACCGCCGTAAGCATCAATGTGATTGTCTTTGAGCATTGCGGCGTCGGAAAGATTATAGCGGTGATTTTTTCCGCCGCCAACGGTTACGGCATATTTTTGTAATGCGCGAAGCCCCGGGAGCGTTTTTCTCGTGTCGGTGACGGAGGCTTTTGTACCCTTTACAAGTTCTGCGCATTTATTGGTTGCCGTTGCAATACCGGACATGTGCTGGAGAATGTTCAAAGCAGTTCGTTCGCCCTTGAGCATAGTCAGAGTGCTTCCTTCGAGTTCTGCAATAATATCGCCTTTCTTCACTTTTGTGCCGTCAGGCATAAGTATTCTGAAATTAACGTTTCCGCCTGCAAGCTCGAATACCCTTGCAGCAATGTCAATTCCGCATACCACACCTGTATCCTTAGCTATATAGTATGCCGAACTTTCATGTTCCGGCGGAATAAGGTTATCTGCTGCGGCATCAATATAATTGATGTCTTCCATAAGCGCGGTTGTTATTATATTGTCAACATAGCATTGTAAAAGCTTCATAAATATCACCATTTTCCTGTATTAAAAATCAAAATTACACCCCTCGTTAAGAATGCCGTTTATAGCTGTTTCATTTTTATCAGGGTCAGAATTTCCAAGGCCGAGGTATATCGCAGATAATGAGTTCGTAACTCAACTTGTTTTAGTCAATAACTACTGTATTACCTCATTCAATATAATGTAAGCGACTGTTACAATTGACTTTGCGAGTATAAAATCAGCGTCAACTACATATTTTCCGCTTAAAAGATCGTTTCTTACAGCAGTGATTCGTTTCAGACCTTCGCCGGCGGCATCTTTATCGGGTATAACAAAGTAGCTGTTCTGCATGATCTTTCGTGTTTCCGTGCGGATTCCGGAGGGGATTTTTTCAGCTCCGATGTGAGCATCGAATTCAGCCTGTTCGAATTCTTTCGGAACGGCATCGAGTTTTGAAACGATATTTTCGGCAGCCCTGCGTGAGAACACCAGAGCTTCTAACAGCGAATTGCTTGCCAGACGATTACTGCCGTGTACGCCCGTATGTGAACATTCACCGCAGGCATAGAGGTTAGGCAGAGTAGTTTCGGAGTTGCAGTCGACATCTATTCCTCCCATAAGATAATGCTGACACGGGAAAATCGGAACAGGCTCCTTTGTAAGGTCGTAGCCTTGTTCAAGAAGATTTTTGTATATCATGGGGAAACGATTTTTAAGAAATTCGCTGTCCTTATAGCTTATATCAAGATAGAAATCCGTGGAATTCTGCTTACGAGATTCAAGGATTATAGCGTGAGACACCACGTCTCTCGGAGCAAGCTCCAGACGTTTATCATAGTTATGCATAAAACGTTCTTTGCGGCAGTTAAGAAGATATGCGCCCTCTCCGCGCACCGCTTCCGAAATAAGGAAGCATTCACGGGTAGCGCGGTTATTGAATGCCGTTGGGTGAAATTGAACATAGCTTAAATTTTTTATCTTAGCTCCCATTTCATAAGCGAAAGTGATGCCGTCACCGGTTGAAATAGCTGAGTTTGTGGTGAACTGATATACTCTTCCTATACCGCCTGTCGCAAGTATCATAAAATGGCAGTTGACAGTCGAATAATTGTCTTCAGCATCTTTTAAAAATGCCGAATAGCCTGTTGATGTTTTTTTTGCGGCACACATAAATACGTTTTCCATAATTGTCACATTGGAAAGACGCTGAACATTTTCCAACAGGGTCGTGGTAATTTCCTTGCCGGTAGAATCTGCTTTATGGAATATGCGGTGATGACTGTGACCGCCTTCGAGAGTTCGGTGATATGAGCCGTCGGGATTCTTGTCAAATTCAACGCCCAGTTCGATTATACGTTCCAAATCACGAGCCGCTTCGCTTACGAGAATGTCAACGGTCTCAACATTATTTTTGAAACCTCCTGCTACGAGAGTGTCATTTTGGTGAAATCGGATATTGTCTGAGGGAGAATTGTAAACGCCGGCAATTCCGCCTTGAGCAAGCATGGAATTGCACAGCGGCAGTTCTCTTTTACAGAGAATGAGAATACTTAGTTCGGAAGGGAGATTTAAAGCTGCGTAAAGTCCCGCCGCTCCGCATCCGGCAATGATCACATCATAATTTACAGACATATTCAACACGTCCTTTTTCAGAGGTAAAGATAAGAACCCGTTTTCACAAGATATTGCACGCATCTTTTGGGCAAATTTTGCCGATGACTGCGTTAAAATTCCTTGACCTGCGGCAGCAAGCCTGTGAAATTTTGCCTTGTCCCCGACAAAAATTGCTCGAAAATCCACGCACAAATTTTATGAAGACAGGTTCTAAGAAATATTTCTTTCCTAAAATTTTACAATTACATTTTAACATAAAAATATAAAATTTGCAATAGCCAATTAAATTTTATCGGTATTTTTCAGTGCAAATTTTTGCAGTCCTCGGCTCATTCCTCGTCCTCGTCATAGAAAACATTATAGTTCACCGCACGATGCGCGTATGTGCTAAGTACAAGTCCTATTATAGTGTACATGCTTACCATAGCTGTACCGCCGCCGCTGATAAACGGCAGAGGCACACCGATTACGGGAGCAGCTTTCAGTACCATTCCGATGTTCATCAGGCAGTGGGTAAAAAGCAACCCGAAAGCTCCCATGCAGATAAAGCGTCCGAGACGATCTCGTGCAATACGGCTGTCAGCAAAAACTTTAAGGCAGATATATGCTAAAACAATGATTATGCCGATACATCCGACAAATCCGAATACCTGACCTGCATGTGCGAAAATAAAATCATTGTGAAGTTCGGGAACGTATATATATTCATGTTCGGAAGCGAAAAGCCCCTTGCCGAAAACTCCGCCCGACTGTAATGCGCGTATACCAAGATCCTGCTGATATTCGATATTTTCCGGATCGGTGCCGGGGTGGAAAAGTATCAGTATTCGTTCTTTATGAAAACTGTTCAGAAAGTTGAACCACATTACCGCAATGCCGGCTGCCAGTACGAAAGGCGCGGCAACAAGGTATTTCCATGAAATTTTTGCCGATATGAGCATAAATCCGAATATAGCTGCGAATACGATAGCCGTACCGTAATCGCCCTGAAGCACGACGATCCCCATGGGAACTGCGCCGTGAATGAGCAGCAGCAGCATGTTAAGAGGCTTATTCATTTCTTCTTCTACTTTTGATAAGTGGTATCCGAAACTGAGAATAAAGGCGATTTTCATTATCTCTGAGGGCTGAAGGCTGACTCCGAATACGTTTATCCATGCTCGGTCGTCCGCACCGTCTCTTGTGATACCGAGAGACGTAAACGTCAGTGCGACAAGGGCAAGAGACAGCGGAACGAATATAAACCACAGCTTTACCAGCTTACGGTAATCTATATGCGAAACTATTACAGCGCCCGTAAGTCCGAGGCACATTGAGACAAGCTGTGTCTTCCAGTATTTATCGCCGATTCCCTCATCGAGACTTACTTCGCTCGACGCGATGCTGTATATTAACAGAACTCCGATTACAGCGCAGAGAGTTACGGCAAACAGCAGACCCAAATCAAGATTATGTTTATTTGAATGTAATTTTTTAAATGCTGATCTCATATAATGTCCTTTCCGTTTTTATCTGTCCTGCTTTTGGGCGTTTTCATTGTCAATACGGTATTGAGCGGCTTCTGTAATATGATGACGTTTTATAAACTCTGAACCTTCGAGATCCGCGATTGTTCTTGAGGTTTTCAGAATTCTCGAGTATGCTCTTCCGGACAGGCTCAAAGATTTGAAAAGCCTGTCCAGAGAAGCTTTTGCATCGTTGTCCATCGGACAGAATTCCTGAAGTTTATCGTCTGTTATCAAGGCGTTGCAGGTTATTGAAGTGCCTTTGAAGCGTTCCGATTGTATTTTTCGTGCTGCAGAAACTCTTTTTCTTATTTCCTCAGAGGATTCTTCTTTTCTTTCAGAAGATAAGTCCTTGAATTCAGCAGGAGCGACTTCTATATGAAGGTCGAATCTATCCAGAAGAGGCCCTGAGATCTTTTGCTGATATTCGGAAACCTTTTTACTTGAGCACACGCATCGTCTTGTGGGGTGACCGTAATATCCGCAGGGACACGGATTCATAGCCGCTATCAGCATGAAAGTACACGGATAAGTTACCGTTCCCGAAGCGCGCGATATTGTAACGTTTCTGTCCTCGATGGGCTGACGCAGTATTTCAAGGGTACGCTTATCAAACTCCGCTACCTCGTCCAGAAACAGCAGACCGTTGTGAGCGAGTGAAACCTCGCCGGGTTTTGGTATCGTACCGCCGCCTGCAAGTCCGGCAGAGGAAATTGTATGGTGCGGGGAACGAAACGGTCGTTTCGTTATTATGGGGGATTCCGGAGAGAGCAGTCCTGAAATGGAGTGTATTTTCGTTGTTTCCAGGGCTTCTTCAAAAGTCAGCGGCGGCAGTATGGAAGGCATTCTTTTTGCAAGCATACTTTTACCGCTTCCGGGAGACCCGACCAGTATTGCATTATGGCCGCCTGCCGCTGCGATTTCCAAAGCTCTTTTAGCAAACTGCTGTCCCTTTACGTCGGCAAAATCAAGTATTTCATTATAAACAGGAGCAGGCGGTATGTAATTTTCGCAGGGGGTAATGTGTTCTTCTCCGCGGAAATGACGTATAAGCTCCTCGCTGTTTTTTACGGCATATATGTTAACTCCTTTGATAACAGACGCTTCCCGTGCATTATCGAAGGGTACGAAAACGTTCTTAATGCCAAGTTCGCGTGCGAGTATTATCATTGGCAGAACACCGTTTATTCCCCGTACATCGCCGTTTAACGAGAGTTCTCCGATAAACGCGCATCCGTCCGTATTATCGTTTATTATGTGAGTGGCACGAAGAATCGCCATAAATATAGCCATATCATGGACTGAACCGCTTTTTTTAGTATTTGCCGGAGCGAGGTTCACCATGACCGATGCTACAGGGAAATTAATGTCGCACGACCTTAAGGCTGCTCTTATTCTGTCGCGGCTTTCTTTTACGACCGTATCCGGAAGACCTACTATATCAAACTGGGGCTGACCGCGGCTTATATCTATTTCAACGTCCACAGGGAACGCGTTGAGTCCGAAAAGTCCGAGGCTTGAAATTTTTGCAAACATTTTATCACTTCGCTTTTTATGTTATACTCGTCCGAGTTATGCCAGATAACATATGAAAAGATTTGTAAACATATTTCAGAGACAAGTTATATTATATTATACCATTTTTTTTGAAAAATGTAAATAAAAAGCGGAAATAATTTCAGGGAAATTTCGGGACGTTAGGCGGCGTTGTGCTAAACAACAAAAATGTCGGGTTTTTCAATGAAAAATCCGACAAAATTTCCAATGTTTTCATAATTGTTTTAAAATGCCTTGACAAAGTGATTCGAGTATGATATAATTTTATAATGTATCAGTATGTAAAGGTATCGTTATTCTTTCAAGATATTATATCATAATTTATATACTCTTGTCAATAGCTTTTGAAAATTTTTATAGCGGCATTTGCTGTTTTGCAAGTAATTGCTGTAAAAAGATTTAGAACAGATACTTAACAGACTTATGCTCGCCGCTATTGCAAATCATATAATTTTTCTGATCGAATTTATTTGTCAGCGCTGTTTCTTTAACAAATTTTTTGTTCAGTATTATTTTTTGTACGATTTGCAATAGCGGCGAGTATAAAAGCGAAAACAAAAAGGAGGTTCCGCCTATGGTGAATGTTACACCTAAGCAGCTGGGAAAAAATGTCAGAATGAGCTTCGGTAAGATTACCGAGCCTCTCGAAATGCCTAACCTTATCGAGGTTCAGAAGAACTCGTATCAGTGGTTCAGGGAAGAGGGCCTTAAAGAAGTTTTCCGTGACATGACCGCAATTACCGATTACAACGGTAATTTGGTGCTTAATTTCAAGGATTATCGTTTTGACGATACGCCCAAGTATACCCTTGCGGAATGCAAGTCAAGAGGAGCTACTTATCAGGTAGCCATGCGCGCGACCGCTACTCTTTGCAACAAAGAAACGGGGGCAGTAAGCGAAAGCGAGATCTATATGGGCGATTTCCCGCTCATGACTGACAGCGGTACTTTCGTTATCAACGGAGCGGAGCGTGTTATTGTATCTCAGTTGGTTCGTTCGCCCGGCGTTTATTATGCTTTTGAAAAGGACAAAACGGGTAAGGATCTGTTCAGCGCTACGGTTATCCCTAACAGAGGCGCATGGCTTGAGTATGAAATGGATTCCAACGATGTTGTTTATGTCCGCATAGATAAAAACAGAAAAATTCCGCTTACTACGTTTATCCGTGCTCTCGGAATCGGTTCGGATGAGGAGATCTTTGAACTTTTCGGCAGTGATGAGCGTCTCAGGCAGACGATTCTTCAAAAGGATCAGACAAAGAATACCTCCGATGGTCTGATAGATGTTTATAAAAAGCTTCGTCCCGGCGAGCCTCCGACGGTGGAAAGCGCGCTGTCGCATCTTAATAATCTTTTCTTCGATGCAAAGAGATATGATCTCTGCCGCTTCGGAAGATATAAATACAACAAGAAGCTTGGTATCGCTTCACGTCTTGCCGGACATACTCTTTCCGAGCCTGTTGTGAACCCCATGACGGGAGAAATCATGGCAGAGGCAGGTGAGAGCGTTTCTTACGACAAGGCGTGTGAAATAGAGCAGGCAGGCGTATATTCCGCATTCGTTACTGTAGAGGCAAAGGAATATTACACAAATGAACGCGGTGAGACTCAGATTCGGCTTGTAGAGCGTGTTGCAAAAATAATCGGAAACGGAATGGTCGATATTAAAGGCTATATCGATTTCGATGTTGAAAAGTACGGAATCAACGAGAAGGTGTCTTTCAAGGTTCTTCGCGATATTTTAGAAAATTCCGCAGATGACGATGAGCTTGAGGAAAATATTAAGAAAAAGGCTGACGAACTTGTTCCAAAGCATATTATTCTTGACGATATCTTCGCTACAATCAGCTACTTCATTAACCTCTGCGAGGGCGTGGGTACGGTTGACGACATCGATCACCTCGGCAACAGACGTATACGTTCTGTAGGAGAGCTTTTGCAGAATCAGTTCCGCATCGGCTATGCGCGTATGGAAAGAGGTATCCGCGAGAGAATGAATATCCAGACTCAGGACGTAAATACTCTCACACCTCAAACGCTTATTAATATCAGACCGATTTCTTCGGCCATGAAAGAATTTTTCTGCTCCTCACCTTTGTCACAGTTTATGGATCAGAACAATCCTCTTGCCGAGCTTACCCATAAAAGACGTCTTTCAGCGCTCGGTCCGGGCGGTCTTTCAAGAGACCGTGCGGGATTTGAGGTACGTGACGTTCACTACAGTCATTACGGAAGAATGTGTCCTATCGAAACTCCTGAAGGTCCTAATATCGGACTTATCTCGTATCTTGCCACATTTGCGCGCATAAACGAATACGGCTTTATTGAAGCTCCTTACCGCAAGGTAGACAAGAAAACAGGCGTTGTTACGAATGAGGTAGTCTACATGACTGCTGATGTTGAAGATAACTACGTTGTAGCTCAGGCTAACGAACCTCTGACCGAGGACGGCAAACTTGCGCGTCCGAGAGTTAATGCGCGCCACCGCGATCAGATACTTGAGTGTGAGCGCGAGATAGTTGACTACATGGACGTTTCGCCGAAAATGGTCGTTTCTGTTGCTACATCAATGATTCCGTTCCTTGAAAACGATGATGCTAACCGTGCGCTCATGGGTTCAAACATGCAGAGACAGGCTGTTCCGCTGCTTAAAACGGAGCGTCCCTTTGTCGGCACGGGTATGGAATATAAGGCAGCAGTCGATTCGGGCGTATGTATCGTTTCAGACTGTGATGGTACTGTAAGCTACGTTGACGCTGATAAGATAAACGTTATCGGTGCCGACGGCATCGAAAGAAAATACGAGCTTATTAAATTTAAGCGTTCTAACCAGGGTACATGCGTAAATCAGCGTCCCATTGTTTCCAGAGGAGAAAAGATAACCAAAGGACAGGTGCTTGCGGACGGTCCTGCTACGGCTGACGGAGAGATCTCTCTCGGAAAGAACGCTCTTATCGGCTTTATGACATGGGAAGGCTATAACTATGAGGACGCGGTTCTTCTTAACGAGCGTCTTGTTCGTGAAGACGTATTTACTTCCGTTCATATTGAGGAATACGAGATCGAGTGCCGCGATACCAAGCTCGGTCCTGAGGAAATAACAAGGGATATTCCCAACGTTGGCGATGATGCCCTTGCAAATCTTGACGAAAACGGCATTATAAGAATAGGTTCCGAGGTAACTGCGGGCGATATTCTTGTCGGTAAGGTAACTCCCAAGGGCGAGACCGAGCTGACTGCGGAGGAGAGACTTCTCCGAGCTATTTTCGGCGAAAAAGCCCGTGAAGTTCGCGATAACTCCCTTAAAGTACCTCACGGCGAGGCAGGCGTTATAGTTGATGTAAAGGTATTTACACGCGAAAACTGCGATGAGCTTTCGGCAGGCGTTAATATGCGCGTTATCTGTTATATCGCTCAGAAGCGTAAGATAACGGTCGGAGACAAAATGGCAGGCCGTCACGGAAACAAGGGTGTTGTTTCGCGTATTCTTCCGGAGGAGGATATGCCCTTCCTGCCGGACGGTACTCCACTTGACATTGTACTCAATCCCCTCGGCGTACCTTCCCGTATGAATATCGGTCAGGTTCTTGAGGTGCATCTCGGTATGGCTGCAAAAGCTCTCGGCTGGACTATCATGACACCTGTTTTCGACGGAGCGCACGAGGACGATATACGCGAATGCTTCCGTATGGCGGACGCTCAGAATAAAGAAAACAGCGATGATATTTTCGAGCTTAATACAATGGATAAGGTCATTAACCCGAAGGCTCTTGAATTTAACGAAGACTGTAAGTTCACACTTTATGACGGACGTACGGGCGAAAAGTTCGATAACCGCGTAACGGTGGGCTATATGTATTACCTCAAGCTTCACCACCTTGTTGACGATAAGATACACGCTCGTTCCGTAGGACCTTATGCCCTTGTAACTCAGCAGCCGCTGGGCGGTAAGGCTCAGTTCGGCGGACAGCGTTTCGGAGAGATGGAGGTTTGGGCTTTGGAGGCTTACGGCGCGGCTTATACCCTTCAGGAGATCCTTACGGTTAAATCAGACGATACTATCGGACGTGTAAATACCTACGAGGCTATCGTAAAGGGTCAGAACGTTCCTACTCCCGGTATTCCGGAGTCGTTCAAGGTTCTTATCAAGGAAATGCAGTCACTGGGTCTTGATGTTAAGGTTCTTGACATTAATCAGGAGGAGATCGACCTTAAACAAAGCTTTGATGACGATCCCATTCCGGTTCGCGGTGACTTCAACGATGAGGAAACCGAAAGTCTCGATGCTCTTTCCGACGATGAGATCGGTGATGCAGGCTTTACTCTCAATGCAGACGAAGAAGATGAATTCGACAGCATTGAAAAGGACGATACCTTCAGCTTCGATGACGAGGAGGAAACCGACATTTTCGACAGCGATGACGATGGGGGAGATTTTGACGATTTCGCTCTCGAAGACGATTCATTTGACGAATAATCGACCGTACCGAACAGGCGTTTATACAGAGATCAGTAAATTTTTCGATAGATTTAGGCAGAAAGTAATGCAAAACATATTCTCTGTATAATGCCTGCTTTCTGAAATAAGAAATATGAATCAGGTATTCACATAAAATTGCAGGAGGTAGCAGTTTGGAATTTAATACTTTTGAATCGATAAAAATAGGTCTTGCGTCTCCCGAACAGATCAGAAGCTGGTCTTACGGTGTCGTAGAAAGACCCGAAACTATAAATTACAGAACACAGAAGCCCGAAAGAGACGGACTTTTCTGTGAAAGAATATTCGGACCTACTAAGGACTGGGAGTGCCACTGCGGTAAATTCAAGAAGATTCGCTTCAAGGGTAAAGTGTGTGACCGCTGCGGCGTTGAGGTAACGCGCGCAAGAGTCCGTCGCGAGAGAATGGGACATATTGAGCTTGCTGCTCCAGTGTCGCATATATGGTACTTTAAAGGCACGCCTTCTCGTATTGGTCAGGTTTTGGAAGTGTCCCAAAAGAGACTTGAAGAAGTTCTTTATTTCACAAAATATATCGTCACTGATCCCGGAAATACCGAGCTTGTAAAGAAGCAGCTTCTTTCCGAGAAAGAGTATTTTTCGTATCTTGAAAAATACGGCGATGATTTTAAGGCGGAAATGGGTGCGGAGGCTATAAAAAAGCTTCTGAACGAATATGATCCCGCACGTTATGACGCTCAGAAGAATCGTCTTGTTGAGATGGGCAAAATTTCTTTGGACGGCGGAAAAGTAACATGTTTCAATAATCCTATGGAATGTCAGTGTGATGAGTGCCGTAAATTTGCGGAACTTACAGACGTTGAATGGAAAAATAATATTGAACTTTGTTCCGACGATCTGAAAAATGAGCTTGTAGGTCTTCCCTCCGGACAGAAAAAAGTTAAGCTTATAAAAAGATTGCAGATAATCGAATCTTTCCGTCTTTCGGGAAATAAACCCGAATGGATGATACTTGACGTTATACCTGTAATTCCTCCGGATATTCGTCCTATGATAATGCTGGACGGCGGACGTTATGCAACTTCCGATCTTAACGATCTTTACAGACGAGTCATCAACAGAAATAACCGTCTTAAAAGAATGCTGGAGCTCGACGCTCCCGACATTATCGTAAGAAATGAGAAACGTATGCTTCAGGAGGCTGTTGACGCTCTTATTGACAACGGCAGACACGGAAGACCCGTTACAGGTCCGAATAATCGCGCATTGAAGTCGCTTTCGGATATGCTTAAAGGTAAGCAGGGACGTTTCCGTCAGAATCTTCTCGGTAAGCGTGTAGACTACTCCGGACGTTCCGTTATCGTTGTTGGACCTGAGCTGAAGATGTATCAGTGCGGTCTGCCGAAGGAAATGGCCTTGGAACTGTTCAAGCCGTTTGTTTTGAAGAGACTGGTTGATAAAAAGGCTATCGCAAACATCAAATCAGCGAGAAAGCTTATCGACCGTGCAGACAATAAAGTATGGGACGCTCTCGAGGACGTTATCAAAGATCACCCTGTAATGCTCAACCGTGCGCCTACGCTTCACCGTCTTGGTATTCAGGCGTTTGAACCTATCCTCGTTGAGGGTCGTGCTATCAAGCTTCATCCTCTCGTATGTTCCGCTTTCAACGCCGACTTCGACGGCGACCAGATGGCTGTACATCTTCCTCTTTCGGCAGAAGCTCAGGCAGAAGCCCGTTTTCTCATGCTTGCGGCGAATAACCTGCTTAAACCATCGGACGGAAAGCCTGTTGCCGTACCTTCACAGGATATGGTACTCGGATCTTATTACCTGACAATGGATAAACCGGGCGAACCCGGCGAAGGAAAGGTTTTCCGCGATGTGAACGAAGCTCTTATGGCTTATTACGAGCATGACGTAACTCTTCACGCAAACATCAAGGTAAAAATAACCAAAGATGTAGGCGGAAAGAAAGTTTCAAAAATTATAGATGCAACAGTGGGCAGACTTATTTTCAATGAAAATATTCCTCAGAATCTTGGTTATGTTGACAGAACGAACTCCGATAAGCAGTTTGATCTGGAGGTTGCGTTCCTTGTAGGAAAGAAGCAGCTTTCCGATATTATCGAGAGATGTATCAAGATACACGGTACAACGACTACATCTGAGGTTCTTGACCGTATTAAGGCGCTCGGATACAAATATTCGACCCGTGCGGCTCTGACCGTTGCCGTATGCGATGCTACGATACCTCCGCAGAAAAAAGAGATACTCGCCAAAGCGGACGAAGCTGTACAGGAGATAACTGACGAGTACAGCTACGGTTATATTTCCGCTCAGGAGAAATCCAAAAAGATAGTTACTCTTTGGACGGAAACTACAGACGCCGTTACAACTGCTCTGAAAGCAAACTTTGACAGATACAATCCTATCTGGATGATGGCGGACTCTGGCGCGCGTGGTTCTATTTCGCAGATCCGTCAGCTTGCCGGAATGCGCGGACTGATCGCTAATACTTCAGGTGCGGTTATTGAAATTCCTATTCGTGCAAATTACCGTGAGGGTCTTAACATTTTGGAATACTTTATCGCTTCCCGAGGCGCGAGAAAGGGTCTTGCAGATACGGCTCTGCGTACTGCCGATTCGGGTTATCTTACGCGTCGTCTTGTCGATGTTTCTCAGGACGTTATCATTCGCGAGGAGGACTGCGGCACTACTGACGGTATCGAAGTATTTGAGATCAGAAACGGCAACGAAGTTGTTGAGCCTTTTGCAGAGAGACTTGTCGGACGTTTCCTTTCAGACGACCTCAGAGACGAAGCCGGCGAGCTTATCGTTTCGAAAAATAAGCTTATAAGCGATACGGATGCCAAAAAAATAATTGAGGCAGGAGTTGAACGCATTAAGATACGTTCTGTACTTAACTGTAAGGCGAGAACGGGCGTTTGTGCCAAGTGCTACGGAGCAAATCTTGCATTTAACAATATCGTATCGGTTGGTGAAGCTGTCGGCGTAATTGCGGCGCAGTCCATCGGAGAACCCGGTACTCAGCTCACAATGAGAACGTTCCATACGGGCGGCGTTGCTTCTGCCGATGCTGAGGACATTACTCAGGGTCTTCCTCGTGTTGAGGAGCTTTTCGAGAGCAGACGACCAAAGGGCGCTGCGATCCTTTCCAAGATCTCCGGCAAGGTTCATATCGAAGAGGTCAAAACAACTCGAAACATCATTGTTTCCAATGATGAAACGGGTGAATCTGAGAACTATATGATTCCTTATAACTTCAAGATACGCGTTCAGGAAGGTCAGGAAATACCTAAAGGAACACGTCTTACAGAGGGTAATATTTATCCTGCCGATATACTCAATATTCTCGGCACAATGGAAGTTCAGAATTATATCATCAATGAGGTTCAGAAAGTTTATCGCTTGCAGGGTGTTGACATCAACGACAAACACATTGAGGTTATCGTTCGACAGATGCTTCGCAAGGTGAAGATAGAAGAATCGGGTTCAAGCTATCTGCTGCCGGGTACTCTTGTAGACAGTAAGGAAATTGATATTATCAATTCAGAGCTTCAGGCACGTATAGATGCAGGAGAATATGATTTGCAGCTTGTGCAGTATTCGCCTGTTCTTCAGGGTATTACGAAAGCTTCTTCAAACTCTGACAGCTTCATGTCGGCGGCTTCTTTCCAGGAGACTACAAAGGCTCTTACAGACGCTGCTATCAGAGGCAAGAGCGATAAGCTTCTTGGACTTAAAGAAAACGTTATTATCGGTAAGCTTATTCCAGCAGGTACAGGTATGGAGTGCTACAATCAGGTAAAGGTTGTTAAAAATGAACCGACAGTTCCTGAGCATAATATTGTAAATCCTGCATCAGCTGTAAGCGCTCCGATGTCTTCGATTGCACAGATTCAGAATATTTAAAGTATACTTTGAGAAGTATTGTATTAATAAGCAGACGATGTCTCTTTATTCACGGGAGACATCGTTTTCTGTTAGGAAATGGGGATTATTATGAAGAAATTAATTGCATCAATTTTAGCTTTATCGGTTATTACAGCGGTATTTTGTTCATGCGGTAACGATGAGCCGAGTTCATCGGAGGAAATTATTTTGCCAAACTCGGAGGAAAGTTCCGCGGTTGAAAATGTTACTGAAAAAATTACAGAAGAATCTTCGGAAATCATGGAAACTTCCGAAAGTAAAGCTGATACACCCGCAGCTGCTTTTACAAATGACGACTATAAAGCGATCCTCACTGAGGTTTACAATGCCTTTGAAAGCCGTGACGCCGAAAGGATCTTGCAGCTTTCAGTTCCCGAAAGTACCTATAATTCAATGAAAAGCATTGGTTTTAACGAAATAATTTCAGATGAATTAGACAATTTCTTTGATGCAGAAACAGATATTGACTCTGTTGAAGTCCTGACTGTTGAAACTGCAGAGCCTGAGGAACTCGTGTCCATAGAAAAGGCGTATTCTTTCTTTGACAGTATTTTAGGCATTATGGCAGATGCAGGGGTTACATATGCAATGCTTTCCAGCGAAGAAAATATTTCCGAAGAAAAAATGCAGCTTATGGAGGAGATCACAAACAAAATTGACGATATAAATAATGCTGAGGACATTGATATAACCGTTGAATTTGAAACATACGCCTATGTTACTTACTCTATTGGCGGCGAAGAGGTCACGATGCCGGTGTTCAACACAGCAGGCGAAGAACTTAAAATTGATTCTGTTATCTCTCCGTCCATGATAGGCTATGTAAGAAAGTCAAAACAGCAAGCAGTTAATGCGATATCCTCAACTATATATAAAGCGGCAAATTCTGCCATTGTTGATTTAGATACAGAGGGTATCGAATTAAACGGCTTGAACGTTATAAGCTCTGATTCCTCAAAAAACGTTCTCAATGGAATTTCCGGAACTGAACTTGAAGAATTACTTGAAAATATAAAAAATTACTATGACGACCTTTCAGAAAAAGACTTTTTCCTTGTCATAAATAATGGTATGTGCGAATTTACTGCCGTTCGCGAAAATGATAAAACAGGAACATATCCAATTAATTCAATTTTTACGGGAGATAATATCGAACAAATTGAAAACGTGCCTGAGTATGAAGAGCTTTATGAAATTATTTTAGATAATATATCGTAAAGTGCGGTTTCATATAAATAAGAACCTGTCGCTTTTTCGTCTTGCTCTTGTCAAAATTATGCTTGAAAAATACGCATATGTTTTCTATGCGGACAGATTTTAAAAATTTTATTGGGCATTTATCAAAAAACTAAAAAAACCACTGGACAAATAAATAAATTTATGGTATAATATAAATCAGACGATTTCGACTTTAATTTGAGGTGTTTATCATGGATCTTTTTTCTATATTTAAGGGCGGTAAATATTTTGACAAACATATAGCTCCAAAATGCGACTACTGTCAGTTCGGCAGACGAGCTAAAGACGGCAATAAGGTTCTGTGCGAAAAAAGAGGACTTGTAAACTGCAATGATTCTTGCGGAAAGTTTATTTATTCTCCTCTTAAGCGTATTCCGGTAAAACAGCTTAATTTTGTAGGAAGTCTTGCGGACGAAGATATTTACATAGAGTCGGCAGGCGATCGTGCGGAAAAAGAGGAACTTGAAAAGCCTGCTGAGAAAGTTTCTGCAAAAAAAGCATCAGTTTCTAATAAAGATGAAGCTGTTGAAAAAGAAACGGATGAAATTTCTGATACCAAGGCTTCGGATACTGCTTCACCTGAAACAGTCGGCGCAGCAGCCGAATAATATTTTCCATTTTATGTAAGTTTGATTTTTATATTAATTTACAATTTATAATTTGAAAGAGAAAATATTATGGTTCGCGAAATACGATATGATGAACAGAACGAGCTGTTAAATTTATATTTGTCTTTGCATGAAAATTCTATCCCCAAACGATCGGAAACTTTGGACAACGTGTGGAATGAAATTTTAAATGATAAAAATCATCATTTGTTGGTAAATATAATTGACGGAAAAATCGTTTCATCGTGCGTGTGTGTTATTATTCCTAATTTAACAAGAAATTTACGTCCGTATGCTTTTATAGAAAATGTAGTAACTCTTGAAGAGTACAGAGGACGTGGTTATGCTACAGAATGTTTAAACTATGCGAAAAAAATTGCAGAGTTTGATAATTGCTACAAAATCATGCTTCTCACAGGCTCAAAAGATGAAAAAACACTTTCTTTTTATAAAAGTGCAGGCTATAATTGTACTGATAAAACAGCGTTTATACAATGGCTTGAATGATGTTTACTTTCTCAAACTGCAGATTATAATATTTTTTATTTGAATAGTGTTACTGTCATGAAGTTTATGCGGCAGGTTGACTTTCGAATAAATTTACTTTTACAATGGGTATTGAAAATTTGAAAGGAACAACATTATGGAAGAATTAAAATCTATTATGGAGAGATTTTCTGCCTCCGGTTGGGATTTAATATCTGTTCCTGCACAGCAATGGTTAGATGGAAATGCCGATAAAGAACTTTTAGTATCGGCAATTAAGCAAGCAAATGAAGTATGCGGAAACTGTGGTTGCGAATTGGATCCACTGTATAAACGCGCTTTGGAATTGATTTCACAGTTGAAATTGACAAAAAGTGATGAAAATGTAGATTGGAATGATGACAGCGGAGTAATACATTCTATTAAAAATTATTATAATATCACAAAAGAAGATGGATGGCAGGATAATCAGGCTCTTTCTAATATAAATAGCTTTAGAAATGAAAAAAGGAAAATTTATGGAAAGCAAGTTGGTTTTCAATATATTACAGATGACTATCGTAAGGTAATTCCGGGATATATCTTCGGAACAATTTTTGTGATTTTAGTGTGTATTATTGTTACAATTATTTTTCCTGTTATAGGAATTTTTATTGATATTTTCGGCGCTATATGGATAATAGGTTTTTGGATGAAAGCCCCTTTTACCAAGTGGAAAAATCAATCCGAAAAGTTGAAAGAGGGAAAGAGTAAAAAAAATTAGTTTCTATGTTGATTTAATAGTATTTATATGTAGTGAAACTGGCAGACACAATAGATTTCGTTCGCGTTACGTCATTGGTTTATAAAGCTGTCCCTGCCAGCAGGGCTGATTCGAAAGTAAAATTTAATATGCGCCTGTGTTGAAATTGGCAGACACGTTGGATTTCGTTTGCGTTACGACAGTGAAGTTATTATCGGAAATTGATAGAAATTAGAATTTGCTTGTAAAATCGTAAATTGAAAGGGAATTTTATATGAAACGAGAACTTGGTATCGCACGCTGTGGATTGGCTTGCTGTTTATGTTCCGAGAATACAGAATGCAAAGGATGTAAACGTGATGGCTTTTTGGATCTTTCGTGGTGCAAGGACGCAGAATGGTGTGAAAACAGAAAATGCGTGATTGAAAAGAAATTAAACGGTTGTTATGAGTGTGAGCCGGGAAATTGCCGCAAAGGTTTGTATGCAGAAAAAATCAAGGCACGGGCTTTCGCAGAATTTGCGAGAAGATACGGAATTTCAGAGTTATTAGACTGTTTGGAACGCAATGAACAATCAGGAATTATTTATCACAGGGAGGGAATTATTGGTGACTATGATGAGTTTGATGATTTGGAAAAATTGATTCATTATATAAAAACAGGTGTATGCTAATATTGAATTTATGTGGAAGATATGATAAACAAAAATTTTATATGCGCCTGTGGTGAAAGTGGCAGACACGTTAGATTTCGTTTGTGTTACTACAGTGCATTTAATTTCTGCGGCTGTCGGCAGGTAGAAATTAGACAGAAAAATCAAATAAAGATATATGCGCCCGTGGTGAAACTGGCAGACACGTTGGATTTTGGCTACGTTACCACAGTGTATTTAATTCCTGTTGCTGTCGACTAAAATTTAAATAGAAAAAAATTAAATAAATATATGCGCCCGTGGTGAAACTGGCAGACACGTTGGATTTGGGCAGCGTTACTACAGTGCATTTAATTCCTGTTGCTGTCGACTAAAATTTAAATAGAAAAAAATCAAATAAATATATGCGCCCGTGGTGAAACTGGCAGACACGTTGGATTTAGGTTCCAATTCCGAGAGGAGTGCAGGTTCAAGTCCTGTCGGGCGCACCAATGACAAAAGTCCCGATTTTTCGGGACTTTTTATTATTTATTTTAGACGTTCACTCCGATTCTTCTTTCGTATAAACTGTATAATTATCTTCAAAATCCCCGTTAAATTCAAATCTCACATCAAGACTTTTATCCTCGTTCTGATGCACAAAAATTTGCTTTACAAGCATTCTTAGGTTTGCATCGCTGATTTTACTTTCAGATAAAATATCTTTGAGTAAATCCGATGTGCTTTTCAGACTGTCACGTTTCTGTCGGCTTACTTCATCGTATTGTCTGCTTTCTTCAATTTTATCCTGCAAATCTGTGATTTCTTCTTCACGTTTAGCAATCATATTGTTGTAAATTGATGTATGTTCCCTGTCCGTAATACGCTCCATTATAATTTCTTCAATCTGATTCTGCAGTACTGCAATCCGTTCTTTGTACTGTTTGATCTTTCGCTCGTACATAGGCTTCTGCCTGAGCCAATCCTTGACAATTTTATTATACTTTTCACTTTCGGCAACTATTCTTTCGGTCAGAATTTTTACTTCGCCATAAATCAATGTATCAAGCTGCTTTTCGTGAATTCTGTGCGGAGTACAGTACTCTTTACCATATCTGTGGTGGCTGTTACAAGTGTATTCAACCCATTCAGTATCACGCCATTGTCTGCGTTTGGCAATCAGTATCGCTCCGCATTCAGCGCATTTTATTAGTCCGCAGTAACGATGAATCGCTTTCCCATTGCTTGCCCTGACGTTTGATTTCTTACGGCTTTCAAGCATTTTCCGCGCCTGTTCATAAGTTTGCTTATCAATAATCGCAGGAAGGAACTCCTCATGTCTGTACTGTTCTGATTCGGGAACAGTACTCTTTGTTTTATAAATTTTACTTGTTACAGTTTTATGATTCACTAGCGTTCCCATGTAAATTTCATTTTCAAGTATTCGTTTCACGGAAGTCTGCGCCCATAAAAATTTCTTGCACAGAGTCGTTCTTTGAGAACTGATTCTTCTATGTGAGAAATATTCAGGTGATTTGATTCCTCGTTTGTTGAGATTTCGTGCAATCGTTGTAAGTCCATATCCCTCAATGTATTTTTGAAAAATTTCACGTACAATGTCAGCAGCTACTTCATCAATCAGAATCTCATTTGTATTTCTATCCTTGTAATATCCCATTGGAAGATTAACTACAAGTCCCGACTTCTGCTTCTGACGTATTCCTGTACGAACCTTTTTGCTGATATCTTTAGCATAGAAATCATTGAAAATCTGCTTGAATCCAATCATCAGATCATCGTTTTCATTGGTGGAATCAATGCCCTCAGTGACGGAGTAAACCTTAACATTATTCTGTCTTAGGTGGTCTATGAACAATTCTGTTTGGGTACGATGTCTGCCTAGTCTACTCAAATCTTTGACTAGAACAACATCTATTTTACCCTCATCAACTGCAATTTCAAGTTCTCCCAAGCCTTTTCTGTTGAACGTCATACCCGAAACATTGTCATCAAAGCTTTCGCCAACAACTTCATAACCGTTCTGTTCAGCGTAATCAACAAGTATCTGCCGCTGATTCTGTAAGCTGTTCATTTCCTCATCCTCGTCACGAGAAAGTCTGTAGTACAGCCATGCTCTCATAATTTCAACCTCCTTTGAATTTGTGTAGTTGGCAGTCGCAGCACCTTTCTTGGCGCTACGACAACCATATCACAATTGTTTTTGAAAGTCCAGCAATCACGCAGACTTTGTAATTTTTTCTACCTTACCAACAAATTCAGGAGGCTCAGATTTGGCTATACTATATGAATTCAAGTAGTCCATAATCATGGACACCATAAAATCCTCAAAGGATTTTTTATCGCCGTTGTATGTGACAACGACTGAATTGATCTTGGGTATCTCTCTCGGTCTTGGCATATGTTTATCGACCTCCTTGTTGTTCTTACACTTGATTCTCTTGTAAACATTAAATTGATCATTTTAAATTTTCCTTTCTCTAAATTTTTAGGCTTTACGCCTTATGCAACTCCTATAAATACGCCAATTATCAGCACTATTTTGCAGTTACGACTCCTAAATGCGACTGATTTTCAATTCACGACCCCGTAATGCGACTGCTAAAAATTGCACAAATCACTTGCGGAAACAACGTAATTTCGGCACTTCTGCGGTCGGCTTTGCCGTCCGCTGTGAACGCAGCGACCCCGCTGCTTTAACTAGCAATAAAATTAATCAACTGGTTATTCTCAGAATTCAGCTTCGTTTGTGCAATATGCCGATTCCACATTTTTTCATCACCTTTACCGTAATCGGATTACTCGCTCACAAATGCTCCACGTTGCCCTGTGTGCCGTTTTTATGCTCTCTGCCGATAACTTACCCTATTAAAATTTGGAGGGCAAATTCGGGCAGAATTCGCTTTGCTTTTGCGTGACAGTAACTACAAACCGTGACAGTAAAAAACGACTCCTGATTTCTACTGACACGCACTGTAATCAACGCTATATAGACGTTTGTGACACTTCGGCAAGTCGTTTTGTGACAGTAACTCCGCTACCGTTTTTACCGTCACTACCGTCACGCTCTGAACAATAGTAAAGACATATTACCCTGCCCGAATGAGTTCGCTCATGCTTAAAGTTAATTCCATACTTGCTCATTTCGTAACCATTCTGAACAAGGTCACGAGTTATTCTGTTTGTGAAAAACTTTTCATCGGTGACGGACTTCAGTTGCTCAACAAGTTCTGTAGCAGTACCCTCAAAATGAATCTTCTTTTTTATGAACAGATAAACAGCTGAGAGAAAAATATTGTCCTTATTTTTTGAAGCAGTCGGTTCGTCAGTGACATTCCATTTTTTCAAATAGCTGTCGAACAGCAAATTGATTTCAGCATTTTCAATGTCACGTCCGACACAGTACAGCTTTGCTTTTCGACTGCCTCGTTTGGTTTCAACAAGAACCATACTTCCATCAACACAACCGCTTAATCCTGTCGAACCCGAAATCATATTGAACGGGTCGCTGTCAGAACATTTTCGAGTATGATGCACAAGTACGATTGCGATTTCAAGCTTATCTGCAAGGGTTTTCAGAACAGATAGTTCCTTGTAATCAGAACCATAATTATTCTCAGTTGATTCACGAATCATTTGCAGAGTATCGATCACAACAATTTTCAAATCAGAATGCCCGGACTTGAATTTCTCAATCTGATTTTCAAGACCGCTGCCGATCGTATTTGCCATGATTGCGAAGTGCAGATTTTCAGTGGGCTCGTCTGTCAGCTCATACAACCGTTTTTGTATTCGCTCAAAGCTGTCCTCAAGACACAGATACAATGCTGTTCCGCATCTTGTTTCATGTCCGAGAATATTTTCTCCTTTTGCTATACTCAGACAGACATCAAGCGACAGCCACGATTTTCCGACCTTCGGCGCTCCTGCAAGGATATACAATCCATTTGCAATCAAACCGTCGACTACAAATTCAATTGGCTTGTAAACAGTCATCATGATTTCTTCGCAAGATCGTGTGTCCAATCTTTCCATTATATCAATCCACCTTTCTTGATTTTAGATTAAAAATCTCTGCAAAACAAAAAGCCCGCAAAGACTCTTAAATCTTTGCGGGCAATTTCTGCTATGCTCCCAATTCTATGGTATGTCATTTTTAAGCGTCTGTCAAGACTTTGGGAATCATTTTTCTGTTTTATACAGGAAATTTATTTTTGACACAGGGGGGTGTTGTGGAGTTTCGCCGTGTCACTGTGACATAGGGGGTATGTCAATGCTGTTTATGTAAATAACAAACTTCCGCAAGATTGCTCCTGCGGAGGTTTCTGTTTGTCCTGTTACATTGGATTAAACCCATATATGTTCTCTCTTATTGTGCAGACAGAGAGTTGTTTTGAATGAGAAGTTTTCTCATTTCAATCATGTCAAAAATGTCAAGTTTGTCATCCTCGCATAAATCTGCGGCTTTCCAGTCGGCAAGTTTTGTGTTCGGTTCGGCTAAAAGCCATTTTTGAAGTATGACTGCATCGGATATATTGAATTTGCCGTCGGAGTTGACATCGCCTAAAACTTCACTTCCGTTTACAGTAACAGAAAAGGTATCTTTATATGTATTTCCTTTTATAGCATAAGATACAGTTACATTGGTTTTTCCTGCTTTTGAAAAATCATATTTGTAATTAACATCTTCAGTAATATCTCTGAAAGTATCTACGGAATATATTTCTCGCACAGCAATACCTGCGGGGGTTATTTTTTCTCCGATTTCATAAGTTATTTTATTCGGATTTGCTTCAATAGATATTCTTTCTGGCAAAACAGGTACAAACTGCCATTTTTGTGCTCCAGCGTAGTTATAAATGAATTGAGCAATATTTTGACTTTCTTCACATGTGCCGTCTTTTAAATCCAAGCAATATCCGCTTAATTTCGAAATTAAAGTATAAGTTCCATCGCCATTATCTTTTATAAGCCATGATTGTGATCTTCCGTTGTGTCTTTCGTATAATTGTATGTTTGTGTTAACATTCATGTAAACAGATTCTGATACGCTATTATACACATCAATTGACAATCCTGTACTTATCTCACTTATATTATAAAATCCGTTTGACAAATATTCAACATAGAATAAATCATCACAGCCTGCAGTTTCCCATAGTTGTATATTTGTTTCATTTTTATAATTTGAATAAACAGCATTTCCTGCAGCATCAATACAATAATCAGAATTGATTGCCGACCTTATACTATACACGCCATCGTCAATGCTTCGCCCATAGGATTCACCATAAGGAATAAATAAGAATCTTTGTGCAAGAGAGTTGTTCTGATCCCAAACTCGGACATTAGTTTCTTTTTCAAATTCTCCGCCATAAACATCAAGACAATATCCATTACATCTCGCTTGTAGCATATACCCTGTGTCAGTTCTGGTTATTGACCATTGTTGTGAAGCAGTATCATTTTCCGTCCACAACTGAACATTTGTACCTCTGTCTAATGAAGCATCAAGCACATCTAAACACAAATCAGTGCCTTTTTGCCTGATCTCATAAAAACCATTTCCACAATAAGTCACAGTAAACACATCATATTGTGTTGGCATAACTTCTGTATCCCATACCCACATTTGAATGTTAGCTCCTTGTGTTGAGATTTCATCATATGGAATATCTAAAGCATAATTTTGATTGATTGATGAATATATCCAATAATCTCCATTAGGAATGGTTTGCCCAGCAGCTTCACTTTCCGACATTACATGACCCTGCGGTGTTGGCGTTACAATCTGAAAATATATTATATTACTATCAGCCCAACCTGCACTATTATATGCGCTGACGTACACTGAATAATCGCCTGGTTCGTCAAAAGACACATAATAGTCACCATTACATTCTTCTGTTATGATTCTTTCATCGCCTTTGTTAATACCTATGACATAATGAGTAATAGGACTGCTTGTTTCATCTGCGCTCATCCAAAAATGAATTTGCTCTCCGACAGCAAAGGATGTCCTATCATCTGTTGCTGAAATCCATGCCCAAGACGGCGGATTCATCGGATTCATCTGCCCCTTAATAATCTCGACCAACTTATTTATTGTTGAAGTTCCAGCCTGACCGTCCTGAGTCAAGCCATGTTTTGCCTGAAAGTTCTTAACTGCTGTAGTAGTTCCAGAACCAAACTGTCCATCTACAGCAAGTCCTGCATTATCAGCTTTGTTCAGTGCAGTTTGAAGCCATTTTACATAATTCCCTGACGTTATTCCGTTTTTGCCAAGCCATACTGTACTGCTTACCTGCGGTCGTGGGTATGGTATGCCTAATTCATCGTCGTTTTCAGGTGTGGATGCACCATTGTAATACGGATGAATATAACACTGTATCTGACCGGTTTCAGTAGCATTACGAGTTTTTACATAATTTGTTTTATAACTGCCAGTACTGCCGGAATTGCCTCCAATTGTGTAAACTGTACTTCCACTGACTTGATATACAATTTCAACATGATCGTATGGACCAGAAACGCTGTTCCAGTCAAAAATACATATGTCTCCAACTTGCGGTGTAGAAGTTTCTTCGCCTTTTATGGCAGATGCTAAATCTCTCACTCTTCCTTTCTCCGGAATAATTGTATCTTGTCCTGCAAGCCTTGCACAATCAGCTACAAACCATGCGCACCAATCCGAATTATAACCTAATTGAGAACCTTTTTTCCCCTCTTGCGCAAAAGCAATATTAACCATATTTTGAGCTGGATCGCTCCCTAACGAATAATTACTACTAAAGTTTCCTGACCTATTCTCTGCTTTAGCTGCATCAGGCTTCACCATCGGCAAAATCATCAAACATACAACAAACGCAGTCAAAGTGGACACCAGCCTCGAAAATAATTTTCTCTTTTTCATAAAAACAACTCCTTTATAATCACTTTAATTTATAGAATAAAAGAAATCCAAAAATGGTATAATAACGCAAGTTGAAACCACATCTGATTCCTTTTATATAATTATAATCTATTATGACTAAAATGTCAATACTTTTTTATCATTTATGATAAAATTGATTCAGAAAGGAGTGTCATATATGACTACGTATTACAGAATCAGAGATTTGAGAGAGGATTCAGACAAAACGCAGACGGAACTTGCCAATTATCTTGGAACAACTGCCCAATATTACGGGAAATATGAGAAAGGCGAGCGTGAACTGCCATTTTCACGTGCAATTCAGCTTGCGGACTATTATAATGTAAGTCTCGACTATCTTGCCGGACGATGCCCTTATAAAAATGGACAGTTGTTCGATGATGATGAAAAGGAAATTATAATTAACTGGAGAAGCCTTTCCGAACGAAACAAAGGAAAGGTCGAATATCTTATCAGTGAACTTCTTGAATCACAGGCTCAGAAAAAAGAAGCATTATAAAGATAAACACTTTCAGGTAATAAAGAAATTTCTGAAGATTTAGCGAAAAAATGAAAATAGCCAGCCGAGCTTAAAAACTCGGCTGGCTTTCGCTTGTGGGATTATTCAATTTTATCTGTAAGACCTATTTCTTCGTTAAGAGTATCACGCTTTACGCATTTATCGTTATGAAATGCGAATGCTTTTCCTGCATAAACGATTTGCTTGATTATCTGAATAATAATCTAATAATCACACTTTACTGTAGGTTTAATATTATGAAGTTTATTGTATTTCACTTATGTGGCACATTAATGAAAAATTCTACTGTCACAACTTCGTTGTCGTCCTTGCCAGGCGAAAGCCAACCTGCGTTGACTATACAATCTGAAAATCCATTCATTACATAATTCCTGCAAAACAAAAAGTTCGCAAAGACTCTTAAATCTTTGCAAACGAGAATTTTTTAACCGTAATTTTTCAAATTAACTTGACATTTCGATTTGAAAGCGTTATAATACTAAATGTGAAGAATCCTTCACATTTCACTTTGAAAAGGTATGTGTGAATTATGACAAATACAGTTAAAGTATGTAGAGAAGAAAAAACAATTACACAAGATTTGCTTGCTAAATCTATAGGCGTTTCCAGACGTTCTATCATATCGATTGAGAATGGACAATCTATTCCGTCCGTAGATATAGCTATGAAAATATCTCAAGTTCTTGAAGTTCCGGTAGATCAACTTTTTATAATTGAAAATGAAAATACGCAGTTAACTAACCATATTTCTTTTATTGATTTGTTCTGTGGGATAGGCGGATTTAGATACGCTTGTAATAGAACCTTTGAAAAACTTGGCGTTGAGGGTGAATGCGTTTTTAGCTCTGACATAGATGAATATGCCAGAGAAAGCTATAAAGCAAATTTTGGAGAATACCCTTTCGGCGATATAACTAAAATTAATGAAAAAGACATTCCTGATCACGATCTTCTGCTTGGCGGATTTCCATGTCAGCCGTTCAGTATCATCGGACTTGGTAAGGGTTTTAAAGATACAAGAGGTACGCTTTTCTTTGACATTGCAAGGATTTTGAAAGAAAAGAAACCTAAAGCGTTTGTGCTTGAGAACGTAAAACGTTTAGTAGGGCATAACGGCGGTAAAACATTCGCTACAATCTTGAACGTTTTAAAAAATCTAGGTTATTATGTTGACTATAAAGTTATAAACGCATTGGACTGCGGTTTACCGCAGAAACGAGAACGTGTTGTTATCGTAGGTTCAACTAAGCCCTTTAACATGAAATGGCCTGATAAAATTACTGACGGAAAAACTTTGGCAGATATAATAGAGTCTGAAGTGCCGCTAAAATACTATGCTTCCGACGCTATTATTAAAAAGAGAAAATCTATGCACACATCTGAGTACGAACTTAGCGTTTGGCATGAAAACAAAGCAGGAAATATATCTTCATATCCTTATTCCTGCGCGTTAAGAGCAGGCGCATCTTACAATTATCTTCTTGTAAATGGAGAACGTAGATTTACGCCGAGAGAATTACTTAGATTACAAGGTTTTCCAGATTCGTTCAAAATTGTTGTCAACGATTCTCAGATAAGAAAGCAAACCGGAAATGCTGTTCCTGTTAATTTGATTTCGTGCGTACTTGATAACTTTATTCCTCTTGTTTTTCACGATTAAAAAATTTTCAACAGATATAGACAAATCTTTCTTTTTGTGATATAATGTATTTTAAGGTGTTATGTCGCATAAAGGAGGATGATTTATGCCTAACGAACCTAAATTAAGAACAGTAAATAAAGCGAAGCCGCCATATGAATTAAATAAATTTCCTAAAACTTTTGTCGAAACACTTGGAAAAGAGTTAGTTTATCTCATGGCTACTAAAGATTCGTATTCATTGGAGGGGAACGAATGGGAACAGATATTTGCTAACTGTATTAATGCAACATGGAAGCCATCTAACGTAGGATTAGACGATATTATACTTGGCAGTTGCTGCTGGGGAGCCAAGACGGTTATTGCATCGTCTAAAAACATACTCAACCAGAAGACAGTTAGATTAATAAGCGGTCGTAATTCTCCGGCTTACTCCTTTGAAGAGGATAATATTCTTCATCAAGACCCCAATTATATTGGCGGTCTTGTGTTGGATATATGGAACGAAAGGGTGTCTGCTGTCAGACAAATATATAAGTTTGTTCGTACTGTTGTATTGGTTAAAGGAAAGACCTTTGATGAATTTATGGTGTTTGAAACCGATACTGTTCGATACGATCCCGAGTTATACGATTTTAAATGGAATAAGAAAAATAATTTAGAGGGATATAGCAAAGCTGACGATAAACACTGTTTTACTTGGCAGCCCCATGGATCTCAATTCACTATTATTGAAGAAATACCGGCTAATTACACGGCTATAAAAGTGAAAAAGCCGGATAAACTTGATAAAAAACAGGTTTTAGATGCTGTAGGTTATGATAAAAGTTGGATTACATATCTTTCAAAATAATATATACGGTGATGTTCATGTCGGATATTTTTAATAAAACTAAACGTTCTGAAATAATGAAAAAAGTCCGATCAAAAAACAATAAATCTACAGAACTAAAGCTTATCCAAATCTTTAAAGAAAATAATATACATGGATGGCGTCGTAACTATAAGGTCAAAGGTCATCCAGATTTTGTGTTTCTTAACAAGAAAATTGCAATTTTCGTCGACGGATGCTTTTGGCACGGTCACGATTGCAGAAATACAAAGCCGAAAGACAATCAAGAATATTGGGATAAAAAACGAGAACGAAACATGAAACACGACAAAGAAATTACCGAATACTTTGAAAATAGAGGATGGACGGTTATTCGGATTTGGGAGTGCGAATTGAAAAATATAAACCGGCAAATAGTTGAAGAAAAAATAAAAAAATTAAGATAAGTATATGCATTATTTTTATTTAATATTTCTATAAGTTTATAATTGGGTAGGTGAAGTTATAAAATGCCGACACAAGTAATTGATTTGTTTTGCGGAGTAGGAGGACTTACCAAGGGGTTAATGGATGCTGGACTTAATGTAATTGCAGGATTTGATATAGATGAAACATGCAGATATACATATGAGCATAACAATGGTATTGAGTATCATTTGCGGGACATAAGAGAGGTTACTGGAGAAGAAATTTTAGGAATATATGGTGAAAATAATAATATAAGAATATTGGTAGGATGTGCCCCATGCCAACCGTTTTCTCAAATGAGATTTAAATTGGGTGAGGCTAATGCTGCTGATGAAAAATACAATCTATTGTTGGAATATGGACGGTTAATACAAGAAACACAGCCCACAATTATATCAATGGAAAACGTTCCACAGATTGAAGAGACTAATATTTTTACTGAGTTTCTTGAAATATTGAATGATATAGGTTACAACTTGGACTATCGTGTAGTATATTGTCCTGATTATGGTATTCCACAGACAAGAAGAAGGTTCGTTCTTGTCGGATCGCTTTTGGGCCCTATTCAAATAATTCCGCCAACACACAATCGAAACGATATTCACGTTAGAGATTATATATACAATTTACCTCCAATTGAAGCGGGTGAAACCGATCTAAATGACCCTTTACATCGTTCCGCAGGATTATCTGCTATCAATATTGAAAGGATACGATATTCCAAACCGGGTGGAACTTGGAGAGATTGGCCTGAACATCTAAGATGCAATTGTCATAAGAAAGATAGTGGGAAAACATATTCTTCAGTTTATGGCAGAATGACATGGGATCAAATAGGACCAACTATAACCACACAATTTTACAATTATGGAACTGGAAGATATGGTCATCCTGAACAAAATAGAGCATTATCCTTAAGAGAGGGAGCCATTCTTCAAACATTTCCGCCTAATTATCAGTTTTTAGATCCTGAACATAAGAACAGTTTTAGCGATATTGCCAGACATATCGGGAATGCTGTACCGGTACGTTTGGGTGAAATCATAGGAATAACAATCTTGCAACATTTAACTGATTATAATGTGGAAGTATAAAGGAGTGTTTAAAATGACTTTGGCGACTAAAGAAAAATATAATTTTAATATTTCGTTAAGTGTTTTAAATCATTTAGGAAGAAATCTTTATCGTAATATAATTACTGTGTTGGGCGAAGCTATTTCGAATTCGTGGGATGCGGATGCTAATAATGTATGGATTAATATTGATAAAGAAAATAATACAATGAGGATAAAAGATGACGGTCAAGGAATGTCAACTGAAGATTTTCAAAATAAATTTCTCAAAATAGGTTATTCGAAGAGAAAAAACGGAAATTACAAATCAAATAGCGGAAGGGCATTTATTGGACGCAAAGGAATAGGAAAACTGGCATTATTGTCTTGTGCTGAGAGAATTCATATAATAACAAAATCTATAAATAATGAGGCCGTTGGCGGAATTATTGATAACTCTGGTTTAGACAAAGCAATAACAGACGATTTATCATCTCAGGAATATGAATTAGAATCTCTTAAAGAAAAAGAATATGATGAGATTAATGATCTGAAAAGCGGAACCATTATTTTCTTTGAAACTATTTCAAATGGCATTTTTAACACAATTGAATACATTCAAAAAGCCATCGCATTGTATTTTAGATTTTCTTTGATTGATCCTAACTTTAATATTTTTGTTAATGGTACTATGGTTAATGAATCAATGATAAGCGATTTAGCTGATAACACGCAGTTTTTATGGAAATTTAATAGATTTAAAGACCCATTATTCAATACCATGAACAATGTGGACGAAACAAAAAGTTTTACTTCCTCAATAAATATAAAGGGCTATATAGCAACTGTAAAAAAGCCTTCACAATTAAAAATCAGAGGTACACAAGAGAAAGTAACTATTGATTTGTTTGTTAACGGAAGACTAAGAGAAAAAGATATATTGCGTCATTTTCCAACGTCTCGAATTGTCGAGAATTATGTATATGGTCAAATTCATTTTGATCAATTGGATTCTGGAAATTCAAAAGATATTTTTACAAGTAGCAGAGAAGGTGTTATATCTGACGATCCCACCTTTAACGAAATGCTCAAAGAAGTTGAACGTTTTTTTGTAAGAATAATAGACGAATGGGATGATTTACGTCGTAAGTATGGTAATGACGGTGATCCTGATAATAAAAAAATTTCTAAAAAAACTAGAAAAGCGCAAGAATTGTTTAATGCAACTTTAAATGATATGCAAGAATCCGAAACTTTTATAAAAAAAGGAAGCATAGTAGATGAATGGGTAAAAGTGTTATCTTTAGAATCACAGTTTAATATTCCATCTTATGCAGAATGCTTTATTTCCGAAAATCTTCTTAGACAATTTGTAAAACATACAAATATGCAATTGACACCTGAGGCTTTGAAAGAAGCGACAAAATGGAAAGAAAAAGAATATAATAATAAAAATGCCGCTAACATTAGTTATGATATAAGGCAAAATTCAGATGATTTGTACTATTTGGATATGTCATATCTGTCAAACCTTATTGATAAGGTGCCAGGCAATTCAAATAAAATTGCAGGATTAAGTAGATCGGCCTATGTTTATAAACCCGTAAGAGATGCTGTTGGACATACTTCAATCATTACCGATACAGCTAAGGATCAACTTCGCATAGAATATGAAAATATAAAAGCTCGTATTGCTGAGTTATTAAAAAATATGAGTGAAAATGATAAAAAAGAAAAATAAACTCGGGTTAAAATCAAAGATAATTTTAAACGTAATAATCAAGAAAATATTGCAATCAATATGGTGAGAGCAAAGCAAGTTTGGCAAATCAGGACGGCTGAACCATGCGAACTGCTCTCATTCAGAAAAACAAAATAACCATGTTAAATTGTCAGATTATATTGCAAGTTTTCTTATATGATAACTTTTAAATCGGATAATGATGTTTTCACTGTCGTTACGCTACCATTAGGTTCCAATTCCGAGAGGAGTGCAGGTTCAAGTCCTGTCGGGCGCACCATATTGGTGATACTAAATAGCTGTACACCCCTTAAAGCCCGTAGCTACGGGCTTTTTTGGCATTTTAGGGGCGAAAAATTCAAGGTCAAAACCATGGCTGTTTTTTCGGGGTTTTTACAAATGAAAAGGATTTGAACCCTCGCAGAGGAAAAATTTGGAAAATTTTAAGGCAGATTTGAGAAAAATAATCTCAGATATGCTTTTTTTAATATATGAAATAGTGCATAAAGTTTTTAAAGCCGTTTTGTCTAATATCACGAATTAAAGTGATGTTAAACAAAGCGGCTTTTTTGTTTTCTGGAGGGAGTGGTGAAAGGCAAAAGCAAAAAGGCTGCAAAAAATTAGGAGGTATTAATGAAAAAGTTAAAATTTAACAGTACGCTGAATCACAAGCAAAGCGACTATAAAACACGTGAGATCATCGTTGAGAAGGTTATCACGCTTTACGGAAAGAGTTTTTCGGAACTGAAAGATCATCCCTTGCGTGACGATCCGTATATCGCTGAAAATCGTGATCTGATGTATATCGACAACAATGATACCGCACATTGTCTGCTTATGGTTGACTATGACAGCGGTGATGGTATTCTGGTTGAGTCTGAGGGTATGTCATACGCTCGAAAGACCCAATTCATACCAAATGCAAGAGCATTGGTTGAAAACAATGAGCTGACAGCTTCTGAGCGTAAACTGCATAACAGCTTGAAAAAAATGGTCGATCACATTGCAGAACTTGCCCATTGTGGTGAAAACAGTTTTGTCTTTGAGGAATTGCTTGAAAAATCCGATTTGGATTTGAAGTCGCTGCTTCGTGATTCTGTGACAGCAATGCTGCAGGAGCGTGAAGATATCCAAATAGCTGAAAGTCACTCAATTGATGTGGATTTTCAGCCGGATATCACAGTGGAAGCCAAGCCTACTCAGGAATTGACGCTTTATTGTCCTCTGCATATTGTCAGAGAGTATGACGAATCAGAATATGAGTTTGACGAAGAAGTTTTAGATGAACCGGAGGTGATCCCCTCAAGGTATGCCATAGATTGCGCAAAGGAGATCAACGATTTCATTCAGGATTACTCAGAACCGGAAGAAGAACATCGTGGACTTATGGTGTACTTTGACAGAAATCCTGCCGTCAGCGAAAAGGTTTTCTCAGCTATCCCATCGGTTAAGGAAATTAACGGCGAACTTATGGGAGTGTTTGAGTGTCAGATTACAGAGGCATTAACAGACAATGAACTGGAAGATCTGCGCAGTCACCTGATCGGTCAATGTTCGGATGGATTTTTTGAGGGCATGGAGCAGCATCCAATCAAAACCGCTGATTTAGGTGAAATCTATGTCAGTTTCTGGAATGACGGCAGTGACTGGTCGCTTCAGACAGCTGAAGAAATGGGTCTTGAGCAGACTGAAGATTTATCGGAAGAACCCGAAATCAACATGACAATGTGAGGAAATGCTTATGTATAACAGAAGAAAAATCGAAAGTATGAAGGAAAGATACCCTAAAGGCACAAGAATATGCCTTGATAACATGGAAAACGATCCCCATCCGATTCCACCGGGTACTAAAGGGACAGTGGAATTCATTGACGATATGGGCACTGTTTTCTGTAAATTTGATAATGGAAGAAGTTTGGGTATGATCCCCGGCGAGGATAGTTTTCATAAGATTCAGGAAGAAGTTCAAACCGAGGAAATCTGTGAAGAACTTGCGGAAGAGCCTGAAATAGAAATATCCATGTAATACTTGTAATGAGGCATTTTTTGTGGTATAATGTATAAAACAGAATTCTGAGAGGAAATTGTTCATGAGTAAGAACAGTAAAGTTTGTCCGAATTGCGGCAGAAAAATGAAACAGCAGTTTATAGGATTACAGATGCGGTATAAGCTGGAAACGGGATACCGGATACCGGTTATTTTGAACGTACAAACGATATGATATTCGCTCTGAAACGTGTTAAAGTCGGCAAAAAAGTGAAGCAAATGCCCGTTATCAGGATAAAAGACGCTGAAATCGAATGATGAAAGGTCGTGATTTTTTATGCAGAGATGTAATTGGTGTCTTTGCAATGAAAAAATGATAAAATATCATGATGAGGAATGGGGTGTGCCGCTGCACGATGATAAAAAGCAATTTGAATTTCTTATGATGGAAGTCATGCAGTGCGGACTTAACTGGAATATGATGATACAGAAAAGAGAAATCTTCCGTAGATGCTTTGATGATTTTGACTATAAAAAAATCGCCGAATACCAAGAGATCGATATTCAAAGAATACTCGATACTGACGGTATGATCAGATCAAGGCGTAAAGTCGAGGCAGTCATCAGCAACGCAAAATGCTTTTTAAAAATTATTGATGAATTCGGAAGTTTCTGCAAATATTTGTGGAACTACTCGGATGAAAAAACCATTCTTTATCAGGGGCATCAAAAAGGAAAAATTCCTGCAAGAAACGGTTTGTCCGATAAAATTAGTAAGGATCTGAAAAAAAGAGGCCTTAAATATCTTGGTTCTATCACGGTATATTCTCATCTTCAAGCCTGCGGAATGATCAACGATCATACAGAGGAATGCTTCAGGTATATGGATATAGTAGAAAATTACCCAACAATTAGAAAAAGGAAGGATAATGAAAACTAATACAATTAAATATTTGCATTATCACCGTTAAATGAGAGATCATTTAACGGTTTTTTTATGCCCACATGAAGGAGGTGAGGCTTATGGCACACTTTGTATACACTGTTTTGAAAAGATACACCGTGTTCGGCTGGAGCGCGTGACCGCGCAGGACAAGTCGCTGCACATTTTCAGGGTATGATTTTTATTAGACACGACCGGATAAAACGGAGCGATGTATGCTGACATTTTCGGTACAATTCCGATTGCAGAAGCCTTACTTGCAAAAGGCGCATTGCTCGGTGTCGTTTTGTCCTTTATAATGGGTGTTTGCCGTCTATGATTATGCTCCGCAAAGCTGTAAAACCGAAACTGCTCGCCATTTTTATTGCGATATGCACAGCGGGAATTATCATTGTCGGCTATATGTTCAACGCAATACAACCAATAATTATGTAAAACGGAGGAAAACAAGATGTCTAAAAATGGTATCTGGTGATTGATGGCTTGGACATTCAAATTTTGAAATTACTATCCCCGTTCCAAATAGTAACACTAAACCCGTAGCAGTACATACCGACATCGATTGTAAGAATATGAGCGATACTTAATGTTTCCACGTTTAGTATCGCTTATTTCTTTTTGAGAAGATTTTTAACACTTTATTATTATCACTATTTAATCCTCGGTGAAATATTTAGAAAATCATTTGTCGAATCATTGACTATTTGTACAAAATGCGGTATAATATTATTATCTATTCATATTGTTGAACTTGAAGAATTTTTACGGGCAGCTACAGATAACGATCCTGAAAAGCGCCCAACTATGAAAGAATTTAATGGTATGCTTAAGCAATGGCTGTCAATGGAGCCAGAGAATATTCATTCTCATACAGTTCAATACAGCGAATGGCGCTTTATCAATAAGCTATTATTTGGTGAGGAAACATTATTTACGCCAGAAACCGCATGCTGGGAAGATAATGATCGAATACGGGATGTTTTATCGCTAATTGCCACATTGCCCGCCTTTAATCATATGCTTTTTGTTAAAGGGGGGCTTGATTTCATTGGCGTCGAAAATGCTAATGAACCAAACTGTTTATATCTTTATGAAGATTACGCTACAAATGTTATAAAACCTAAAAATTTGATTTACTGCAATTTTCCTCAAGATACAAGGTGGAATTATTTCCTTTTGGAACTTGATGAACTTGAACCAATACTATCTGATGACAAATCGAATGATCACCCTTTTGAATTCTTAGTCGAAGATATTCCAGGAAACTATGTGTCAGCCAAAGATGAAATGTATGGAGTATATGATTATGATACAGGTGAAAAACTTCCTGAAGGTTGGAAGTCAGTTAGGCGCTGTTATGGTGGAAAATTCTTAATCTGCTTAAAGTATGGACCATATAATAGCATTAGGGCAACATATGATGGAAGACATACACAATGCTCATCGCAACAATTCAGGTATTATATTTTAATGCTAATAGAATGTTGTAAAAAATGCCACCAAGCGGGATTGGATGAAGAGGAGATGTTGAATTTTCATGAAATAAGTAAGAATCCTTTTAATGCAAGTGACGATGATGTTGATTCTAAAGAATATCAAAAGAAAAAATTTGAAATAGAGAGAGAAGGAATGCAATACGTTCAAAAGAATTTGGATAAATGGTGTTTCATAGAACTATTGCCTTTAATTAAAAGCAGAACAGGTCATCCTTCAGAATTTCTTGTTTCATATAATAGGAATCATTTTGTAATTGATGCATTCTCTAAAGATAGTAAAAAACTGATATTATGTAAAGATGGATATTTTAAATATAATCCTGCATTAGAAGACATTTTTTACTGTTACACAATTGACGAAATATTAGAATTGGAAATGAATGTTAAGCAAATGATTATAAATATATGTTCAGAAAAAGACTTTTTCCCCGAATGGTATGATTTATACATAACTATTGAATAGCAATTTCTTGATTATTCTCCGAGTTACTTATTTACAAAAGAGGATATTGAAAAACTAATGCGAAATGCTGATGATAGACATGACAGTATACTTGTTATAAACAACGATGGTTATGCAGAAATAATTCAAGATATATATAAATCTAATTATTTTCCTGTAAGTCATGAAGCCTGGAATCCGAGAAATAACTATGTTGGGAAATACTCAACGTTATCTTCTTTGGAAGATGATTATCTAACATCATTGCAAGGCTGGCTGCTTTTTTTGAAGACGCATAAGCATATTAAAATGGATTATGTTCATGATAACAGGGATGTTGACAAGTTGATTATGGAAATATCCCAATACTATAACTAACCATTATTGCTATGTTGACAAAATCAAAGATCAGCAGAAACTATCGCAAGGGTGCTTGCCGGCAAGTCGGAGGATAAAACCGAAGCAGAAAAGCCAATTAAAAATAAAAATGCAGGCAAGACTACAAAGAAAAAATCAATCGCAAAGACAGCAACAAAAACTCAGCCTAAAAAACAGGTGGTAGAAAAAAGAAAAGCGATAATCCCGATGCTATGGGAGAATCGCAAGTATCAGAACCTGTCCACATTCAAAAACTTTGGAAGACTATCAGATTAAAGCGTGTTCACATAAAACATTGACAATTGCAGAAAAATGAGTTAAAATACAG
>CAJTYV010000018.1 GCA_910584195.1 uncultured Ruminococcus sp. | reverse complement strand
AGAACTCTTCCCACTGGTGTTCCCAGTTCAGATAGGCTTCCTGTATCTCTGTTGTCTGTGCCTGGAACCACGTCCTCCACTGGTTTTTCCAGAAAGCATTAGTAGCTTCCATATCCGATGTCTGAGCGCCGTAGAACGCTTTCCACTGGTCTCCCCATTGTGCTACAAGAGCGTCAATAGACATCTTTTCAAGCGGAGCCGTTACAAACGGACACGCAGATGTCCCTACGCAGTTCGTGATGTTTGCCTGTCGAATCGACGTCACGCCCGCATTGACACGAATATACGCAAGCGGATACTGCCACCTGTCGTTTGTTTTGACCAGTGTCGGATTCTTCGGACTGGATGCCGGAGTACCTTTAACGATCTTAATAGAATTCGCCCTGACCGCTTCACGGGAGTCAACTTCCAGAACAACCGCGTCAATTCGGTTGAGAAGAACCTCTGATATAGGAACTGTCAACGGAAGTAAAGCATCATTCAGCGTCCATGTATGATTGAACCACGCCCGGCCAATGCCGACATTTACCATCATACCTTCCGATTCTTTCACAACCATCGCCGTTCCATAATGCTGTAAAATACCATCTCGGATTATGCCGTCAAAGATACTCGACATCTGGATAGCATCATATTTTCGATCGCCATTTTTCGAGTTATAAAACCCGTATGTTACCATATCACACCGCCTCCTGTTCTATCGTTTTAAATGTAGGGTATACAGAGTTGCCATCTTCATCTTCGGACATGACGATTTCGACAATTCTTGCTTTCGTTTCATGCCCGTATTCGTTGGCGATCTGAACGACATCTCCGTTGAAGAAGTCCTCTCCATACCTGAACATAACGGTTGTTTCCACCTGCCCCTCGAACGATGTTACATCCGTGTTCTCTGCCAACTTTTCTTTTCCACGCTGCTGTAACTGGGCTGTGTATGCTGCATCAGACAAGACAACCCCATCCCCAACATCAGAAGAAATATCCCTTGCATCTGTAAAAAGCTCCCGCCTGTTCAACCCGTTTCCCCCACCAACAGTAGTATACTTTCTCGCAGAACCTTCACCTTCACCGCCAACCAGGGTAACGGTTTTCAGTGCCGATTTGGATTCTACATAATTACTGTTGATGATGTTTTCAAACTTTGGGGAAAATATGACATAGGGATTTACAGACTGATCGTAGGACCGGTCGATCCCGGCATATAGCTTAAATACAAACTGCTTATTGTCGTTAAGAGTCACCTTAAAACCGATGCTTCTCTCACTACAGATTTTGTTGATTACGTCATATAGGTTATCACCCGTATACTGCGCATCAATTTTCAATGATGTAATAGCGGGGTCAGTTGACGCTTCAAAAATAAAGTTGGCAATTTTCCTGCTGCTGTCTGCCGGAGATATCACATTCTCATTCAGAAGGGTATGGATTCCATTTTGAAGATTCCCGGTTATAGTCTTTTGCCCCCAGACAATCCGACGGTCAAGAATAGATTCGAGTGACCTGCCAGTAACCGTGATGTGGTTTCCGTTTTCAGAATCAGAACCAATCCGTATCATTTCAATGATCATGACATGTTCCGACTCACGGTTCTGTAAATAGTAGTCCTGCTTGATGTAACTGAGAATGGTATCCGTCATCGAAGTGAAAAGCTCGAAATCTCCGTACTCATAATACCTGTCTGTCCAGATGAAAGACTCGTAGACATCAACGATGGATATAGCGTCAAGATTAGTATTAAGAACTGTTATGTCCATACCTATACCCCCTCGTAAATGATTCGATTTTCTATCTTGAACTGTAGGTTAGAGCTTCCTTCTTCAGCCGTATACGCAAACACGTTGTCGCCCTTTGCAAGCTGGAACCAATCGGCATTCTTGTCAAGACAGTTGAGTATGTTCGTGGTTCTACCGTTTCTAAGCAGCGTAATGGATTTCTGCCCTTTCACGGTACAAATGACGATTTCATCACCGGCTATGATTCCGGAACCTGTGAAAGATTTCAACTTGTTCGTGTCAATCCTCATGACTTCCCTTGTGCCGGTATTGTAGATTGTAATGTTGTGTGCTTCTCCGATTGCGTGAATTGTAATGGTCACACCAATTTCGGCGTCGCCACTATAAATAACCACTTTCTCCATCTGGTTCTGAATCCAGCCCATTTCAATTAGGCACTCATAGAGAGATTCATTACTGAACGGGAACTCGAATAACGGTTCAACACCGTAAAAGATAGTGGTATTGACTCCGTCTTTTCCAGCAGAATAGAAAAAAGGATTCGGACACACGATTGAAATGTCTGAACCCTCATCCTTGCTGAATATATTTGGATCGTTTGCCTCTGTATAGCCCTCAATCTCCGCCTGCCGATTATCTGTCTCAATGAGCAGGGTAAGTTTTTTCTTGATTGGGAAATATTTATATGAGAGCTGGCGCACATCCTCGATTGTACTCTGCCATAGGTATTTCAAAGAAATTACAATGTTACGGCTTGGGAGCCTGGACGAATTATACAGACTTCCGTCATTTGTTGCCACTTCGGTCATGTTAATATTCGCTTTTCCAGACCCCAAACCGGTAACTGAAGTGACGACGAAGCCGGATTCCTCCGGCCGCGCCAAATCAAGTTTGATACTATCGCCAAGATAGTTCGTCACAGTGATTGATTTAATCATGCTTTCACCATCCTTTCAAATGCCGAGAACTGGTTGTTCGTCTGACGATAAAGCTCAACTCTCGACAATGACTTAGGCGAGTAGTTATTTTGTGTAAAGGTAAACGTGTTGCTTGTGTTAGGTTTTCCACCTCCATTTTGAATGTCCGGAGCATAGTCTCTATTCATGCTTGCGCTGATGGATAATGCCTGCGTTCTGCTCAACATGGTGTTTAGTTTACTGATTCTTGACTCTACATTCGACAGATCAAGAACAGGTCGGATCATAGGCTCAGCATCAATCCCATTAGTGATGAAATCTTTCACCTTAGAAATCGCATTGCTTAAACCGGTTTTGGCTGCATTCGCCATGTCAGAGCTGGTCTCATAAGCCTTATCTTCATAATCACCAATAGCGTTGACAAATGCCACGCCAAAGTAGTCACCAATCTGATAACCAACTTTAGAAGGTGAATGCTCGTCCAATTCTTTCTTAGCTGCTTCCGCCGCTGCGGCTGCCATAGCCCTTGCTTTGGCTGATGCTTTGTACGCATTCTCACTGATACCAGCGGCAAATCCGTCAACCAGATACGAACCCGCACTATAGAACTGATCTCGGTAATCTTTGACAGCGCTGACCGCATTGCCGAGGCTTGATGTAAATGAACTCTTCACGTCCGCATCTTTACTTTTCACGCCCGAAATGAGTTTTTCCATGCACCCCTTGCCGACCGTCTCAAACTCGCTGTATTTGTTCTTGATGGCTGTCAGACACCCACTGATAATCGTTGTGAATGCGTTTCGAGCCTCGTTATCTTTCGACTTTACCCCAGCGATAAATTTAACCATCGTCTGGGTACCCACTGTCTGAAACTCCGTATACTTATTCTTAATAGCTGTCAAACATCCGTTCATGATGTTCGTATACGTTGTCCTCGCATTATTGTCCTGGGATTTTACGCCCGCAATGAACTTGATCATCGTTTGCGTTCCCACCGTTTGGAATTCGGTGTATTTGTTCTTGATGGCTGTCAGACACCCACTGATAATCGTTGTAAATGTGGTACGGGCATTGTTATCCTGAGACTTCACCCCTGCGACAAACTTAATCATCAACGTAGAACCAACCGTTTGAAACTCTGGCTGCTTGGCCTTTATCGCTGTTAGTACCGCCTGCACAATATTTGTGAAAGTAGTAGTCGCATCGCCTTTCTTGGCATTTGCGCCATTGATAAAAGCCGTCAGCATATTAGAAGCAGCGGCCTTAACTTTTGATTCTGCATTGTTAAACGCATTGATGAATCCGGTAACACCTGTTTCGCCAAGCTTTGCCAATGCGGAACTAAACGACGTCATCCCGCTGACATCCAGCCCTACCATACCTTTCGCCATCTCGACCAGTCTGTTTGTCTGCGTAATAACACTGGAAAGTATGCCCGTATCGACACCGCTTATATAAGCATAATAGGAGCTGAAATAGGAACCAAATGAACTCATGTCCTTACCGAAATCAGCAAGACTCATATCTTTCGAGAACCATCCTCCTTCTTCCGGCAAGCTCTTTTGTAATTCAACGATTGAACTGGCAGCATTCGTAGTAGCGGTGACGATACCGGCATCCACATTCTTCATATAATCCGAATACTGTGCAAAGTTTTTACCAAACAATATCAGACTCTCTCCAAATGCGCCAATATCATTACTGCCAGTGAACCAGCTTACTACCCCGCCAGTATTCGGAAGCGTATTTGCCAATTCCACCAATGCTTTGCCTGCTGTCGCCGAATTCGTGATAGCTTCTACATCTATTCCAGATATAGCATCCGAATACGATTTCATTGCTTCACCAAAAGGTATAAGCTGTTCGCCGAACTGTCCCATATCATTACCGCCGGTAAACCAGCTTACTACTCCTCCCGTATTGGGAACAGTTTTTGCCAGTTCAATCAGCGCCTTGCCCGCTGTCGTAGAGTTCACAACTGCGTCGGCATTGATACCCGTTACTGCCAGAGAATACTCCTTCATCGCCTCGCCGAAAGGCGTAATGCCATCGGCAAAAGCCGCCAGATCGTTTTCTCCAGTGAACCAGCCAACGATTCCGCCCGTAGTCGGAAGTGTTTTCGCCAATTCGATTAACGCCAAACCGGCCGTAGTTGAATTAACAACGGCGTCCGCATTGATACCCGTTACTGCCAGAGAATATGATTTCATTGCTTCGCCAAACGGCGTGATACCTTTAGCGAACGATTCCAAATCGTTATCCCCGGCAAACCAGCTTACAACACCCCCGGTTTTCGGAAGATTTGCTTCCAGAGCAGCTAAAGCTTGTGCTGCTGTAGCCGACGCCGTCACAGCTTCCGGATCGATTCCGTTAATAGCATTGCTGTAAGACAACATTGCTTCTCCGAATGGAATAAGCCGCTCTGCGAACTCACCCAAGTCGGTATCCCCGGTAATCCAGCCCGATATGCCGCCAACATCCGGAAGATTCGCTTCCAGTTCTGATAAAGACTGTGCGGCCGTAGCCGAAGCTGTTACCGCTCCCGGATTGATACCACTTACAGCGTCAGAATATGACTTCATCGCCTCGCCAAAAGGTATCAGTTCTCTTGCGAAACTTGCAAGACTGTTTCCACCCGTGAAAATTTCAGAAAAACCTCCAATATCAGGAAGATTCTCCTCAAGCCTTGCCAGGGACTGCGCCGCCAGTGCCGATGCTGTTACTGCAACAGGGTTCACCCCGCTTACAGCATCCGAATATAGTTTCATTGCTTCTCCGAATGGAATCAACTCTCTTGCAAAGCTTGCAAGACTGTTTCCGCCATTCATGATTTCGGAAAGTCCGCCGATAGCAGGAAGATTTCCTTCTAAAGTTGCCAGACTTTGTGCCGCAACTGCGGACGCTGTTACCGCTGCCGGATTGATTCCGCTTACCGCATCTGAATACGATTTCATTGCCTCGCCGAAAGGCACAATGCCCTTCGCAAAATCCGCTAAATCGTTATCTCCAGCAAACCAGCTTACAACCCCGCCGCTGTTATCCAAACCATTCGACAACTCTACCAGCGCTAATCCCGCTGTCGTCGATGCTGTTACCGCCGCTGCGTCAATACCCGCAACTACGTCGCCGTACTTTTTCATAGCTTCGCCAAACACAACGATTTGTTCTCCGAATGTATCGAGATCGTTATTACCGGTAAACCAGCTCACAACCCCGCCGGTATTCGGTACTGTATTGGCTAATTCTGTTAATGCCAGACCTGCCGTAGCAGACGCTGTTACCGCTTCCCCATCAATACCCACAACGGCATCACCATACGCTTTCATAGCTTCGCCAAACGGAACAATCTGCTCCCCGAAGGTATCAAGGTCATTATTACCGGTGAACCAGCTTACAACTCCGCCAGTATTAGGGACTGTATTAGCAAGCTCCGTCAATGCTTGACCTGCTATCGTAGAAGCCTGTATCGATTCGGAATTGATTCCTGCTACAGAATCACCATACAATTTCATAGCTTCGCCAAACGGCACAAGCTGTTCCGCAAAGTCCCCTAAATCGTTGTTTCCTGCAAACCAGCTCACTACGCCTCCCGTATTGGGAACAGTATGGGCCAATTCTGTTAATGCCTGCCCGGCAATCGCCGAACTTTCAATGGATGCGCCGTCAATACCCGATACGGCTTCGCCATACGCTTTCATAGCTTCCCCAAAAGGAACCAACTGTGCAGCAAATTCGTCCATATCATTTTCGCCGGTAAACCATCCGACTACTCCGCCGCTGTTCGGAAGATTGGATGCCATTTCAGCTAGTGCTTTTGCCGCTGTTGCCGATGCGGTTACAGTTTCCGGATTTATCCCGGAAATCGCATTTGAGTATGCCTTCATCGCCGTACCGAAAGGTACCAGTTCCTCGGCAAAATCCGAAAGTGAAGAACCACCCGTAAACCAGGAAGTCAACCCCTGCAAAATATCAGCAGCAGTAAGAATAAGAATAGTTTCGCCAAGCGCCTTTACGCCTTCCATCATGGAAGCGTCTATTGACTTAGCACCCTCTATGAACGGCTGAATATTCATCATAAATGCCGACAAATCTGAACCGATCTGAGGGAACTGGCTCGACACACCGCTCATAAATCCGCCGACAATACCACCGACAAACTGACCGATAGCCGTGCCTATTCCCTGTAACAGTTTTCCGCCTTCCCCGATAAGCCATGATAATCCGGGAATCTGAGCCAATGCACCTACTGCCGCTAACACCAAAGCCAATTCGGCAATGACAACGCCCATGCCAAGCACACCCGCCATAGCCCCCGGAATAAGCCCTGCAACGGCACTTAACGCCACCATAATAGCGGAAAGTAAACCGATACCGGCAATACCTTTCACGAGTACATCGACGTCTATTCCACTCAGAGCGTCCACGACCCCGGAAAAGAAGGCCATAAGAACATTTATCGCCGACTGAATGAGCGCCGGCAAATTTTTCTCAATTCCGTCAAGAACAGCGATCAGGAATTGGAAAATAGAATCCACGATTGAAGGCGTATATGTAACTAATGCCTCCAAAACTCCTGCAATCAATGCCAGAGCGCCGTCTGCGATAGCAGGCACGCATTCAACAAGCACATCAACAAGAGTCAACACAACCGCCTTGATTGTTTCGCCGATAACAGGCGCGCTGGCGGTAATTACTTTACAAAATTCAACGATTGCCTCACCGATTTTGGCAACAATCGCCGGTATAAGACCCGCTACACCGGTAATGATAACGGTTAATCCGGCAACAACAGCCGTAGCGCCTGCGGTAAGGGAAGCCGCAAAAGCCGTAAACCCAACCGCCAACGCAGACAGCCCCAATCCTGCTGCCAGAAGCCCTGCACCGATAGCCACAACACCTACGCCGATAAGAGCAAACGCCCCGCTCAACGCAAGAATTGTTCCGACAAGCGGTGTGAGAACTCCCCCGGCAACTCCGATAACTGTGAATGCCCCGGCAATCGTAATCAAGCCTTTCGCAATCCCGCCCCAACTCATTGCGCCTAAAACGCTGAGAACCGGAGCCAGAACCGCTAATGCAGCCGCCGCAACAAGCAATGCCGCTGAACCTGCCAGTGTACCGTTCATCAGGTTGAGACCTATCGCAAGTTCGGCTAAGGCGCCTCCCATTGCTACAAGCCCTTTCGCGACCTCTTCCCATGACAACTTACCCATCTTGCCCAAAGCATCTGCAACAATTTCAAGAGCCGCACCCACAACGACAAGACCAGCTCCGATGCCGACCATGTTCTTAGGCATCAGATTTGCAGCTATAGCTACTTCAGCCAAAGCGCCGCCCATTGCAACAAGCCCTTTTGCGATTTCCTGCCACGAAAATCTCGCAAAGTCGCCCATCGCTGATGCAAATATTTTCATTGCCGCCGCTATCTCAACCAGGGCAAGCCCCGAAGATATAACATGCTTTGTATTTCCGGTGAGTTTTGTGAATGCCGCAACCTCCAAAAGCAACGCCCCAACCGCAGTAAGCCCTTTTCCTATTTCGCCCCATTGCATCTTGGCAAAATCGCCGCATACGGAAGCCAGCACTTTCAAAGCAGCCGCCATGACAAGCATTCCCGTCGCCGTAGACATCGCCTTCCCACTGAATTTCGCAGTGTTCAGGAAAATATCCACTTCGGCAAGAAGAACGCCCACTCCGAGCAGCCCCTTTGCCATTTCCTCCCAGCCTAAACTGCTAAGATCCTTAACGGCGGACGCCATAACTTTGATTGCTGCCGCAAATATAACCATAGCAGTTGCATTCGACATAGCTTTCTTGTTGAACTTCGAGGTAGCCATAAAAACGTCGAGTTCGGCCAGCAATACGCCAACGCCAACCAATCCTCTTGCCAGTTCACCCCAGCTAAGACTTGCCATCTTTTTCACCGCGCTCGATAGAACAAGAACCGCGCCGGCAAATACAACAAGTTTTGTGGCTCCTTTACCGGACACGCCGCCAAGCTTATTAAACGCCGCCATAGCAACTATCAGTTCCGTCATCATAACCGTGATTGCTCCAAGAGAACCAGCAAGCTTATCACTGTCAACAAGAGAAATAGCCACGATTGACGCCGCCAAAATACCGATAGCCGTAGCGATCTTTATCAATGTTCCAGCTTTTAACTGATTTTGATACTCTTCAAAACATCCCCTTACTCCATCAAGAATACCTGTTACGTTTTCCATGATATCGCCAAGGCTATCCAATGGATTGGAAAGACTGTTTATGAACTTTGTAAGGCCAACCGCAATACCGCCAAGGGATAAACCATTCAGCAAATCAATGATTCCGCTAAAATCGGCATTTCCCAGTTTTTCAATAATCGTATCCGCCAAACCGCCGATAACCTGTGCAATTCCACCGACGATGGTTTTTACGCCATTCCATAAAGCCTGAAGCAACTGTAGGAATTTACACTTTGAAAGAGCTTCGCCCATCGCACCGATTGCAATAATAACTCCGCCTTTCATATCCCCAGCAGCATCGCCAACCTGCGACATCCTGACATGAACCCTTTCAAGCATGGAGTGCAGCAATTCCAGACCAGGAATTTTCACTTTCTCTTTAAGAGTGTTCAGGAAATCGGTGACGGATTTCTTAATCGTATCCAAATCCGGAAGATCGAATTTGTCCTTTACTTCTTTTGCGAAATCCTTGAAAGCATTTGCAGCTTTTCCAACGAAGTCGATAACTCCCTGGACAGATTTTCCGAAAATATCATTCTTCTTAATGAATTCATCAATACTTACAAGAAAATCACCAATACTCCCGGTTACGCCCAAAACGCCTCCGCCAAGAGTTTTGAAACCGCCAAATAACGGAACAATCGCTTTGAACAGGGCAGAAAACGCCTGCTTACCAATATCCAATACGGCAAATATACCCTTGAATGTTTTCTTCAGGTTTGCCGATGCGGTATCGCTAAGCTTTAAATGAGAAGTAAACTCTTTCAAAGCAACCGTCATATTGTAAAGCTGCTGTGATGTCATAGGCGGGAATATCTCCCGAAACGCATCTTTCACAGGTTTTACAACACTGACCAAAGCCCCGAATGCATTTTTGATCGCATCAATCACCGCAGTCCTGCCGCCAAGATCTTTCCACCCCTGTAACATGGAGTTTCGGGCATCCGACATAGCATCAATCATACCGCCGAAATAGTTGCTGGCATCCGTCCACATGGCTTTTGCTTCATTGAAATCGCCGAATAAAATTTCCCATGTCATAGCCCAGCCAGAACCAACTGCTTCTTTAAGTGTGTCCATCAACTGAGTAAACGTTTTGACCTCTTGGGCTGCCGCAAAAGCCTTTTTACCAATGTCTGTTGTCTCGTCAGCATAATCCCTCAGGGTATTGACGAGAACATCCGTTGTCATCCACTGATACTGCAAACTGTCGTTAAAGTTCTTGGTAGCGTCAATCGCTTCGTCCATTGTAGAACCCTGATTGTTTTCAGTAAGAACGCGGTACATACCGTCAGTGGTCTTCTCAACTGTCCCAGCCGCCACAGCCGCTTCAAGAAGCTGAGTTTTAAACTCTACAGTCGCCATATTGGCGTTCTCAATCGACTTCCAGTCAATCAGCTTTACATATCCTGCCGACAATGCCTGAGCAAAGTTGTACATAGCCCTGGAAGCCTCATTTGCGTTTGCTCCTGACACGGCCGCCTCATTTGAAATACCCTGAATAGCCATTACAGCATCTTCGAGCTTGACTCCGGCATTTGTAAATTTACCAATGTTGGATGTCATATCTGCAAATGAGTAAATAGTTCTGTCGGCATATGTATTTAACTCATTCAGGTATTTGTTTACATCCTGCAACGAGGCGCCGGTACTCATCATGATTGTCTGAATCGAGCCCATTTTCAACTCGTACTCAGCAAAACCATCTTTAATCGGTTCGATGGTTAAAGAACTCAGCATCTGTTTTCCGGTATTGATCACTGAGTTTGTTATGTTCGCAAGGGCAGTTACAGCCATGACTTCCAACGCTGAGAACCTAGCCTGAACCGTTTGGACCGCGCTGGAAAGTCCAGACATATCGCAGTTTTTCGATGCTGCGCTAATACCTTCCAGACCTTTTGTTGCGCCGTCAAGATTCAGACTACGCTTGAGCTTGTCGAGAGTTGACAAACTGGTCTGAACATTACTCTCAAATTGCCTGTTGTCAAACCGCATCTCGACAACTCTTTCATCAATCGTTGAACTCATAGCTTAGTAACCTCCCTCCATGCGTCATTTGCGATTTTGTCAAAAATAGGCTGGATAGCAGGATTGATATAATCTCGCCCCTGTACCCAGCCGCCGTTTCGGGTTCCGTGTCCATACTGCAAAATAATCGCAATCGGAACTCCATTTTGAATATTTGAATTTTTAAACGTAATTGATACTCTTCCGTTTTGGTGTTTGATTTCGTATGACCATGAGCTGGCGGTTAAGCCAGTATCAACCGGAGTTGCAGACGCAAGAGCAGCTACTCCTTCCTTGCCATACTTATCAAGGTCGCTAAGTTTAACGACCGATTTGACTTTCTCCAGATAACGTGTCAGTTTGGAGAAGTCGCCCTTTTGTCTGAACGTTATCATATGAATCTCTCCTTATGCGAGCTCGTTTACCCGCTTCTGAACAGCCGCATAATCATAACCTGCCTGAATCAGACGGTTCTTTCTGTCCTGACCATTTCCCCATTTACCAGCGATCACTTCCCTGGCAATCGCATCGATGGAGCCTTTAGTTGTCTTAACAAGGACATTTACCCGTTTCTGAATTTCGCCGTAGTTGTATCCGGCCTGCTCAAGAGCAGCTTTTCTTGCATCGCCATTGCCCCATGCTCCCTGAAGCACTTCATTGGCAAGCTCGTCAATACTCTTTGCGGTACCAACAATCTGTGAGGAATTATCCTTCGCATACCTCGGGTGGGCAAATCCACGAATATAACCCCATCCAACATTGATCGTTCTCCGGCCAACCTGGTCGTTCATGTTACCTTCGATGCAGACGATAGTATCACCGTAAACCTGCTCCACATAACCGATGTGATCTGAATATCCGTCATTGGGCTGTGTAGAATCGTCCCAGTTAAATACAATAACGTCGCCAACTTCCGGTTTCACGGAACCGTCTTCATTCCAAATGCCCATTGCCTTGAAAATCTCAACATGCTTCTCGCATCCGACTTCTGTTCCGATCAGGTCAACGGCTCCTGCCTTAATTGCACAGGCAGAGACAAATGCATCACACCACGAATCCGTGTATTTGATAGCGTATCCTCGTGCAAGCGGCTTGTGGGAATTGTAAAGATCCAAAATCTCTTTGAATTTGCCGTTTGCTTCTGAAAATCCAAGCCACCCGCGTGCCACGTCCAGAACCTGTTCTGCCGTCACCCCAGCAGCAACTTCTGGTTTTGCATTTCCGTCTTCCACCACATTCTCATTACTTTCAGAAACAAAATAGTAGTTCATATCAACATTGCCGCTGATTCCGGGAACACTTCCCTTGCTTGTATACTGGTGGAAATCACAAGGATAATCAGCCTCACCAGTCCAGTCAGCCAGCCATTTGACATACTGATCCAAAAGTGCGTGATCGTACCAGTTACGGTAATAGTCAATATTGAAATAGACACCTGCACGATATCCAAGAGACTCCACCGTTTCACAGAACGCCTTTGTGTGCGCATTGCATTCCGCTTTTCCGAGTGTCACACCGGCAGCCGCAGCTTTCGTAACCGTGTCATACTCGAAATCAAAAAATACAATGGTCTCTTTGCTAAGACCTGCTTTCTCAAGATTTGCAACTGTCTGCTGCGCCTCCTGCTTTGCCTGCTCGGTATTCAGAGCATAAGAAAAGTGGTAAACTCCCATGACGGCAAGCCCCACTTCTTTACATTTCTTTACGTTGTCGAAAAACCTGGAATCAACCGCCTGCCGATAACCTTCACGGATAATCGCAAAATCGATTCCACTGTTCTTGATCTGCCTGGCATCAATATTTCCCTGCCAGACGGATATATCTATACCTTTCTTCTTTTCAGGCATTTCAGTCACCCCCTGGTGTTTAATTGTTTTTTCCTCGCCGCATTCAGAGCGGAATTACGTTTGAAGATTTCACGCTTGCTCATCTTTTTAGGCGGCGAATTCTTAATGTCGCAGACCCTGATAAGAGTCAATAAACGGTTGAGATGCCACTTCTGGCACTCAAATGGTATATTCAAGGCAATCATCCAGTAATAAATAATCTCAGCAGTAACCTGCTCCCTGTTTGGTTTGCCAGTTTTTTCTTCTCTAAAAGTAGTGGCTGTCATCGGAGCATCTATATACTGATTGATCACGTCGATATTAGAACTCGTCAAGTAGCTGTAAACCTCTGGATCTACGTTTTGCGTAAGTGTCATGCACCTAACGTAGTCCAGATTTTCCTCAAAGGTTTTTTCTTTCTTTGATAGAAACGGTTTACACCACTTGGATTCCCATTTTGAAAGAGAGACGAGGGAATGCTCCAACTGTAACGTTTGTCCTTTTGGATAGATGAAGATTTCATTTACCTCATCCCATTGCTCCTCGCCAGCCGGTATGTTAATACGAAGCATTCCTCAGCCCTCCGTTGTTTTCTAATTCGTAACCGGAGCAAGAACCGGCTTTGCCGGCTGCTGTGCCACAGGAGCGTCAGTGTCCTTCGGTACGATGCCGTTCACAAATTCAGCCGCCGCATTGGCATCCGTAGCCAGCTCCATGTACAGAATGGAGTATGCCTCGGTCTCTGAAAACGCCTTGGAAAGCTCCTCGGACTTGATAAACCGCCTGCCGTCCGGACTCTTCTCGCCATAAGCTTTGAGGATGATCTGTTTGAAAGTCGCAATGATGGTCGGTACATCCTGTGCCGCCACAATCTGCCGGATCATTCCGGTAAGACCGCCGGGAATACTCAGCTCCATTTCCATCGATTCTGCCTTGGAAAGATTGAAATAGAAATCCTCAACTCTTTCCACGCCATTGTAATCTGTATAGGGTATTGTTTTCTTTAACATGTTCTTTTTCTCCTTTCAAATGAAATAGGGAGCCGCCAGCCCATCACCCTGAGTACGACTCCCTACTGGTCACGTTATGCAGTTGTAAACTTAGCCCGCTGCTGCGGTAGACTCCTGATAAAGCTTGAGGATTTCATCCGGAAGAGGAAGTCTTGCTTCGGTGCCATCGGCAGCATCTTCCGTAGTGGGATTCGTTCCATACAGAATATCCTCCAGCTTCTCCATGAAAGCCTTGTCGAACTTTGTGGAATCAAAGGTCAGGCAGGCCGTAGGTTTCAGCTTCTTGCCGTCAATCACGGTATTGATCGCTACCGGAGTAGTAGTCAGCTCCCAGGACAAGGAAATCGGTTCCGGACTATCATTGATAGTGGAATAACCTTTCTCGGAAGGAGCCGCCAGCGCACCGTAGATCAGATGCAGCTTATAGCCGTAATCATTGTTGTCAACATCGTTGCCGAGAATGGTTCTGTATGCCATACCGAACATCTTTCTGCTCTGCTGTCCGGCAAACATACCAGGAACAATCTCGACAGAACCGTCACATTCCGCAAACTCAGGCGGGTATGTATATGCTTCAACAGTAGCGCCGAACTCCTCAACAGACATGAGGTTCAGGTACTTGATGTTGTCCGCATAAACAGGGGAAGCCTCCGCACCGGACGGACTCTCAGTTACTGCGCTCAGACCATTCCACGGAACACCCTTCGTGTAAACTCCGCCGGTCTGGACCGGATAAAGAACGCCATGATCCACGCCTGTTTCATACAAGCGCTCGCCAGTTTTATCCCATTCAAGTTTCATAGATTTTGTCCTCCTAAAATAATATTGTGTAGACATCGTGATTCAGGTTATCCTTTTCGTAATGCCGGTTAAATTTACTGGTAGGCAACGAAGCTACCTTGCCGACGATAGGACTATCCGGATCTTTGTCTATTACTGTTACTGAATATTCCATTTGAGATAAGTAAACCCCGTTATTCGCATATGTAGATTTGATTCCATTCCGGGCATACACAATAGCGGGGTAACACATCTTAACGGATTCCGGGGGCTGAAAGTAAACATTTCTGCTTCCAAGAACTTCACACAGTACCTCGTGAAACAGAAGCCGTCTGTCCATCATTGTAAACACCCCCTATGGTTAAAATCAGTCTTGGGTACTGCACCTCGACATTTGAAATCTTCCATTTAGCACCCATAAACCCAACGTACCGCATCGAATAGAAATGTTCATTAGCAAACGGATCGGCGACTATGCTGATTTCGTTTGCAACGTTAATGTCGTCGTTGAGTGTTTCGGAACTTTGAAGCCGGCGTGTATTGCGAGTAAGATCACCGTAATACATACGCTCCGTAATCTGTTCCTCCCACACGCCGGGCTTCGTTTCAACTGTCTCAGCATAGCCAATCGGTCCGTAAAACTTCATTTCTCATCTCCTCCGATTTTCAGGCATAAAAAAAAGAACCTAATAGGTTCGTCAATTTACACCATTTTGAATGCCTGTGGATTAACCGGCAACTTCCGCCTCAGTCACATCCATCTCCAAAGCGATCGCACAGCGGTATCTCGTCAAAGCGCCGGACAGCCTTGTCTCAAGCAGATACTTCTCCTGGTTGAAGTCGATATCGAACTGATTGAACTTCGTGATCTCGCCGCCCTTGGTGGAGCCGATGGTATAGTCAGCCATGTTGACAAACATTCCGAGAAGCTCCTTGGTCTTATTATTGGAAGTCTCCCTGGTCAAACCATCGAACTGCTCAGCCGTATGAATCTCGCCGACATTCAAAGCCTTTGCCAGATCCGCAACCGTATCATAAATACGACGACCGTTCATATCCCTGGCAAGCAGCATGATATTCACCAGATGAGGCGTGCAGTAGAAATCGGGCTGACCGGTTCCCTTATACTTCTCTCTGGAATAGAGAGCCGCACGGATGATTGCTTCCGCATAGATGTAGTTCTCACTGAAATTCGCGCCGGTATTGGTGCCCTGAAGCTCGGTCTTAGCACCCTTGAGGTCAACGTCAACATGCATCGTGAAGAACTCATCATCGCCCCAGATCGGACGGATATGGCTTTCGTCAATCTTGCCTTCAGCACCGGGGACTCTTCCGTCACCGACCATGATCGCAATGGCAATCTCCTCATTCAGCTTCTCACGCATATCCTGGTAGATATACGCAGCAACATCGAAATCTGTGATGTCAATGATATCATCGCGGTTCAGCTTATCCTTAACGAAAACGGTCTGCGGGTCTGTCGTCCTGTTGTACAGGGTCATGTTGCCGCGCTCCTCTTTCTTGGTTCCTTTCTTATAGCCTCTTGCACGAAGCTGATCGGAACGTGCGTCCATCTGGCGGGTACGGATACGGCTGAACGGAGTCTTGTAAGCCTTGCTCATTACCGAAGTTACCCAGCCCTGATCACGGGTAATCCTCTCGGGAGCGCCGGGACGGACATCCCTGAATTCAGGGAACAGCTTCTCGATATCATCGATCCCATGAGCCAGGGCATCATCGACGTCCATACCGCTGTGCTCCAAAGTCTCCCTGTTCTGTTCCAGATAAATGTTGAGTGCTGTACGCAGAGAACCAACGCTGTTGCTCTTGGCAAGGTTGATGATATCTACCTGGTCAGCATGGCTGAGGAAGGTGTTCTCCTGAACAGCCCCCTTGTCAAATACGTTATGTTTCATAGCTTTGTTACCTCCTTTATTGTTTTCGTCATCATCATTGTCCGGATTTTCTTTATCCTCTAAAGCCGCGGCGATCATTGCATATGCGGCATTCTGCTGTTTTTCTGTCATGGTATCCCATACATCAGCAACTGTTTCGTCCTCATCAGCTTTAGGATCAGGATCTTTCTTCTCTTCTTTCTTTTCCTCTTCCTTTTTAGCTTTCTTAGGGTCTCCCTTCTCCTCTTTCTCCGGATCATCGGCAGAATGATGAAGCATGATGTTCTCATCGTAATTGATGATCAGCTCATCGTCCGCTTCCATTCCGTGGCTCATCACTGTATCGATGAATGCTCCGGGATTTGCGCCGGCAAGAACAAGACTAAGCTCACGGATAACGCCATGAACAACATCATGTCCTGTCTGTTTCAACTGATTTGCCCAGATAGACAGAGAAACAACGTCACCATGCTGCACCAGCTCCCTGGCAGTCTTGCCAGATTCTGTTTCGTTGAAAGTACAGTAGGCATATACACCCTCGTCCCTGTTTTCGAGCAATGCGTGGCCGAGCACATTATCCTGCGAATTATGCTGATGGTTCCAGACAAGGCTGACAGTCTGTCCGTTCTGCCCTTTGAAAGCATCTTTTCGGATAACCCGTCCATCGGCACAGCGCAGATCGTTTCTAGTGGCCCATCCACTAAAATCGCACTTTACCATTTTGAATTACCTCCTTCATTTCTTTTTGGTAAACTTTTTGCTGCTTTTCTTACGTTTAGACACCTTCGGCATTTCGGCAGCAATCCTGTCAAACTCCCGCTGATAGATTTCTTCATACGTCGAGTCGATAGATTCTTTTGCCGCTTTATAAGCTTCCCTGGCTGCCGCGACAGCAGTTTTAAGGTCATTGCTGACCTGCTGCCTTTCTGCCGAAGCGTTTGAAGAATTATCCGCCCTTTCCGCCTTGGTATCCTCCGTAACACGCTGCTTCCTGTTCGTTGCCGTAGTTCTGACACTCTCCTTATCAGAATTAGATCGATTGCTCAACTTCTCTTTTTCCGATTTGGCATCCGAACGGAGCTTCGCAATTTTTTCATTCCTTTCCGCAACCCGTTTGGATTTTTCTTCTTTGGAAAGACCGTCTGGAATGGGAATACTTTTGAGTTTTTCGATTTCCGATTCTTTTTTCGCTTCCACCCGCTGTTTCTTTTTCTCGGTTTCAGCCGTAATCTCGTCCAAATCGGATTTCTTCCTTTCATCAATGGTCTTTTTCTTCGATGAAGCCCTTTGTGACAAAGCCTCATTCAGCTCCTTCAAACGAGACGAGATTCTTTCGCGCATTGCCTTTGCGTTGTTTCTGACTTCCTCAGTTTTCTGCTTTTTCTTTTCCTGTTCAGCTTCTACTTTGGTCTTTTTCTCAGCCTTAATCTCGTTTTTCGTATAGGACCAGACTTTCTTGCCCTCATCGGATAATTTCCTGACAGAACGGCGTTCCTTTAGTTCCCGGTTCTTCATATAATACTCATGAGCTTTGACCGGATCGTAGTACGGAGAGGCATAATGTTGAAGATGATTGGTATTATCCGTCATCGTCTTCCACCTCCTCTTCGTCTCCAGACATATATCCGTCGATTATGGAGTTTATCTGTTCTTCCAGACTATTGAACAAATCATTCACAATGGAGTCCACTTCGCTTTCTTCTCCACCGCCAGATTCATCAACCTGGGAATCCTGCTCAGTCGGACTGCTCCCATTCGGCTGGCTGATATTACTGTTCACCAACTCATCCGCTTTCGGATCAGAGGATGGACGCATACCGATAACCTGCCTGATTTCGTTGGATGTCATGATTTCATTTCTTGTAAACTTGTCAGCGATTTCAGCAATGCTGTCTACCGGAACAAGCTTAAATGGATCTCTGAAATACATAATGTCCTGCTTCTGGGATCTGGCGGTTTTGGTAAGGAATTTCCGCTTCATCTCATCCACGATCGCAGATACGATGGGCTCTATCGTCCTGCTGTAATAATTGAGCATCGTCTTCTCGTCAGCAGTACCATCGAGAATACTCTGGGTAATACCAAGCTGGCTGAACAGCAACGATGTCAAATACTCAATCTGCTTCATAAGATTGTTCTCAAGAGAACGGTTCAACTGAGTAATGTGTTCCGTGCCATCCGTATATGCAATTCCATACTTGGAACCGGCTAACTGCTGCTCGATATCCCTTCTCCTGCTTTCTGCCTGCTTTCTCCGGGCTTCTGTCTTAATTACATATGGAAGCTGAATAATCAAATCGAGCTTACCGGAAGCCGTTTGTTCATCTGTCACATCCAGCAAACTTAATTTTCTTACCAAGCGTTTCATAGTCGAGTTCGGCTCGTTGATTACGGCATAAAGCGGATTCTCAATTATGCAGACAACCCTTTTCGGAAGAACGATATCCTCCTTTTCCCCTGTCTGCTCATTGTAAATACGAAGCCGAACATGGGCGGGATACCATTCCAGTATCTTGGCAACCCTAAGAGAATCAATGTCAAAAGAACCAGGCTGTCCCCATTCCGGGTCATCATCGGTGTCCACCGGAACAAGGGCCACACATCCTTCATCCAATAATGACATAACTGCATCCTGTATAAATGCACGACCTGTCTGATCCAGATTTGCCTCTAATGACAGACAGTTATTAAACGCGGAATCAATGGTTTCAAGAAACCGCCCATTCTTATCCAAACGGACGTGTTTTATATCAATCGCCGCTACGTCCAGCGCAATACGGTTAAAAACAGATGTAACGATTGACCGTTCATTTCCCATGGAGAATCTTGGACGGTCCGGTCTGTACCCATAACCGCTGCCTATGTCCATATAAGCCCTCGTTGGATCTTTATTGCTTGTAAAAGCATTCCAAGCATGTTTCAGCCTGGAACCAAATGCAAAGTCCATTTATGATCACCCCCTATGCTTTATCCAAAACGGTTTTCTTATAAGCCACTCTTCCGGATGACCATACTCCGTTTTTCAACTGCGATATGTTATAACCTTCGTCGGCGAGCGCCATCATAACCCCCACCTCTCCACGCTTCGCTACAAACTGGACAACTTTTCCGGACGGAGAACGTAGACTTGATACCGACTGACTCATAAGTTCGGCTTTCTTCCGGTTATATGCGGTTATTGTCGCAGAACTCAGCTTACCTGACTTTGTAACTGCGTCAGGGTTCTTCAACAGCTCATTAGCATACTTGTTAAGTTCCCTGGAAGTTTTCTTCTCAGCCTGCGCTGTAATCTTGTCGCTCTTTTTGGCAATCCAGTTTGAATCTTTTTTGCTAAGATTTCCAAGCTGTGCTGAGGTTCGCCGAATTCCCCACTTCATTCCAAGAATTCCATGATGTTGAAGCTCAGACAACGCACTCACCTCCTTATCAATTTTTAGGCATAAAAAAGAACCGATATTGGTTCCGTAATTTTGTCAAAGATTACTCAAAAGCATCTCTGTTAAGTTTATACGCTATGTATGCGTCCATCATAGCAGCAACAGCGTCAATCTTCTGATCACCGCGTTTCTTATACAGTTTTCTGTTTCCGTTGGTATCTTCCAATGTAATACAGTTTCCCATGCAGAAAGTCATAAGCTCTTCATCGAACACCAGCATCCGTTCCTCAGATAATTTTTTCAACTCGCCCAAAGGAACTGATTCTGTTTTTGCTCCTTGAATTACTTTTTCGATTCCAAACGGTCCATTCTCAGAAGCCCATCTCTCAACGAACTCTTTCGCATTATAAGGATCGTATCCGAAACAACGAATATCATACCCGCTCTTGATAATGTACTCGTCAAGGTCTTCATATACAAGCATCATATCCAGAACAGTACCTTCCATAACGATAAGACTGCCTTCTTTTATGAATTGATCATATTTGATTCTTAATGCTGCCGGGAGTTTCATAAGAGTTAATTCAGAAATGTAAGCTCTTGTTTTGACACCAAATGCCCCACCAGAAAGTGGAAAAAGAAATGTAAAATCGCAGAAGTCATCACCTCTCGATAAATCCCCACCCATAGAACATGGCATTTGCCAGTATTCTCTTTTGCGATGTGGAAGGGTTTCTTCATATGTGAAATAATAGGTATAACCCTCCATCGGAAGACCGAAACGTTTTGCAAGAATATCATTCCTTGCCGCAGGAGCATTTTCAGCTCTTTCCACATCTCTCTGGTATGTATCATATGTGACGGTGATACCGAGATTAGGATTTGCTTTCAGCCACATATCAGGATTGCCAACTTCATCGACAGAATCCAACTTATACCACCATATGGAAGTATGAATGTCGCGATACTCACCTTTCAGAATTTTCATCAATTCCATTTTGATTGTATCACCGCTTCCGTTACGAACTGTGCCTTCGGAACTCACAGCAACAATCAACCAATCATCAACTTTAGATGCGCCCTGCTCAATAGCGCCGACAACATCTTCCCGTACATCACCGGAAAGCCACTCATCAATCGTTGATGATTTAGGTCTCATCCCCTGAAGCTTGTCAATGGACATGGGACGTATCTCCAACAGCGAGCCGGTAAGAAAATTTTCAATTCCCTTTTTGGTGGATGCAAGTTTCATTCGATTGGCTTTTGAACCTGTGGTATTCTGCAACGAACCCTCGGTCAGAAATGCAAACAGCGGACCCCTTGAACGGGTGATTGCTGTTCTTATTGGAGACATTACTTCCTCCGCCTGTTTCATCGTCGGAGCCGTAGTCATCTGATACGTTGTCGAAGTATCTATGTTGAGAAAGTAACTCTGAATACATGACTCGTACAATGATTTGGAAGCTCCTCTACCAACGATAAGATATTGCTTGTTGATAAGCCGTTTCTTTATCCACTTATTGACATAGTGTCCACCATGCCCATCAGAATTCGGTTCATAGATGCTTCTTTCTTCGTAGTAATACCATCCGAAAATCTGTTCTGCCCATAGCTTAAATGAATCAAGCAGGACGAGGTCAGAACCATCAGTGAGTGTAAGTTCTCCCTCGCAATAACGAATCCACCCCTCAACAGCCTCGTCATCGTAATAGATTCCGCGATCAGCAATCAGTTCATCGATTCGTTGCATCTCCATTTCTATCTCATGACAGATTGGAATCCGACCTCTAAGTACGGCATCGCGAAACATGCCGTAGTATTTCGGAACGGCAGTATTCGATAACGCCATAAACTTATTCTCCTTTAATCGCTATTTGTTTTCCAAAACTTTCCTATTTTCTTATTGTCGTTTGCCTGGAAAATTCTGGTTGATTCATCTTCCCCGACAGCCTTATCCAGCGCACGTTTCGCCTGATTTAAAACGGCACCGGTTATGATCGCCTTCGTCGCTTTCTTCGGAGCTTCTTTGATACTTTCTTTTACTCCTTCCTTGACACCGGTAGACGCTTCCTTAATAGCTGTCTTGACATAGTTTTTACCTTTTTCAACAGCCTGCTGAGAAAGATCTTTCATCTTGATGTTTTTTACTTTGTTTACCACACTTGCTATTTTTTCAGGATGCTTTGCCGCATATACGGTTCCCGCCGCAACAGTAGCTGTCATAATTGTAGCCGCTGCAACCCTTTTCACAAGTTTGGTATTTCTTTCCCGTTGTTCCGGTTCAGTATTTGTTTTACGGTTTCTTCCAGCCGCCGTCAAAGTGCCGTCTTTATTCTGATAGCGGCGAACACCCCATTTCTGGCCTAATACCCCATGATGATAAAGTTCTTTATTTATCATTTTGAATTACCTCCTTTACTGCTCCGATGGATCGACCGCAACGTTTAGCCGCCATTCTAATTCTTTAATCATTTGGTTAATTGCTTCAATAACCGCGGAACTGAGCGGCGGATCGAAAAGGAGTTTAACCTTTAAATGTATATAGCTCTTTACCATCTCGATCTTATTGTCTTCGCCGATAAAATCATGCCATCCTCTATCTTCGTCCTGAATCGAAAAGCCATTGGAGGGGCCAACACCAAGCTGAGTTAAAATTGAAAACACAGAATTGATGTGCATAATAATGTCAGCATCGAACTGCTTATACTCTTCCGCGATTCCGAGAAGTTTCTTAATTGATGTCAGTATGCTCTCCTCCATAATTTCTCTCCTTTACTCCTCGACTGCGATAAACCGTTTCACACAGAATCCTTCAAATCCGGAAGCCGCACAGACATTGTAGAAATCATCTGTGGATTCGCTTTCATCAATCATTACCTCTGCTCCGGCAGGAATCGTGCCAAGAATCTCCGCATCCGCATCCGGATCTTTACGGACATTGAGCTTTGTACAATCAACCACATGTCCGATAATAGGCTCGCCAATTCTCATACCAGCAATTTTTTTGTTATCCATAATTCTTCTCCTTTTCCTAATGCCTCCAAGGGCATGTATCATTTTTTGTTCTTTCAATCAGGGGTCTACTTAGAAGTTTCTCATCGCCATAGTGAATGGCGTTATGTGTGGTGTGCTTTGTGCAGACAACATTATTCGGATCAAATACACATGGATTGTTGTTGACAATATCCTCATAGGTTATTGGATTGATGTGATGAATGATAATAGAACCGAAGATTTGAAATCCTTCAACACCTAAGTCACATCCGTTGTCACGAACAATAATCTCATTGCGAAATTTCTGCCACTCGTTTGAATGGTAGAATTCCTGATTGAGCCATCTCTTGAAGCCGAACGTTTCTTCTCCCACTGTTCCCAAAAGACGGAGATACTGATAACGCTCTTCAAAAGTCGGTATCCGGATAAGCTCTGAATATGTTTTAATCATCAGGCTCGTAGTCTCCCTGACCGCTATAGCTCCGAAATGCTTTCATCGCTTCGCCATACATTTCTTCAATCCTCTTCGCAGATTGCAGCGATTGTGTTTTTGCTTCTATCAAGTCCTTCTGCCTTTCGAGAATTTCTTTTTCGATCCGTTCTTTTGTTGACCCCAATTTCAAATAATGCGTTATGACCTGAGAAGAAGCAGTACCTTCCATTAACTGTTTCTCAGCAAGATCAATGGCCAAAGATATCATTTGATTCTCTCTGGCTTCCGGTGATAAAGCCGGTCGCATTCTTCTCGAAGAATCAGAAGAGCTTACAGCCTTGGCTTTACCCATCCTTGCCGCCTCCTCTCATTCAGAAGTTATGTAGTTTCTTTTTACTCTCCGGGAGTTTTGAAATGGTTTTGATAACCTATTGTGTGACTTTTGAAGGAACTCCCAAGACCAGTTCTTATTCAATCCGAAAGGAGAAAACCGAAAGGAGAGAATATCCACAGCCGCAGGAGGAAGCCTAGCCCTGGAAGCTCCTTCAAGAGCCACACAAAAAATCAAAGCCCAAATCCAAAAAACTCCCCCGGAGAAAAAACAAAGACCGCCGCGATGAGGGAGGGGGTGTCATTTTGGCGACCCTCCCCCTATGCCTTTAAAATCCGGTAAGGCAGCGTGGCAGTCTCAAAAGTTTTGTGATAAATGTTATTTTTGTAGATTTTTTGTAAGAAAAAACTTTTTTCAAGCAACAGAAACCTTCTTTTTATGCTTTTAACATCGATTCAAACTTGGAAAACCATGAAATCAGACTGTCAAACTCGTTCTTTGTCAACAACTGGAAAATTAAATGAAACAAATTGAACATTCTTTTTTCCAGCAAAGCAAATGAACCGAACAAAAGGAAAGTTTCGGCATGAATTGTTTGTCACTAACCGAAAGATTGTACGAGATACTACAGCCAATGAAACCGTTAATGTTAAACAGTTGCAGCTTTTTCTCTCACTTTTCGGTAAATGTTTCTGAAATCGTACTTTATTATTTCATCGATTGCTCTTTCTTCTTCACGATTATTCTCTTCATCAGAGAGTTCATCAGAAGTCCTAGCAATTCTTCCAAGATACGACACTGAATGGTATCCTTTCTCTTCATCGAACAGAAACCAAGAAGTGAACTGTTCAAATGGATCATAAGGATTGTCAACTGTCGTTAATCCAACTCTACCCATGAATCCTTATTCACTCCTTTCATTTCAAGTATTTGGATACTGTAGAGGACGATACGCCGACAGCCTGGGCTATCTCCGCAATACTGTAATTACCAGATGCCTGCATTGCTTCGATCTTATTGACCTTGGCTGGGCTAAGCGTTGATGTGGTGCGGGGTGTTGCATATTGACGAACCTCATCGATGTCACTATTATTAAGAATCTTAATAAGCTGGCTCTCACTTATTGCTCCAGCCTGTATAGCCTCCCATCTCTTTTCATCAAGGGGCACCTTAATTCTTTCTGCACCCATCTGGATACGGGCTTCAGTAAGCGCCTGCTGGCTGGCCTTCTTTATCTCTTTAGAAGTCATGTCGGGGTTTGCTTTCTTCATAGCAGCCACCTTAGAGTTCGCAATAATCTGTGCCTGAGTCTCCTTAGGCGCATTGCGCAGGGCTATGTTTAAATCGGCAAGCATACCGTCCACTTCTTCCTTATAGGTGGCCTTAGCTGAAGCGGAGTAGGCTATCTTCCCAGTATTGATGATCTCAAGACGGGCTTTGTTAGCCAGGTCCTTTCTCTGGTTAGCATACTCTGCATACGCCCTTTCCTGGGGGGTATCCGCATCAGAGATAAGGAGACGGGCATCATCAGTCTCCGCCATCTTCGTACTCTTCTGTGTCCTTACTTTAACCTTACCATTCTTGTCTGTGTATTCTTCAGTTACAGAATTCCATATGAGAGACCCCTCCGGTTTGCTTGGATCATACCAGTCCTTACCTTTCTGATTTACCTTAGGACTTCCTTTACGCTTCAGTACCTCCTGTTGGGACTTCGATCTTGAAATCAGAGTCGCAGCACCCTCATGATAACGGCCATTAGCATCAGTTGTTCCCTGATATGTCTTCTTCAAATAGGCGATGTCATTATCCTTTTCGCTCTGTTTGTAATCCAAACCATGTTTCTCTGCATCAATTACAACCATGCTGTGACGGACAGCTTTTGCAAGCTCCTCTTCTTTAGCACCCCTCAGTGTCATGTCTGTAATTAAATTAGAAATGATACCCATTTCAGTCTGAGTATTCTTCATAGGTTTGAACTCTCTGCCGTTCCGATAATAATGAACCGTTCCATCGGGATCAGTCTTCGTAGAATCGTGTCCATACTCAAGCTTACCATCGAATCCCTCTAATCCCTTTAATGGCGGAGTGGAAGTAATCTTTACACCCTTGCCAGTTGGAACAATCATTACTGTGTCACCATCAAAGTCTGCTCCGGAAAGTCTCTCAGCAACCTTACTATTGATACCAACGGCATCTTTTGCAAGACCGAGTTTACTCTTTGCCTCTGCCTGTTTGTTATTTACAGTAAGTACAGGAATTTCAAAAGTCCCACCATGCGGGAACCTTATAAGAGCTACTTTTTCTCCGTTCTCATAGCCAGGTGCATATACCTCGTCATCTTTCATCGAAGTAATTGGCAGGATAACCTTGTATTTCTGTCTTGGAAGAGACGCCGCTTTAAGGTGTACTGCTGCTGCATCACAGTCATCGGCAAAGGACTGCAATAAAACTTTCTTTACAGTTGGATTGGTCAGTGAACAAATCTCATCATACTCTGCCTGAGCATCAGCCATTGTTAAACTCAACTGGTTCTTTATGAGCTTTAGACTCTGCTTAGAAAGAAACTGTGACGGCAGCTTATCGTCCCAATCACTCCAATCTCCTTCTTCCGCACGTTTGTTTATCAGAGATAACGACTGTTTCTTTCCAGTCTTTGGATCTGTAAACTCACCATTCGGGTCATCATAAAAACTCTGCCCACCATGTTCCTTGATCAAAGAACCAAACGGATTATTAGGGTCTTTCTTGATTGTTTTCAAAACGGTGTTATCCTTCGGACCACAGACCGGAGTTCCTTCTTTCTTGTTTGTATTAAAACGAACGTCAACACCATCTGGAAGATCGTCAGCATACATTGCCATACCTTTCAGATAATGTGTTCCGTCAACAAGAATTCTTACCTGTGCATAATGAGCATCTCCAAGCGATAAATCATTTACGCCTCTGCGAAGCTCTATAACTCCATCTTTCTTTGTTCCGCCCTGTTCAGCATAAACAACCTGGATTCTCTCAGAATTCATACTCGCCGGATAATGAAAACCTTTCTGGAAACTGTCACCGTTATCATAAGAAATACTGTCACAAACTTCTTCCAACGGATGAACCTTGTCAAAATCATAGATTGAGCTGGATACTTTTGTGACTTTCTCATGAACTTCGCCGTTCTTGTCGGTATATGTTCTGGTGATTTCCTTATAAGGCGTATCAGGAGGACATAAAACTCTGATATTCGTCTGCTGTCCCTTGTTTGTTACCTGAGGAACACCTCCGCCGAAATGGTTGTATCCTTCAAGCTCCAAAATATAAAGAGCCTCTTCGAGTTTTTCTCGTGAGACTCCTAAGTATCGTTCCGTTCCGGCGCTTATCGCGATCATGCCGTGTTCATCAACCTGCCGTTTCAGATTTTCAGCAGTTACTCTGGCCTGGTTCATACGAGCTTCAGAATCTGAGTTCAAAAGAGAACGAATGGAAGATTCACTGTTGTACCCCATCATTCTTGCAATCTCACTCGGATTGTAGCCGTCTGATTGAAGAGCCTTTGCTCTCTCAACTTCCAACGCCCTTCTTTCATCTTTAGCTAAAGACCGCTGTGTCCGGAATTGGGTTGTGGTTAAACCCATAGCTTTGGCAATTTCTGTATCGCTGAGTCCCTGCCCTTTCAGCTCATCAACACGACTTAAAAAATCGCCATTTCTCTGATACGGATTTTCCCCACTCCCCCAGGGGTAACGTCCAGAATGCCGTGGCGTTCCATAGTGCATGAGAATATCTTTCATTTCTTCCGCAACCTGGTTCATGGCTTACCCCTCCTGTTCTTTTACTTTTTTGATAACTTTGTCAAATGTGACAATCTTGTCCATAATAGGAACAATCTCATCAGTGCCCGGCTCGTGGATTTCGATTTCATTGTTCTGATACAGACGCAACTCAATGTCAATATCTGCCGGCTTTATTTTATATTCCAAACAAAAAAGAGCAGCGTAGATCATAAGCTGCTCAATGTGGGCTTTGATAGTCCCGGTTTTCAAATCATGGATTCTCAGCAATCCGTTTCGGAATGCGATGCTGTCTGCTGTTCCAAAGCAATTCTCCGAATAATACAAAATCTGCTCAGGCGTCATCTTATAGCCGATAGCGTCGTTCACATACATATTTAAAGTTTTCTGCGACTTCGGAAGTTTTTGTCCGAGCCTGATACACTGGGCCGCAAACTCATGAAGTACGGTTCCTTTTTGAGTTGCCAAGAATTTTACATACGACTCAGCTACTTTGTTTTCATCGTAGTTAATCCAATGATATTTGCTTGCTCCAAGAAAAGCGTGCTGCCCTTCAAGAATTGAATGATTGTTGAAGTTCATGTAACACTTCCTCCTTATTTTTAGGATAGATGAATCTTGAGAAAGACATCTCGTTCATCTTCTCAACGTAATATGGTTGATTTGCCTGTTTCTTAGAGTTCGCACTTTTCTTACATTCCAAAGAAGCCCATTTGTCTTTATAAAGGATGAGCAAATCTGGTATGCCCTGAATATGGTCCGGGTCAAGTTTAGTCACAATACACCCAGGAAACATTTTTTTAAGTTCCTGAATCAGTTGTGCTTGAAATTTGCTCTCCAACATAACAGGACCTCCTTTCATTTTGATAAATGCAAAAGAGAAAGAACAAGCATTAAAAATGCCTATTTTAACCTCTCTCCTCATAAAAGGGCATGTTTTTTTTGCGAACTAAAAAATAGCAAAAGAAAAGAGCCGCTTTTACACGACTCTTAAAAATATCATTATTCAATTTTTCTGCTTAGCTGTTGTTCCTAAGATACCTTACCAGTATCCATATGAGCCAAAGTCCGCCGGTTGCAAAAACCAATATCACATCCAGGATTAGCCCTGCGGTACTTCTTTTCTTTCCACTACGATTTTTTCTACTCACGTTGTTTATCTCCTTTCGACAAAAACATTTATGCAGTTTTTAAATAGACATTTCCGTTCATGTCCAAAACAAATTCCGATTCTTTTTGGAAGGACTGCATAAACAACTGCAACGGTTTACGTTGGATAAATTCTTCTCCGTTTCCTAATGAATCAACAAATTCTTCCACCTGTTTTTCATAAACAGTCTTATCAATCTTTTTTAAAATGTTTCCTTTATATGTCTTAATGTACATCTGAATCGCAGAAAAGTTCGACAGCATACGTTTCTCATATTTATCAATGTATGACAAAATATCTTTTTCCACATACTCATGGTACGCCGTATTCCCATTTTGCGAATAGGAAACCTCAAGGATGTTGCTCATACAGTAGAGCTGTATCGCCAGTTGAAGACAGTCTCTAATCTGGAATGCTTTGCTAATAATTGAATCCAAATCTGGTGTGTTTTTTGCTTTAACAAGCGAATCCAAATCAGACATATAAAATTCAATGTCTTTCATCGCTACTTTTCTTGCTCCTTGAAGACTGATTATTGTTGCGATTCTTTGGTGGTCACACTCCATAATTGAACCATAATTTTGATATGCGAAATTTACAAAGCTTACTTCGGATATCAGTTCTGCTTTCTTGTCCCCGTATAAAAATTCAAGAATCTTATCGATCTTTTGATTGATAGCTGTCAAATTACTGTTTATCTCGGAGAGGAAGTATTGCCCGGACGCTATTGACATTGCTGTAAACGCTCCCATTATAACCTGCTGTTTCCCCAAAAACTCTAACGGTGCCTGACCGGCAAATTTTCCGTCTGCTCCGTAATATGTATTTCCCAAACCACCATTTCCGTATTTTATAAGGTCAGAAGTAGTGACACCGTCCGGCAGATGTAATACACAGGCATTTTTTGTTCCGACTACAGCCAGAGAAGGAACAGCATTCCATAAAGCACTGGTATGCATCTTCTGCCCGGAACTCAATTCCAATTTTATCAAATCAGTTCTTTTTGAAAAATCAATCTCTTCATCGGATATTTTGATATCAAAACCGCCAAACGGAATTATTTCAGCATTGTCCATCCTTCTAATACCTCCATACGATTTTCTGCGCAAATAAAAAGTGCGCCCCAACGTAGAGACGCACCTGCAAAAGTGAATCCCTCATTGTTGCGACACAATCTCATCCCGTCTAAGGCATAAGTAAAGAGAGAAAACACTCTTTGCCAAAAGTGATTTCCCTTAAACGAGATATGTGAAATTGTGTCGCAGTTACAGTATACCACAGCCCAAACAAAAAATAAACAGTTTTTTAAATATCCTATTGACAAACCATCAATTTTATGCTAAGGCAGTCTGTGGCATTACAATGAAAGACGCTTTCTTGTATAGATAATCATAAGCCATCTGTGAACCATCTTCGAGGTATACAGTAATGGAGAGATATCCTCTCGGCTTCCAGTACGTTGCTCTTTTGGACAAATTTGGCAGTCGAATTTTAAAATCCTTATAGACATCCTGCCACGTGATTTTTTCTCTCATAAGAACCTCCTTTTCTGCTCTTTGGTCAAATGCCCACTTTTTCCTGCCCTATTTATAATATTATTAAAAATTTTTATCATAATAGTTTAAAGAAAAAAGTGGGAAAATGGGCAAACGGCCCTCAAACCCGCATAAATACTGGGTTTTTGCTGACCAAAGTGCCTGGTCACTTTTCAAAAAAAGTGGGCAAAGTGGGCAAAAAATGGCCAAAATTTGTAAAAATTGTCCGTAAAAGTTCCATAATTTTCGACCAAATCTTCACAATTTTCTCCTCTGCCCACTTTTTCTGGCCAAAAGCCCACTTTTAAAAACAGGATTTGACCAGAATTTTTTAACCTAGATTAGAGTTTGTCCGGCTGAAAAGACCTGCTACGGACGGCCAAGTCACCGCAAATTTACGTCGGATTTTTTCTTATAGTGAATGCAGTTCGGATCTGTCTTCTCAATAAAAGAAATATCATCTGGATAATCGCTGTACATTTTTTCACTTGCCCTCAAATATTCAAGATAAGTCTGCTTGTATAAACACACCTCTCTATGTATGCAATGGGTGCACATTGTTTCTCTTACTCCGCCATCCATGAATCTCACCTCCAACTATAAGTAACAGCCTTTTTCCTTGAGCACACGCTCCAATCGGTTTACCTTTACATTCATTGCTTTATAAATATCTTCCGTAGTGATACCACATATCTCCTGCAAATAGAGCAACCCGAGAGATACATCAGCCATCTCTTCAGTCAGCGAAACAATGTCTCCCCGATCTCTAATTTGTTTGGATACTTCCTTTGATAGTTCTGATAATTCTTCCATGACAATAATCAAGTTATGATGTCCTCTAGGATTTCCATCCTGATTAGCATTCACGGATTTTTTAACCAACTTCTTAATTTTCCTTTTATCAAGGCTCGAAGAAGCAAACCCGAACTCTTTTACGAAAGTATTTCGTTCCATGCAGTATCACCTCCAAACTTTTCCCGTCTGTGTATCCTTGAGAATAATTCGTTCCTCCAGATGAAACCCAGAAAGTTCACAGATAGTAAAAATGGTGTTCAGTAATTTGTGGAACCGTTCATCATCTACATCCGTGTTCTTAATAGCTTCATAAGCTGTTGGATCTGAATAACCCTCATGATTTGTTCTTGGATTTCCGTTCGCCATTTTTATCCTCCCTAAATATCATTATTTTTCCTGTGCTGGCTTCGTTGAGCGTCAAACCCATCTGGATACCTTGCACGTAGCTTATCAACATTCATCTGTAAAATATCCTCCAGGTCATAGCCGATGACGGTAGCACCGAGAGCCAAATACCAGGCGACATCACCCAACTCTTTCGCCATATGCTCTTTATCCAGGTCATGTCCCTGATGCAGATGCTTCTTAATCATGTCTGCCACTTCGCCGGATTCTCCGCATAATCCGAGGGCAGTATTACTCAAACCTTTCGCCTGATCATTCAGTGATTCCGGATTGGTACTTCTCATAGCTTCCTTTTGATACTCGTTGATTGTCATAAAATATCATTCCTCCTTATTTTTGTCCTGTTCCCCATCTAAAAGAATCGTCCATAAACATAGCCGCTGTATGTATAGCCTTGGAAATCAGCACTATTATTGAAAGTGCTACGGCTATAACAAATATCAATATTTTCACTCACATCACGTCTCCCTCCTTATAAATGCAACACCCTTTCAGAGATTTCCTGTGTCCGTCCCTGATTCCAGAAATTTGTGCCGATGTAGCCGCAGGTTCGCCGAGCTACGTTCATTTTATTTTCATTACGGTTACCGCAGTTCGGACACTCCCAAAACAGCTTACCGTTATCTTCGACAGTCTTGATTTCTCCCTCAAAACCACAAACCTGGCAGTAATCACTCCGAGTATTCAACTCTGCATACATAATGTTGTCATAAATATAACGAATGACAGAGATAACAGCCGGAATGTTATTGTCCATGTTCGGGACCTCGACATAGCTGATTGCTCCACCAGGGCTAAGCTCCTGGAACTCAGATTCAAAAGCCAGTTTTGTAAAGGCGTCTATCGGCTCCGTCACATGGACGTGATAGCTGTTGGTAATATAATTCTTGTCTGTCACGCCAGGAACAATACCAAATCGTTTCTGCAAGCTCTTAGCGAACTTGTAAGTCGTGGATTCCAGTGGAGTTCCATACAGGGAGAAGTCAATATCCGTTTCTGCTTTCCACTTAGCAGTAAACTCGTTAAGCGTCCGCATCACATGTAGCGCAAAGTCTTTACCACCTGCCGTATGAGATTCACCGGTCATGTATCTTACGCACTCATACAAACCCGCATAGCCAAGGCTGATCGTAGAATATCCATGATAGAGAAGCTGATCAATCGGCTCGTCCTTATCCAACCGTGCCAACGCGCCATACTGCCAAAGAATCGGAGCAACATTCGAGCTGGTTCCTTTTAATCGGTTGTGCCGAGCCATTAAAGCCGGATAGCAGATGTTTTCCAGACGGTCTTTGAGAATATCATCGAACTTATCGAAGTCACCGCCGGAACTCAGCGCTACATCAGGGAGATTGATTGTAACCACACCCTGATTGAACCGTCCGTAGTATTTGTGACCGGCTGTCCAGTTCCTGCATTTCGAGTAGTTCTTAGTCGTCCGATCCGGTGTCAGGAAAGAACGACAGCCCATACAAGTGTAAGTGTCTCCATTCTTCAGCTCCCGCTCAATCTTATTGGAAATATAATCCGGCACCATCCGTTTGGCGGTACAGAATGCAGCAATCTTCGTGAGATAGAAATATTCCGAATCCGGATAGACGTTGTCCTCGTCCAGAGCATAGATGAGTTTCGGAAACGCCGGAGTGATCCAAACACCCACTTCATTCTTTACACCCTGAATACGCTGCTTCAGAGTTTCCTCAATGATTGCGGCAAGGTCTTTCCGTTCCCTGTCGTTCTTAGCCTCGTTGATATCCATGTAGACCGTGATAAACGGCGCCTGACCATTGGTAGTCATCAGAGTCACCACCTGGTACTGAATCGTCTGTACACCCTTGGTAATGTCCTCAGACACTAGCCGCTCAATGAAAATATCATAGTCCGTCTTATCCATGAAATCTCGCAAATCCTCATACTTCTTACGGAAACGCTGCCGGGTATCATCCACAAACGGAGCCAGATGTGCCAGACTGATAGACTGTCCGCCGTACTGGGAACTTGCTACCTGTGCGATAATCTGTGTCGCAATGTTGCAGGCGGTGCTGAAGGTATGAGGCTTTTCGATCAACGTACCGGATATCACAGTGCCGTTCTGAAGCATGTCCTCAAGATTCACGAGACAACAGTTGTGGGAGTGCTGGATGAAATAGTCCGAATCGTGGAAGTGGATCAAACCGTCATTATGCGCCTTCACAACTGCTTCCGGCAGAAGTTTCCGCATGGTAATGTCTTTGGAGATTTCCCCCGCAATATAATCCCTCTGAGTGGGAATGATTTCCGGATCTTTGTTGCTGTTCTCCTGCTTGACAGCTTCGTTGTTGTACTCAACCAGACTGAGAATCTTCTTGTCGGTGTCGGATTCCCTCTTCAGCTTATGGTCGTAGCGATACCGAATATAACATTTGGCTACCTCATAAGCCTTCATCTTCATCAGCTCGGTTTCCACAATCTCCTGAATTTCCTCAACTTCGATTGCACGACTGAGTTTGTTAAGCTGCTCCACAACCATCTTGGTGGCAATGTCAATACCAAGGTCGTTGATTTTGTTTTTCGTTTCAACTTCCGCATTTGCCTTGCTGATGGCGTTCCAGATCTTCTCTGCATTGAAATCTACCTCGGTGCCGTCTCGCTTAATAATTTTAGTTATCAATGTTACATACCTCCGTTCTTAAACCTAAATATAATAAGGGTGGATTTTGGATGATACGCTGATTTGTACTTCCGTAAAATTTACCAACACATCTTTGAGCGTCCATATATGGACCGTCAATCAGCACATCTACGAATCTTAATACTTCTAAATCACAAATTTGCTTATAGAGATAACCGGTATAAAGCCAAATGGTTTTCTCCGGCATTTTTGTTTTAAGCCGTCTCGCCAGTCGTGTAACCTCGCCTCGATTAAGCGGATGCAACGGATCGCCACCACTGAATGTGAGACCAGAAATATAATTCGGCTTTAACAGGTCAAAAAGTCTTTTTTCCGCAGCCTCATCGAACAAATATCCTGATGTGGGATCGTGTGTATCAGGATTATGGCAGTTATAGCAGTTGTGTTCGCACCCAGATACCCACAAAACCGCTCTGCATCCATCACCATCTGCTATACTGATTGGTGTGATTTTTTGATAGTTCATATGATCCAGTTCTCCTTTGCAAATATAAGTCCACAACCAGCCATTAGAGTAAATAAAAAGAACGTCCCATCCCATTCAATGGGGACAGACAACGCTCCTAAGCCTATCATGGCAACTCCGTAGAGCTTGTTTTTCAATAATTCTCGTTTAAACATAGAGTTTTCCTCCAATTTTTTGCAAAAGGAAGAGCCGCTGTTACACGGCTCCTCAGATGTTTCTTATTTTATTTCTTTTACGTTTTCTTTTTCCTTATTACTCTTCTTGATGCCGGCTTCTACATCATCCATTTTTACCAGAACTCCATTTTCCCTGAACTTGGAATATGCTCTGGCGGTCGCACAGTGCTCAATACACTGACATACTCGGTTAATCAGCGCATACATGCAAAGATAGAGAATCAGGAAAGCAATCACATACTGTACAAAATTCATAAATTTTCTCCTTTCGAATTAGATTCGGAAAGCTTCTCTTTCATCTTTCCAAGAATGGTTTCAACTGACTTCCGAGTCTTTGGACTCATTTTTATGTAAGCCTTATGCTCGTCATACCAGTTGAATATCTCATTAAGATTGCCTTTTTGCCAACTGAACGCCCACCAATCACAAATCATTTCGAGAATATAATTGTAGGGCATGTCCAGAACAATCTCGCCTTCTTTCGGATCGTCATTGATAAGCACCCAATGCTGCCAGTGATGAGGATTTCTGTGAATGTGCAGAAGCCACGCTTTTCTATAATCCTGCATAACCTGATAGGATTTATTGTTACCATAGAAATATCTATCGTAGGCTTCGTACTCATCCGGCTCATTCTTGGAGGCATCGTGTGCAAACTCAGTCTGCCACCCTACACCATCTTTTACCAGCTCCGGGAGATTCTCCTGAATCCACTCAAACCCTTTGTGAACATTCGAGCGGTGTTGCTGTAAATATAAATCATACTGTGCGCTCATTTGCTAGTCTCCTTTACCATAAAGTTTTTGCCAATCGTTAGACTCATGATATTGATAATCATATTTACTACCTTCCTGAGTAAAAACTATTTCATTTATAGATTGGTTGTAATATATTCCATCCATTTCAGTTGCATTACATTCCCATCCACTATCACTTGTAAGATGAACGTTTCTAGGAATGTTATTTTTCTTAATAATCTTTTGAAGAATATCAAATGTCATAACCATATCCTCCTGCATAAATCAAGCAAAACCTTTGGGTGTTGGTTTCTGTTCCTGGTAGTCCGGACAAGAAAATGAAACATTCACATGCTCATGGTCTGTCATAGTATCCCATCCGTAATCATCGTTCGGGCCATCACCATATGTAGTATTTTTCAGTTTCTCCATAACTTGTCTGGGATGGTCATAATATTTACACACTCGCTTATACATACATTTATCACAATCCGTTAATAATTTAAGCATTATCTTCTCCTTTCACATTACAGGTGATAATCTCACTGTACGGGAGCTTCTTGATCCACTGACAGAATTCCCGCCACTCATCCAGCTTGTGTTCCCTCCGGTACTGGTAGATATTGGACAGGACTTCATAGTTCAGCATAACCGTCCGTTTTTGGTTATAAGAACTGGGAAGGAGCTGGATCATCTGCCACCACCAAATTTTATTTTTGGTTTTGAGGAAAAGTTTACGATACGCATTTAATTTTCCGATAGTATATTGTAAATCTTCCACCGGCGTGTTTAATATACCCAAAACATCTTCCCCCAACTGTTCGAGATCATCCATGAGTTGATTGTCATCAATGTTAAGTAAATGCTCACAGGAGAAATCATCCAACGTAAACTCCTTGGCATGGATTTTGTGCATAGTGGAGCAGGAGTTGGCTACAGTGCCGACCTTATATGTATCAAACTCTTTCCACCAGTAAAGCGGAGCCGTAATATCCACATAGACCGTAATCATTCTGCGAAATTTTCCGTGAACCGAACCAGCCTTTGCCAGTTTCATCATCAGATCATGGTCTGCTTTGCCGAGCTGCCAAGAGTGATCATAAGAATGAGTACAAGGCATCTCTTCCGCACAGTTTTCGCACCCAATCCCATTGTTGCCGCCTTTACAGATACCGCTGTCTGACTTCTCCCAACTGTTCATCGGGTTCCGCATCCCACGGATAACATGATCCCACCCCATTACTTCAAAATTTTCAATTTTAATCATTGCTCTCATTCCTCCCTAAAACTTCAATTTTAAATTTCAATTCCCGACCATCCATATCAGTAACTTTAAGCCCGTCCAAAATATCGTTTAAGGATTTAATCGAATCCTCGTCAATGATTATAGATTTGGCGTTATGGCGTCCAAATACTTTGAGTTGTCTACGAAGAGCATCTACCAATGTCACCCCATATTCATCAAAGTAGTGATCATTTTTCTTTGCCCGATTAGGATATACAAATAATTCCTCGTATGTAATTGGCTTCAAAATTCGGCAGCCAAGTTCACAAGCTGTTTTAAAGACATTTTCAGCCATATTACGAGTGGGGCAAACAATAAGCCCATTTGTTTTACCGGCTTCTTTGATAAGTCGGATCGTTTTTCCAGACTGTCTACCACCTACTATAAAATGCGGTCTATTGTCTATCCTCTCGTTAAGACATTCACATCTCCAATTATCCATCTCGTTCTCCTTTCTCATTTGACGGTACAAACTCGGATATCTTTACTTCTGTTCCAGCCGGAACCAAAATAGGTTCGACATAAGGAGGAACTACTACTATGACACCAGCCTCCATTTGTTCGTAAACAGAACGATATAATGCGTTCATTTCTTTTGGTCTTAAAAATGCATTACATTTCAGAACCAAAATATCTTTTTCAGCAATCATCTTCTATTGCACCTCTTTCCTCACATGTTTCACAGTGACAATCAGTTGAGGGAGTCCCTTTGGAATATAATCCGCAGTAGGCTCCCTCGTCCGTATCAGTTATCCATTCTTTTCGTTCTTTGCATTTGTACTCGCCCCACGATTCACAAAATATAGCCCTAGAGCAAGTGGTGCAGTTTTTAGTATCCATCTTCATTGTCCTCTCAATTTATTTACCATCGTTGTGAGATATGTGTTGATTGCGAACGAACGGAAATCCGATTCCATCTTTAAAAACTCGTCTATCGGAAAAAGATTACCAACTGCCTGCTGCTCTTTATAAAACGTCACCGATATATAATCCCCATATGAATATTCCGGCGGCTGGAGGCAAAAACGTACAGTATCTAAATGTTCAGTCAATGCAATCTGAGAGGCTGAATCCATTACTAACTTTTTAACAGAATCACGTTCATTCATCTTTCTCTCCTTTTCTTGTATTCCATTTTCTGACAATATCCTTGTAATACCAATCTTGCGTAAAGCTAACATCGCATTCCTCGCACCCAACTAAATAGGTATTTATCTCATCACCATCAGCCGTTGGTATAAACATCCCAGTGATATAGGCTTTCCCACCACAAAAAGGACAAGGTTTTAAATCAACCTTTTCGCGTACCTCAAATAATCCATTCATTTTTTCTCCTTTTATTCCAGCCATTCATTATCGATATAATAGAAACCATAAACGCAGAACCCGGTTAAAACAATCCAAAATATCCAGAAGATTGTTACGGATGACCCAGACTCCAGATGCTTAACAGTTTCTTCTATTGATTTATTTTCATAAAATTGGGTATTGTTTGATATCGTTCTGTCTTTTAATGTTGTAAAAATGGTTCCAACAAACGAAGTATCTACTCCATAATATTTATATCGAATTTTGCTGGATTCTTTGATGGTTGCGATATAATGTTCTCCAGGAATGATTATCTTATCTGAAGAAAAGGTGTGACCAAGAAAAGATATCTCCCCACATTTTAAATGTTCGCTATCAACTCTATCCCATGTCCAATATTCTTCCTCATGTTCGCCAATCTTGTGTCCATCATCGTCATAATCAGATACTGTTCTGGTATGCTTTGTATATCGCTCCTTTACTTTTTCCACATACATATACGAATCATCGAGTTCCGGATAGGTAACGGTGTCTACGGCTTTTAAATCACCGTAGACAAATGCATTACCGACATTGGTTCGCATACCATACTCAAAAAGCTCCTGCGTGTCAATTTTTATTGCTTTGTTATACTTCTCATTCTGATCCAACTCATACTCCGATATTTTGCCAGCAATCAGAACACCAATAAGCAGCATAATAGCAATAATGGATATGCTTGCGAGGATTTCACGTTTCGTTATTTCAAAATCCCCAAAGTCAAATCCTCTTTTTCTATGTCTGTAATATCCCATGCATCAATCCTCCCCGAATAAATTCTGCGGAGCATCAACTGGAGCCTCATAGTCCAGATACTGATAGTTCTGCCTCTCATATCCAAGCATATTCAAAAATATCCGTGTCGGGAATTTTTTCACATAGCGGTTATACTCTTTTATTTGTCTGTTATAGTTGCTGCGATACTCGGCAATCAGGTTTTCGGTAATAGACAGCTCGTTCATCAGTTCTTTATAGTTCTCGTTAGACTTCAACTCCGGATATGCTTCCGACACAGCCGTTATTGCGGTTGTAACATTTTCAATATCGCCGGTGGAGCCACGGCCTTCCACGATCGCAGTTAATGTTTCCGCCTCATGCTTATCGTATTGCATGACACAATCAGCAAGGTTGTACACCAAATCAACTCTGCGTTTTTCCTGCACCTTGATGTCGGACTCGGCAGTGTTTACCTGTTCTTCCAACGCAAACGCCTTGTTCTGGGCACTTTGCACCCCAAATACACACAATAAAATAACAGCCACAACTCCGGCTGCCACGATCAACGCTACTTTCCAGTTTTCTTTAATTGTTTTCATGATTTTTCTCCTTTTCATTGTTTATTCTTTCATAATGCATTGCCCGGCGATTCTTAAATTCCTCAAGATCAATTTCTTCCCATCCATTCGGAACGTCCTTAAAATATCTGTTGATTTCAACCGTCTTACCATCCGGTTCGATAACCTTCAAAATTCCGACAGTATCAAAATCGCCGTTTTTGCGGTCTGTTAAATACTCCTCACACATAGCTTTATAGGGCTTATCGCTGGGAATATAAGGCATGGTAATCGGATAGAGCTCTTCGAGGACTTGATCTACTAACCCAGAATGCCAAGTCGTATCAGTTAATGTTTCAACCATGATAAAACGATCTATATCACGATACTTAACCGAGCCGTCGGTATAGACATATTTGAACAGACTACTCATCCGCTTACACTGGTAATTGGCTTCTTCTCCGCGATGACCGCTCGTATCAGCGATATGATTCCATGTCTCTTCGGTATCCTCAATAGGGCAAAGCGGCTTACCATCAATCAGTCGGTTGAGAATCTGTTTTGTAAGTCCAATGCTGAAACCGCTATGTCCATCTTCACAGAGACTTTCAAATGCCTTTAAAGCAGATTCATAGCAGGCACATCCATAATCGAACTCTCCTTCCGGTGCCTCTGCTCGCTCATGTTTACAAGCTGCCTCTATCTCCATCTTCGCCCAGGCAAGCATACCAGACTCACATTCATCGGGAAGTTTTCCGTTTCGATCATCTATGTACTCGTTGGCAAATATCTTTCTGGTATCACCGCCGAACTCAGCAATGATTTCCGGCAAATTTTCATTCACCGCATCAAATATCAAGCCTTTATTACGACACCATTTGACTGCCGCATCAAGAAGCTCGTCAACCCGACAAGTCCACAGAACAATTTTTGCCCCGTTTTTCTGCTTCTCCTTCAAATATAAAATGGTCTTGTTTCTCGGCTCTCCAATCTCCGGATACTTGTTTTCACAAATAGTACCGTCAAAATCTGTTGCAATAATATAAGAACTCATTGTTTCTCCTTTCAAAATATAAATTTCTGGTTTGGTTAGCTCTCCTTAAAGAACTCCCGAATGTTAAACCACTTTTCTTCCATCAAGTTTCCGATCTCATCAATCGTAGAACCCCAGCCGTTATCTTTGATTCGGATATACTTTCCGGGTAAATCTTCCCACTTATCCACACCGACTGTTTCGAGTATCTTCGATATAGCTTCAAAACTTTTAGTAGAAAATACTCTTAATTTTGATTCTTTATCATATCCGTCGAGTGAGTATCCCCCTATTCCACATACGGAACCTCCCCATTTAACAAATACGAAAAAGGTCATAATTCCATGGTCTTCCCGGCCGAGCATGGTTGACGTGATTTGTGCATTTCTTATTTCCATTGCTTTCTCCTTTCATTCTACGACTAAAATATCAAACCAACGGTAACGGATGGTTCTGTGCTATCTCCGCTATTTTCTTCGCCAATTCTACGGCTGCCTCGTTTCTTGCGTCCGTATCATTCTCAGCCATCTTACAAATGGTAGTAATAAAGAGTCTCATTGTTGACTGCTGCAAAGTCCTGTGCGAGCGGCAAATACTATTTGCAAAGGTTTCTTCATCACACGCCAAATTGTTTACATAGTCTAAAATATCATTGGCGAGTTTCTTTCCTTTTTCATCTGTTTTCATGGCATTCTCCTTTCCATTCCGTAACTTCATATCCGTGCTTATTAAGCCATTCGGCAACAATATGACGGTGGCAAAACTTTGATGTTTCCTCATAACAGACCAAAACAACATCCCGACCACAAGACATATGACCCAGTGCAACGATAATTTCTAATGCGTTCAATGAAACTAACTGCTTAGAAAACTTGAATTTATATTCGGCCTCATCGTGATGTTTACGCCATTCCGACAATAAAGCACTCGAAGGAGCAAGCAATTTGTATTCGATTCCGTCATACCCTTTCGGTGATCTGCGGCATATAGAAATCGGAACGATATTATCCGGGATATTCTTCAAGTTAGCAAAATAACTTGTATAGATTTTCATTTATCTCCTCCTGAATTTATCAACGCCCTTAACAGCGCCGGTTTTCTTGTTGATGATACGGTAACAGAATTCCGTTTCCTCCACGAACATCCAGTCCTTCCAATTAAGACAGTGAGCCGTTAAGCATTCCTTCTGTTCCCGTGTCAATCTTTTCGGTTGTTTCATGATTCTCCTTTCCGCAAGCTTTATATAAAGCAAACAATATAGATAAACGTTCTTGATATGGCATTTTAGAACTTCCGCGAGCTATCGGATGCACCAATTTTGCGTCTGGATGTTCTTCTAAAAACTCCGTAAGTTTCTTCTCCCATTCAAACAGGGGGCGCCCGATAACCGCCTCGCAAAACTTAGCAAACGTCATCCACTCACCTTCTTATCTGTTAGTTTTTTGTATAGTTCGCTCGCCTCATCTCCCTGAAAAGCGTTAATAATATCAATCTCTTTTTCCTTTCCTCGTCTTCCGATAATCAGCACCGGAATATCCCCATGTGTGTAGTCGAAACTTACAAGGAAAGTATCAGATTTGTTTTTCAGTCCCATCTTTTCTCCTTTCATACAAGAAGAAAGAGCCCTTGTTAGGACTCCCCCTCGTTTTCTTTTTCGGATTTCCGATGTTTATACATCTCTGCCAGAACTTCAATGATAACTCCACAACCAACCCCAATAGCAAGCCAAACTGCCCCGGTGATAAGCCCGCGTCTGTACATATCAGCGCCAAAAGCCACCAAAGCCTCCTTATGCTCCGGAATGAGTTGCTCAATTTCTTTCTTTTGAATTTCTGTAATAATCATAAATATCACGCTCCTTTCATTAAAGGACTTGTAAATACTGCGTTTTACCACTTCACATAACTGCTCTCATTGAAATCTTTTTTATCCTTTAAAGCTCTGCTGATAGCCAAGTCGATTCCTGAACGAGATTTCAAGTGATAGTAATATAAGTCCTTATACGGAGTGTTGAGCCTATCAATTCTTCCGGCAGATTGTTTCATAATCTTATAAGAGTAGTTCTGTGAGTAAAATATAATCGTATCCGTCTTGATACAGTTCCACCCCTCCGCTCCTGCATTGTACTGAACCAGATAGACCCATTGCTCCGATTCCGGTACAGGTTGATGACAATGTCCATTCCATTCGGCAATCTCATAATCACTTTCCTGAAACGGACAAAAAAGATTTTTGAGAAGCTCCAACTCGTAATCGAAGTTGTAAAATATAATTGCCCGTGGATGCTTTTCAATAATCTCCAGCAAGGCAATCTGTCGCGATTCTGCCGTATTGACTATTTTCCGCCAAATATAACAAAGCCCGCCGGCATTCTGAATTGGCTCATTCTTATACGGGTCCCAACGTGTTCGCCCTATATCTTTGTATGTTTCAATGTCGTATGAAACAATAATATCCTCGTGATGCGAAACGGTTGTCCGTCTGAAATCCATGTTCACCAAAATATCATTCCTGTGACGTATCAGTTTTCCGGTGTTTAAATATCGATCCACTTTTGGAAACTTACTGAAACGGCTGTAGACGATATGCTCTCTGGTGAACTCTGTCCGATTCTTGTAGAATCCATTGGCAATGAAAACAGGAATATAATCCTGCCATGTATCCCCCGGAGTAGCCGACAGCAAAATCCACTGATTGTGTTTCGCTATCTTCAGAAATGACTTTACCCATGCTCCGGACCCGACTACTCTCTGCTCGTCAAATATAAAGAAAGCATCCGTAGCCTCCGAATACTTTTTTATGTTGTTCCATGAATCAACGATTACCGTGTTCTGGTATAGGCTCACTTCCGCATTCGTAGAAAGAAGGAAGGGCGAAAGCTCACCCTCCCATTCCTTCGTATCCCGTTTTCGGGCAGTTGTTATAATATACAAATCCATCGGTGGATCTCCCATCGGCATGTAGTTGTCGCCGGCAACACCACCAAGAAGTTCTCCGCCGTTTAGAAAGAAGTAATAAGCAAGAGCCGTCCTCGACTTACCAGAACCGACATCACCACAAAGGACGCAGCCGTTTTTCATTTGATTAACGGCTTTCATTTGGTAATCGTATAATTCAAGTCCCATCGCTCCTATCTCCTTTCAAAATATCATTTATTCTGTGAACTATCCGTCTGGTCTGCCAAACGTCTGAAAAGTACATCATGGTGAACCAGTAGTTCCCAGTCGAATCACCCTCTTTGATTGGATCACAAAACACATCACCAACCTTGATGTATGCGGCTACACCAAGAAGCGAGAGATGAATATAACACATTAGCGCAACAACTTCATCAATATCCTGCGCCACCACAAGTACATGGTTCTGATAATTAAGGTTTTTCTTCTCCAACTGCCGTTTGACTTCATGGACTCCTGCAATCAATGTTGCTCCTGCTCCGCAACACGGATCGTGGATTGTAACATATCCTTTCTCATCGATTTCTTTTGAAACATCATCGACAGCTATCTTAGCCATGAGATCACAGATATGATACGGGGTGAAGAACTGTCCGTTTTTGCCGTTGCCAAGATTCAATTCCATAAAAATACCGCCCAGGAAGTCTTGCTCCGGATTTTCTTCCAAAGCCATGACCGTATGAGCGGCAAGTTCAGGAAACAGTTGTTGTTCCTCTTTGCTGTACTTATTGATAATTTTTAAATATCTTTTCTCCCTCTCATCATAGTGGCTTTTGTCAACCGGATTAGACAGAGAGCAGGCAAACATTACCACAAAATCTCTCCATACATCCCATGCCCGATGACGGGTGGTAAGCCGTCCGAATACCCTTAGAAATTCCTTTCTCGCATCCGGTTTCTTCTGCTGTGGCTCCTGAGATATTGTATTCTTTTTAGGCTTATAACCGTAAGCTGAGTTAATAGCCGTCTTCAATGCATCTTCTTTTCCCAAAATATAATCCGGAATCTTTGGTGGTTCGTACTTGGGCGGCAAGGAAGAAGGTCTCTGTTTTACTTCTGTTTTAGGAAGTGGTTTTGCCGGAGTAACAGTAGGTTTCTTTTTGGCTGTGGACTTCTTCTGCTTCGGCTTCTTTTTCTTCCAAAATGGCATAGTTTCTCCTTTCGTTATCACCACTTTTACAATTTTCGATAAAGTTCCGTTCTTGCTTCCCCACACCAAAGTGTTTGACCGTCATCAGTTAAAATAGTCACAATACCGTCTCTAAATCTATAACCGTCAACTATTTTTCCTTCGTTCCATTTTCCGTCATGAAACATTGCGGCTCTTTGTCCTATGACATATGGAAACTTATCATTCATATCTTTTCTCCTTTCGCAAAAAGAGCCACCGCCAATTCAGACAGTGGCCCTCAAATATAAATCAGTCGAACGGAACCTCATCCGGCCCCTCCATGGAATTGTACTTGTCGGCAAATTCATCCTCTTCGATGGTTACATACATCGTCTTCAGGTATGCTTTAACGCCAGTTTTGTCCTGAACGGACCAGTTGTACGGCCTGATAGTCAGATCAACATTGCGAATCTCCGCATAGTCCAGAGAAGCGATCGACTCATCATCCAGCAGGGTCTTGGTCTTTCTTGTAACCATGTACACTTTAGGCGGGATGTTCTCGTAGCTCACCTGTACCTGAAGGTAATACTTCGGTTCATCGCCTTCTTCACGGGCTTCCAGGATGCGGATATTCCAGCCCTCATCACCGAGTTTCTTTGCCAAATCCACATCCTCGATGATGACACAGAAGTTCCGGCTGCCTTTACGGTTATACTTGGATTCTTTACCAGAGAAGTTTCTGAATATAATTCTTGCATTCTCCATGATGATATTGTCATTTACTCTGTTAGCCATTTTTTCGTTCTCCTTTTCCATTTTTATTTAGTTGAAGGGCAGACCTTCCTCATCATCTTCAGGCTGATTCATGAACTCACGCTTAGCGACAATTTCGGAAATATCATACCCAAGGTCACAATCCATGTGGAACTTGTCATCATGGAACTTCGGACAATCAAAACATGTAGCATATTTCATATCGCCACACGGCGGCAGCCACGGCTCAGGAATATCAGCATCTGCGTCGTTTGCTCCAAGCTCCTTAACATACGGGTCATCCGATACAAACCACTCGAAATCTCCATATTCCGAGATAGTCTTAACAGCATCGTCTACCAGCTTGTCGTAATAAGACCGGTCGATGTCATCCTCCTTGTTCAGTTCGCGGACCATTTCAGATTCGAGCCAACGATACCCGGATGATCCCGTTACCGCATAATATTTACCGTTCTGCTCTCTGAGAAGCACACCGCCACCACTACCAGATTTAACCGGGCAGAAGCGTCCAACTTTTCCGATGAAGCGATAGTTATGCCCCTTGTCGATTTCCGGCTGAAGCTCCGCGCATATCTTCTCGAAAGTTGTATCTGACAGCAATCCTTTCTTGTAATCACTTTCCGCCTTGGCAAACTGCTTTTCAAATTCGGATACATCCGGCAATCCCTCGTTCATATCCAAATATATCGCTGTCTTAACTTCTTTCGTTTCCGCCATATCCTCAAAGAGAATCTCTTCTTTGCTAAACAAAGTTTTGAAGACATACGGAACCTGGAACTGAGTTCCTGTTGCCGTCCATTTTCCGAGACCATCTCCGTCCTTGTATCTGGCAATATAAACAGCGTCATTCACCAAGCACATTCTGTCGTATGTAGCCTCGTGTTCAAAGGTGTAGCCGTACTTCTTGCCAAAATCCATAACAAACTGGATAATCTCCGGCGTCGCATCAGGAATCTTGATAGAGTCAGTCTTGATGTGAGCGACCGTGTATCCACGTTTCTGCACCTCATGCTTCAGATCCACCATGAACAAAGCTCCACGCTTAGCCACGATATTATCGATGTTTCTCGGATCACGGAACGCATTCTCGAACGATGCCGAAGTCAAACCATAAACCGAATTGATCGCGGTCTTCAGAGCATCAGCAAGCTGCTTAGATGTCATCTCACCATCGATCACCTTCTGAATATAAGGTGTAAGTTTGCCATCCAGCATCTTGTTTACAATTTCCCAAGCTTCATGTTTGATGCTGACGCGACCCTCGACAATATCACGGAACGCTGTTGTAAACTTCACACCGAACAGAACTTCTGCAATCGCACTGTGCGGGTGCATAGAAGCAATATCCAGCAACGCATCATTTCCGTGCATACCAGGCTCAGAATATACATAACCGCCTTCTCCGACTTCCTCTTCACGATATACGGACTTTCCGTTCTCGAAAGTATACCCCGGAAAATATGGCAAAAGACTTCCAGCCTCACCATGCGTTTGTTGCATCATTTCCGGACAAGCTTCTGCCAAGAAATTATAGGTTTCAGCATCAAGGTCGTATACCGGCTCTGCGAGATTCCGATAGTGGAACTGATCCTGCGGTTTCCGCTCATTTCCAAATATAATTCTGGTTGTGAGCGTGTTGGTTGTGTCATTGACCGTCATATCTGCCAAGTCTGCCAGAATCTGTCTTGCCGTCCAATCCGCCTTCAAATAAACAAAGGCTGCTTCTGTTGCAATAACATCGTTATCACAATACTCAGCAACCTTGGTCCAAAGTTCTTCGGGAACCGGTTCATCCCACGGAAGCCCCAACTCCTGGTGATGCGTCCCTGCCTTTATAATACGGATTTCCTCTTCTGAGAAACCTTTCTTCTCCAGCTCTTTTACCGAAATGTTCCCCATTTCAATTTCCAGCTTTTTTAAACTCTTCTTGTTTCCAGCGGAAGCGAAATCATAAACGTCCGTATAAGACACATTATATGCCTCGCCAAAGAAACAATCTCGGTTAGCTCCTTTCTTTGCCCCGACAATCTTCTGGGACAAATTGTAGAGCTGTTCGTTCGTATACCCCATCAACCTCGCATACAATATATGATTATCGTAGCGGCGGCAGTTAAACCCAACCAGCCGGAACCGCATCAGTTCCTCAATCTCGGTCGGCGTCGGGTTAATCATCCGTACAACAGGCTTCCCCTCGCCCTCGATCTTCCAGTTTACAAGGAACAGGTTCGGGAATACCTCCACATCGTAAAATATAAGTTTCGCCTCATCATTCTTAACGCCTGTTGATGCGTCCGCAGACTTAAACTGCATCTTATTTACGAGTTTGATACAGTAATCTGCCTGATGGGTACTGCTGGCGGCAAAAGCCAATACCGCATTCCGCATATCCGTGACGTCATAGTTCAGGTCACTGGCGTATGCGTCCTCCAGTATCTTGTAGATAAAGTCGATACTGGGCTTAGTTCCGGGATGTATTTCTTTCTCCAGATTACGCTTAATAAGTGTTCTAAGCCCTTTCTCGCTTTTGATTGCTTCAAAATTTACCATTTTGTTTTCTCCTTTCATCGGTAAACCAGAGCTAATTGTTGCGATAGGCAAATCATTACACTTTGACAACTTGCGTCTCAGCGAACTCTTGCCACTGAACACCTTAACTTCTATATGTTCATCGTATATTCGACTCAGCATCGTTGGGTCGCCGGTATAAATATAATGAAGATGTATTCCGGCTTCGCTCTTGCTCAACTCTGCATAAGTCGGCGGCCATTTACTTGCTGCTTCGAGATTCTTTTCAAAGGATTTATTGCCGTCCCTATCAGGAATATCAAAGTCGATAACTATGTGATTCTCCGGGACTTTAACATAGTGAAGTCTTGACGTATCAAGGCTAGAGAGCAGATCCTTGCAATCGTCCCATTTTTTTGAAGGGGTCTCTTTTGAACTTGCATACTGAGCCGGACATTCTCCACACTGTTCGTCAAATATGTTCGTGCATTCTTTAGCACTGTGAAAAGATAACCAGGAATTTGGTTTTGTTTTCCCGTTTTCACCTCCCGGATTTTTTTCGGGTTCAAATTTGTCTGCTCTAAACCCAGAATAGTAGCTGCGGACTCTCGAACCATCATCCATATTGAACCGTTCGTCATAGTTCCTGAAATAGTTCTTGAGCTCTTCCTTAAATGCTCTCTGCGGCAGAGAATATAAAACCTTCGCCTCATCACAGTAGGTCTTATACATTTCCCAGGCCGCTTTCAGTGTTGTCCCGTCCTCTCTTTTGAACACATGGTATGAGTCAATGATGTAGTTGTAGAAATCATTCGATGCCCCAAGCATACTGATCGGGATATAATCATCGAACATACCAGGGTCACTCAAATATATTTCCTGACAATGATACGCAATCGCTCCCAGCTCAAACCCAACCTGCTTTACGATCGTTTTGTACTCCTTGGGACTCAGCTTGTTCCCGCTCGGAGACACGTCGATCAATCTTCTGATAAGACCAGATTTCGCGTCTGTAATCTTTACAGGTTTGTTTGTACCCATAAAGAGAAAACACTTAAACCGGTTAGCGTAGGTAGATTTAAACTTTTCGTTCACTGTCATTAACTCATGAGAAACCAGACTATTCAGTCTTGTGTTATCCTCTATTCTTGACAAATCGCCATCGTGTTGAATCGCCACAAGAGGGTTACTCTTAAATGCTTCCAGCGCAAACGAATTGCTTGCAGAACCAAGAGCCTTAGCGTCAAACACGGAATAGTACCCCTCGAAAAGCTGTTGAATAATGTTCAGGACAGTGGACTTACCCGTTCCCGCCGCCCCGTACAAGACCATAAACTTCTGCAATTTCTTTGAATCACCAGACACAACAGAGCCAATCGCCCATTCAATCTTGCGCCTTTCTTCTTCGGAATATAATACAGACATCAGCTTGTCGTAGGCAGACAAATCGCCAGCTTCAAGCGGATAGTTCAGCTTTTTACTGGCGTAATCTTTTTTGTTCGTAGGCGTGTTTGAAAATATAAGTTTTTCATCCAGCATATGGAAGGAATCTCTCAACTGCTTCTGACAATACTTATGCCATGAATCAATCATGCCGGACTCAGCATCCCACATATGTAGGACTTTAATGATATCGGAGTCAAAGCGTTGGCGGTTTTCTTCAGCATATCTATCCAGTTCGCGGTCGATGAGCTGTAATGCATCCTGCTCATCCGTAGACCATAAACCGCGTTCTTCAATCCAGATAGCGTAAAAATCACCGCCTCTTATCATAAGATCGCCGCTTTTCTTGATAATGAACTTTGGATAGATTTCTATAACACCACGCTTTTTACTACGTGTCGAAATCGTTAAAAAGTCGATCATTTCATTACCTTTTCTCCTTTCCTTCCTTAATAAAGCTTTTGGCTGTTTCAAATCGCCAATCGTCTTTCCCGTTGTAGGTGAATATGAATTCCTGTTTATTCGTCTGCCTCACCCGTATACTGTTCTTACCATTCGGGAACCATATTTCTACATTTCCACCTGCATAATTCGGGAAATATAATTCAAACCATTTGTATACATCTCCATGTGCCATCCAGTACCTCCGAATTCATACAAATTTATCCAAGTACCAACACATCTGATACCAGATCTCAACCGTCCGTAAATCCCGGCTGCAATGCTCTACGGTGAACAAACCGCCCTCGCCATTCCGTGCATATCGCCGATTCAGAAACCGTTCAATCACTTCGTTTGCATAATCTTCATCAAACTTTGCGTCCGTCATAGAACCCAAACCGAGATTTACAATCATGTTCCAGAACCACTGACCCGTTCTGTTACCGATATCCGGGTCGTCCATGATATGTTCTTCACAACGAATGGAGAGGGCGATCATCATTTCTAAAACACTACAGGGCCGATTATCCAAATATGTTGCGATTTCGGAACTCTTGTATGAATTCTCGTAACCGAAACGATATCGTAAGTCTATCCCATCGTCTTCCCGGTTCCCGTCCATAGGAATCGTATAGGAAAAGTCTACACGATTCAGAAACTGTAAGAGTTTACGATAGGACAGACTTTTGGAATATCGCCGATCCAATACGAGCTGGCACATCCACTTAAAATACTTGTTATTCAGCTCGCTCCTTGTCATTTATACCTCCCTCTGATGCGGGCGTTCCTTCTGGGCTTCCGAATAAGTCCGTTCGTCCATAAGAATCTCATAGTCGCATCTCAGCCTGTCGTTTCTCACAAAGACAGAGTCGTCCTCATACTCGCCAAAGCGAGTCAAAGATTCCATGCCAACTACGTCATCCACATCTTCAATCTTGTCGCCTCCATCATCCACCAGAACCTGATCTGCATAGTATGTGAGGCTTATTGTGTCGTAATCCTCAAACTCGCCAAATTCATCCGGCGAGATTACATAAGGCTTGTTTTCTGCCATCTCCGTTCCCTCCGGTACATAAGCTTCGTTCTTCAATATCCCCGCATAGGTGGAGATATCAGGCTTCTCCTCGAACTTCTTCAAACTTGCTTCTACGCTCGGCTGAGGCTCCACGGTTATCTCAACGTCTGCCATATCCTGCTCACGCTTTGAGAACACCTCTTTTACAGAGTTGATCTCTTCCTCGGCAATCCGCTCGTATTTCTTTTTCGCAAACTGCCATGTCACAGCAGAACCCGTTGCAGCTCCGAGGACAAATATAATAAGCCCTGTTACTTTACTCATCATTCATATCCTCCCTTCTGATTGTCATCACCGTAAGTGCCAGCCCTGTGAACAGCATAGATACACTCAAAAGGATACCTCCTGTGATATGCCTTTTCTTCGGGGTATCCAGCACGTAATCCAATATTGAAATTGTTCTTTCAAATCCTTCCATCATCTCACGCCCTCCTGCCATCTGATAAGAGAGCAACGCCCCCGACAAAGCAGACCCCGGCCAATGCCGCAAGGGTATAAGATACGAACACAGACATAAAATTACTCATAATGTTTCTCCTTTCATTCATAGCTTGAAAAATAGTGGTTTTCTACTTGGAACATTGGAACGCCGTACTTGCTATACTCACCGGCTGTGAAGAATATAACATCGGTGTTTGTACGGGATTGTAATTCTTCCCTGACAAGTTCACAAATATCCTCTCTCACCTCACACCGATCAACACGTCCGTTCCAGATTGATGAGAATTGGCTTCTCTGATAAACAACGTCATAAACGTTATCTGGAAAATACTCGGAATCCACACGATTAAGAATCGTATCAATCACGAGACGTTTCCCCTCTTCGCATTCGCCCTCAGCTTCCGCCATCGTGACAAGCGCAATCAGCGAAATATCCTCGTATGACAAAAGTCCTTCCTCTTCTTCGGTTATTATTGGCGACGCTTCAACAAATATCGGTTCAGGAATCACACTATGTATTATCGTAACGTCGCTTGCATACACAACTTCATCTTCCACAGGGACATCTGTATGGAAGAACATAAGAACCGATAGAAGAAGAGCCGCGACCATAGTTACTTTACGCATGTGAAACTCCCTTCAAATATAATTAGACTATCCTCATCTCCTTTGGTCCGAGGCAAGGATAGTCAGTCATCGTCCGGCACCAATCTCCTGAACCGATACCGTCCAGTCCATTCCTTCACATCATCTCCCAAATGTTGCCATCAACATTGAAATCCAACAAAATCGCCGTATCGAAACCATTTGCGAAATCAGAATAGCTCAGGTTGTCCGCATACAATCCGAAATCAACATAATTGTCGCCAACAGGATTGTCTTTGTCATAAATCCAGCCTACAACCTGACCAGCTTTGGTACGGGGCAGCCCCAACATCTCATACACATCATTCAGGAACAGACGCTTCTTTGCCCTGAGCAAATCATTTGCATAGTTCTCCTGTGCTTTGATGAACATGATGTCGTACTCGTTGTTCGGCTCCCAGTGGGGATTCAGAATCGAGTTCCCATCCTCATCAACCGTATACTTCTCAAAGAATCGGGCATAGCCGCTCACATCGGACGGATTCACTACAAAGGTATTCTTCTTGACCTTTTTCTCTTTTCCGGTTTCCTCATCCACTTCGGTAGCCGTTACCTTTTCGGCTTTGATGTTGTACTTCAGTTCCCGGTCAATTTCCTGACCAAACTTCTCGATCACACGGCTGCGGTATTCCTTGAAACTCTTGTCAACTGTCGCATAAGCCGCTGCCAGCGCCACATTTCTCTTACGAAGAATATTGTTCGATGCAAGGATACTCGTGATCGACAAAGCTCCAATCGCAACCGCAGGCGCATAAGTCTTCGCCAGCTTGAGACCTGTCTGTGCGTACACAATTACCGTATCCTTCTTCGCATCTTCTTTGGAGTAATCCTCTCCGGCATCTGTGGTTCCGGTCTCTTCTGCTTCATGGACCTTATCCATCTTCTCTTTGGTCTCGTCCATAATCGCATCGACTTTAAGAGTCGCCTTGCACGCCATAACAGCACTCACGACCACACCAGCAACACCAGCCACCATAAGAATCTCCGGGCTGTGCTTCTTCATCTTGAAGCTGACATTACTGAAAACTCCGTTCATCTTATTCATGATTTCTTCTTTTTTCATTTCTGCTTATTCTCCTTTTCCTGAATTTCTCCGCCTAATGCGGCGTATCCACAAATATCAATCCAGTTGTCTTCCTTGTAGACACCGGATATATTACGAGCTACCTTCATCAAGACCATCATGTTCGCGACGTCCGTAGGAGTGACTTCATGCTTCAGATACGCACTCCACAGTGCACCGATAGAAGCAAAGCTGTCCTCTGCCTTTCCGTATGTACCTTCACGTTCCCCATTGATGATGGTCTTGGCGGTATCCAAAATCTGATCACGCCTTAACATTGTTTCAGCCATTGCATGTTTCCTCCTTAATTCAGCGGGTATGCTTTCGGCAATTTGAGAATATAACCATCACGTACCCTCACTGCCTTGCACCCGGCAATATCCGTCCAGCCGTACTTATTCACCGCAAAGTTATCGGTAGATACAGCCGCAAGATCGTACAGATCGCCAACGCTCACAACTCCGTACTGGCTGATGATCTCGTTCATGGCATCCAGAACCGACTCTGCATCGCCACGGGTTTCAAATATAATGTCATCATAATCAAAACCCGTCCGTCCCGACTGTCGGTAACTGCTGCTCCGACGCTCCTGATCTCCGCCGTTCCCGTAATACTTCCCGTAAGAAACCTTCGTTGTATTAGAGTTTTTCTTCTGCCTGGTCTCTCCGTAAAGAATCATATCAACACCATTCGTTACGATGTCCGAGATTGCTTTCTTTACTGCCGGAACGAGCACCTCCATAAAAATATAAGATTTTACGTTTCCGACATCTTCCGAAATGAAGACATCAGCGAACTTCTGTATCTCACCTTTCTTCTTAGGCTTGGCGGCACCGCTTATAACCTTTTCAGCCTTCTTTTTTTCTGATGATTTGTCAGGGAGAGCCTTCTGCTCATCCTTCATTTTGTGGGAGTTCCCTCCATATTCTTCCGTTGCCATTGTCATTCTCCTTCCTATACCATCTTAAACATCACATCTCTCGCATTCTGTGTCCCAGCGATAGTCTGCGCAATAGATCTGTAAATCCTCGAAACATTGCTGAGGTTCGAGTTGAAGTCCTCCAGAATATCATCGAGCTTATTGTCAAATTTTGCGGCAATCTGTTCTTTTGCCTTGTTGACAACATCCTTGCGCAACTCGTCTTCGTCAATTTTGGACACTTTCTCTGCAATCTTATCCGTGACCTGTTCCGAAATTCTCTTTCGCTCATCCGATACAGCAGAAGAAACCTCGCTGTGAATGTCGGCCTTGATCTTGCTGATAACATCTGCCGCTGCATTATCCACAGCATAACGGGCACGCCTCTCAGCAGCTCTTTCCACTGCCTGATCAACGACTTCCTTCGGAATATCAATAGGAACGTCATTCGACAAATCCTCAATCGTTGTATCCAGCTTCTCACAAAGCTTTTTCATCTTACAATGGACGCCGATCCCGTAACCAAGTCCAACAAGACCGACTACCATCATCCCAAAACCAAATATCCAATCACAATCAATTTTGTTCATGGTTTTTCTCCTTTCCATACTTCCATCAGTTTTCCTGGAAGAGTTATTCTTGTTGCGGCTATTTTATTGAATTGCCTCTTATACTGATAAGCCAGATTACTCCTTGCTTTCTTCTCAGACGAGGCATAAGTGGTTCCTTCCCAGTTATTTGAAACGCACTGTTCAAATTCCATGACAGGACCCTTATAACTGTATCTGTTCATAAAACACCTCCAGTCCGTTCCAAACAACAAAAGGGAAAGCACCTTGTTACAGATACTTTCCCTTAGCCAGAACGACTATTTCCTTATTCCGTTTTTAATTACTCCTCGGAATCCTCTTCTTCGGTTTCCGGTTCGGTGCTGTCCTCGTCAACTACCTCTGCCTCCACGTCAATCGGAGTGGAGTTCTGCTGCTTCTTCGCCTTGATCTTGTTCGCTGTCGGAATGATAACGTACTTAACGGCTAACCCGCCAACCACGATTGCCAGACCAACACCGGCTGCGATCTTGAATCCTTTGCCAGAACTCTTCTTCACGATCTCCTCGGTTGCTTCTGTTGCTGTTTCAACTACCTCTTCATTAACCATCATTTCATTAGGTTCCATTTTTGTTCTCCTTTCGTGTTAAGAAAAATTAGTGGTTCTCTCCATTAAAGTGCTTGTAAAATCTGCGAATTTTTAGCCGTTACGGAAATCGTATCTGGGTTCTACATGGTAGTCGATTACCAGGCAAGGTGTCCCGTCATCAGCAATCTGTGAACTGAACCGCAGTTCCAAATATCCAGTATCGATATTCCAGCCAAGGTCATCGCCCATACTCATATGCGGCAGACCTACCTCGTAGTTAAAGTCATTCCAGGATATAAACATCTCATCCCGCATCCGCCGATTCAACTCATTCTCAGCTTTTTTCAGCTTCTCCATGTCTGACTTGAAATATCTTCCGGATGCAGAGTCGTAACAAAGAGTATTGCCTCTTTCCGTGATAATGACCTGCTGCGTGCTTACGGGATGTTGCTCAATCTTTTCTTTGGCAACTGAGTCCCGTATTGATTCTTCCTTCTTTTCGCCTATAGCCTCAACGACTTTTTCCTGATACTCCCGGAATGCCGATTCCGACAGGCTATATGCAGTCGCCAATGCGGCTCTTCTACGGACATTCACAGAGCTTGCTCCGATGAGACAAAGTACGGATGCCGTACCGATCGCCGTTGCAGGAATATAACATTTCCACGTAGCGAGAATAAGCTCTTTCGGCGGCAATTTCTCTACTTCAAGATCATCTTTCCTCTCGTCAATGCAAACCAGAGCTTTAGGCGTTGCCCGGACTGCCAGAACAGTTGTTGTAATCATTCCGGCAATACCGATTCCGGTAAGTATCTCCGGACTGTGTTTTCTAAGAGCATCTTCCATGTTCCGAATAGCCTTAGATATTGGTTTTGTGTTCATAAGTGGCTTTTCTCCTTTCAAAAATATAAAACCGCCCACAGGGGGCGGCGATTATCTAACCAGCCAGAACTCCGGACGAACCCCGGAAGAGTACGAAGCGCCGCGGCAGTACGTATTGCCACCGCTGCCCACAATGGCGAAAACAGCCGAAGAAACGTTTTCTTTGGTAGCATTGCGAAGCCACCACCAACACCAGTCATCCTCGAAGTCACAGACTCTGTTTCCGCGCCGCTTCATCATCTCAAACTGCTCATCATTATCCGGCTCAAAGTTTTCATAGAAATCATCATGACCGAATATCTCGCCGTATGTAGGCAACGTAATCTCCGTTACCTTGTTTCTCAGCTTCTCAGGAAATGCACGAAGAACAACCTCATTCAACCACCGCTTCATATCAGAACCGTCGAATCCGCCCTCGTTCGTGCTAGATCCATTCATCGAATGCCGGGCAATTACCTCATCAAACAGAAAAAGAATTCCTTTATCTGTTACCTTCTGCGCAGTTGCCGTAAACTTGCCGAAGCCGTGGAGCTTTACGCTAATCTGATCTCCTACACTGATTTCATTTGTTTTGAACTGCACCTTTCTTGTTACCTTCATAATTGTTTTCTCCTTTCAATTTTGAATTGTTAATTTAAACATCTTATGATTTCCAAGATGTCCGTTGCCATTTCATAAGCAATACTAAATATCTGCCGATCTCCTTTGTCCTCATGGTCTTTTGAGGAAAATTCACGCGTCTTTATTACAAAATCCGATATGATATCAATAGGGTCTTTCTCCGGATTTCTACGGACACGATTTAAAAGTTCGTTACCAGCCCATCTTTGATAACTAACTTCTTTGAACCAATGTTTATCCCAATTTCGCTGTGGTTCTGTGATATCGAAAATATAATCTTCGATAATCAAAATAACTTGTTCATGCTTAGACATAGCGCTCTCCTTCAGACAGAAAAGAAGAGTCCCTGTTAGGACTCCTCGTTTTCTTTATCTCTTTTGGCAATCGCTTCATTGACCTTTTCTTCAATCTTTTCGTTCATCTGCTGGTCTTTAACCCAGTCGGACAGCAAATTTGCTGCCAATCCAACTACGGTCACTACCGTTCCAAGAACTTTAATGATGCTGCTTCTTCCCATAAAGCGTTACCTCCTTTCCATAATAGTGATTGTAAATTTTGCGACTTAGAAATACGTTACCGTAAGTCTATGGTCTCTATCTACGATACGCCATATCTCGCCGTTATTCCTGGCAAGCCTTATCATAGTTTTCTGATACTGCTTTTTACCACTGTCCACGCCAAGCTTGTATGCAACAAATCCAGTTACAAATATAATTCCAGCACCTACTGCAATGTCCATAATGTCTTCCTTTGTCAGTTTTCTCTCTTCCATAAGAGTCACCCCTCCTTTATTTCTCCAAGTATCTCTTCTCCAAATTGCTGCGGTTCATATCCCGAAATGACCACGCATTCAAGACCATCTTCAAGAGCTGTTTTTCGGTTATCGAAATCAAGCCACATCTCGCCGCCCTCATACATTTCCTGTATATTCCAACCCATTTCATCGCCAAGATCGACTCCATTGATGCCCAGGAACTCGTAATATTCGTTTAAACAGCAATATCCACGGAGCTGAAGATTACGGTTAATGTGATACTGGGCGTTGATTACCGCTGCCATAGTCGTATTAAAATATCTTTTGGAGAACATGTCGTAACACAGAATACGCTCGCTTTCTGTATCCATATCCATGTTGTAGGTCTGATAGCCCCAACCATTATCAGCTATCATTGCGTCTTTAGCCATCTCGGCATGGATTTTATCGTCCGCATCCGCTCCATAGACCTTTTTAGCTGCCTGTCGGTACTGTTTGTAAGATTCATTAAGCATGGCGTAAGCACTGGTTAATGCTGCCTGATTGCGCCTATCCAATACGCCAATACCGATTATACAGGCGATTGTAGATGCCCCAACCAAAGCCGATGGAATATAACATCTCCATGTTGCCTCTATAAGCTCCTGTGGAGTCAGCTTATCAGCTTCCAGCTCGTCTTTTTTGACTTTAATAAGTGCCAGTGCTTTTGGCGTAGCCCGTACCGACAACACGGCAGTACCTACCACACCTATTACCCCTAAACAAGTTAGGATTGTAGGGGATGCCTTTCTTAGAAATTTCTTCATTGCTTTTCTCCTTTCAAATTTAAACTTCATCTCTGGATTACGGCATCCGGGTTTAACACCACAATCGAATCGCAATCCCAACCATACAGTTCAAAATATAAATCACCGGATGCGACCTTCTCAAATTCTTCGCCATACCAGCAAAGTTCAATAGCATCTATGCCAATCCGCAGACACTTCTCAAAATCAATGAGATACGACGAACGTATAATTGGATTTTCAATATGAGGTAATCTGCGAAGCTGTGCCAATGTACTGATAACTGCAATTTTGTTTTCGTCCCTCATAACAAACTTAAAAGAGCAATCGTCTTTGCAGTCTCTGAATTCTTCTCTGGCACACCAATCTTTCCAGCCGAAAGAGGCATTTATTCTTGACCCCCATAAACCGCCTTTAGGCTTTACCCAACAATGCTCATTTTTGATTGGGAAGTTTAACAGTGGGTCAAACTGCTTTGCTCCGTAATGAATGTAAATTTGTCTGTTCATTTCATTTCCTCCTCGTTTTTATTTTTGGCTGTGAAAAAATAAAAAGAAACAGTGAGGGACTCGAACCCTCGATCTACACAGGATTCGGGCTTTCACCGATCGCCTGTGTCGCTCTGCCAACTGAGCTAACTGTTTCTCATAATAGCCTTTGTAAATTTTGCGAAAGAAAAGAGCCGCTGTTACACGACTCCTAACTTGTTGCTGCTATAAAATATAATTTCCTTATCAAGTTCATCCGCTTTCTTCATCTCATACTTAGTGCTTTCTCCAACATAATGGTCAACGTCTACCACGAATATAGCATCAGACATTGCAATCTTTTCCGTATGCAATTCCAGATACCATTTCTTGTCATGTCCCTCGCATCCCATCGCTGGAAATAACACAATGTATCCCAAATCAGTAAGCTGCTGATATACGCTTATCATTTTGGACTTATACCTATAGCTCCCACAAATAGTTATGATTCTCATATAATCACGCTCCTTTCATTAAAGGGCTTGTAAATATAACGAAAAAGAGAAAGAGCCCTTGTTACAGGCTCATACTCTTTAATCAAAACCACTTTCCTTCAGTAACTTTTTCAGTTCTTCCTTACTAAGCTCCACATCAATATCCAAATGTGCGTGTGTAGTTCCATCGTTGATAGTGACCTTCATTTCTTTAAGCCGGATATCCATATCTACACCCAACTTCTTTTTGATCATCACCTTTGCGACTTTTGACACAAGCGCCGTTGTGAATTTTGATATAATGTTCATCTCGTCCATACCTCTTTTTCTCCTTTCGGTCTATGGTTTTCATAAAGGAGAATGTATAAATTGCGAAAAGAAAGAGCCCTTGTTAGGACTCCTCTTTTTTACCACGAACTTCTTCATACATTTTGCATACTCCTAATATAACTTTCGTTGGATAAGGTTTTTCCTTACTATCCGACAGAATCTTTTTCATATCCGTTGCCGTAACGTTATGGTGGGAAAGAACATATAACATCTGTCCTTTTCCAGCATGAAACATCAAGTCTCCGAATCCTAATACTACTGCTCCAGTAATCACCATTTTTGCTAAGTTTTTGTAATTCATATGCTTTTCTCCTTTCAAGAAATTCGTTGTTTCATTAAAGGAGTTGTAATTTTCGCTAAATATCACGTCTGTCAAAGACTGTTTCCCATCGCTCACGTTTAATAGGTTTCATTTTCAATGCCCACATAATTTGCCGGACTGTGACCGTGGGATATAAACCATCATCCGTACAAGTACCTGCACGTTCGTCAAAGTATGTTTTAAATCGTGGATGTAAATATAGCTCAGCAGTAAGCCAAGGGTCTATCTCACCCCACCAGGTACTTTTTGTTTCTTTATCAAATCGCTGTTGAATCACGGCGAGACCTTTCTCACTTATTTCAAATAGAGTACAACTATTATAAACCGGATGATTGCAAATATAACATCTGCCAAATTTTGTTCGTGGCATTGTCGGTTTCTTGTAATGATATCTCATCTTATTCTCCCAAAACGCAAGAGAAAGAGCCCTTGTTAGGACTCCATCTTTTCGATAACAGTTTTGTAAACTTCATTAAAATACTTTTCAAGAAGTTCTCCACCAATAATAACCCTCTCATCAACAGCATTTATTCTTATTTGATTTCCTATCAGTGCTGATACGACTCCTACAGACACCAAAATCAGTCCACCATTTGTTAAATACTGTCCAAGATTATAAGCCTTCTTATCGTGGATAAAACTCAATACTTTATTTCTCATAAAACTCACTCTCCTTTCATTAAAGGAGTTGTATAAAATGCGAAAACGCAAGAGAAAAAGCCCTCGTCAGGACTTCCTCTCCCTAATATTACTCGTCAAATGTCGGGCATGATAATTTGCAGCTCGGATAAGGACCTCCGCAGGCTCTACATCCATCAGGTGGTACATTTCCTGCGTACATACTGAGTACCTGTTCTGTCCATTCTTCTTCCTCATCTTCTTCGTACTCATAATCCATCACGTCTATATTCCAACCGCATGATGGGCAGGTATAAATATCATTTCCACCTCTGGGATGTTCCCTCCGGTCCATAACTGCTCCGCATTTGTTGCAAATTGCATACCCTTCGTTCAGGTATTCTATTAACTCAATACCCTCCGGTTTAATAATTTGGCTCATATTATTATCTCCTTTCGTAACTCGGAGTGTACTACATATCATACACCCTTTTCATAGTTAAGTTAAGAGATTAAAGAGCTCTTTGTATCTCCATAAGAGAATATGCAATTTTAGCGAAGGAAAAACGAAAAGGCGCTGTAAATATCACGCCTTCTCGCTTTGGAATCTTAAACTCTTATCGTTTGGTCGGTTTAACGAACCGAATCAAGTTCTTCAATGTTTGAACCGTAAACGTGCCGTCCTTTTCCAGATCATATCCCATCTGATAAATCTTGGCAAAGAACACCAGCGGCACCATAAGCTCAGCCGCAGCAATACCAATCTTTATATAACGATCCTTCTTCTGCTCTGCAAGTTGTTCCTTCCGAGATTGTTCTTCTCTTTCCACCTGTTCCTGATGTTGCGTTTTCTCCTGCTCCATCTGGTCACGTCTGAAATTTTCGTCATCAATCTCTTTGTTGTACTCCATTGCAGCCTTAGAATCGTCGATTCTTAACCGGTACAGCTTGGCTAAACCCTCTATTGCCTCCGTATGTTCCTTGCTCCCTACTGCAAGACCGGATAAACCCCCGAGTTCGGCCTTAATCTGCTCGTCCAACATTGTGATAATGTCTTCGTTCATATTTTTTTTCTCCTTTCGCTATCAAGTTTTTAGCTTCCATAAAAGGAACTGTTAGTCATGCGAAATATAGTTTTTGAGATTTACTTCCAGCATGACCGATTTTTTTGATGCGATAAAGTCGATACTCTTAGATGCTTCAAGAAATATAAAAGGGCCGTCCGGATCAGATGTATCAACCCGTAAAGCCCCAACACATTTCTGTTTAAAGATTGCAACTGTAATACCGCACCCAACAAGAAAACCTGTGATAAATATAACAACCATTAGCATACCGTTCCTCCTTCCATAGATTTTTTCAGATACCAAATTACCATGTTTTTCAGTCACCTGTGTACTGGTTTCTAAGCTAGATTAAAAAAAAAAGAAAGAGCCCTTGTTAGGACTCCTCTTTGTTTTCTTTTTCCTCTTTTTCTTTTTCAACATTGTATTCAGTTTGTGCTTTTGCTATCGCTGCCATGCAAACTTCTCTTGCCTTGCTATAGCCTATTGCTATTCCTCCAATCAGGCTAATCGCTACAGCTCCAAAAAATTCACCTTTCGTAAACATAAACGTTACCTCCTATATATTGTTTTTCATAAAGGAAAATGTATAAAATGCGAAAAGAAAAGAGCCGCTGTTACACGACTCTTCTCTCTGAATCATTCGGACTCTTTTACTTCGGACGGCTCGTCATTCATCGGTAAGCCAACGCCCGTAGCGATGTAATTCATGCAGTTGAGAATTTCCGTATCGCTCATTCCTTTTGCTCTGAGCCATTCAGTCATTCTTGCTACTTCCTGAACATTCATCATTTCGGTTTTCTCCTTTTCTTCAAAATTAGAACCTTGTTCCGTCATATGTGTCCTCCTTTCATAAAGGGCGATGTATTATTTGCGAAATATAAAACAAAAAGTATCAGGTATCGGCTTAATTATAACATTTTCTAAGCAGAAAAGAAAGAGCCCTTGTTAGGACTCCATCTTCTTTTCTGTAAAGCACTCTCTCATAAAGTCAATTTCTTCCTGTTCATAACCACCTTCCAGTAATTCCTCGTCCGTAATCTCTGAAATATGATCTTCAAACCATCTTTTTATTGCACTCATAAATTTCACGCTCCTTTCATTAAAGGACTTGTGATTTATGCGAAAAAGAAAGAGCCATTGCTGGCTCAATCCTTTAAAAGTCGTGTAATAAGATATTCCGTTCCAATAATTCCTATAATGCAGATACCAATCCAGGGAATAAGTCCTGTTATGTACGGATTTCTGGTTTTCATAAAATCTCACGCTCCTTTCATTAAAGGAGATGAAATCTCTGCGAAACCTACTCCCTTTCTTTGCTCAGCAGCCAGAAGAACCGTCTGTACAAGTCGTAGTAGACATCCTTACAGCACGGAATATTATACCTCACCCGCAATACATCGTAGGAGCATCCCTCCGTTACCCCATGCAAAATATAACTTGCTAGTTCTTCGTCCGTATCCTCTGCGACATCCTCTATCATCGCTATCCGTTCCGCGAGATATGCTTTTGTAACTGCACATCTGGCAGTCGGATCACTCACTACATTGAGCTTGGTAAGTATCGGATGGTCGTTTGGTCTCTTACTCATGCCATCCAGTGTTCTATAAGCTTTTTTCCATGTAAGATACTGTAAACAAAAATGTTTCAGCTCATAATAACGGTGACGGTCAATCCAGTATTTATTCTTTTCTGACAGCTCAGGTCTTATGGTCGTACTCATGCTTTTTCTCCTTTCCAAAGATACCCGGTTTGTTCGTACAGCAATTTGGGTGAGATATAGAAGTTAATCCGTCCCAGCCTGCTGTTCATCTCTTCGATTTTGGTTACGAGTTGACCGTTCCTTGTGGCTTTTCCAATAGGCAACCAGCCGGAAATAATGCCAGCCCGTACCCAGGAAGCGTCCTTACCGTATACCCTGGCGGCGACCGCAACCGGTACAGAACCAGTTTGAAATATGGTGTCCATACAGCCCTCCTTCAAAATGTTTTCCAAAATCTCACCCCGGGAATTTTTCGGATTTTGTATGTTAAGGCTATCAGAAAAACATGTCACCTGCGTACTGTATTTAATCTAGGTTAGAAATCAGAGAATTTTAGCAAGAAAATATAAATGTAGGAGTTGACAATTCCTACACTATTTATTATAATGCTGGTTGTGGAAGGAGAGTGATATACAATGTTGATGCAATGCCCTGAATGTGAATTGCAGGTAAGCGACAAAGCAACATTCTGTCCGCACTGTGGATATCCAATACAGCCGGACGTAAAACCGAGAAAACCCCGAAACAAAAATAACAAGAGAAGAAGATTGCCAAACGGATTCGGACAAATCAGCGAGATTAAGAACCGGAACCTGCGCAATCCCTTCCGGGCTATGATTACCGTTGGTAAGACAGCAACCGGCAGACCTATTTGTAAACCGCTGAAACCGGAATCCTACTTTCCTACATACAATGATGCGTATACAGCCCTCGTAGAATATAACAAGAATCCATATGACTTGCAGCCTGCCATCACCATGCAGGAACTCTACGACAAATGGTTCCCTGAGTATGAGAAGACGGTCAAAGACCCAAAGGCTGCTGAGAATGCCTGGGAGTATTGCTCCGCTGTTTACAGTATGAGGGTGATGGATATTCGTGCCAGACACATCAAAGGATGTATGGATGAAGGTGTTGCAGTTATCAAAGGTGTGGAGCAGACTCCGACCGCAACTATGAAGAATAAAATCAAGTCACTGTTTAACCTGATGCTGGATTATGCTTTGGAATATGAGATCGTGGATAGGAACTATTCCCGAACCTTTAAACTGACCGATGAAGTTGTGAAAGAGTGCCATAATGTCAAACGGGAGCATATCACATTTACTGAAGAAGAGATTGAACTGCTATGGCAACATGTAAATGATAAACGAGGTATAGACATCCTCTTGATTCAATGCTATTCTGGGTGGCGCCCTCAGGAACTTGGATTGATAGAATTGGCGAATGTAGATTTGACAGAGGGAACGTTTAAAGGCGGTATGAAGACCGAAGCCGGAAGCGAACGGATAGTTCCGATCCACAGCAAGATTCGTTCTTTAGTGGAAAAGAAATATAAAGAAGCTGAAGAACTTGGCAGTAAGTATTTTCTGAACTGGGTTGACCCGAACGCCCGGAATAAGAAAAATATAAAGCTCACCTATAACCGGTATACAAAAGCTTTTGATTTAATACGAACCGAATTAAATCTGAATCCGGAACACAGACCCCATGACGGCAGAAAACATTTTGTAACGATGGCAAAGAAATACGGCGTGGATGAATATGCTATCAAGTACATGGTTGGTCATAAGATTTCAGATATTACAGAAAAGGTTTATACTCAAAGAGAATTTGATTGGCTGAAAACAGAAATAGAAAAAATAAAATAGGATGTTATAATGGTGGAGAAAAGCCGCAGTTACTTGAAAGAAGAAAAAGTCTATTAAAGAGAGGAGGCGAATGACTTGACAGATTACCGACAATATTATAAGCCAAAGAAAGACTTTCACCCTGTTTCTTTTTGGCGCGACAACGACAATCCCATTTTGAATGTCAAGTTCGTATGATTCACACAAAAAGGAGATAGTTGTTACCAGCAACCGTCTCCTTTTCCTCTCTTTAATAGACTTCTCCTACTTGCATTATATGTAGGAATAGCAGTATAGGAGTGGTGCAGGAATAAAATAGGAGTTACCTACATTTTTCTGCTTTTTACCACTCTTAACCACTTCGACAATCCCGTATTTATGCGGCTTTAGACGCCGTTCGATGTGTAGTGAGATTTTATCCATATACTCTGAATAGCTAATTGCGCTGACTGCTTCTATAATTTCTCC
>CAJTYV010000017.1 GCA_910584195.1 uncultured Ruminococcus sp. | reverse complement strand
AATTTATTTGTATTTTGCGTGTCACTTTTTTGCGTTTTGCGTGGCAAGCCACATATGAACTTATAATGCACTTCTATGCAAAGTCAATAAATAACATTTCTATAAAAGAAATTATGCTTGAATAAAAAGAACAGCTAAGCTCCCTGCACTGTATGCGGCTTAGCTGATCTTTTTTATATCAGAACTATTCAATTCACAAAATATAATTTGTTATTTTATCAAACAACTTATCATCAATTTCACGAAGCGAAACTGCCCCGTCAGTTCCAACAATTATATGGTCAACAAATAATCTGCCAATAGAATTTATTGCACTTTTAATTTCTCTTGTCGTTTTAATATCACTTGAAGACGGAGCTGAAGTGTTCTTTGGATGACAATGAGCCATAAATATATACTCCGCCTCATTTTTTAAAGCGAAATCAAGAATAAGTCGTTTTGGAAAGTGTACTTCCGAAAAACTTCCGTATGCTAAAACCGATGTATTTATCAAATTAAATTTCTTATTAACAGCCGATACAACAACATACTCAGTGCGTCTTCCCATTAGATATGCAGAAAAATAATTTTTAGCGTTTTCAACGGTATTAAGCTTATTATTCAATACAAGATCAATTTCAGATCTTCGTTTGAGCGCAGGGATCAAATTTATAAGAATGGCACTTTTAAGGCTGATTCCGCACTCTTTCATAAGAAAAGTTGTGTCAGAATCGGCGGCTGTATGTAAATTTCCATAAATATCAAAAATTTTAGACGCTGATATTTCCGTTTCACCGTTTCTTTCCGAATACGAAAGAATAAGTATTATTTTTTCGAACTCGCTAAGAGAATTGTAACCGTATTTAAGATACTTTTCTCTGATTTTTGTTACTTTATCATCCATTAAACTCGCCTCTAATACAAATTGACGCTTATAATGCTGAATAGAAAATTCGTATATCAATGAATACAACGAAAGCTTCCTTTCATATAGTAAGTACTATTGCTAAAACACACAGACTTTATTTCAGCGGTATATGTAATGCTTATATTATGTGAGGCGTTATATTAAAATAAAAAAGCTCCGTCATAAATTAACGAAAACGACCGTTTCTTTCCGATAATAATAAAATCCGCCAAAGTTATTCCCAACAAGGCGAGCTTCTGCTTAAATATACCTGCGATCTCAATATCGTCACTTTCAGGCGATGCGCTTCCTTGTACTTTGTTTATGCCTATAATAACTCTGTCACACTCCATTTTCAAAAGTTGATTGGCTATATTGACCATATCAGCTTTTCCGTTCAGAACTCCGTTCTTTGAAAACACAATTCTACAGTTAGTACCGGGACAAAGTATCAAACACAATCCGTTTGCCATATCATTAAAACAGTCTCTGAAATACATAGGATAATCATTCTCGTCTTTCGGAGACTGAAAGGAAGGAACAAAACTATCATATTCCCTGCATATATCACCAAGAAGTTTTATAAACACAGCTACTGAAGAACCTATGCCGTTAATTTTACAAAGTTCATCGGCAGAAGCATTTATTATGCCATTTATATCACCAAATTCTTCAATCAACTCATGAGCAATCTCATTTGTGTTTTTCCTCGGGATTCCGTAAAATAACGCAAGCTCTACAAGTTCATGTTCATGAAGAGAATCTGCTCCGAATTCTACAAAACGTCTGCGGATTCTGTCTCTGTGACCATGGTGACATCCCTTTTCACTCATTTTCTCACCCTTTGCATGAATTTTCATGTGTTTTAATACTATTATATAGAACTTGTGCTCATATGGAAGAGGTGCTGATTTTTAAGAAAAATTTTATTCTTGCAAGTGTGCGGATGTCTGGTGGACACTTCTGCAATGCAGAAGCACCGATCAAGACGACAGTCGAAACTCAAAAGACCACAGGAATACTGACGTATTTTAAGACCTTCAAGCAGCAAGCATAAAATTTTACCGAAAGACGTGCAACTTATCATATGAACACATGTTCTTACATCTAAAGGATAAAAGCATCAGAAATATTGCAAAAATTTATTAAAAAAAGTTTTAGATTTTAAAAGACGTTACCATCGCCGATAAGTATAATACTATTGAAAATGATACGTTTGTTTAACTTATATAATTTTTAAATAATATTTAATTTTTTAATAGCAGAAACTGTTTGATTATAATCCTCTCTTACCTGCGAAAAAATTCTTATCGCCTCTTCAGTATTTCCGTCCCTGAGAGATTCAGTCATAAGACTGCTTGATGAAAAAAGCTTTGTAAAGCTTAAATTCTGACATACTCCTTTTAAAGTATGAGCCTCTCTGAAAGCGTCATCCCAATTACTTTCGTTTATATTTTTTTCAAGATTATTAAAACTTGCATCGTTGAGAAACTTCAAGGCAAATTTCTGAACAAGCTTTTCTGTCATAAGACGTGAAAGAACACTTTCATAATCCCCCTCCAAAGCTGAATAGCATTCTTTTAATGTCATATTAACTTCTCCTTTCAAAGCTCTGCTTTTAAAAAGCAGATAAATTATGGCAGCAAATTATTCATTCGGAAATTGAATTTATGCTTTGATCTCGGTTTAAGTTTCGTTTATAAAATCCCCATATCGACAGCCTTTCCTACTGCTCCGCAGAATTCTGATCTGCTGTTCCATACCGAGCGGCATATAATATTAATATTGTGCATTTCATTTTTTATGCGCGCCTTGCAGTCATACTTCACAACAGGAGAATCCGGCGATGTATTTTTAAGCAACATACCAAGCTTTTTTAATTCATTCATACTTATAATTGAAGTCAGTCTTTCATCATTCATGGGGTAAGCTATAAGTTCATTCGTATCAAGCATATTGCTTTTGTTCGGATATAAATTTACCATTGACAGAGAAACATTATACTCAAAATAAAGCTCGTTTGATACAGAAGCATAAAAATCATTTTTCATACGCTCATAGTCAAGAAGCCGCAGCGTCTCCTCGGAAGCTGAAAGCTCATCATATTTCATAAGCTCAACTGCAAAATCTTCACGTTTCTTTTTATTTTCGTCAGAATAATGTTCTTTAACCTTTTCAATAGCTTCTGAAGCCGATTTTAAACATTCAAGAAGAATAGGATTGAAACAGCCGCATTCACCGTTCATAATCATTTCAACAGATTTTTCATGAGAAAATGCTTTTTTATACACTCGTTCGCTTGTGAGGGCATCGTATACGTCAGCCAATGCGACAATTTGAGCTGAAATAGGAATTTCTTCACCTTTTAAGCCGTCAGGATACCCCTTACCGTCGTATCTTTCATGATGCCAGCGACAAATCTGATATGCTATTTTCACAAGAGGTTCGTCCTGATATGCTGTAAGTTCTTCAAGCATTGAAGCGCCGGCAACAGAATGATTTTTCATTATCTCAAATTCTTCCGGAGTAAGCCTCCCGGGCTTATTCAAGATATGATCCGGAACAGAGATCTTGCCTATATCATGAAGTGAAGATGCTTTTTTTATAAGCGAAATATCTGACTTGGAAATATTGTATTTATCAGTTTGACAAACAAGCTGCCTGAGAAGTATTTCCGTAAACATTTGAACGTTAAGCACATGCATACCGCTCTCTCCGTTTCTGAATTCAACGATATGGCTCAGAATGTTTATCATCAGATTACTGTCTTTTTCCTTTTCATATATTTGATCGGACACCATTCCGACCAGCTTTTTCTGCTTTGCATAAAGCATAATAGTATTCACAACTCTGTGTCTTACGATAAGCGCGTCAAATGGACGACTAATAAACTCTGTTATGCCATACTCATAGGCACGTCTCATTGAAGTCACCGAATTGTCCGATGAAATCATAATAACAGGAACATCGTCTATCCAATGACTGCTGTTCATTACTGCAAGAACTCCATAACCGTCCATAACCGGCATAACAATATCAAGAAGCACCAATGAAATATTAACGCTTTCCTTGCGTAGTATATTAACAGCTTCAGCGCCATTTTCCGCTTCAATAATATCGTATTCGCTTCCAAGCATTTCTGACAGAATATTACGATTCAGCTCGCTATCGTCAACAATCAGAACCTTTTGTCTGTGCTTATCGATTCCGCTCAAACAAAACGCCTCCTTCAATGTAAAAGCATTAACATAATTATTTGAGAGCATATTATTGTCAACGCATCTTTTTATTAATATATGCTAATTATACCATATTGAATATAAAATGTCAATAGCGGTTATTCCGCAACATTCCGCCATTTTACCTTAAAAATACGATATTACTTCAACTCGGCAATCGTTACTCCGTCTTCTCCCTCTCCATAAACTCCCAGTCTGAACGATTTTATAGAGGGATGCGATTTCAAACGTTTGTGTACAGCTGCTCGAAGCAATCCTGTACCCTTTCCGTGAATAATTGATATTATTGAAATATTTGACATTACAGCCTGATCTATAAACCTATCAAGCTGATATACACCATCGTCACAGGCACAGCCGCGTATATCAAGCTCCATTTTTCCCCTGCGCTCAACCTTTACACCGATTTTTCCGGTTTTATTCCGCTGAGTTTTAACAGACTTTCTTTCCAATGCTGCTTTGGGCGTTTCTTCAAGTCTAAGACGGGAAACGTTCATTTTTGTTTTTATTACGCCCATCTGTACAAAAACAAAGTCACTGCCGTCAGGTTCGCCGGAAATAATGCCCTTGCGCTGCAAATCTACAACATACACGGTATCTCCCCTTTTTAGCTTTCTCGGCAGAACATAACCCTCATTTGGATCACTTCCGCTTACAGGATTTGCTATATCGTACATTTTATTGAAACTCTGCTTTGATTTAGACTTTATACCTGATACATTTGAACTGAAATCCCTTTTTTCCTTTTCTTTACGAAGTTTTTCAAGCTCGTCAATAAGCTCGTTTGACTGAGCTTTTGTCTGCTCGATTATTGTCATTGCCTGAAGTCTTGCCTTTTCCATTTCTTCAGCTTTTGTTTTTTCAAGGTATTCGCGCTCACTGCGAATAAACTCCTTATCCTCAGCAATTTCACGGCGAAGTTTTGCAGCTGCTTCTTTTTCACGTTCAAGCTCGATTCGTGCAGCTTCAAGCTTACCGATAACATCCTCCAGTCTTGCATTCGATTCGCTTACAAGCAACTGTGCTTCCGAAATAATTTCAGGATACATTCCGAGACTTTTGGAAATTTCAAAAGCGTTAGATTTTCCAGGCGAACCTACAATAAGACGATAGGTAGGTTTAAGAGTTTCTATATCAAATTCACACGAAGCGTTTTCAACATTCGGAGTATCTATTGCGAAAATTTTCAGTTCCTGATAGTGGGTAGTTACCATTAGTCTCGCGCCGTTAAAAATAAGCCGGCGTATAATAGCCACAGCAAGAGCCGCGCCCTCCACAGGGTCTGTACCTGAACCAAGCTCGTCAAGCAGCACAAGAGAATTTTCATCAGCCGTACCGAGAATTTCTATTACTTTATTCGTATGAGACGAAAAAGTTGAAAGGTTCTGCTCAATGCTCTGACTGTCGCCAATATCCACAAGTATATTTTTGAAAACAGATATGCGGCTTCCGTCAGAAACCGGAATGAGAAGTCCGCACATAGTCATAGCGGTCAGAAGTCCCGCTGTTTTAAGTGCAACGGTTTTTCCGCCCGTATTCGGTCCTGTTATGATAAGAGCCTGATAATCTTCTCCAAGCGACAGATCAATGGGAACGGCTTTATTTTTGTCAAGAAGAGGGTGACGTGCCTTTTTAAGATTAACTTTGCCGTCGTCAGTAATTTCAGGCATTGTACATTTCAGTTTTGCAGCAAGATTCGCTTTGGCAAAATAAAGATTTAATTCTGCGCATACTTTATAATTTTCACAAAGTATATCAGCATAATTTCCGCATTCGCTGCATAATTCACGAATAATGCGCTCTGTCTCCTCCTGTTCTCTGCCTTGAAGAATACGTATGTCGTTATTCGCTTCTACAACTGCTATAGGCTCAATAAAAACAGTCTGACCGGTTGCAGACGTATCATGAACAAGACCTCCGATATGGCCTCTATGCTCGGTCTTGACCGGGAGAACAAACCTTCCGTCTCTTATAGTGACGCTTGTTTCCTGAAGATACTGCTGCATGGTTTTATTTTTTACCATTTTATCAAGAGTTTCTCTAAGCTGAGATTCTGCGCGGGTAATTTTACGCCGGATAGCAGCCAGTTCAGGACTCGCCGCATCTGAAAGTTCGGTTTCAGATATGATAGAACGGTCAAGCTTTTCAAGAAGCCAATCGTTCGGTGCAAGACGTGAAAAAAGATAGTCAAGCTCAGTTTCCGAATTTTCACAGCTTCCATACCATTTGGAAAGTCCGCTTATCTGACGAAGCATTGACGCAATATCCATAAGATCCCGAAGTGAGAGTACAGCGCCTGTCTTAGCTCTCTTAGCCGATACCGAAATGTCCTTGAAACTGCTGAAAGGAGGCGTTCCATATTGTATAGAAAGCTCAAGAGCCTGATTAGTTTTCAGATTTTCATGCCTTACCTCAGCAAGATTGCTGCTTGGACGTATGGCTAATGCCATTTTTCTTGTTTCTTCATTAGAGGCAAGATTTGACAGCATCATCAGAATCTTGTCAAGTTCTAAAGTTTTAAGATAATTATTCATATTATTTACCATTTAATGATTTATAAAATTCAAGCGTATTAAAGCTTCTTTCAAGATGAGATTTAATGTAGTTTTCCGAGAAAAACGCAAGCCTGTACATACTTTCATCGGGCATACGAAAATTGAAAAGTCTGTCAAAATCCGCAAGAACTATATGCCTTACTGCCGAAAGTTCCGTAAGTTTTAATTTACAGCTTTCAGTATTAGCATCGGCAGTACAGCATGAACAGGTAAACCCGCCGTTTTTCAGTGAAAAATAAAGTTCGTTAGGTTCAAAACAGCCGCAGTTTCGACAACATATCACGTCAGGCATAAATCCCGTTTCGGTCATAAGCCGCAATTCAAAAACAGATTTAAGCATAACTTCGCTGCGCAGTCCTTTTTCAAGAAAATGAAGCGTATTCAAGAAAAGTCTTAGTACATTTCCGCTGTCGGTAAGTTCGGCTGTTGAATACCTTAGTACATCTGCAAAATAGCTTGCAAGTGAAAGCGACGAAAGAGATTTTCGCAGTCCATAAAATATATGTATCGGCTCGGCGCTGTTCAGACAAAACTTATCTCGGCGAACATCATAGCAAAATTTGGAATACGCAAAAAGCTGCGTTGACGATGACGATCTGCCGTTAATCTTTCGTCCGCCTTTAACGGAAAGCTCAAGAAGACCGCTGTCTTTAGTAAGTATATCTATAAATTTATCCTGTTCGCCTACTATGCGTTCTTTCAATACGATACCTTCAAGAGTTGTCATTTTCGGTTTCCTTTTTGCTGCTGTAGTTTAAATAATCGTTTATTTTTCCGCTGACAATAAATTTTTCCCAAAGCTGTTCCTCGTTCATAATTAATCGAACCTCCCGAAAAGAAGTATACAATTATTATTTACGACAAAACCAGAAATATATATGTAATTATTTGTCAGACAATCCGAAACTGCGAATAAGCCCTTCTCTGTTACGCCAATCTTCTTTTACCTTTACCCAGCATTGAAGATTAACTTTTATCTGAAAAAAATCCTCCAATTCGATACGTGCGGAAGTTGAAGCTTTTTTTAACATAGCTCCGCCTTTTCCGATAATAATACCTTTATGAGAGTCCTTTTCACAATATATAACGGCTGATATATCGAGAATATCCTTATCCTCTCTCTCGCTCATTTGTTCAACGCCTACTGCAATTCCGTGAGGTACTTCGTCCTTAAGAAGTTCCAAAAGTTTTTCACGTATCATTTCGGCTGCAAGAACTTTTTCCGGTTGATCCGTTATCATGTCTTCGGGAAAATAATGAACAGAATCTTCGGCAAGCTCAATAATCTCGTCAATAACATGCTCGATACCGTTATTTTCAATAACACTTATCGGAATTACCGCATGAAATTCCGCTTTCTCGGACAGCTCAGCAATAACAGCTGCAAGCTCCTCTTTATTTTTTAAAAGGTCTATCTTGTTAAGTACAAGTATCACAGGCATTCCCGAACGGTTAAGCGATCTTATAAGATACAGCTCGTTATCATTTATTTTTTTTGTACAGTCCTGAACAAATACGACCGCATCAATATCGCTGACAGATTCCTTTACTGTATTAAGCATATGTTCGCTGAGCTTGTTAACGGGCTTATGAAGTCCCGGCGTATCGAAAAAAACAAGCTGAACATCATTAATATTACGGATACCTGTTATACGTGTACGAGTTGTCTGTGATTTTCTGCTTACTGCAGCAATTTTTTCACCTACAATTGCATTGAGCAGCGATGATTTGCCTGCATTCGTTCTTCCTGCTATGGTTACAAAAGCTGTTTTAGACATTATTCCTTTTCTCCTGTAACTACAAACGTGACATCGCGCGAAATGCCGAGCTTCTCAAGAACAAACTCTTCCTTTTCACGCATTATGCGCTGATCGAGCTGCGATGTTTCATGATCGTACCCAAGAAGATGAAGCATTGAATGTACAGTAAGGAAACCTATTTCGCGTTCAAGGGAATGACCGTAATTCTGTGCCTGCTTTACGGCAGTTTCAAGAGAAATGACAACATCGCCTAATTGTACGGCGTTCGTTTCCGGATTTATTTCAACGGTACCGTCCGAGCTTGTAAGCGGAAACGAAAGAACGTCCGTTACACTGTCTTTATTTCTGTATATTTTATTAAGATTTTTTATTTCATTATTGCTGACAAAAGAGACAGATACCTCGGCGTCTCGTCCGAATTTCTCGGTAGCGAGAACAGCCTGACAGCATCTTCTTATAAGAAGTCTTATACCGACAGGAACTTTTACCTCCGTCTGATTATTTTTTACGTATACTTTAAGCTTAGGCATGATTTTTTCTCCCTTCGTTAAATTTTTCATATGCCTTGATAATATCCTGTACAAGTCTATGCCTTACAACATCTTTTTCGCTGAAACGGTGTATGCCTATATCATCTATGCCTTTCAGTATTTTTACAGCTTCAACCAGTCCCGATTTTCGTGCATCAGGTAGGTCTATCTGTGTAATGTCTCCTGTTATTACCATTCTGCTGTCATTTCCAAGACGGGTCAGAAACATTTTTATTTGTTCTGAGGTAGTATTCTGTGCCTCGTCAAGAATAATAAAAGCTTCATCAAGCGTACGTCCTCTCATGTAAGCGAGAGGCGCGACTTCTATTATACCCTTTTCCATATAACGCCCAAAGCTGTCCGCTCCGAACATATCAAAAAGCGCATCGTACAGCGGACGAAGATAAGGATCAACTTTATCCTGCATATCTCCCGGAAGAAAACCAAGCTTTTCACCAGCCTCAACAGCAGGGCGTGTAAGAATTATCTTCTTGATCTTATGTTCACGAAACGCCCTGACAGCCATAGCAACTGCAAGATAAGTCTTTCCCGTACCTGCAGGTCCTATGCCGAGAACAATAGTATTGTCTTTTATTTCGTCAATATAACGTTTCTGACCGACAGTACGCGGTCTGACTATTTTTCCCGATGACGTAATACATACTCCGTCTCCGCCGAGTTCTTCAAGCTGCTTTTCCGCCCCCTCCGCAACCATAGACGTAACATAGCGTACAGTTTGATCGCTGAGGGGCTGGCCGTTCCCTGTTATTTTTAAAAGAGCCTGTACCGCTCTTGCCGCTTCTGAAATACCGGCTTCATTGCCAATAAGCTTCACATTTCCGTCTCTGTTTATTATCTGCACAGAATACTGATTTTCTATGTGCCTGATATTGCTGTCAAGCTGTCCAAACAATGTTGAAAGCTGGTCGTCTCTGTCAATTTCAATAATTTTTTCTGACATTAATTATCTCCCTCTGCCGGTGTCTCTTCCGGAAACGCTTCGGCTGTACCCAAAGCGGCGTTCGAATATTCTTCAAAACCGGTGACTTCCTTAATTATATTTATATATTTCGGGAAAAATATATCCTGTTCGGGCGTATCAAGCTCAAGTTCAAGAATAGCACGTTTATCCGAAAACGGATAAATATCAAGTTCAAAAAGCTGTTCCCGATATTCAAAGCAAATTCTTTTTTTTACGATAGCTTTACAGTCTTTACGCGAATCACTTAGCAATTCGCTATATTGCCGCGAACTTATTTCAAATTCAGTTTCTTTTCTTGTAACTGCGGAATAAAATATTTTTTCGGTATAAACAAAGCTTTCATTACCGTTCTCGGTAATTTTTCTGACTCTGCGCTGAGAACCGTTTTCACCGTTTTTCAAGTAAGTCTGAATTATGTCAAAGCTTCTTTTTATATCCAAAAATTCAAACCCCGGCATTTCAATAAGGAATTTTCTTTCAATTTCTGTTTTTTCATTCATCTACGACTTCTCCATTACCGCAATAAAAACTAAAGCACATTATTTGCTATTTTATATTATATCCTTTTTTTTGCATATTGTCAACAAAAAAAAGATTTTTTTTCTTTTTAATCTGATAAATCTTAATAGTTTTTTTAAAAGGAGCTATATATTAGTTATATCGCACAAATCTGAAAGCATATTTTTAAAAATATTGAAAAAAGATTTGCCGCACGTATTAAAAGAACTGTTCAGCACGCTGTTTCCATTGCTTTTTAATGGTATATAAAGCTTCATTTCCCTGTCGTTCACAGTAAATTTCCCCTCAATTTTGCTGATAATAAAAGATACAATGTCATCCGCATAATCTATAGTAAAGGTCTCGGGCATATTCTCAGGTTCGGCAGTTTTTCCGAATTTTTTTATTTCTGCATGTATAACAATGTACCCTTTATCTAAAGTATGCGTTAAAGTTATACTTTCTGCGCCATTTAAAACAGATTTTCGCACATACATTACCAAACAAAATTCAAGAAGATCTTTTACAGCTTCGGTTATAACATGTGAACCGGGCGTATAATGTATTTTACATATGTCTTTGAGGTACGTTTTACATTCAGACGTAAATTCCGAAAGAAATTCCGTAACATCTATTATATCTTCCGGCAGTTCGTTTCCGTTCATAATATTTGCAATCGCAGTAAAAATATCAGAAAATTTCATCATCTGACTGCACTGCTTTAATATTTTTTCCGCACAAGAAAGACGAAATTCCGCCGTACATTCTTCATCGCTTGCATTGGCAAGTTCCAAGCATACCGAACTTATTATCGAAATATTCAATCTTTTTTGACCATCACAGTTGCCGAGAAAATCTTTGATAAAATCCTCATTCATTATTTTATTTAATATATCATCTCGCTCGCCCATTCTAAAAGCCTCCCCTTAATTTTTAACCCATAATACATATTATACTACATTTTTTGAAAAAATGGAATGGTATTTCATAAGTAAATTATCGTCGAAATAAACAATTTTTATTGTTGAAAACTGCGATGCATATAATTTTAATGACAAATCTGTTAATTTTTTATCTAACCTCTTGAAAAATTTAACAGTATAGTGTATAATAAAAACATAGCAGTTAAATAAACTGCAATGTAAAAATCAGGAGGTAATATCCAATGTCAGTTAAAGTTGCTATTAACGGTTTCGGTCGTATCGGTCGTCTTGCTTTCAGACAGATGTTTGGCGCAGAAGGTTATGAGGTTGTTGCAATCAACGATCTTACAAAGCCTTCCATGCTTGCTCAGCTTCTTAAGTATGATACAGCTCAGGGCGGTTACTGCGGCAGAATCGGCGAAAATCTTCATACAGTTGAGGCTGACGATGAAGCAGGTACTATAACAGTTGACGGCAAGACTCTCACAATTTATGCTAAGGCTAACGCCGCTGAACTCCCCTGGGGAGAGCTTGGCGTAGACGTTGTTCTTGAGTGTACAGGTTTTTACTGCTCAAAGGACAAGTCGCAGGCTCACATTGATGCCGGCGCAAAGAAGGTTGTTATTTCTGCTCCCGCAGGCAGCGACCTCAAGACTATCGTTTACAGCGTAAACGAGGGTACTCTTACAGCTGATGATAAGATCATTTCCGCTGCTTCATGTACAACAAACTGTCTCGCTCCTATGGCTAAGGCTCTTAACGACTACGCTGCTATCCAGAGCGGTATCATGAGCACTATTCACGCTTATACAGGCGATCAGATGATTCTTGACGGTCCTCACAGAAAGGGTGACCTCAGAAGAGCAAGAGCCGGCGCTGCTAACATTGTTCCTAACTCAACAGGAGCTGCTAAGGCTATCGGTCTTGTAATTCCCGAGCTTAACGGCAAGCTTATCGGTTCTGCACAGAGAGTTCCTGTTCCTACAGGTTCTACAACTATCCTTACTGCTGTTGTTAAAGGCGCAGACGTTACAAAGGAAGGTATCAACGCTGCTATGAAGGCTGCTGCTTCTGAGTCCTTTGGCTACAACGAGGATCAGATCGTTTCTTCTGACGTAATCGGTATGAAGTACGGTTCACTTTTCGATGCTACTCAGACAATGGTATCTAAGATCGCTGACGATCTCTACGAGGTTCAGGTAGTTTCTTGGTACGATAATGAAAATTCTTATACATCACAGATGGTAAGAACTATCAAGTACTTTGCTGAACTTGGCTAATCTTTAAACATTAAAGTCAAAGCAGCTCCGTCAAAAAGCTGCTGAACTGAAATCCCCGGTTCTATTAGAAGAATCGGGGATTTTGTATTATTCTGAAATATTTACTTACTTACGTCAAATATCGGATAACCTTCTTTCAGGGATTGGCTGTAACTGTTGCCGTATCTTACAAAGTTGATAAACATTTCGTCAGTGTAGTCATCAGGTACTAAAAATGCGATCTGAACATCTGTCGATTGTCCTGCTCCGAGTGTAACAGAATTTCTTCCGCCTTTAACCTCAGGAGCAGTATCGAGTGAGAAAAATCCTCCTCTGTCGCCATAAATCGAGTCCTCGTAATACAAACCGTTTTTCTGATTTTTACGAGTGTTGGGAATACCATCGTTGAACACGAGAATTTCAGGACATATACCAATTTCGTTGGTTTCGTCGGCAGTATTTGTAAATGTGGCGTTTATTTTGAGTATGTGATAAGGAACGTTATCTTGATACACTATCTCATCAATGGTATCAATACCGTCTCCGAGTTTGATATAACTGCGTATATTCTCAGCTACATTGCCGTTTTCATCTGTTATGTCACTAAAATCTTTTTCCCAGCCGCAGGCGTCAGTGTGTATTCCCTCCATGCTGTCTGTAAGCTCTGCGCTGTTAAGCGTAATGGTACAATTGTCGCATTCAAACACGCCTGTGTCGCCTATTTGCAAAATGGTTCTGTCGCCTTCCTCAACAGGATATGTTACTGAATCCAAATACTCCTGAGCAAGCTTTTCCTCGTTCTTGTCCTTTTCCCACCAAAGATGCTCGCTGAAATTCTTTTCATCTGAGGGTTTAAGCGTTATGTTTTCGATGGTTTTTTTCAGGTCTTCATCGCTTATGCCGTCAGTAACGATAAGCTCCAGCAGGTAACGCGTATCGTTAAAATACAGCCACACATCACGGTCGTATTCATTTGCAGCATTCCTGTGGTTTATCATTACAGACTTGTCGCTTGTGGTGTAATTCTCGCAGTCAAAAGAATTTATAAGGTCAATGTCAAAGCTTTTGTCAGCAGGCAGACGGTATAACATTGGATAAATAGTTTCGCCGTCCTCAGTGCGGTAACCGGGCTTTCCATACTTTACACCGTAGCTGAATCCCTCGGGTGTCCAGCCAAAATCGTAGTCCATATATGCGGCATTTTCTTCTGCAACAGGTGTCTGAACACTGATAGTGTTGCGGTATTTTGCAGTTTTATTTATGCTTGCCGTAAATTTATTGTACGCGTAGATCGATACGGGTACAAGAGCTGCCGCCGCTGCCACGGAAACTGCAATAGCCATTATACGCCCTTTTCTTAACGTCCTTTTCATTGTGATACTCCTTTCGAGCTTTCGTTTTCTTACGTTGTAATGTTCGGAAAAAACATGACATCGATCATTAGAAAACGCCTCGTCTACGATTTTGTCCCAGTTAAAGTCATTTCTTTTCATTATACAGCTCCCCTTTCAGAGAAAGTTTGATTCTTTCAAAACGTTTTCTTATGCCTGCTTCACTCATCGACAACTTGTAAGCTGCCTCACGCCATGACAGACCATCCGAACACCTCAGCATAACGATCTGCCTGTCCCTTTCATCGAGTGAATCCAGCAGTCCCATGTTTTCCTTTTCGATAACATCACTCTCAATATCGACTGAGCTGTCGATAAGCTGCATCGCTTCCTCGTCTATGGGACAGCATTTTTCGTAAAATGCCTGATTTTTCCTGTATCTGTCTATAGAGGTATTTTTTATCGTTTTGACTATATATCCTTTCGTTTTCAGAGAATCAGGATCGCCTATCCTGCCTATTTTGCGTATTATCTTTTCAAAGGCATCTGAAACTGCGTCCTCTGCACTTGCCGTATTTTTCAATACCGCATAAGCTATGCGGTACATCGGCTGCTCGTATAATTCGTAAAGCCGTCTGAGCTTGACAGCATTGTCTTGTGTCATGTTATCACCTCGTATAATGAAGTAAGCTGCGCGCGTTTCTCGCTTCTGTATAATATAACGTTCTGAAATGAGAATTTGTGACAAAATGAGAAAATTTTTTTGTTAATACAAATCAAAACCCGAAAACAGATTTTATACTGCTTTCGGGTTTAGTTTATTCAAAGCTCTGCTTTCAACAAGCAGACGGCTTACGTCAGTAAGCCGGATTCAGTCGTAGATTGTATCTCCGACTGAATATAAAGATGTTCGCCGCCTAAGAGGGTGCGGGTGTCCGGTGGACACCTCTGCGAAGCAGAAGCACCGACCGAGACAACAGTCGAGACTCGGGGGACATCGTCTGCGGTTATATTAGTTCACTCAAATAAATCAGATAATTTACAATTATATTCAAGCCACTTAGCAACACCGTCATCGTCATTCGAGGGAATGATCGCAGAAGCATATTTTTTTAAGTCATCATGAGCATTTTGAACGGCATATCCTTCATCAGCCAATTGGAACATATCTATATCGTTTTTGCCGTCCCCAAAAACAACTAATTTTTCACAATTTAATAATGACTGCAATTGCTTTATTGCATTAGATTTGGACGTTTCTTTTGGCATGATCTCAAGCCACTGTTCTTTAGAGTAAATATCCTCCTGATAAACACAATGATAATCATGCTTGTATTTTTCGTATAATGGTTCAAGTTTTTTCGATTCATCAATACAAGTGATATAAAATATTTTCCCTGACTTCAAATCCTCGACAGTTTTCACAGCATTTGCACGAATATCACCTTTTCGGCTGTCAATAAAAATATTCATACCGCGTGTAGATAATTTCGGAACAAATGAAAATTTTTCCTCGTCGTTTATAAAAGCATAAACTATTGGATACACTTCATTATAAAACAAATCATCCAATAAGTTTAAAACTGCATTGTCAAAATAATTTTCAATTAATATTTTTTCAGTGTTATTATCAATAACAAATGCTCCGTTATAAACTATTAAAGGTATTTTGGCAGTCAATCCCTTAGTAACCTTTTTAGCAGTTATCAATGACCTTGCTGTAGCATAGGAAAAAATTATTCCTCTTTCTGTCAAATTATTTATTATTCTATTTGTATATTCTGACGTAATTTCATTGCTTCTTAATAGCGTTCCGTCCAGATCCGATACATATAAAGTATTCATTTTGACCTTAACCTCAAAGTGACTTGATAAGCTCCTTAAAACGTTCCATAGCTTCTATTGTACGCTGTCTGTCACCAAATGCAGTCAACCTGAACCAGCCCTCGCCGTTCTTGCCGAAGCCCTCTCCCGGAGTTCCGACAACTGCTATCCTGCTTAGCATAAGGTCGAAAAACTCCCAGCTTCCCATATCGTTCGGACATTTGAACCATATATACGGAGAATTGATACCTCCCGTAAATCTTACTCCAAGCTCGTTCATAGTATCTGCGATAATGCGCGCGTTCTCCTGATAATAAGCGATATTTTCATGTATCTGCTTCAATCCCTCCTCGGTGAAAACAGCTGCGGCTGCACACTGTACAGGATATGAAACTCCGTTAAACTTGCTGCCCTGTCTGCGTCCCCAAAGCTGCGCCAAGGATACGTCAGAATCATCGCTTGCCTTTACGGTAAGTTCATTTGGAATAACAGTATATCCGCATCTCATGCCTGTAAATCCGGCAGTTTTTGAAAGCGAGCACATCTCTATCGCAACTTCCTTTGCTCCCTCAACACAATAGATACTGCGAGGAATCCCCTCTTCCGTAATAAACGCTTCATACGCGGAATCGTAAATTATTACGGCGTTGTTCTGCTTTGCATAGTCTATCCATATTTTAAGCTGCTCTGCCGTATAGACCGAGCCTGTCGGATTATTCGGCGAACAAAGATAAATAATATCCGCATGAACGTTATGATCGGGCATAGCCGCAAAACCGTTCTCCTCATTTGAATCGGCATAAATTATTTTTCTGCCGTTCATAAGGTTTGAATCAACGTAAACAGGATATGCAGGGTCGGTAATAAGCACTATATTGTCATTTCCGAAAATATCAACGATATTACCGCAGTCAGCTTTTGCTCCGTCATTTATACGTATCTCACCGGTGGAAATATCTGCTCCGAAGCTCTTATAGTACCCGGAAACTGCTTCGCGGAGAAAATCATATCCTGCACCGCTGTCCTCGTAACCTTTAAATGTTTCTTTCACGCCCATTTCATCGCAGCCCTTTTTCATCGCCTCGATAACTACAGGCGCGATAGGCAGCGTAACATCTCCGATACCCATTCTGATAATATCCGCATCGGGATTCGCTTCCTTAAACGCACTTATCTTCTTTGCAATGTTTATAAAAAGATAATTCTTTTCAAGTTTCAAAAAGTTTTCATTTAACTGCGGCATAAAAAACACCTCTCCTATCAATCATTATGAATAAGCCATACACCATCACATATAAATTCAGCCGGTCCCGTCATAAGAACTGTTTCGTCAGATTTATACATTATACGTAAATCTCCCCCGCGCAGATGAATCAGTATCTCCTCATCTTGTCTGCAATAACCGTTTAGGACTGCCGCAACTACCGATGCGCAAGCGCCTGTTCCGCAGGCGAAAGTCTCACCGCTTCCGCGTTCCCACACACGCATATTAAGTGTATGTTCATCAATTACCTCTACAAACTCGGTATTGATACGCTCAGGGAATAATTCGTGATTCTCAAATCCCGGACCAATTTTTTCCAAATCCAGCTCCGCAATTTTCTCCGTGAACAAAACAGCATGAGGATTTCCCATTGAAACGCATGTCAAATTATACGATTTGTTATCTACTTCAACAGGAGCATTTATAAACCGCTTCAAATCACTTTTAATCGGAATCTTACAGGATTCAAGAACAGCCTTGCCCATATCGACTCTCACAAGCTCGACCTGATTTGATTCATTAATAAAAAGCGTAAGATATTTTATGCCTGATTGAGTTTCAAGGGTAATTTCCGTTTTATTGGTCAATCCCTTTTCGTAAACGTATTTACCGATACATCGTGTGGCATTCCCACACATCTGAGCCTCTGAACCGTCAGCGTTAAAAATACGCATGCGAAAATCCGCTTTTTCGGACGGCATGATAAGTACAAGTCCGTCTGCACCGATACCCTTTCTCACATCGCTTACGGCAATAGAAAGTTTTTCCGGCTGCTCTACATTCTCCTCAAAACAATTGACATAAATGTAATCATTGCCGATACCATGCATTTTGGTGAACTTCATAGCATCTTCCTTTCAATATAATGATTCCAAATACTTTTCTCCATTATTATTATAATACACTAAAGCGGAGAAGTCAAGTGTTTTTAAGCTTACAAATAAATTTTCTATACTCTAAATCATATGATTCACAGCATTAAAAATATGGATTATAACATTGACATATAATCTTAAGAAGTTGTTCGGTATCTTTTTTTCGGGATTTTCCTTGACGTTTCGGGAAAAATATGTTATGATGTTATTATGAAAATCACAAAAGCGTTAAGAAAGGACAAATATGCAGTTTAACGAATTAAATCTTTCTCAGGATATACTGAGAGCAGTGGAGGAGCTTGGCTTCTCCGAAATGACAGAGATACAGCAGGAAAGTATTCCACTGCTTATTCAGGGACATGATGTTGTGGGCCGTTCGAACACCGGAACAGGTAAAACCGCCGCTTTCGGCATTCCGGCAGTTGAATCTATTACGGAACTCAACAAAAAAAATGTTTCTGTGCTTATTCTCTGTCCTACCCGTGAGCTTGCTATGCAGGCATGCGAGGAAATACGAAAATTCGCCAAATATAAGCGCATAGTCAAAGCATCGGCAGTATACGGCGGAGCAAGTATGGAACGTCAGATAATGGAACTTAAGCGCGGAGCAAACATCGTTATCGGAACTCCCGGACGAGTTATGGATCATATCCGCAGACGCACTCTTAAACTCGATAACCTCCGAACCGTGATCCTCGACGAAGCGGACGAAATGCTGAATATGGGATTCCGCGAGGATATTGAATCCATTCTTGCCGATGTCCCCAAGGAAAGGCAGACTGTTCTTTTCTCAGCGACTATGCCTCCCGAAATTCTCGCGATAACCGAAAAATATCAGCGCGATCCTATCCAGGTTAAAATAAAGTCAGCGCAAAAAACTGTAGAACTTATAGATCAATACTGGTTCATGACTGCTATGGGCAGAAAAACTGACGCTTTGAAACTTCTCCTTGCGGCATATTCTCCCGAATCTGCAATGGTTTTCTGTAATACAAAGAAAACCGTCGACGAACTTTCAGAGGAGCTTATCAAAAGCGGTATACGCGCAGCCGGTCTGCACGGTGATATGAAGCAGGCTCAGCGCACTCAGGTAATGAACAGCTTCAAAGCTAAAACCACAGCCGTCCTTGTTGCAACAGACGTTGCTGCACGAGGTATAGACGTCAGCGGAATAGACGCTGTTTTTAACTACGACCTTCCGCAGGATAACGAATACTACATTCATCGTATCGGGCGTACAGGCAGAGCCGGAATGAAAGGCTCAGCGTACACTCTCATAACAAGCCGCCGTCAGCAATACGACTTAAAAGATATTGCAAGATATACCAAAGCTAAAATTTCTGAGCTTCCCCTGCCTGACAAAGAGGACATTATCTCAGCTAAAGCCGAAGCTGTAATTCACGAAATTTTTGGTGCTCCGAAGCCTGCCGAAAACGCTTACGATATTCTTGATCGTCTCGCGTCTCAGGGTGTTGATTATCGTGAAGCTGCCGCACGTATAATTAATGAAAAGCTTCAAAAAGAAATTGAAAGTCTGCCTGAATTTGATATTCCTAAACCGCTTAAAAAAGGAAGCAGAGTCGGCGCAAAGACTGTTAAAATCGATCTGAGTATCGGAAGAACAAAAAGAGCCGCTCCTAATTTTATTCTCGGTGCATTAGTTGACGCTACCGGAATGTCAGGTCAGGATTTCGGAAAAATAGATATTTTCGACACTCACACTACCGTTGAAGTCCCGGAAGCTGAATATGACTATATACTTGACAGCACAAATTCAATGAAAATAAACGGTCACAAGGTTGAAGTCAAGCTCTACAAGGGCAATACTAAAGATAAATCATCCTTTAAAAACAAAAACCGCAAACCGGAAACCAAATCAAAACCCGACCGTAAAAAATCGGCATATGGCAGCAGAAAGAAAACCGATATTTTCGGCGAATATACGGCAAATAGACGTAAACGTACAAAAAATCGTCATTAAGAGGTGATATAATGAACAACTCAACAAAAAAGCCCGAAAAAAAGATATGGATGAGAATTTTGGTACTTGGTTTAGCTGTACTTATGATGTGCGGAGCTATAATTCTTCCATTTATTACAAGATAGCATAGCGATCTTTTCCATATGATCCGTAAATTTCAAACATCTATAATATCCTCTCATTTTAAGACAAGTATGAGAACCTGTACAAATTTGTATGGGTTCTTATTTTTTTTGCCGTATCATGATTCGACTTATTTCGCCGTCCCGTTGAGTTATAATTGGTACAAGGAGGTAACGCTATGACTATTTACATTGATGTTTTAATTATACTCAACATCTACGTAAACTATTTTCTCCTCCGTATCACCGCAAAGCTTACAGGCTCGCCTCTTAAACCATTCCGATGTATCGCAGCCTCTCTGTACGGAAGTCTGTTTTCACTGCTTATACTTGCCCCTAAACTGCCGATTGCTATAAATCTCATTATAAAGCTTGCGGCTGCCATAACTGTAGTGACAGCAGCATTTGGCGTTCACGGAAAAGTCAGACTAATCAAAAATACCGCTGCTTTTTTTGGCGCCAATTTCATAACCGCCGGCGTAATATACGCTGCATACTCATGGCTTAAACCAAGTTTTATGCATTTTTCCAACTCCTATTTCTACATAGACTTTTCTCTCCTGCTTCTTATCGTTGCGACTGCCGTACTTTATTTTATCGTAAGTCTGCTGCGGCGAATGTACGACAAAACTCCTATAGACGGCTTTTCTGTAATTATTCGCCTTAAAGATAGAATACTTCGTATTGATGGTCTTGCAGATACAGGAAACTCCCTTACAGATTTTTTTTCCGGAAAACCTGTAATAATCTGTTCACAAAATGATATAGGCAATATTCCTAAAGATGTGCGAATACGTCTTATCCCGCTTTCAACAGTTACAGGCAGCAGCCTTATGAAATTGTTCAGCCCGGACGAGATACTTATCATAAACAAAACAAGCGGAGAGCGAAAACCTGTGAATGCTGTGATCGGGCTGGGAGAAGCGCATGGAAAGGCTATTTTTAACCCTAAAATATTAAATAATTAACAGAAGGAGACAGCTATGAAAATCTTTGAGAAAATCATGTCAGGAATCAAAAAAATACTCGGCGGCGACGTCTATTATGTCAACGGATCCGATACCCTTCCCCCTCCCCTTTCACGTCAAGAGGAAGAAACTGTTTTTGCGGCTCTTATGGAAGACGATCCGGAAGCCAGAAAAACTCTCATAGTACGAAATCTACGTCTTGTGGTTTACATCGCAAAAAAATTTGAGTCAACAGGTATTGGTATTGAAGACCTTGTTTCTATAGGAACTATAGGACTCATAAAAGCGGTAAATACATTTTGCCCAACTAAAAATATAAAGCTTGCAACTTATGCTTCACGATGTATTGAAAATGAAATACTTATGTTTTTGCGAAAGTCATCTCAATATCGCGGTGATCTTTCAATTGACGAACCGCTGAACATTGATTATGACGGCAACGAACTGCTGCTTTCAGATGTCCTCGGTACAGATGACGATATTGTCAGTAAGGGCATCGAAACTGAAGCCGAACGTGAACTTCTCAGAAGCGCTGTATCTCAGCTTTGCGACCGTGAAAGAGAAATCATGGAACTGCGGTTCGGTCTTATTGACGGAAAGGAAAAAACTCAAAAAGAAGTAGCAGATATGATAGGAATTTCTCAATCTTATATCTCGCGGCTCGAAAAAAAAATTATAAAAAAGCTGAGACTCAAACTGGAAAGTCTCTGTTAATTTCGTTTTCTTCTAAATTAAAACAAAAAAATATTATTTATAGGAATTTTTTTTACAGATAGTATTGAAAAATGAATAAAAATATGGTATAATATACTGTAAAAGTAATGTAATTTGTAATTTGGGAGAAAATTATGAAAAAGTGGAGCGTAAAAAAATATGACAAATCACTTGTTTCCAAGCTTTCCTTAAGCTGCGGCGTATCATCCCTTACCGCTGCCGTGCTCGCCGCCAAAGGTTATTCTTCCTCTGAATCGGTTATGGAACGTTTGGAACTTCATGAACTTTCAGACCCTTTTCTTATAAAAGATATGAAAATTGCTGCCGATACAATAAATAAAGCTGTCGAAGAAGGAGTGCGCATATGCGTTTACGGCGACTATGACTGCGACGGCGTTATGGCATCAGTCATACTCTATTCGTACCTGACTGAAATCGGAGCAGATGCAGAATACTACATACCCGAACGTTCGGAAGGTTACGGTCTGAACAAAAATGCCATTAATAAGCTCCACGATGACGGCATTGAACTTATTGTCACCGTAGACAACGGTATATCCGCAATTGAAGAAGCAGAATATATTTACTCACTTGGTATGAAGCTTATCGTTACCGATCATCATCAACAGGGAGATAAGCTGCCAAAAGCCGAAGCAATAATCGATCCTCATCGTCATGACGACTTCTCCCCATTCAAATATGCCTGCGGCGCTGTAATTGCCTTGAAACTTGTTGCTGCTCTTGACGATGGTGATTATACTATGGCGCTTGAGCAATTCGGAGACCTTGCGGCTATTGCAACCGTTGCGGATATCGTCAGCCTTACGGGAGAAAATCGTTTCATAGTGCGTTACGGTCTCAAACTTATCAACAATACCGATCGGTATGCTCTCATCGCTTTAAAAGAAATCAGCGGTCTTACAGATAAATCCGTAGATTCTCATTCCATAGGATTCGGACTTGGTCCGAGAATAAATGCAGCAGGCAGGTTCGGTTCGCCGAAAACTGCAATGGAACTTTTTCTCTGCGAAGAATATGAAAAAGCGATTGAATTTGCTCAAGAGCTTGACACGTTAAATAATGCAAGAAAATCGGCGGAAAATAATATTATTTCCGAAATTTATTCTATTTTTGATAATGACCCTTCTATTTTGCGCGACCGGGTTATATGCGTATGTGGAAAAGGCTGGCATCATGGCGTTATCGGTATTACAGCCTCCAGAATCATGGAACAATTTGGCAAGCCATGTTTTATTGCTTCTGAAGAAAACGGCGAACTTCGGGGTTCGGCACGTTCCTTTGGCAAATTTTCTGTATTTGAAGCGCTCAGCGCCGCTTCGGAAGTTCTTGAAAAATTCGGCGGTCATCCGGCTGCCGGAGGATTTACGATAAAATCAGGCATGGAAGATGAATTCCGAAGAATTATAAATAAATTCGCAAGGGAAAACTGCAATAATATGCCTTTGCCGGAGCTTTCAGCTGATATGACCGTTACGTTATCAGAGCTGACAGTTGAAAATGTAAACGGTCTGAAAGTTCTTGAACCTTTCGGTACGGACAACGAAAAGCCTCTTTTTCTAATCGAAAATGCAGAAGTAACCGATATTATACCGCTTTCCGGAGGAGTTCACTCAAAACTCAGAATAAAGCTTGAGAACGTTTCATATGAAGCTTTACTATTTCGTAAGTCTCCATCAGCGCTGCCTGTACAGCGCGGTGATTTTTGCGACATGATAGTAACCCTCGATACCAATACTTTCAGAAGCAAAACATCCGTCAGTATTTTTATTTCCGACATCCGAAAACATACATTCGAGCAGGACAAATACTTTGCTGCCTTCGGTGCATTTGAAGCACATATGAGAGGCGAAGAGCTTCCGTTAAATTATTACCCCGTTATGCTTCCTTCACGGGAAACGGCTGCTGCAATATACAAACTTATACCAGAAGACGGAATAACAGCAGACAATTTGTATTTCAGAATCAGCAGTCCAAAACTTAACTACTGTCGTTTCTGCGCTTCTATTGAAGCTATGAGACAGCTTGGACTTATCGTTAAATCTTCCTCAGATGAAATAATACGGCGGGTAAAAGTATCGAAAAAAGCTGATTTAAATTCCGCTCCCGTCCTGCTCAGCATTCGGGATAAAATACTTCAAGAGTAATTCTCTTGCTATTTCTGCCAAAATGGATGAAAGGATGATCAGAAATGAATGACGAAAAAAATAAAATATATCGGGATGTACCTATTCCTGCTGCTGTCGACGATGCTTTGACTGCGGAATATATAGCTGCTATTCCCGACTACGACGATAACTTCACAATTGAAACGATCATCCAGAAAATTCTGAAAGACGATCGCCAGTACGATCTCAGCAAGATAATTTCTGCCTATGAATTTGCCGCCAAAGCACACGAAGGTCAGAAACGTTCTTCCGGACAGGATTATATTATTCATCCTCTTGCCGTAAGCTATATTCTTCTTGAACTCGGTATGGACACCGATACAATATGTTCCGCGCTGCTCCATGACGTAGTGGAGGATACTTCTGCTACTTTGGATGATCTAAAAAAAAGATTTGGTCAAGACGTTGCAATGCTTGTGGACGGAGTTACAAAACTCGGAAAAATACCCACTAACTCCAAAGAACGGCAGCAGGCTGAAAACGTACGTAAAATACTGCTTGCCATGTCTCAGGACATACGCGTCATGATAATCAAGCTTGCAGATCGTCTTCACAATATGCGGACGCTTAAGTACCGTCCTCATGATAAACAGCGTTCGACGGCACGTGAAACGATGAATGTATATGCTCCCATTGCTCACCGTCTCGGTATACGAGCGATCCAAGAAGAACTTGAAGATCTTTCGTTTCGATACCTTGACCCATACGCATACGCTGAAATAGAAAATATTCTTGAAAACAAAAAGGAAGAACGCGAAGCATTCATTGAAATTATAAAGGAACGTATAGAAGAACGGTTTAAAAAAGAAGATTTTGCTGAACCTCCCACTATTTCGGGACGCGTAAAAAGTATTTACAGCATTTATAAAAAAATTTTTATGATGCATAAGAATATGGACGAAATATATGATAAATACGCTGTCAGAATAATAGTTGATACCGTACCGGAATGCTACAGCGCGTTAGGACTTATTCATGACATGTTCCGACCGCTTCCGAACCGATTCAAGGATTATATCGCAACTCCAAAAGCAAACGAATATAAATCTCTGCACACTACCGTGCTCGGCAAGGAAGGTATTCCATTTGAAGTTCAAATACGCACATGGGATATGCACGAAACCGCAGAATACGGTATTGCCGCTCATTGGAAATACAAGGAAGGCATCAGGGGAAGAGACAGAATGGAACAGCGTCTCGCATGGGTGAGACAAGTCATTGAAGCACAACAGACCTCAGATGATGTTGAAGAGATCGTACGCATTATAAAAACCGATATTGCCCCGGAAGATGTTGTTGTTATGACTCCAAAAGGCATGTCGGTAATACTGCCTATGGGTTCAACTGTTATCGACTTTGCCTACCGAATACACACCGAAATCGGTCACAAAACGATTGGAGCGAAAGTAGACGGAAGAATAGTCCCTCTTGATTTCAAGCTTGAGACCGGACAGATATGCGAAATATTAACCTCCAAGGATCCCGAAAAAGGTCCGAACAGAGCATGGCTCAATACAGTATTTACCAATGATGCACGTTCAAAGATCCGATCGTGGTTCAAAAGAGAAAAACGCGATGAAAACATTGCCGAAGGAAAAAATGAACTTGAAAAGCTTTTCAAACGGCATCATATGAATATTCCAGAGAAGGATCTTGAAGAATTTCTTAAAGACGATTTCTCAAAACACAACTGCGAAACCCTCGATGATTTCTATGCTTCGGTTGGATATAAGGGGATCTCTCTTGAAAAAATGCTGCCAAGGCTCAAAGATAAATACAAAAAACTCTACAATGAGCAAGTACAGGAATATGAGTCTACAGATATTTTAAAACCTCAAAACAATGATCTGAACAGCATTATACTTGATAAAATAAACAATATTGCCATAAAATATGCACAGTGCTGCCATCCCCTTCCCGGAGATGATATTGTGGGATTCATCACAAGAGGATACGGACTTTCCGTGCACTCTAAAAAATGTATAAACTACTGCTCCGCATTACAGCGGAATGATCCCGATGAAATGGAACGATGGGTCAGCATTAAATGGTCGGAAAATACAGGCTCAAAATTCCAAACAAGCTTTGAAGTAATAGCTGCCGACCGTGTCGGTCTTGTATACGATATTACGGCAATACTGATGGAATCACATATTCCAATAGTTCATTCCGCTTCACGCATGCTGAAAAACGGAAATGCCGTTTTTGAGGGTACAATTGTTATTTCCGGCACTGAACAGCTTAAATCTTTATTTGAAAAAATAAAAAAAGTTAAAGATGTTATTTCCGTAGAAAGATCAGCAATTTAATAAAAATTCAAACAAACCGAATACGAAAACATCACTCAATTAATAAGAATGTAATACATGTATTTTTCGCAGTTTCACGACTGCGCTAAAATAACCGACATAATATATTGACAGAATAACCGACAACTGCACTCTCGTTTAACTGAAGACGAATCTCATTCATGAGTCATGATAAAGACTCAAATCAAATTCTTCATCCCCTTTAACTTAATGCTGAACTGTTGCAACAATATTTTATAGGAGGAAGAATCTATGAAAAAAAACTTCATAACACTCAGCGGAGTTGCCGCCGCTCTCATCGTTGGATTAGGAGCTGTGCCCCATCTTAGTGTTTATACGGCATTCGCCGCTGAGGACAAAACAATGTCTATGCAAAGTGAATCTGAACTGGAGTTCATGGACTGCGGAGAAAATATTTCAGTCACCGGCTGCAGCCGATCGGCTGTACATGTTGAAATACCCGCTGATCTGAATGGAAAACCTGTAACCGATATTGACAGCAATGCATTTTTTGGCTGCGCTGAGCTGAAAACTGTCGTGATTCCAAATACTGTAACAACTATCGGTTACAATTCTTTCGGGGAATGTCAAGAACTTGCAGAAGTAATTATTCCCAAAAGCGTAAAAAAAATTGACGCTTATGCTTTTTACAACTGTAATCATCTGACTTCTGTGATAATCCCGGAAGGCGTTACTGAGATTGAATGGAGCGCATTCGCCCAGTGTTCAAATCTGACTGATGTTACAATACCTTCAACTATTGAAAAGATCGGATATAACGCCTTTGCCGATACACCATGGCTTAAGGCAAAGTATAAAGAAAATTCTCTGCTGATCTTTAACAATACACTTTTTTCCGCAAAAGAAACCGAATGGAAACCTAATGTTCCGTACGGTGTTACAAAAATAGCAGACAGCGCCTTTGAAGCAAGCGAATATCTCAGAAAAATCACTCTTCCGGATTCTCTCGAAGAAATAGGTTCACATGCATTTGCAAAATGCAATTATTTATCTAAAATTGAGATTCCAAACAGCGTTTCACACATAGGAGAGTCGGCATTTACAGACTGCATCGATCTCGAAACCGTCAAATTGCCAAAAAGTATTTCTTCTGTTGAAAAAGATACATTTTCATACTGTTCCGGACTGAAGTATATGCACTTTTCTCCGAGTATTGGTTCTATCAAAGAAGGAGCTTTGGCAAGCTGCGAATGTCTTCAATCTGTCACTATCGAAAATTATGACTGCTATATTTTTGATTCCGCCGGAACAATTTCCAACGGCTACGATGATGAAAACGGATATTCGTTTACAGGCTTACTGTATGGTTATCCTCAGTCTACAACTGAAAAATATGCCGAAAAATACAGCATTGATTTCAGAATCATCGGAGATGTCAATTATGACGGAAATTTCAATATAGCTGATCTCGTAGCAGCCGAGAAATATCTTCTTGGCTGTGGAGAGATAAACGACTGGAAAGCCGGAGATCGCGATGGAAACAACGATTTCGATGTTTATGACTTCATTCTTTTACGGCAGCAACTGCTACAATCGGTCTAATGCATTCCACAGATGCATTTACTGTCTGCCGCACCTTAAGCAGGGGATATTCCTCTCCCCTGCTCCCATTTTGGAAACTTTACTTTAAGAAAACTGGAAAATCAAACATCGCTTTTCAGTTTCCGAGTAAGTCTAATATATAATTCAATTGGAGGTCTCCATGTTAATCAAAACCTTTCAGCTCGGCGAATTAAACGCCAACTGCTATATAGCTGTAACAGCTCCCGGGCAATGCATTGCTGTTGACGTTGGCGGAAGTCCAAGACTTTTGCTGGAATATTTGAAAATGAACAAACTTACCCTTACGAAAATTCTCCTGACACACGGTCATTTCGATCATATGGGAGGAGTTGAGGAGGTACGTCTAAATACCGGAGCCGAAGTTTTTATTCACGAAAGCGATGCTCCAATGCTGAATAGTTCGGGGATGTCTCTTCATTCCGCTATTTCCATTATGCCCTTTAAATCAGTTGAAAAATATGAAATCATCAGGGATAACTGCATTATCCATGACGGCGCTTGCAATTTCCGTGTAATTTACACACCCGGACACTCTCACGGAAGTGTCTGTTATGTATGTGACGAAGAACAAATAATTTTTTCGGGCGATACTCTTTTCTGTTGTTCTGTCGGAAGAACCGATTTTCCGGGAGGAGATCCGCACTATATGATGCAGTCGCTTCAGCTTCTTTACGACCTTGACGGAGATTACAAAATATATCCCGGTCATAACGAATCCACAACTCTTGAATATGAACGCAGAAATAATCCATATATGAAATCGTTCAGAGGTTAACAATGATAAATAAAAATACCGATTATAAAATGCCGGTCATTTTGATCGGCAATTCTTTTAAGTACGAAATAGAATCCATATGCAAGCTTTTTTTTCATACAGCACGATTTAATTTTACAAACGATATTTCCGAAGCTGTCGGAGAAAACTACATTACTGCCAAACAAGAGATTATTGAAAATAATATTGTACTGACAGCAGAAGTGCGTTTGAATGGCGGAGAACTTGAATCCACAAAAAAAACTCTCGCTTTTGATTCTGAAAAAAAAATAGCCGAGCATGAACTTTGCAGGCTGATATACCACATTCTATGCAAAAAAACATGTATTACTCCTCCATGGGGACTTATGACGGGCATTCGTCCCGTAAAAAAGATTACAGAACTTCTGGAACAGGGATTAACACGTGCAGAGATAGAAGAAAAACTCTCAAAGCGATATGAACTTTCTGCAAAAAAACTTTCACTTGCCTACACAACTGCTATTAATCAGCTTCCTATAGTAAAAAAGATTGACCATTATGCAGCAAGCCTTTATGTATCTATTCCTTTCTGCCCTACGCGGTGCAGCTACTGCTCATTTGTTTCTCACAGCATGGATTCGGCAATAAAGCTTATGCCACAATATATTGAAGCTCTTTGCCGTGAACTTGAGATTATTGGAAAAATCGTCAATGAAACAGATACAAAAATTGATACAATTTATTTCGGAGGCGGTACGCCAACATCAATTTCCGCTGAGGATATTCGAACTGTCATGGAAGCTGTAGCTGATAACTTTGATATTAGCCGAATCCGTGAATACAGCTTCGAGGCTGGCAGACCTGACACAATTACCGAAGAAAAACTGCATATAATTAAAGAAATGGGAGCTGACAGAATATCTGTAAATCCTCAGACCCTTAATGACGATGTTCTAAAAGTCATAGGAAGAAAGCATTCCGGTGCAGATGCACTCAGAGCTTTTGAATTGGCAAGAAAAATTGGGTTCGAAAATATAAATACCGATCTTATAGCAGGACTGCCTACAGAATCATGCAAAAGTTTCCAAAACACTCTGAACAAAATGATTGATCTTTCTCCTGAAAGTATTACCGTACACACACTGACTGTTAAACGTTCAGCAGCTATTTTCCGTGACGGAAATGAAAATATGGAAAATCCGGCTGCCGAAATGGTAGACTACAGCATAGAAAAGCTTATGGCTGCCGGTTATATGCCTTATTATCTTTATCGTCAGAAAAATACTGTTGATAACCTTGAAAACGTTGGATACGCTCAAAAAGGTTACGAAAGTCAGTACAATATTTTTATTATGGATGAAACACAGACTATTCTCGGTGCAGGCTGTGCGGCATCCACAAAACTTGTCTATCCTGACGGACTTATTAACAGAATACATAATTATAAATATCCATACGAATATATCAGCCGCTTTGATCAGCTTATGGAAAAAAAACTGGAGGTTGCAGAATGCCTGAAAAAAATCAAATCTATACGACAGAAATAACAGGATTAACATCAGAAGGAAACGGAGTATGCAGAATTGACGGTATGGCGGTATTTGTTCCTGAAACAGCTGTCGGAGATGTTGCAGAAATCAAGATAGTAAAGGTTCTAAGCAGCCACGGTTTCGGCATAGTCAACAAAATAATAACGCCATCCACTGATCGCGAGCTGCGAAAATGCGAAGTATACAAAAAATGCGGAGGATGTGTTTTTCGACATATAAACTATAAAGCGGAATGTCATGCTAAAAATGAAATTGTAAAAAGCGCGTTCGAACGTATAGGCGGTTTAACACCAATGTATGACGAATTTATCTCATCGGAAAATTCGGATCGATACCGAAATAAAGCTCAGTATCCCCTTACTTTGTCAGACGGTAAAGCTGTCTGCGGGTTTTATGCGCCGAGAAGCCATCGTGTTGTTCCTGTTGAGGATTGTTCCTTACAACCCGAAATTTTCAGCAGTATTACAACACATATCCTTAATTATATCAACACAAAAAAACTTTCAGTTTACAATGAGTTAAGCGGTACGGGTATAATGCGACATATTTATCTGAGACAGGGTACATATTCGGGTGAAATTATGGTATGCCTTGTTGCTCGTAAGAATATAAGCCGACAACTCACCGCTCTTTGCAGAACACTTACGGAAAAATTCTCTGATATAAAAAGTATTATCCTCAACATAAATCCAGATAAAACTAACATCATACTCGGAGAAAAATGCGTCCTCCTTTGGGGAAACGACACTATTTCAGATACTATGTGCGGAAATAAAATTAAAATATCTGCTCTTTCTTTCTATCAAATAAATACACGTCAAGCAGAAAAGCTTTATGCAAAAGCTCTTGAATATGCTTCTCCAAATAAAAATGATGTCATCGCAGATCTGTACTGCGGCGCAGGTACTATCGGATTGTCTATGGCTAAAAAAGCTAAAAAAGTTATTGGTGTTGATATTGTTCCAGATGCTATTAAAAATGCCAAAAAAAATGCCGATTTGAATAATATTTCAAATGCCGAATTTTACTGTGGAGATGCAGGTGAAATATTCTCTCAGCTTCATCAAAGCGGCTGCTATCCTGACGTTATCATTCTTGATCCGCCAAGAAAAGGCTGCTCTAAAGAATCTTTAGATGTCATCATAACATCTTCTCCCTCAAAAATCATCATGATTTCCTGCAATCCGTCAACCGCTGCACGTGATGCAAAATATCTTTCAAAGCATGGCTATTCCGTCACCAAGGTTTGCGGCACTGATTTGTTTCCTTCAACCAAGCACGTTGAGTGCGTAGTTTTGCTCACCAAGACAAAATAATAAGCATAAGAAAAGTGCCGAAAATTCGGCACTTTTTCTCTTATGTATTTTAGGCGAAGCCCGTGGATTTGTCCTTTTGCCCGTCCTTGGGAATATATCCAGTGTGTCTCAGAGGTACACTTTCAGGCGACTTCATAAAGCACTCGGGTCTATGTAGTTCTTGGGAAGAAATCCAATGAAATAGTCGCTTGACTCATATACTCTGTGAAACTGTTACTCGATGTTCAGGCATAGATCCAACTATAATAAATTCGTAAATTAATTATTGAATCAAGGACCATGGTTTGAAACAATACGCTTTTGTATGCTTTCTGAAATTGGAACTTCATATTGAGCTGATAAATCCTTAACCATTTCAAGATATATAGTAACTGCTTTGCTTGGATTTGAGCAATCTATAGCTAATATGCAAGGGTGGATATATTTCTGCCATAGACTCAAATAAATTGAATCAGCGTTTGATAAGGCGTTTATTTTTTGCACGATTATTGGAGCAATACGATAATATTCCTGTACTAAGCATGCATTATCTGATGATTCAACGATGAAAGCATCTCGAAATCGCCTCATAATGTTTAGTTCATCGCAATCGTCTTTCTTCCCTAAACTTAGAGTTACAGCAGTAGTAATGAAACACCAACTATCTTTTTTGGTAGTAGTGTTAATAACTTCAGGCTTATAAGTCTTATTCTCTGAATATGTGTTCGCCTGTTGTTTTGTGGCAGCCTTTTTTTGTTGATCTATTAGCACTTGAACTCGCGTTACACATTGACTAGCATCTGAAAAACCATCGGCTTTCTGATAGTGAGAAAGAGCTTGACTATAATCTTGCGTTGTCCCTTTTCCTTTTTCAAACATCCAACCTTTACAATAGTTTGCATGTTTTGTATTTTTTCCTGATAATAATCGAAATGCTTGAGAATAATGTCCTAATTGGAAATACAATAACCCACTGATTTCTGAATAATGGTACTCATCTATGTGCATATTTATCAGATAATCACAGAGATTTATAAGCATCTCTGCTATTCTTTTCTTTCTGCCAGATAGCGATGTACCCGTTGAATTGAATGTTGGCTCATATAACATATCAATTATTCTTTTAATAGCTTCAGTATTTCCTTGTGAAGCAGCGAGTTTATAGTACATCATCGCTTTACTTCCAATTGAATTAGGGGGTGGATAAGTATCCTGTAATTCCTGATTGCCTAATAGAATACACGCTTCTGGATAAAGCGATTTTGCAAGAAAACGAAGTGATATGTTTTGAGATTTAGTTTTATTGTATTCTTCAATTAACAGTTCGCCTGCTTGGAAATATCCAAGAGAAAAACTATCTGTAAGTAATCGAATAAATATTTTTTTGTTAGACGAATTAGTAATTGCGAATACATATAGCTCTTTACCAGTTGAAGCATTTTTACGATTAATGAATTTAATCCATTTTGATAATTTGCTAATATGTGCATTTGCATTTGAAAGATCAGCGATTTGAATTAACATTTTTGATTTAGTCCATGAATCAGAATCGCCTAACTGACTGATATCTACCGTTTTTCCTTCAGAAATGGATGTGATATATTGCTCTACTAGATTAATCTCTGAATAATTCATTTGTTTTAAACGCTTGACAGTGTTGTCCGCATATTGTAATTCAGCTGATTCAGCATACACAAATATTTCACTCAATAAGTCATCTGTTGCATGTGACAAAAAGGAATCACACCTAAATACAGTGTTATCAAGAAACTGTTCTATGTCGTTGATGCAATTGTCTAGTCTGTCAAGTATTCGTTTTAGTTCTTGATACTCTGTTCTATACTTTTCAATCCTTTCTGTAATATCATTTCTTTGAAGTCGAAGATTGTCATCCCCTTTCTTCAAATTAATTAGATCATCAGTAATTAACTGAACAAGTTTTTCATCTCTGGATATTTGTGTTTCATAATATGTTATTATTTGCGCTTCATATTTGGTAAACCAACCTTTAATTCCATAATAACGATGAATAATTGATGCTTCAAGCCATTCAGATAGTTTTGAGATAGGAATAATATCATGTCCGCCGATGAGTTCCATTGAGGATAAAGCCGTTTTTAGATCATCTGGTACAACTATCCGTTTATTTTTTGAAAAACGAAGACGATGCAAAAGTCTTTCGTCCGGAATCCGGTTAACAAAATGAACGCTATTATCAACAAAGGAAGAAAAAAGTCTATACCCAAACTCAGCATAATTATCTAGAATAAAAGTAGTATTATCTATTTTTAGAGGATTAGATATTATTATATACTTTATGACCGTTTTCAAATCAAGCTTTCTTTTTTTTGCCTCATTTGTCAATAGAACCAATTGCTCTGGCCGAAATGGGACTCTTTTTCCCGCATATGTAACAACTAGTAATTCAAAGTGATCACAATTTGATAGGATTATAGGCGATTCCATCCACAATGTACGCATAACTTTAGGAAGCGGAGTGGAAAAAAGTGTTGTCATAAAACCTAGTGTTAATCCCGGAGCAACCCCAGATAAGCATATATTAAAGTGTCCTTGCATCTCTGGGCATAAAAGAAAGTTTTCAAGTTGTTGAAGTGGAGCATTCATTTTTTCCAAAATAAGAGGTGCATTAGAATAGTGAGAATGTGAAAGAAAAGAAGACAATTCATCATTAATCGTATTAAACAGGTTATTAAACAAATCGGATCCTTGATCAAATTCACTCTTATCTTCCTGCATTATTTTGGAAAGCACAGAAAGGTATGCTGCGGTACTATTCATTGTTTTCCCCTTTCAGGTACTTATCAAGCATTTTAAAGATGTTTTCAAAGTGTTCTTTACATTTATTTTCAAGCATATACATCTGATAACTCATATTTGAATTCTCACTCCATATTTTCGCTATAGAACAGATATGCATTACGCTTTCTGATTGTCTAATAAGCTTTTCTAATTCTTGGCTAGAGGCATATAATGCATTCTGGTTTGAACGTGTTGATTTAAGGAACCTCTCTTCAAGCTGATGAAACTGAGAAACAATATCATTATTGCGTCTTTTACTAGAGGCTGTAAATTGTAAAAATTGTTGTATCATATTATTATCATATGCTTTCTTACTTGTCAACGGCCGCCCACCATATTCTACACATTCACGAGATGAATAAGCAACTATGCCATAACACCTAATATCACTCATTTGAATATCGCTAACTGCTTGATCTAGAATATCATTTATCTGTTGTTCAGTTTTCTTGTCACATTTATTTAGAACAATAAGAATAGGTTCAGATAAATTTAATTCACTGATAAAGCGTATATCATCATTAGTTAATGTTCCGTTATCAGCATCAACTAACCAGATCAAATAGTCTGATATTCTAAGTTGATCAAATGCTTTTTTTCTATCAGAAACCGCTTCTTTGGTTTTTACATCAAACTTGTTATATCCTGGTGTATCTAGTAATGCAAGCTGTGTTGGAAGTTTACATTGAGCACTTTCGATGAAAACGCTTTCAATAAAAGAAGAAAAACCTATTTGATAAGTCTCAAAGAATTCATGTGTCATTGCTTGAAGTTTTTCTCTGTCCAACTGGCATTCCGCACCATAAATATTGTTCGCAGTATATGATGTTGTTGTTCCTTTTATTATGTAAGTTGGAATGGCAGTTGTTGGTGCAGTCTCTTCTGGTAAAATACCATCAAGACCTGATAATGAATTCAAAAATTTAGATTTACCTGCGCTAAACTTCCCACCTATGCCAATGACCGTTTTATTTCCGAGTTTTTGAATTCTTCTTCTTTCCTCAAGCCTGCTGCATAAGGTCATGAAGCTTTGATAAAACAATAATTCATTCTCTAACGTAGTATGAGAATAACAGTGAAACAGTTCTTGAATCTCCGAACGAATCTTGCCAATTAGATACTTAGGAACCTTTTTAGGTTGTTGAAGTAATTCAGAAATTAGTAATGCAGCTTTATCAGCGTCGTGTATATATAAATTTGTATCTATTTCAGGCACTTCAATATCATCTTGCCATTCAACAAAACTTTCATCTTCTTCAAAGAAAGCCATAAATAATCCTTTCTTTACAGGTTAATAATTCGCAAACGTATTTCTGTGATATTTTTTAGGAACGATTGATAACTATCAATGTATTTCTCTTTTTCACTCATTTGTGAATTGATACGTTCAAATTGGTCTTTTAGTTTGGTCAGAATTGAATCTGTAAATTTAATAGACTGATCCATGAGAAGTTTTTCTGCATGGCCAACGCTGTTATTCAAATCATTCCTGGCATCAGAAAGCATACTTTGTAGATATGTCATTTGAAGTTGAGAAAGAGTGTGTATTTCATCATTTGAAGCATAGCCTTTCTTATATGCCGTATTAAGCATATCAACATATTTATCGGCAGAGATTGTAACCTTTGGCACTTTTATAGCTGCCAGAGTTCTATTAAGAGGGATAAGCACATCATCTTCCGTATAACTTCCACCCGCCTTATGCATAATTTCAATCACGAGTTTTTTCACTTTAGAACTAAGTGTTTCTGGATTTATTAAATAATCAAAGTCCTCATTAATAATCCTATTGCAACGAGCGTTATAATTATTTAAGTTAGCTATAATCTCGGCTGTTTCGGCATAGTCCTCTTTGATTTCTCTATCTATACTACGCTTTTTAAGCCCAAGAAAGCCTTCTTTCACTGACTCTGATTCAATATGTGTACGGCTTTTAGTTTGAAAATGAATATGATGTGACATTTCTTCCTGAAGCTTGGACAGGGTAATGCTAGCAGTTTTTTTGGCTTCTTGAGCCGCCGTTTCGAATAAACTACTAAGCTTTATCCTTGCTCTACTTAACAAATCGGTAAGTTCTTCATAGTTTGATTTTAGCTTATCAATTTGAACATTCTGAAGCTTATCTAAACTTGATTTAGCATCTGTTTCAATGATATCAAGTATTTTGACAATATTAGTGCGTAATGTGGCAATAACGTTTTCATTTCTACCATTAATTATCTCATCTTTTCGTTCTATAACTGCGTTAAGCATTCTTCGTACCTTAACTATACCTGCCATATTAGGAATTACATCCGAACTAAAACCAGTAAAACGCTCATTAAAGCGATTGAAAATCAAGTTTTCTTCATCATTTAGCTGAGCATGCTTCTTTTGTTTAACCATAATAGAATGAAATAAGGAAGAAACAAACTCCAATTCAACTTTCTCAAGTCGTTTCGCAGCAGTTGGATCTGAATGTTTTAATGTGCTAAGATTCCTTTCGAATTCTCCTTTAAATTTCCGGATTGAGGATTCGTAGACCTGTCTAATTTGTCCGTTTGCATTTGGATAGTCCAATAATCCTGAATCGAGTTTACTGCCAATTACAATTATTTCGTCAACACCCGCTTGCGGTAAACTACGAACCATCAGTTGCATTGTACTAACATCCATAAACTGCGAAGTTGGAGAAAGAAGAATTGCCACATCACATTTGGATAGAAATGTTTTGGTAATGTTTCCTCTTGAAATAATAGGGTCGTTAAGTCCTGGAGTATCAACAATAACAAAATCCTTTAAACGAATATCATTCATTTGCAGTTCAACATAATTAACAATTGGCGTGTACTTCCCTTTGGCGCCAATATAAGTTTGAAGTTGAGAAGAATCAGCAACCGAGATATCTTTTCCCAAAAAATCGAGAATGCTTTGATCGCTTATCATATCGACTAGCTCTTTTGCTGCAGCCAAATTTTCCGCAACTTTAGGTCGAAACTGTCTGCGTTCAAAATCAAATAATGTCATATGTATAGGCTTTTCACGTTTTTTTTCTGACAAAATGTCTCTTTGCTTAAGATTATAATCGTCAATCTCTTTGCATTTATTATGATACCATTCTTCATATTCAGCGTATCTATTCTGAAGTTCATTAGTGTATTGCTCAGCAAGCTGAGTTATTATCTCCCAATCTTCAGAACTATAGAAGTGTATAATTGAGTTTGGTGTATCAGCATAACTTATTTTAGTCAATGCAGCGGTCATAGGCGTGGCGGCTTTAGGAAGCACCTCTTCACCATTAAACAATAAAGCATTAAGAAAAGATGACTTTCCTGCTTTCACAGCACCTATAATACCAATTTGTAACACTCGGCTTTTCTCCTGCGCTTGAGCAATTCGATTGTGAAAGCTTTGGCGTTCTGCTCTAAAGTCCAATAAGCTATCCGAACTAAAAAGTTCACTGTTTTCAGTAAAAAATACGTCTATCAGATCCAGTTCATATTCAAACGCATTAATCATATTCATATTTAATGCCATGTTGAGCCTCCTGTACATATCGTTGATTCCATATTAGCTAAAGCCTGTAAGTCATTTTTTAAATTATTTCGGTAACTAGTATTCGTCTCAATATCTTTTTTCTTTTTCTCCTGTGTCTCAGCAATTGAAGCCTTAACAATCGCCGTTTTCTCAGCCAACTGAGTTTGTAAAAGAGCAATAAGTTGCTTGTTACTCTCTTTCATTGCTTCAACTGCTGGATCATGTAACTGACAAACAATCTGTGGAACAGTCCCTTCAAGGTATATTCTCTTTGCTCTTTCGTAATCAGATTCTCCGAAGATAGTTTTAGCTAGACTTATGATATCTGGAGCCAAGATTATTATGATTTCCATCCAAGGTGCAATAACATCCGTCAAGATAGCCAAAGCACCACTAACTGCGTGATACCACGAAGTGTTGTCGCCCTTCTTGTTTTTCTTACTAGATTTATTATCATCTGTTTCACATAAAGAAGAGATTTTGTCAAACATGCCGTCTTCAATCAGTTTTTTTGTATTTTCAGCAGCACTTTTCATCAATTTGTTAATCTGACTATCTTTACTTTCAAGCTGATTCATTGTTTGATTCATACTTTGAATAATAGAATCCATATTCTGTTCTGAATACGAACGTACATACTGTAAAAGTAAAGGACGAAGTGTTTCCACTATTACCGCTTCAGCAGCTTGTGATCCACCACTATTTGAAGCACTTACTACAGCGTCTGCACATCCTTCTAATGCTACTCTTATTTTTCCTTTCAACTCGTCTATCCTTGAAGGTAATGCATCTTCGGCTTTTTTCTTTTCTAGTTCAAATAAACGCTTTAACTCCTCGCATGCTCGATTTAATTCCTTAATTCTCTTGTCATAATCAAATGTACTTATATCCTCATAATCCCTGAGTTGTTGATCAAGAATCTCCTTCATTTCTATTATCAATCTATTATACATGTTTTGGGCATGCCTATCAAATGCTGCTTGAATATCTAATTCAGATATCGCACCACAAATTTTCTTGCTCAAATCTTCATCAAATTTGGATACGCAAAATACCTTTGCATGTATGCCCTCCATGTCTAAAGTGCATTGAACACTATCCATGACGGCTTCAGCGTTTTCAGTTGTTATTTTATCGCGTTTATTTAACAGGATAATAAGCTCATCATTATATACAGATAATTCCTGAATAAATTGGATCGTTTGCGAATCAACAACGCCTTTTTCTATATTGATTACTAAGACATAGAAAGATCCATTTCCTAAATATGATGATAAAGCATGATTGTGTTTTTCGATTCCTGAATCAAAACCCGGAGTATCAACAAGTGTAAAATCACCTATTTCTTTTAACGCATCTGAATTCAGACGATAATCTATATAATCAACATCTTCGACAGGAACAGCATAAGAGGATTCTTTTTCAATTATCTCGCCATTATTGTTGTGAATAATAACTTTTTCGGTCGTAGAATAGTGCAATTCAGTTGCTACAGCTGTTTGAGGGCTTTGATTCTCTATAAGGAAGTTCGGGCGTTTAAGTATTCCATTCAGCAAAGCGCTCTTACCAGCACTAAAATGACCTACAAACAATACTTTTATCTCATAATGTGAAACTGCTCTATTGATTGTTTCAACCTCTGTTGCAAGCGCCTCATTGTTATAATGGCTAGCAATTGTAGTGAGCTGTGATCCAAAGTCTATCCATTTCTTTTTATTGATCATGACGATATCCTCCTAAGCTTTTCATATTTTCTCAGATTGATAATTCTAATTCGAGATAACCCATCGTAACATTATGGAATATCTATTACAATTATAACATAATTCGTCTCTATTTGTCAATCAATCTGACTGTGAAATTTCTATATTCAACGTACATTTTAGTGAATAATATACAATCAGGAGAAACAGATGTTTCTAGTACATGTATAACAAAACTCCCCAAGTGAACCCTATACTCATTTATTGCCTTTTCATCACTCGGGGAGTCTTCTTGTCTATTCAATTGTCTTTCTTTTTTGCTATAAACAATCACAGAATCATCTTACGCGATTTCCCACACGACCGTTACCGTATCAGAAACCTCAATGTCATCAGGCTCAATATCTATATCATAGCTTGAATCAGCACAAGCAGCTACAGGAGCACAAGATCTCATAAGACGGTTCATGGGGTTGACCTCAAATTCTATTTCACCCCAAGAGTAGTCAATGCTCTGGATATCTTTCAGTATTACTCCGGCCGCTGCAGTTAATACAGCAGCCTTTTCCTTTGCATCTTTGACTGCTTTGCCAAGCAACTCGTTCTTAGCCGCTTCTGGATCTTTTACAGTATAACTGATGCGGAATTCCGGTTTCAAATCACAATTGCCCAGCGCATAGAGAATTTTGCCAAGGCGCTTATTATCGGACTCAAACTCCACTTTGAGAAGATGACGGAAACGATAGCCAACAAAACGCTGCTTGTAAGTGTCGTTCTCTCTGTAGCTTTCGTACTCGGTATCAACATTGAAACTGAGCGTTTTAAGGTCAGAACGCTCAAATCCGAATGCAGAAAGTAGTTCCTTTAATCTGTCTGTATCATCTGATGAACGCTGAAGTGTTTCTGCATAATCCGAGTAGAGTCCATCAAGTGTGATGGTGATTCTTGTCATATCGGGCTTGACCTTGATTTGCCCTTTGCCTGTTACTTTTATTGTTCTCATATACTTACTCCTTTCCATCGATTTAACTTCAATTTGCCGACTGACAAGGACTGCTGCCAACACGTGAGAATAACTATCGATTTTATCGCTTATAGAAAGATATAAAATGTCCGCAGTGCTTTCAAATGCCCTCCTCTTTTATTCAAAATGTGATAAATACCATTTTATCAGATCTTCGCGTCCTTCCTTAAACCATTGTGTTGTAATATAATATTCACATCCATGTATTGAAACCGGAGTCTTAGCATATCGTTTTGTACCACTTGCAGACATGTAGGCATCGCGATCAGTCGCTAAAAACGGATATGTCGTTCCTCTAAATGTTTTTGCAGTATAGCCTTTATCTAAAAGCAATTGAATTTCATCGCTTCCAATAAGATTGTTCCTAACTAGATTAGTGAACAATTCGATGCAAAGTTTTCCAACTTTTAGCACATCATAAGTTTCAGGATTGTTTACGTCAAATATTACAGCAGTCGGCTTGTCTTCGACTATGAATTTCAGTTCTTCAAAATCCAATCCTAATTTTTTTAATGCTTTTCTTAGAAATGATATTTTTTGAGATGATGATAGATTTGTACTTAAAAAGACGCTTTCGGCTAGTTTGTGTGTTGAAGAAAAACTTGTAGATTCAACACCAATCTTAGTTTTATCAGCTTTTACAAAATTGACTGGATCTAAAGAGTATAGAAGATCTGAAATTTTTCTAAATGCATCTGTTATATCTGTCGTTACCACCGTCTCACCCATGAAAGAAAATTTCCTTATAATTTTGTTTGTGTAATCATAATCATAATCATCAAGGTACACCCACTCGATAGTAGTTTCTGGTGAAAAAGAAGTATCAGGCATTTCCCAAAGCTTCTTTGCAATTTGAAAGAGAAGGCCAGCCCTTTCAACAATCTGTTTTTCACCCCAAGAACTGCAGCTTTTAATATATTCATTAAGAGTCAATTTGCTATAATTAAAGCCCTTCTCTGGTAGTGCTTTTTTCTTTTCAAATGGTAAATTACTATATTCACTATTATATGCCGTTAGCGTTAGGTTTCCTATTGTATCTATGTATTTTGAATATATTAGTTCCCAATTGTCGCCAAGAGCGCCTTTCCACTCTTTAGTTAAGGATTGCGGCATCACATGTTCTATTGTAAGTTCATGGCTTTCAAGTTGTTTATCAACGGCTATTTTCTCTTTACTGCTAGCATTTTCTAATCTTTCAAAGATAAATTTACGCACAGTTGGTGCCGCATTATACAATTCATAAAGTGTGAACTTCTCTGAGAACTCATTATCAGAAGGAAATCTTGCTTTTCCAGCTTTACTTAAAAGTGAATATTTTAATGCATCGATATATGATGCTTCTCCACTGCTTGTATACTTTTCAACCTCTTGTCCAATTTGAATAAATACTTTATTAAGAGCGTTTGCAGGAAGCAAACAAATAATACGACGAACAATGTAGTTTTCTACAAGCAAAAGGGCTTCTAAGAATTCATTTTCCGTTAGCAACTGGTTATCTTTTGCATAGAATAAATCAAATAATAACGGAGTAACAGTACTGACGTCAAGTTTATTCAATCTTGCAATAACCCGTTCAAACCCTTTTCCATCTTCATCAGACTCAATAATACATTTATAATAATCAGCATATTTTACCATGTCCGCAAGAATTTCCTTAATAGTACATTCTTGTGAAAGCCTAAAGTTTTTGAAAATAAAGTATAGTTTCTTCTCATTTGGAAGCTCTCTTCTTTTTACAGCAAGGTAATATCTAATGAACTTATTTATTCCCTTAGAAACAACCTTGTTCTCAATAACCTCCCAATAGTCCTTATATAGTTCCTCCTGTTCTTCTGATGATTGTTTCATCAAGATATAATTACGAATCTTATCACTTTCCTCTAGGTCTTTGCCAGTCGAATTGAGACTTTCAAATATTAACTGAGGATCATCACCTGCGGATGGCTTTAAACTGATATTTACAATTATAAGTTTTCCAATTGCACTATATAATCCTTCAAGTTCTTCTAAGGATAAATCTTCAATCTCATTATAAAAATAGTAATAATTTACGGTAACATCATTGGATTGAATCATGTCCTTATTTTTGACAAGTTGATTGTAGGCTACATCATCACCTTGAATTAATTTGAGTTTGAGCTTTTTCGTATCAGAAGCATATTCATCTGTGAGATATGCTTTTGTAATTTTACTTGTGTTAATATTGCATTCGATTTTATTATTAACTATAAAGTTGCGAATGGCAAGAAGCAAAATTGAAATCGTAGTTAATCGCTGTTGACCATCGATAATCAGATATTCGTTAGTTCCCCCTACTTCTTCCTCAACATAAACTATACTTCCGAAGAAATGTGATTCATAGTTACATTCATAAACATTCATTAAATCCTTAAATAGTATTTCACAGTTCGCTTTTTTCCAGCTATACGGTCTTTGATAAACAGGAATAATAAACCTTTTGTCTGTTCCATCTAAAAACTTGAGTATCTTACCTTCATTAGCCTTCATAGTATTCTCCTAACATATCATAGAATGATAAACTCATAATTAGATTGCCGTTTTCTTATTTCCAGTACCGTTCCAGTGCATCTGTACAGTATGTCAGAATTGTTGAAATATCGTCATCATCAAGTGTTTTCATAATGCCCTTATCAATTTGGATCACACCCAAGTACTTTGAATGTCTCATATATCCCATACCCTCAAAGCGTTTGAAGGGCATATTTAGAATGAGTTTCTCAACATCCTTCTGTGTATAATCGCCTTTAGTGAATATACAGTTCTTCTTTTCTGCTTGAAGGTCTTTCTTGATTCTGTCCTCATAATACCACGCAAAAGACTCTGCAACATCAGACAGCATAGCCTCTCCATGTTCGTTCATGTTTGAAAGGAAAGATATCAGGAACACAGGCTTATATGAATATGACATCTGCATTTCGCTGCAGAAATCAAGGAACAGCTGTTTCCGGTTACCTGGTGTGATCTCTGTCCAGCCGAATTTCTGACAGTATTCCCTCACTCGTTCCTTATTAAAGAAATGCAGTGTCCGGTGTTCACTGATTGGGACATCCATATCAGGAACGATCTTGCCTTCTCGTATGTATTTACTGATAGTCTCTTCCTGTGCGGTCACATGGCGAGTCAATTCCATCTCAGAATACATTTGGCTTGCCTTGTCCTGCCAGTTGAAAATATCGATTACTTCATAATCCATGACAGAAATCGGGAAGTCAACCAGAACAGCAGGCTTTTCGCCTTTCTTGAACATATCCCGATCCCATTGCATACTGTGCTTTGTACCGAGTACCATACCGCCAGGAACATATTCAGAGATATTAAGCAACCGATGGAGAGAATATGGGCAGTTAAACATATTCGCATTATCAACAAAGTCAAACACCATGAGAACCTCCTTGCCCTCATGCGTTCTCATGCCCCTGCCAAGCTGCTGTGTATAGATGACCTTCGACATCGTCGGTCTAGCCATAAACAGCACCTCTGTAATCGGGCTGTCCCATCCTTCATTCAGCAGATCACAAGCGCAAAGCACCTGAATCTCTTTATCAGCATACTGCTTTAGAATCTGCTTTCGTACAGCCGCATTTGTCCCGCCGGATACAGCTTCAGCCTTAACGCCGCGTTCCTGCAGCAGTTTTGCGATAGTTTCGGCATGGTTTACGGAAGTACAGAAGATAACCGTGGACTTTCCCTGAGCGTATTCCAGGTAGGTGTCTACAATAAGACGGTTACGGTCAGGAATCATGATAGTCTGTTCAAGATCAAGCGCGTTATACTTGAATCCGTTGATACGAACATCTGACATGTCTATGTTTGTTTTGACACGGATGCAGCGTACCGGACACAGCACGCCTGTCTCGACGGCATCCTTGATATCCAGCTTATGAGCTACGGTCTGAAAAACCTCCAGCAGATCGGCGCCATCAGCTCGTTCAGGTGTTGCGGTCAAACCCAGCGTGAATTTTGGGCGGAAATAAGTCAGAATCTTGGTGTAGCTTTTAGCAGATGCATGGTGACACTCGTCAATAATAAGATAATCGAAGTCATCCGGCTTGAACTGGTCGAGATTACGAATGATACTCTGAATGCTTCCACAGACCACAAATGAGGCTGTATCGTGGAAGTTTTCATAAAAGCGTCCGACAGAAACTTCTGGCCATAGCCGCTCGAAATTTGCCGCACCTTGTTCAACAAGCTCTTTTGTATGAGCAAGAAACAATACACGCTTGCCTACCTGTTTGGCGTCCAATACGCCGATAGCAGATTTTCCGGAGCCTGTTGCGCCCTGAACAAGAGCGATGGTCTTGCCTTCCTCTCGCATCTTCACAAGATTCGCGAGTGCTTCCTCCTGATGCTCACGCAGTTCAAACACGCTGCCTTGCTGCGCAGGTGTGTCGCCGTCAAAGTAAGTGAGTACCGGAGAATAGCCGAGAAATGTAATCAGCTCATCCTTGACACGATCAGGTGTTTTTGTGAGCTGCGTATCCGTCCAGCGAAATACTCGCCAGCCCTGAAAAACCATACTATTCTGCTTGAGAAGATCATCGGCATACTTATCCTGTGACACTTTGCCGGGATTATGCCATGTTTCACCGTCAATCTCAAAGGCAACCTTTCCGTCTTCAGTCATCACAGCAAAATCGATCGTCCTGTGATTTCCGTAAATATCGACAAACGGGTGCTGCAGGTACACAAACTGACCTTTCTCTTCTCCAAATGCCTCACAGAAAAGCTGGGCAAATCTCTCCTCTGCGCCGCTGTCTCCGGTGCGATCAGACTTCTTCACTGCCACTTTCAATCACTCCTTTGAGTCGCAACCGCTTCTCAAAGCCGCCACGTTTTTCAGCTTTTTGTTTTCTGACTCTTTCAAGTTCGTCAATGGAGTATCCACGAGCTACTGAAACAGCATAGATGACTTCTAAGAGATCAGCGAGCTCCTCAAGGGATTTGTCAGCTTGATACTCCTCCAATTCTTCGTTCAACTTAGCATCAAGAGCCTCAATATATTCTGTTTCATTCATAGTTTCTACGAGGCATTGTTTTCCGGAAGATGTGATGATTTCCGGAATTTTGTCGCGGATTAGTTTGTTGTATTCTATCATATAATGCCTCCTAATAAGAACGTTTTTACAACGAGGAACCTGTTAAAAAGTCATTCCAAAAACCAATAGTCCTGTTTTCATATGTCCCCACAATCATCGCCCTGTCCAAAAATCCATTACGCTCTTCGCAACATGTCTCAGGAAGGAGTCCGCAGGCATGACATGCAGCTAAATTTAGAGAATCTCTTCCTTGACCACGGCTCATAATACAAACAGGATCATTAGAGCATATTTGAGCATTTGCTATGGCTTTTTTTAATATTCCTGGGAAAGTATCCGATCTACCTTGTCTAACCAAGCCACCGAGAGTGCCTTCACAATCACCGCTAGCTGTATAAATAAATATGCCAGCCATTTCAGCGCCGTCAGATTTTTCAGCACAGTAAAGTCTCTCGCTGAGTGAAGCTATGCTATAACCGCATTCAAAACTCAATTGTGTTATCAGTAAATGAGAAAGGGTATGAAGCATTAATAGTTTAGGGGTTATAACTCTACTATGATTAGCTCCTATAAATGACTCATTATAGTTGTGGTTTATTAATTCTGCACGTTCCAGAACCTCTGGATTGTTTTTAACCCATACATCTAAATCATGGGAATCAAATTCAATAAAAATACCTTCACCTTTAACTTCATATGCGGGATACCATTTGGTTTCTGGTTTTTTTATATCAACATAGCCATTGTCATCACGACTTGATATAGGTGTTAATCGAGAAAAACCAACTAAAGCATTAACAACACGCATTTTATCTATTAATGCAATCGACTTTATATGTGGTATATGATATTCGGAAATGTTCATTTCCTCTCTTGAAAAATCACCCATAGTGTTACCTGTAGGCGTAGATTGTCCTGTCAAGGCTTGGTATTCTTCCAATCTATATTGAACACTAGTTACAGAAAACACACTTTCATTTTTATCCAAGAACTTTTTTTGAAGTATTTTAAGTATCTGGTTTTGATTTTCACCAATTTCTGAGGCAATTATTTTGGCATAGGATTCAACTTTTGTTTTTATTATATCAGTATTATCATCAGATTCATCAGCACCGAGCACTTCAACAAAATTCGATAATTTCTCAAATCCTTGGCTCTTTTCAACTTTCTGATACAGCTTATCAGCATACGGTGGTATAACTAATGAGCTATAGACAAGCGGAAAATAGACAGATGATGCGCCTCTTTGTACTGTTCTTGGATGAAGATTACACTTACATTTACTATGTTTAAAAGGATGATTTCCCTCACAATAAAACATATTGGATTGCAGTTTCTCATCTAGTGACTCAAAACAATCATTGCTAAAAGCTCCTTTTAAAGAAGCTCGAGCCTTACACGATGAGCATTCAATAGTCAAGCCTTCAAGCCCTTCAGTTCCAGATGCACCTGTTTTAAATTTCAGCTCTGGCTTAGAACAAATCTGACGATTTGCTTTGACATGAACCCATTTTACCCACGGAAAATCATTTAAATGTCCATTTTCGCAAACCGTAACAATACGAGCAACAACCAAATCCTGATGACATGTCGGACACTGCATATGATAAACCATGAAAGGATCCCACTGCTGGATTTTCTTTGGCGTTTTTGCCTTATATTCTGAAACCCATTGTTTCATACTTTGAAACTTTCTGCACTTAGGACAAAAATACCATTCTGGAAATCGTTCATACGAAATCTGAGTCGGAAGCGCAAAGTAGTCGACACCCAATGCTCTTGCGAAGCGATCGTCATACTTTTTTTCAGTGCGTTCCCAGGTTTCGGGAGCTCCAGTAACAAGAGATTGATCTGAAAAATCTACCATAGCGCCCACACCATATTGAAGGACAGCCTGAACAGCTCTTACAGAATGTGTTACCTTATTCAATTCAAACTTTTTAAAGTCCATAGCTATTCCTCCCATACTACTACACTGCCGATAACTGGCGTATCAACATTTCGCATAGATGTAAGCGTTTCCCTTGAATCAAGATCCTTTCCCAGTGAACCGAACGATCTCATAAGACGTTTTTGAGACTCACCAGGAGGGGTAATCATAAATTTTCTGCCGAAATATAGAGGTATTTTAGGCTGTGTCGTTTTTCTGCATACCTCTGCAAGTTGCTCCCAATAGTTAAAGAATTCTTCTATTTCTGAAGCAATCTCCGATATATTCTCTGCTCCTTGACGAGAAACTCTTCTATTAATCTCATCAACTCTTCTTGTAATATAATCTTTTATTGCCTCTATTTTATCATTAAAATATTCCTTATCAAATAATTCGGCTGCTGAATCTTCACTTAAACCGGCTTGTTGACGCATAATAGATATCAGAATAGCATGGAGAGCTCTCTCTCTTGCGGGCTTTGAAAACGGTGTAGCACCTGTAGGTTCAACGAATCTGTAAAATGAATTATGATAAGCGACAAATCTTTCATAGTGTGAACGATCTCTGCTTTTCGTTGCATCATACTGAATAAACACAGTTCCTGGGAACGAACGTCCTACTCTACTGGAAGCCTGTATATATTCACTTGTTAATTTAGGTTGACCTACCATTAACATTACATTCAGTCTTGCAACATCAATTCCAACAGAAATCATATTTGTTGCAAGTAAAATATCAGATGCTCTCTTTTTTACATCATCGCTTGAAGAGTACTCTGCCTTTTCCAACTTATCAAGTGTCTCATTTAATTCTGTTGTTGTTACGCGACTTGTTAGTTCATCAGGACTAATAATCAAGCGCCTGCTTTCAAACATTCTGTTTGCCATACGAACAATAAAGTCTTTTATATCATCTTCAACAAAAGTGTGTGCTTTCCCTAGATCACGCAAACTGTTAAAGTATACGGCAAGTGTCCAGAATTTATCTTTCTCTTCATCTGGTAACGACTTTGTATATATCTTTTGTAACATAACAGCTGCGGCTCTAATCTCTGTCATAGCCTTTGTTTTACCGGAAGGCATTATACCAACATATTTTCGTCCAAAAACACCTTTACTGTAATCGATTGTATCTTCACGTGCAAAAAAAGAATCATCAGCGTCTAACCCAGGTGCAGGGAACTGAACAACATCACGGTTATATAACACGGAACATTGTTCTTTTGCTCGACGAATTGTCGCAGTTGATGCAATTATTTTAGGTTTAACACCTTTTTGACTACAAATAGCATCTACAGCTGTTTCATATAAGCCTACCATTGTTCCAAGAGCACCAGAAATCAAATGTAATTCGTCTTGTATAATCAATTCAGGTGCTCTATTATTACTTCTAGTTCCAAAAAAGGCACCGCATCTGCTATCCCAAGGCAACATTGCAAACTTATCTACCGTACCAAATAATAAAGTAGGTGGATTATCATATAATTCGTCATCAATTATTTGAATGGGCAACTCCTTTGTAAAATCGCAGCTTTCATGGGGGCAATATAAATAAAAATGTGTACCTCGTCTCATGTTATAGCCCCATTTACCAACAATTTGACCATCTACTACGTCTCTTGTCATTTTGGTACCACACCAAGGACATTTTAGTACTTGAAATTTGTTGTGTTTATCTTTTTCATTACGTAAATTGAAAGCATTACTTGCATTCAGTAACTTATTCAAATGCTCATTCGCTTTATCATTTTTGTTTGGAATATGGGATCCACCTATCCATAAACCAATTGTTATCGGAGAGTTTCCCAAAGGATAAGCGGGATATCTATTTCGTCTTCTATTCTTTAGTTCAGAATCTTGTCTTATGTACTCACATGCGCAGATTAAAGTTGCAGCTCGTGTAAACTGTTGCGCTGCAAGCAGTCTTAGTGTATATCGCATAATAACTGTAGTTCCGCCGCTTTCCGAAAGATGTTCAAGCTTTCGATAAAAAATAGTAAATGCTGTTAATCCAAGGTATGCCTCGGTTTTACCACCACCAGTTGGGAACCAAATTAGATCTACTATATCTCTATCAGAAGAATTACAGTCTACAATAGAAGCAATATCCATTAGTAAAAAGGCTATCTGGAATGGTCTCCATTTACACTCTGTGCCATCTTCTTCATAGTAATCAACGTTATTTAAAAATTCTGAAATACGTTCATCTGTTTCGTAATGATCTTCTTTAATGGATTCTTGTTTCTGAATGTGTATACGTTGCATAAACATAGCTCTGTTAGCTAATTGAAAAGCATCAAAGGCTCTTTCGTTTTCAGATAGGATCTGAATTCCTTTATACATTCGGTTGTAAGCTGCTTTACATTCAGAAATATTCTTAGCCGCTGCAGAACAAAACCTTTTATCGAGAGTATCTGCAGTCACAGAAAGGGAGTCAACCCATTCTTTATATAGATCGATAAGTTTTGTAAGTGAATAGATCTTTTGTTCTTTATCACAAGATTCAAGATCGGAGAGATACTTCATAGATAACTCATTATCTGAAATTGTGCTATTATTAGGCAATGAAAATTTCATTCCAGGAATTTCCCTAATTGGGAAAAAATCACTCCAAATCTCTCCACACCCAGAAGCATCCACCTTCCAATCAACAGCGGTACCTAATCCTGTACCGAATATTTTCTTTTTGCGATAAAGTAGCTCTAGAGATTTTTCCTCCTCGTCCATATAATCAGCATCATAATCGGCATGTATATCTTCAAATAGAAATGAATTGTTTGAGGAAGATACAGTGAGTTTCGACTGAAAGATACAATGCTCAGCTGTTTCGTGCTCCTGAGAAAAATCATTAATTAACATTATAGTTATAGACCATATACCAGGCTTGACTTCTTTACGGATACCAACCAATTTTGCTGATGTTTCATCTAGTGACGTTGCATCCTCCCGCTTAATATAGTCATGCTTTGAAAAGTCTAAAGCATAATTTTTGACTCTATGAGGAACTCTCACATATCCTGCTCTTAGATAATCTGCCAAACGGTAAGCGATAGGTTTATATATCTGCAAATCATTAGGAGACAGAGTATCTCTTTCAAATATAGCGCTGATATCTTTAGGTGTAAGCTGTGAAATAAGCTTTAAAACAGACTTATCCTTATCAAAAGCAATTGTACTCATAAATTCGCTTGGTACAGCATAATCATCAGGATTATCAGGAGTAAAAGAAATCATACAATCAGGAACAGTTGCTTTACGATAAGTCGCAAATTCAACATCCACACAAACTGAATCACACTTGCCCTTCACAAGAAAAGTAATTCCCATTGAAGAGGGTTTAAACTGCGAAGCCATGCCCACTTCTTCATCTAGATTATCTTCGGAGTTATCATCCCAATCCTCATCAATAGATAAAGCTGACTTAAATACTTTAATTTCTGTTTGTTCGGAAGACGTATCCATTATTTCATCTTGAATATCTTCTGATGCTTCAATTTCAGATTGAATTTCTTGTTCATTATTCCCTTGCATACTAATAGAGTTTCTCGGAAAAAGAATTCCTACAGTGTATCTACTATTAGGGCTGCTAGATATTAGCTCATTTTCTATATTTGGAACAGAAAACTCGGAACCTGGTCCCATCAACTCACGCTTAACAGTCTCTATGTACTCGTCACGAGCTGTTAACATTTCGTGCTGAATCATTTGTTTGTTCACTGTGAAACCTCCTCATCAGAAATTGGACGATTAACAAAACCGATTTGAAGCATATATTCATTATCAACTTGAGTTAAGTATTCTAATTCCATCGTTTCGGCAAGCTTATCAACATTTTGATATACAATCTCTAAATCACTGCCTACTGGTGGTATATTACCGGAGAGTTTATCATTAATTGCATCACTTATCATTTTAAGTATTTTCCGTCTTGTGCTTCTAATAGTTCTGCATGCTTCAAAGATAGAATGCGATTCAGATAATAGGCAATCATCATGCGTAAATTTGGCAATAGCTTCAATAGTTTTTTCTTGTTGAGGTCCTATGATGTGACTCTCCTCTGATAGCCATTGACGAACACTAGACGCTTTGATATTGACGCCCAGTTCTTTCAAGAATCTAGCTATATCTCTGTGTTTTAGTCCATTAATCATCTTATACTCTTTTAGAACCTGTTTCCAATACTCAGACTTTTCTTTCGCAGCAACAATAACCGGATCGAGCTTTCCGCTACTCAATAATCGTTCAAAAATAATATCTACAATATTACGAGTAAAGTCATCACGTCTTGTAAATACTAATATATCGCCTGGAACTAAATCCTTTACTCCTTTTTCTGTAATGGCATTATTCTCTGGAGAATAAACAACCGCCATATATTGCTTTGAAAAGAATATATGCTCACCGCTTGTAAACTGACCAATATAACATACTTCTGCAAGTGCAGATCCACCTAGATTTGATGTAGTCCTCATGAAGTGCTGCAATTGTATCGAGTTAATATCCTCAATATATCGCTCTAACTCTAAGTATTCTGATAGCATTTTTTCTTCTGCATCGACTTCATCATTTTCCAAGCCATCAATTCTGTCACTATCTGTATAAGTCATTACTGTCATTTCTCCATTGATTTCTTTTTCAATTTTGTCAATAATCTTCTTGCGATAAGAATACATAGCACTCTCATACGAATATAAAGGAATGTATATATGGTTAGCAGAATAGCATTGCAACGGATCAAATGTTCGACTCGGATTCCAGCATAGGGTTATAATAGAATCATAAAAGCAATCCGAATTGAACCTACGATTTGTTGTACAAACAATGTTCTCGTTGTCAAGATTAAAAATACTAGTAAGAATATTTATATAATACGCTTTAGGAACAATGATCAATATTTTTTCATTACTATGTTCATCCAGGAACTCTCTAAGCCAACTGAACTTAGGATTTTGAGTTTTATAAAACGAATTTAGTATTTCTAGCTTTTCAATAACACTCATGAATAATGAGTTGTACTCAACAGTATTTGAAGCTAGTTCACGTAAATCATTAAGTCTCTGTATAGGAGTTTTTATGATGTTACTAATTTGACTATTATTTAAAGAGATGTCTATCCACGATAACGGAAAAACCGCAGTAGAAAAAAGATTTAACAGTGAATAAGCGGCCGCTATAAAATTATCCTTTAAATCATCTGATATCTTTAAAGAACGAATAGTCCTAAGATTTGATTGCAATTCACGGTATTCTTTTTCATTCAGCGCATTATCAAATATAATCGATGAAATCCGTGGATTCTGAATAAAATCAAGTTGTCTATTCAATTCGGTAGTTAATACGTTTTCTTCTTTAGCTGAATAGTTAATGCTAGAAATGTTTCTTGATGTACATGCAAAGATAGGACTATCAGAATACTGTGAAAGAACTTTTCGCTCTGCATCACTTCTGATAATCGTTGATACATGAATATATTGAGGTTTGCTTCTATTGATAATATCATCTAGTTCGGAACTGTTTTCTACTAAATATGTATTATCCATAACTAACAAACCAACTGTAGTAGATCTCTTTTCTAATATCATATCTCGAGCAATCGAAATTTGCTCAGTTACTCGGATAACAGGTTCGGCTTTTGATGGATTACGACCGATTGGTACTTGGTTTCCATTCCCAGTATAATAAGCCGCTGGAATAATATCAACTAATGGAATGGTATTATTCTCTATTTTAATTTTAACATTTTTACACAAATCAAATAACCGTTGCTTTTGAGATACTACAACAAAAGACACATCCATAACACTAGGGACTTCTGAAAGAGGAATGTTTAATAATGCTGATATAATATCTTCTCTATTTGTTCCTTTTCCACGTATACCACGACCATCAGTCACAGTTGAAACTCCATAGTAAGGTTTAATAGACTGTTTATACCTATTGTATGGTACCCAAGAAGTTGATTTACCGTTTTTTCCTCTTCCATCTTGCTCAAGAACCATCATATCCATTCCATCTTTATTTTCAATGCCTTTCCAACGATAGCGTTGTCCTTTATATATGACCAGATCGTTAACTTTTAAAGAAGCAACAATATCATCGTTGGACACACTATTAAATGAAAGTGCGTTTAACATCATAGATACTATTGCAATAGCATCGAAACATACTGAACCAGTACGAAAAGAGAAAGATACTCTGGTTTTGTTTTCAGTGACCTTTGCAAGAAACTCCCAATAATTACGAAGAATTTGTTCTTTGGAAATAATGTTATTTCCATAGATAATATCACATTTTTGCAGTGTTAACAGCAGCATATTACTCATGCAAGGTCACCTCTTTCATTATCGAAGCTTTCTCATCTTTCGAATACAATCGTATACAAACTGTGCCATTACCTCAATAACTGGTATAGTTACAGAGTTGCCAAGCTGCTTGTATCTTTGATTATCAGGCATGTCTTCTGGGAATGAAAAGCAGTCATTTCCATCTTCGTCAATAAAAGCATAATTAACAAATCCTTGAAGTTTACCCCATTCATTTGGAGTCATCATTCGAATTCCCATGTTGTTTAATGGTGTTTTTTTCCCTTGAATCATCTGACCAGCTATTCCTTCACGAGGATCATAGATTAGATTTCTCTCTTTACCTGATCCTCCTGTAGCTAACAGTGTATTTGCTATTGGATGTATGATACCAGTTTCGTTAACAACTCTATATCCAAACCCATATCCTTTGGCTTCTTGCCGCTTTCTATGGTTAATTAATGTGTTTAAATATCCTGTTGCCATATAATATCGGGGTTCAACATCTTTATCCAACACTTCATTTAAATCCACATATAATTCTTTGCTGCTACCAGTTGGTAAATTAGAAGGTATAATTGAAAGCTGAGTTTGAGAAAAACGTTCTGTATCAAATCCTATTATATAAGTCCGTGGCCTGTTTTGTGGTACCCCAAAAGCTCTAGAATTTCTTATAAAACTACCTGCGTTATAAACCAGGTGTCCATCCTGATCCTTATCAACACCAAGCACATGGTATCCTAGTTTATTAACTAAAATGTCTAATATTGTTTCAAATGTGTTTCCATTATCATGTGTCAATAGGTGGTCGACATTTTCCAGGAACACCACAACTGGTCGCGTCCTTTGTATAATTTCGGCAATGTGAAAAAATATCTGACCCTTTTCAGCATTTTCAAATCCTTCTTGTAAGCCAACTCTACTAAAGGTTTGACATGGGAATCCGGCGAGTAAAACATCGTATGGAGTTGACTCAACAGCATTCTTAAACTTCTCATCTGTTAAATCATTCATTGGTTCTTCGCCATACAAATGAGCATATGTTTTACACGCTTGCTTATCTATCTCGGCAGATAATACATTTTTAAAGTGACCAGTCATTTCAAAACCGCGTCTAATTCCTCCGATCCCTGCGCATAGATCAATTGTTTTGAAAGGAAATCGAGGTATTTTTCGTAATTGCTGCGCAATTCTACAGGCACAATCATCTGCCGACTTTTTTATCTCGTTCCCCCAAAATCTTAGCACTGTCCAACCATCGGCTTGTAATTGACGAGTAACATACTCATCTCGCCGCATTGTTTTTTCTATTTTGTTTATCCAGAACTCTCTATTTGTTTTTATTTCATGTTTGGCAATTTCCCAATTATAACCATGCCAGAAATCGCCATCACAAAATACGGCTAGTTTACGAGCAAAGAACACAAAGTCTGGTTTCCCTATTACACTTTTTTCGTTTCGACTAAAAGTATGAATCCCTTGTCGAAGAAGTGCTTGATATAGCTTGTTTTCTAGAGCAGTGTCTTTTGAGCGTACACTTTTCATATTTTTTGTGATCTGCTCTTTGGTTTTCGTTGATGCCAATACGGATTTCACCCTTTTCTATCAATAATGTATAGACGCAAAAAACAAATACGCTTTGTTTTCAACAGTTTTCACTATATATTATACCATAATCCAATGGATTTTTCAATAGAAATCGGTTACTTTTAATATAAGATAGATATGTATTTCTTATATGTATCGTTCTATTATTTAATAGTTTTAAAATTTATCGGTGAAGTCCTAGCATAACATTGCTATCTATGCTTAGCAAAAGGATATTATATTGTTCTCGCTCTTTTCATCAAATACTCTATAACTCCTACGGTTTCGCTATCTGTATTTTTTAGTTCAGAAACAATTTCTTGGAGAATACTGATTTCTGAAGGCTTTATATAGCACAGCTTTGCAAACAAAGTTCTGATGCCAGACTGTTTGAATTCTTGTATTTCGTTGATACGTTCCATAAAGTGTGAACGCTGATATTCACACAACCAGTCCCTTGAAGGCCGTGAAGATGTTAAGGATTCAAGAGAACTTATTTCGTATTTACCATTAATTTTCGAACCGACATATCCACCTGTGGTTCGATGGATTCGAGCAATTTCTGATTTTTCATCATCTATTCGATGTTGCCTTTTTAGTTCTGCCTCTTGTGTAGCTTGTAGTTTCGCTGCTTCAGCAGCGGCCTGTCTCCGCTCAGTTTCCTGTCTGTGTTTTTCTTCCTCTTCTTTAAGCCGGCGTTCGAATTCCTGACGCTTTATTTCTGCTTGGCGGCGTACTTCTTCCGCTTGCTTTCTTTGGCGTTCACGTCGCTCAGCCTCTTCTTTTAGCCAGTTTTCTTTCTGTGATCGTCTATAACTACAGAAACTACCATAAGCCTTACTTGATGCCACTGTAAAGAAGCCGTGTGTATCTATGTCGAGATCATATAGCGAAATAGACATCGCAAAGGCATCATTATCATACCAATCAGCTAAATCATAGAAGCTTTCTGGTAACCCTGACATATCCATCTTATCAAGGATATAGATGAACCAGTCTTTGCGTTCTTTATCAATAACAATCGCTGTATGATTCAGTGATTTATTAAGTGCATATTTTACTGGGAAATACGCCATTTCTCGTTCAGAGAACGGCTCTGATTCAGCATCCTTGTCAACTGTTATCTGAAGGTACTGGTATCCAGCTGCTTCATAAAGCCGATTACGCTTTTCTAGAGTTGATGAAGTTGCCGCAGTATCAATAATATCTATAGCGTATTTCAATGAATCGCCTCTTAACACAAAAGCAGTATAATGATCACGAATTATAATAACATCCTCTTCTAATACAAAGCCATGTTTTTCAGCTATTCTCTGTAGAGGATTATATAATTCATGCTGAGTATGCTTGAAGATGTTGCTTTGCTTACTGCAGTATTCATTATATTTACAATCCTCACGTTTGTAATGGGCGAAGCATTCTGTACGTTGTTTACCATGCTTAAAGAAGACAGGTGCACCGCAATCACAACATGTTAGCGCATGGCAACTGCGTATTTCCTGTTCAAAGTCAAAGTTCTGTAATACCTGATAAGCATAGAGAACTTCACCTTTATATACACACTTTTCCATAAAAACACCTCGCCCATTTTAACGATGACTATCAATTAATCATCATCCTCTTCATATCCGCTACATTCATCTTTATGATCGCACAGTTCGCATATACAATCATCATTATATTCGCCGGTTTCCCAACAACGCTCTGTTGCATCCATCATTTACACCTCCTCTGCTTTATCATGTAGTGCTTTCATGGCCCATTCCTGACATTGTGCAGAGACAGTCTTCGGAGATATTATCTGCATTTGATCAGGAAATTGAAAGAACCATCCCCAAAATGTACCACTGATTTGTACTTTAACCGTAGCTTTATACCGATTATCGTCTAATCGTTCTATCTTTGTATCTAGACCGAATTGGTCATAAATCACATCTATTAGAGCTTCTGTGAATTCTAATACTACTTTTTCTTCTGGCCCACCATACATTTTAATTGTCTTTGAGGTATATGTTTCAAGTTCCTTAGCAGAAACAAGAGCTTGATCACCAATCACGCTGTCGAGATGCTGAACATCCTCAATGCGATCAATACGATAATTACGGTATTCCTTCCTATATGGATTATAACAACGCAAATAATATTTATCATCCGTATAGATTAGGGCTATGGGATCTACGACATATCTTTCCTTGTCTCGCTGATATACTCTGTTCCCATGCTCGTCATGCTTGAAATAGAAGAAGGACACCTGCGTCTGCCTTTTGAAAGATTCTTCAATAATAGCGATTGTATCTAGGACACTGTTATTGGTTTGCTTTCTGATGTTAAAGCGAATCCTGTTCTGATTGAGCAGTTCAGCACAGTGAGTTCCACCGAGATTTGCTATTTTTTCGATTAAAGCATTAGTCATGTCTTCCGGTATAACAGAAGAAGCCTGAACAGCATCAATGAGAATCTTCAATTCAGCTAAGGAGAAATTGTTATGTTCCAAATAAAAAGCATTGCTGTGTCCGACTTTAACACGTTTGAGAGAGTAACCCATATCCTGTAACTGCGATATATCTCTTGCCAGAGTTCTTCGATCACATGAAATGCCATGGCTAGATAGCTTGTCAATCAAAGCGTTTGTTGTAATGGGATGCTCAGCATCGGACTGTTGCTTCAAGATTTCGGTCAGCAGCAGTAATTTGTTCTTTTGCATGTCAACCTACTCCTTTTCCATCATATACCTTTATGCTATCACATTATGGTTCATATGTCAATTCGCAACTGTCACAAGAATGTGACAGTAAATTGACATAAGTGATATTTATGTGATATTGTAGAATACGATTGCTTTTTCAACTAAAACGTGCTATACTGGAATATGTACATAAGTAGTCGAGTTCAATATGGAAACGGGAAGGATAGGATATATGAAAAAAATACTCATGAGCTTTTGGCCATCTGTTTATGATAGAATAATCGCTCAGACTAAACTCATAGAATTTCGTAGCAGATACACTGATGAGGAAACTTTGGTCTACATGTATATAACAAGCCCATGCATGGAAATAAAAGGGATAATTGAACTTGGAAAAAGAATTGATATGTCAAAGGTTCCTGTGGGTTCGACCCTCTATTCCCAGGCTCTCCACGATGGATATAAGCCCAATCAGTATTTATATGGTATGCCCATTCGTTCGGTACAAGCTACCACATCTTTGTCTCTTTCTGATATTAAACAGAGCATTCCAAAGTTTTTTGCCCCTCAGTCATACTATATTTTGGATAAGAATATCGAATTATTGCATCTAATTGAATCAAAGATACATCCAATTAATGAATGCAAATACAATTCTCACGATTTTTCGATAGAAATATAAGTGATTTTATCAAAATCTTTTATTCCATGATTACTTCATGAGGTGATAGAGTGAGTGAACTAATAGTTTTAAATCAAGAATCCGCATCGATTCGTTATCTGAGTAGCAAAGATAAACGGCTTTCAAAGCTTATAACAATGATAGGCGATATTTCTTACGTTCCTCATAATGATGGATATGCTTTTCTTATTCACGAAGTTATAGAGCAGATGCTTTCAATAAAAGCAGGTCAAAAGATATATGGTCGTTTAGTAGATTTATGTAACGGAGAAGTTAATGTTTCTTCCGTATCGTGTTTATCTAATTTGGAATTGCGTGGAATTGGAACATCAAGCGCAAAAGCTGCTTGCATTCAGAATATCACTCATAAAATCGCTGAAGGTAATCTGTGCTTAGAAGATTTCCATCATTTGGATGATGATGAGATTATTAAAAGTTTAACAAGCATAAAAGGTATAGGCACATGGACCGCAAAGATGTATTTGATTTTTATATTAAATCGGCAAGATGTTCTTCCATTTGAAGACGGGGCTTTTATGCAGGTGTATAGATGGCTTTATAAAACAGATAAATGCTCCAGACAAGATGTAATTAAAAAATGTAATAAATGGAAGCCGTATTCCTCAATCGCTGCAAGATATATGTATCGTGCTTTAGATATGGGGTTTACCAGGAATGAATTTCATCTTTTTAAGTAGAAGGAGGATGTTTATGGCAAAGAAAGGCGAAAAAAAATCAAATTATGAAGCAAACGAAGCATTTCTTCAGTATGAAGAAGAAATAGTAAACCATCCTAATTATGCAGGAATGCCAGATTTAAGGCATGAAGATGGTACCATTCAATGGGAAGCACCCTCAAATAGAGGTGCTGGTATTTTCCAGTTTACACATGACCGTCGCTATCAATGGTGGCGAGAAAAAGCGGCTGAAATTGGCATTAGTACAGATGAAGATAAATGGATTAGTAAGGTAGCTAAAGCAATACACCCTACAAAACTGCATCCTTGCAAATATTGTGGTCGAATAATGGATATCCGTTATTGCTATCTGTCTTCTAATTTTATGAAACGGGTGCAAAAGCTTCCTTTTTTTGACGGAACTGTTGAGATGACAGAAACCACTCATATCTTTGACTTTATAGCGGAATTTGTTGATACATATGGCGATAAAGCATTTGATGTCTTACCCGGTTTATTAAAATGTACTCAGGTAAAAGAAATCCCTTCTTTATCTCATGATCTTTCAGTTTGGACTTCTTGGATTGAAAATAATTACATTCCACAGGAGCCAAGTATGCTAAGTCCCGGAGCTATGTCAAATCCACCGGATCGTCTTGATGGATTTCATACATTCAACCGCTGTTGTCGCTCCACTGCAGATAAAGGCCGTTCAAAGGAAAATCTCGCATCGTATTCCACGGACAGAAGAGCCTTTGAAAACTGGAGCGATGGAAACTGGATTACTGCGAATAAGTTGATGGGTTTCATAAATTCAAACCCTGATATGAAAAAAGAGCAATGTGCAAACGCGGCTAGTGGCGGGCATCATCCACGCCCTTGTAGTGCAGACCATATAGGACCGATTTCGCTTGGCTTTTGTCACAGGCCAGAATTTCAGTTTCTTTGCAAACCATGCAACAGTGCAAAAAATAATAGAATGTATTATTCTGACGTTCGTCATTTGATTGAAATTGAAAAAAATGGTGAAACAGTTGCAACTTGGTATGCAAATCCTATCTGGCAAAAATGCAAAGAAATGGTTACTGACAAAGAATCCGCATTGAGACTCAGTCGAATAATGAGAGATAATCGTAACATTGCTATGATGCTTTTAGCTGATTTCATGTCAAAAAAAGAGTACCTATTCTTATTCACACTGTTGAATTTAGAGTATGCGGATTATGACTATGAAATCATCTCTGGCTCCACCAGAATTGTAAATCAGATTGTAACGGTAGAGTTTTCAAGAAAAACAAGTACACTTAGATATGTTAATATTCAAAAAACCAGAAAAATTCGAGTCGCATATTCGTCACTTGCTGAATATGCTAAAAAAGAAAACAGAAATGGCTTCTCGTACTCTAACTCTCAAATTGAATTACTAAAGGAGAAGGCGTTCGCTATGCTTGCCGAAGTGGGAGATAGCTTGACACAACTGAATCAACAGCTTATTTCTGCACTCTCTTCAGATGATGAACATATTGATTCTGAGATTGTAAAATTCTTAACATCTGTTGATTACCAGCATATCAAGCAAAATGAATCTTTCGTGGCTGTCAAAGAAATTATAATTCAGATTATGGAAATAGTGGCATTAGAATTATCCGAAAATTGGAACAATCCTCGTTATTCAAGAGAGAATTTTGATGATTAAAATAACAAGCACCGACCTTTTTGTTTAGGGCCGGTGCTTGTTTTAATGTGCATAACTTTCGAGGTATTCATCGGGTGTTATAAGACCGCGCATAAACTTCTGGTATGGATTTGAAGCGGGAAAGCGATAATCAAAACTGCTCCCATCTTCGCCGGGGTTCAAAGAAGGCAAATCGCCAATTGCATCTTCGACACCTATAACCGTTGGCAGCATAGAGAGTTGTCCGTTTTTCGGAACGCACGATATCTCAGGTATCGAGAACTCGTCTACCATTTTTTTCTTTCCGCCAATAATAATAACTCTGTCTCGGCGCTGCGGAACACCATAATTTGCAGCTGATACTTGGTTCACTTTAATTTCATCAACGCATTCCTTTAATTCGACCTTTATCATTTCGAAGAATCGACCTTTATCCATATTAAGAATCCCTCTAACATTTTCAAACACAAATCCTTCAGGTCTAATCATTTCTACGATATGTGCATAAGACTTAAATAGCCAGTTTCTTAAATCATCGGCTCCTCGCCTTGTATTTGCAGTTGAAAAGCCTTGACAAGGCGGACCGCCAAGAACAAATAGTGGTAAATGAGGGTTGCTTTTTCGGGCTTCCATAGCTTTTTCCACAATTATTCTTTGAATTTCATCTGTGTTGATATCTCCAACGATTGCCGAACCGCCGATATTTCTCTTATGTGTCTCAATTGCATATTTATCAATATCATTTCCAATAATAGGTTTCCACCCCGCCCAGATAAAGCCTAAAGCAAGTCCTCCAGCTCCACAAAACAAGTCTATAAATTGACCTTTGAAAGGAAGAGTCTTTGCAATTTGATAAGCCAACAACGGGGGAACAGCATTACCGATTTGGTTATTTACTGCACCGATAGAACCTATAAATTCAAAAGAGTCTGGAAAACTCTGAAATCTTGCAGCTTCACGTTGTGAAATGGTTCGATCCTGTTCGTAATGAATATGACAGCCGTTTCCGGGCCTGTTGAAATATGTGTTTATTGTGTAAGCAGGCATATCTGGGCGAAGTCTTCCATAATATGTGGATCTGCTTCCTTTTCCTGCCTTATAACTTTCACGAATTTGAGCCAGTCGTTGTGATGGTACACTCTCAGGGATATTTTTCCAATTTCCTCCGGGAGGAACACAATGTACTATCTGCATATCCAAATCGCTAAGCGTGGAAGCATAGTGATTATAAATCATATGTGATATTTCTCCATTTCTGCCTTTGAACTCAGCATATTGTTTTATTAGCCTATCCTTTAAATCTTCATGAATATCAAAAGAGCGAACGATGACCTCATAGCACTCTATTGATAATCCGTACATCTTTGCAACTGCTAATTCAAGCAATTCTTCCATGTCATCGCCGTTAAGTTGCTTATCAATTAATGAAATAATCTCATCTGATAAAACAGGTTCAGGTACATGGATCTGCTTTATTATTCCAGCAGAAACATGGTTTGAAACAAGTAAACTTCTCGCTTGATACTCAAATACCATTGAGTTAAAAATCGCAAGTAGTACTTTCAAGTATGGTGTCATTTTTTCTTCGCAATAAATTACGCCAAGCGAGTTGCCACAGATATAACCTGAAGGTAGAATTGTAGCTTTAACTCTTCGTAATTGTGAATCTCTTGAAACATCACGCCATACTAATTTTGGTTTGAAGGAACTAATCGGTGGTGTATATACTGATTCGTTAAGATAGAGATTGGCACTTGTGAATTTAAAGCGATCAACCATATACCCCTTAGCAAATTCAATTTCACCTGAATCTAATATTCTTTCTTTAAAACGAGTTTCATCCATTTCACGTGCAAAAGATAACTTGCATTTGCAACAGAATTCCTGAGTTGTTGGTAATTCTTCAAGGAACATCATTATAGGAATAGCTTCAATCCCTGTTTTCAAAGGAAGTCCATATCCTTTTTGTTTTATAAATTCGAACACAGCTTTTTCAAGTTTTCTTTGCTTGAAGGTGGTTCTATCAGAAAACATCTTTACATCCAGTGCTTGGTCGGTAACGCCTCTTTTGGCCACAAAGGTTACGCTTGAAACATCTGCGCAACCATACAATTTCAATTCTGCCGGGTAGTATGATACATTGATTAAACGGTAATTTTCAAAAATCCAAGCACGAAGTTTGCCAGAAACTTGATCATTAAAAAGTGAAGCCGGAGATACAATACCACAAATCCCAGAATACTGTATCAAGCGCATAGCTAATTCTGTTCCACAACGTGCAAGATTTGTTCCCCACTTTCCAAATTTAGAAGAAGGTTGTGATAAAGCGAACGCATCCTTCATATATGAATCGTAAGATTCAAGAGTTGAACGGTACTGTTCCTGCATTTCTTCAGTGATACTTTTTTGGAATAATTTCTGTGGCTTTATTAGGCTCCACGGCGGATTAGTTACGCATATATCATAAGAGTGAATATATGGGTAATAAGAAACAAATGCATCTGATACACGTGCCTCAAGCTCAAAAATGATTCCATTGTCATTACAATATGTACTGATAATTCCTTTAGCATAGTTCACTGCATTTGAATCTATATCCCAAATAGAAATATATATGGTAATTCCATTTAAAAGATTTCTCTTTTTCATACTCGTCAAAAGACTTAGTATAAGTCTTCCATCACCACAAAAGGGATCTATAACTTTAATGCCTTTTCTATATTCTTCCCACTCGATATTTTCAAGAACAATATCAATCATATTATCGGCTACAGAATAATCTGTATAAAACTTACCGAGCAGTTTTTCATCTTCATATTCTGTTTGAGAGAAGGCATCGATAAACTTGTAATATTCACGACTTAGCTCAATCGGGTTAATTGCCATTGATTGACTCCTTTTATATATTGGCACTCTTGCCACTTTTTATCCATGCATCAAGATCGGATATTTTAAATTTCCACTGCTTACCGATTTTATGTGCGGGTATTCCAGTTTGTTTCTTTATCCACTCTCTTACGGTAGAGGGCTTTACGCCTAAGTAATCGGCTGCCTCTTCTACACCTATCCACTTTTCGTTCGATTCTATAAGCATAACAACAACTCCATTATTTAAAAGCTTGATATTTATTATACCATAGAAAAGAAATCGAGTCAAGTTTTTATTGGTTTATATTGGTTTTCATCAGTTTATATAGGTTTTATTCAAGTAAGTTTTTTCTAATATATTCCATCCACCAAATCCCCAGATATATCCCTGATCTTATCCATCTCAAGCTCCATATAGCTCTTGCTAGCTCCGACGGTCTTGAAAAGTTGTATCCTTCGACCGATAGCGTCTATCTTCCTTACTCGCTCAGTCATAGTGGCATAGGAGCCGCCTACCTTCGCAATATCGGCGATAAAATATGTGAACCTCAGAACAGGATGGTGGTCGTCCTCCAGCGCATCCGCGATCAGGCTGATTTTCTGGTTCAGCACTTCCATCTCGGATTCTGTCAGCGTTTCCATCTGCCCGACCTCTCGTGCCTCTTCTCCGACCATATCCTCATAACCTTCAAGAGCGTTGAAAGATGAGAACTGGGCAGCTCTCTCGTAGGCAGACATCGGCGTTCTTGTCGGAGACTGCCAGTGCGGAAGCCGGATTATATCAGCATATACGATTCTGGCATTCGGTTCATTGTTTTTTATGCCCTTTGTCATCCTTCTTCACCTCCGAAGCTTCTGCTCTGTGGCCGCCAATCTGTCCGTTACGCTCAATGGTCGTGCCGCCATCTATCAGGTTCATGCCCTTCAGAACAGCGTTCTTTCCGAATCTGCCCTGTAGCTGCAAGGTTGCCCGCTGCAGAGCCCGTTCGCGTTCTTCCTTTCGCTTCTTAGCGGCCTTCTTTCGTTCTTCTTCCTCGTAGTCAACAAACAGCTCAAGCTGCACAGGTCCGTCATCCTCGGGGATCTGATTCTCATAAATCAGATTGCAGGCGCAGATATTGATGCGTCGTACCAACAGTTCCGGATTGATGATACGGTCATAGAGCCGCATCATGCATTCAGCAATGTCTTTGGTAGAGGATGACCACTGTTCTAGGTTACCCGTTCCGTGTGCATGATACGGAATAATGCGTCCATAACCGTCTTTAGACACCTTTCCCTCATAGACCATTTTGGTCGTTGTTATCCGGTAAACGTCTTCTTTCGGACTGCGGCCACGCCGTATCAGCTCCAGCGAGGTACGGTCATAGCCGATTGTCAGTGTCAGTTTCTTTGTAACAACGTACTTTCTGACCATATCCAGCACAAGCAGCTCTGTCATTTCACGCACAATCAGTCTCGCAAGATCAGCAGTATATGGTTCCTTCAGCACCTGACCAGAGGAAAGCGAGTTCGTTGACGGTCTGTATGCCTTGATCGTTGGTATCTCTGTAGGCTCCCAGCCCCATGCGTGGTCGATTATGATCTCAGCCTTTACGCCGAGTGCCTTGTAAAGCAGGTCTTCATTAATCGTGCTCAGACGGGCAATATCACCCATAGTATAGCAGTTCAGCGCAGCAACACGGGCTGCGGTTCCGCCGCCAAGCCCCCAGAAGTCCGTTAGGGGCGTGTGACACCAGAGAAGCTCTCTATATTTCATTTCGTCCAGTTCTGCAATCCGGACACCATCCTTGTCGGCGGGAACATGCTTTGCCACTATATCCATAGCGACCTTTGCGAGATATAGGTTCGTGCCGATTCCTGCGGTCGCAGTGATACCAGTCTCATACAGCACTTCCCGTATCATGGTCATTGCCAGCTCATGCGCCGTCATGTGGTAAGTGTTCAGATATCCGGTCGCATCGATAAAGCACTCGTCAATGGAATAAACATGTATGTCCTCCGGAGAGATATACCGCATATAAATGGAGAATATCTTCGTGCTGATCTCCTCATACAGCTTCATACGCGGCGGAGCTACGATATACGACAGCTCCAGTGCAGGATCTGCTGCAAGTGCTTCCGCATCAAATGACGCTGATGCAAAATGATACTTCCCGTTCTCGTCCTTCGGCAGCAGTTTCCGGCGAAAAGCCTCATTGAACCGCTTCTGATTGATCTCCTTGACCGCTTGTATGACCTCGAACAGTCGGGCTCGTCCGGAAATCCCGTAGGCTTTCAGTGAGGGAGTAACAGCAAGACAGATCGTTTTCTCAGTGCGCGTTTCATCAGCAACTACAAGGTTTGTGGTCAGCGCATCAAGCTCTCTGTCAACGCATTCCACGGAAGCGTAAAAGCTCTTGAGGTCGATTGCGATATATGTTTTCTCCACAGCGGCTACCTCCGTTCTGTCAAAAGCGGATTTCGACCCAGCTTTGCAGCTGCTCCTGTTCAATTATCTTTTTGGCAACAATTGCTGTTAGTTTTTCCGTCAGTACAAACGGTGTGTTTTCCACAGCAGATAAAAGCTGGGCGGCAGGCGTTTCCAGTTGGAACGCTTTACGGATTTTCATGATGGTTCTTACCTTGTCTTCCGGACATTTTTTCAGAACGACTTTTACCTTGGCAGACCAGTCAATCTTTTCCTTTTTCTCTTGAGAGAATAGGTGCCCGCTTTCATACCACTTTATAAAGTTTTGTAAATGCTGCGGCTCTGCTGTACCAATCGAGCCCTGCTCCAGAAAGCCAAACCGTGTGGTCTTGCTGCCGGATTTCATCACAAGCTCGTAGTCGCCGTTGTCATTGCCGATGGGAATCAGCTCTGGTGCGGATTCCGAAAATCCTAACGTAACATAGCGTTCCGCAATTGCTTCAATATCATACAGGATGCCATCATCAAATTCCATTGCATGATCTGCAAGCATAAACTCTCGATACACCATCGGAATCACGATGTGCAGCCTGTTTTCCGCTGCTATGATTTGTTCTTCTGTATGCTTCATGGAATCCTCCTTCAAATCAATTCTTCTGCGGACACTCCACATACCATCTGCCGAATCTGCTGGCATGGTTTTTGATAGATTTCTCAAAGTACAGGTATTTAGTCTCACCCTTGACGGGCCTGCGGACAAAAAGTTGGACGTAAGGAGTGCACAAATCAATGTACAGTT
>CAJTYV010000016.1 GCA_910584195.1 uncultured Ruminococcus sp. | reverse complement strand
TTCGTATTGCCATTGTTGTTCACATTAGCGAAATTAGCCGAAGAAACGACGCGTTTATTAGATGTTGCCCTGCAAATACGATTTGATTCTGTTGTCGCGCTGACGCCATTTCTTTATCAATCCGATTTCTCGGTCGATAGCTTTGACATATCTGCCGTAAGTATTAACATCCACATTGAAAATCTCTACAATCCGCTGCAACTCTTTGATGATCTGCTCGCAGTTTACAATAGCGTTGTTCTGGTAGCTTCTCCTCTGCTCATACTCCAGCATAGAAGTGGGATAAGTGGAATTAGCCGCTCTGATATTATTGGTGAGTTGCGACGCCAGCAGGTCGATACGGTTCTTGAAGTTGGTCATAAGATACCTGTACTTCGCAAAATTTTCCGTTTCATCATCCCCGTAGGCATAACGAACTCTGACAAAGTGGTCTAAATCCTTTACCCCGAAATTTCTCTGCATAAAGTCTATAAGCATATCATGGAGTTCAATCGAATATGTAATGGCTTCAAATTTGGACTCTTTACGGTCGCTCACTAAGACACTCATTTATAGTCTTTCCCTGTGATCTCGACAAATTCTTCTTCTGTGATCCAGCCTTTTACTACGGCGTTACGAACGCGGTTCTCATCCCACAGCTTCCTGCCGTAGTAGTTCTTAACCTTGTCGTAATTCTTGCTATGTTCCATGGTGATCCTCCTTTCTTACAGGTCAACTTCACACATCATTGCGAGGTACTCAATGTCGGATTTGATTTTCGCCTGCTCCAGTTCCTTGAGAGTAATATCTCTAAGAACAAACCAGGACTTCCCGTCTACCTCCGTCACCTGCACCAGATCCATATTCTCATGTACCTCATCATGCTCACCATCGTTGATTATAACGGGGGAGCAATTCGACTGGAAAATTCCGGGGTCGATGGTCCCTTCAGAAATGAAATTATTACCGTTCATGGTAAGATTACCGATTTCTGTTCCATCAGCGAGGGTTATCTTATAGATTCTCTCATCCATTTTGATTCTTCCTTTCTTTTAACATAATTTTCAGTCACCTACATACGGTTTCCACAAAAAGGGGCACAAGGCCCCCGGATTTAGCCAACCAACCCGAAGACCGGACGAACCCCGCCAGAGCTCGAGGCGTAGCTGTAGTCCGTATTGCCATAGTAGTGCACAAGAGCGAAACAAGCCGAAGAAACGACGTCTCTCAGCCAATACCAATATCTTCCAGGATTGATGAACCTCGGATACATCTTCATGAGCGCCAACTGTGTCTTGTCGATGGTATAACGGTTCGGAACGAAAGAACCGTCACCAGCCGGCGTAAACACCAAACTTCCGTACATCATGATCTCGTTCGGCAGCTCCACCGTAGAGTCATACCATGCTCCTGCCGACGGATATCCATTTGACACCGCATTTGTCAGATACTCTCTATGATTGAGAATATTCGCAGAGCCGAACGCCGAATTCACCAGCGTCTTGGCATTGGCGAGATTTGCTGTATACATCTGGGAGCCAACATAGCCGCCAGTCGTGATGTTGGTTTCATTCATCTTGGCAGAGTAAAGAGACTGATCCGGCATAATTACCAGATGAGGAGTTGTGCAGGAAGTATCGCCGGAATTCAGCCAGTAGTTGATATCGACAATTCTCCAGGTACGGTCGCCGATACTCCAGTAGTCCCCGATAAAGAATCCTTTGAACGTTCCGGCTTTGATCTGGGCTTTCTGCGCAGCCGTAAAAGCTGTCCCAAGATTCTTGCCGCGGAAAATATTTCTGCGCTGCTCCACAGAAATAACCTCGTCCAAAATCCCCCAAAAAGCATCGTTGACCGTGATGCCCTTGTTGCCATCCGCAGCGCCAAGAAGAATCCTGTCACTCGCAGAAACAGCGCTAACCTGCGTAAGCTGAGAAACATTCATCTTAGCAAGATAATCCTGCGAAGAACTTATCGCCACAAGCGCCCCAAGCAAATCCCTTGCCAAAATTGTTTTTGTCCCGCCGTCACCATCCACAAGCAGGACGTTGTTGTCGAGAAGTTGTGTCACTTTTTCATAATCTGTAATCTTCATACTTCATCACCTTTCTTTTTAATTTGTAACAAATATAGCTTGACTGAGGATTGGATTATTTCCGCTGTCAAGAATTTGTTCTGTTGAATATCCCTTACCGTTCAGGTCTCTTGATTTACTGTCCTTAACCGTTTCGCTATTAGAATCTAACAGCAGATAAATACCCCTTCTGGCATTGTCTCTGAGGTATCCTGAAACCTGAAATTCCGGCGGTATGCCCTCCATAAATTTTGCCAACAGACCCGAGTATGTACGGCTTTCAATCGGATTCCCAAGGTTATCCATAACCGGCTCTTTTATCGAATCTGTAATTGCCTGTAAATATACAAAGGTATTGTCAAACATAAGCGCCTCCTTTACTTTGTGACGAATATGGTTTTGCCTCTGATAACATCGCCTTTATCATCAAGGAGTTGCTCGGTACGGTCGGTATCGGGATTATCAACATACAGCCATGTTCCGCCGTCAGTCAGAATCTGATAAACCGTAAATTCATTGGCAAGCCCGTCAAATGCCTGCTCAATAGCCGATAAACGCCTCTTTACGTCTTCTAGTTCCTTTCCAACATCAGACTCTTTCTCAACAACGAACGTGACACGTTTCCCTTCAATCGGCTCGTTATTCCCATCAAAAATAGCCTTATCCGACGAATCGTTAAGGCTGTCATAGATCGAATGGGTATTTGTAAGCTCATTTTGAAATTCTTCAAACTTATCCATTCGCTCATTGAGAGCGACAAGTTTGTTAGCGAATGCGGAAATGTCTTCACCGTCAAGAAGTTCCTTAATAGAATCCCACCAATCTCGAAAATCTTTGTCGATTGAGTTCTTCCATGCGGAATATTCTTCCGTGTTTCCGTTCACATAATCGTAGAACCATGCCTGCCATAAATCTTTCCAGTTCGCATTTGCCGTCTGCATCTCCGTGGTCTGATTATTAAAAAATTCCTCCCACTGATGCTCCCAGTTCAGATATGCTTCCTGAATCTCTGTCGTCTGTGCCTGGAACCACGTCCTCCACTGGTTTTTCCAGAAAGTGCTGTACTCCGTAAAATCGTCGGTTACAAGCTTCTTCCAATAGGCTAACTCCCTGCTACTGTTGTTGACATAGTCATAGAACCACTTTTGCCACATGTCCTTCCAATACTCAGCCGTATCGGTAATTTCATTTGCGTGGGCGTTAAAAAATTCCTCCCACTGATGCTCCCAGTTCAGATATGCTTCCTGAATCTCTGTCGTCTGTGCCTGGAACCACGTCCTCCACTGGTTTTTCCAGAAAGTATTTGCAGCTTCCATGTCCGCCGTCTGAGCGCCGTAAAAAGCCTTCCACTGATCTCCCCACTGTGCTACAAGAGCGTCAATAGACATCTTTTCCAGTGGAGCAGTAACAAACGGACACGCAGACGTTCCCACACAATTTGTAATGTTCGCCTGCCGTATCGAAGTCACACCAGCGTTGACACGGATATAGGCAAGCGGATACTGCCATCTGTCGTTTGTCTTGATCATCGTCGGGTTCTTCGGACTGGATGCCGGAGTACCTTTGATAATCTTAATAGAATTCGCTCTAACAGATTCGCGTGCGTCGACTTCCAGAACAACCGCATCAATTCTGTTTAGAAGAACTTCCGATATAGGAACCGTCAACGGAAGCAATGCATCATTCAGAGTCCATGTATGATTAAACCAGGCCCGTCCGATGCCGACATTCACCATCATGCCTTCGGATTCTTTAACAACCATTGCCGTTCCGTAATGCTGTAAAACTCCATCCCGGATGATGCCGTCAAAAATACTTGACATTTGAATCGCATCGTATTTTCGATCGCCATTTTTTGAGTTATAAAACCCACATGTCACACTCATATCACACCGCCTCCTGTTCTATCGTTTTAAATGTAGGGTATACAGAGTTACCGTCTTCATCTTCGGACATAACGATTTCAACGATTCTCGCTTTCGTTTCATGTCCGTATTCGTTGGCGATCTGAACGACATCTCCGTTGAAGAAGTCCTCTCCATACCTGAACATAACGGTTGTTTCCACCTGCCCCTCAAATGAGGTTACATCCGTGTTCTCTGCCAACTTTTCTTTTCCCCGCTGCTGTAACTGAGCCGTGTATTCCGCATCAGATAAGACAACCCCGTCTCCAACATCAGAAGAAATATCCCTTGCGTCCGTAAAAAGCTCCCGCCTATTTAATCCACTTCCCCCGCCAACAGTCGTATACTTTCTTGCAGAACCCTCACCTTCACCGCCAACCAGAGTAACGGTCTTCAGTGCAGACTTAGATTCCACATAATTACTGTTGATGATGTTTTCAAATTTGGGGGAAAATACGACATAAGGATTCGCCGACTGGTCATAGGAACGATCCGTCCCGGCATACAGCTTAAATACGAACTGTTTATTGTTGTTAAGAGTCACCTTGAAACCTATGCTTCTCTCACTACAGATTTTGTTAATTACATCATACAGATTATCGCCGGTATACTGCGCATCAATCTTCAGTGACGTAATAGCGGGATCAGTTGACGCTTCAAAGATAAAGTTACTTATTCTCCTTGTGCTGTCTGCTGGAGATATTACATTCTCATTCAGCAGAGTACGGATTCCATTTTGAAGATTTCCGGTTATGGTCTTTTGTCCCCAGACAATCCGGCGGTCAAGAATAGATTCCAATGATCTGCCAGTAACCGTGATATGGTTCCCATTCTCGGAATCAGAAGCAATTCGTATCTTTTCGATAATCATAACGTGTTCCGACTCGCGGTTCTGCAAATAATAATCCTGTCTGATGTAACTGAGAATAGTCTCTGTCATCGAGGTAAAAAGCTCGAAATCTCCATATTCATAATACCGGTCAGTCCAGATGAACGATTCGTAGACATCAACGATGGATACGGCGTCAAGATTCGTGTTAAGAACTGTTACATCCATACCTATACCCCCTCGTAAATGACTCGATTTTCAATCTTAAACTGTAGGTTTGTACTCCCTTCTTCAGCCGTATACGCAAAGACGTTATCGCCCTTTGCGAGCTGGAACCAATCGGCATTCTTGTCAAGGCAGTTGAGTATGTTCGTGGTTTTACCGTTTCTAAGCAGCGTGATTGATTTCTTGCCTTTCACAGTACAAATAGTGATTTCATCACCTGCCACAATCCCGGAACCGGTAAAAGACGCCAACTTATTTGTGTCAATCCTCATAATCTCTCTTGTGCCAGTATTGTAGATGGTAATGTTGCGTGCTTCTCCGATTGCATGAATCGTAATAGTCACACCAATTTCTGCATCACCGCTATAAACAACCACTTTTTCCATCTGGTTCTGAATCCACCCCATTTCGATCAGACACTCATAAAGGGATTCATTACTGAACGGAAACTCGAATAACGGTTCGACACCATAAAAAATAGTAGTGTTTACTCCGTCTTTTCCGGCAGAATAAAAAAAAGGATTCGGACATACGATTGAAATGTCAGAACCCTCATCCTTGCTGAATATGTTTGGATCGTTTGCTTCTGTATAGCCCTCAATCTCCGCCTGCCTGTTGTCCGTCTCGATAAGCAGGGTGAGTTTTTTCTTGATTGGGAAAAATTTATATGAGAGCTGGCGCACATCCTCGATTGTACTCTGCCATAGATATTTCAATGATATTACAATGTTACGGCTCGGGAGCCTAGACGAATTATATAGACTTCCATCGTTTGTCGCTATTTCTGTCATGTTAATATTCGCTTTTCCAGATCCCAAACCGGTAACTGAAGTGACGACGAAGCCGGATTCCTCCGGCCGCGCCAAATCAAGTTTGATACTATCGCCAAGATAGTTCGTAACAGTGATTGATTTAATCATGCTTTCACCATCCTTTCAAATGCCGAGAACTGATTGTTCGTCTGACGATAAAGTTCAACTCTCGACAATGACTTAGGCGAGTAGTTATTTTGTGTAAAGGTAAACGTACTGTTTGTGTTAGGTTTTCCACCTCCATTTTGAATTTCCGAGGTACGGTCTTTGTTCATGCTGGCGCTGATGGATAATGCCTGCGTTCTGCTCAACATAGTGTTCAGCTTGCCGATCCTCGACTCCACGTTCGACAAATCAAGAACAGGCCGGATTGTCGGCTCCGCATCAATACCATTAGTAATGAAATCCTTAATCTTGGAAATTGCATTGCCTAGACCGGTTTTAGCGGCAGTTGCCATATCAGAACTTACATCGTATGCTTTATCTTCATAGTCGCCAATAGCATTGACAAATGCTACGCCAAAGTAATCACCAATCCGATAACCTACTTTGGAAGGTGAGTGCTCATCCAGTTCCTTTTCAGCAGCTCTTGCCGCAGCCGCTGCCATCGCTCTTGCTTTTGCCTCGGCCTTATACGCATTCTCACTAATACCAGATGCAAACCCATCTACAAGGTAAGAACCAGCACTATAGAACTGGTCTCTATAACCTTTAACGGCATTAACTGCATTACTAAGGCTTGATGTAAATGAATCTTTGACATTGGCATCTTTGCTTTTTACACCCGAAATGAGTTTTTCCATGCACCCTCTGCCGACCGCCTCAAACTCAGCGTATTTGTTTTTGATAGCTGTTAAGCATCCACTGATAATCGTGGTGAATGTCGTGCGAGCCTCATTATCTTTGGACTTTACACCAGCGATAAACTTAACCATCGTCTGAGTACCCACTGTCTGAAATTCCGTATACTTGTTCTTAATAGCTGTCAGACATCCGTTCATGATGTTTGTATACGTAGTTCTGGCATTGTTGTCCTGAGATTTTACACCAGCAATGAATTTAATCATAGTTTGTGTTCCAACAGTTTGGAACTCAGCGTATTTGTTCTTGATAGCCGTTAAACACCCACTGATAATCGTGGTAAATGTCGTCCGGGCAGTATTATCCTGCGATTTCACTCCTGCAATAAATTTTACCATTAACGTAGAACCAACTGTCTGGAACTCCGGCTGCTTAGCCTTTATTGCTGTCAATACCGCCTGCACAATATTTGTGAAAGTGGTGGTTGTGTCAGACTTCTTGGCATTCGCGCCGTTGATAAAAGCCGTCAGCATATTAGAAGCTGCGGCCTTAACTTTTGATTCTGCATTATTGAACGCATTGATGAAACCTGTGACACCAGTTTCTCCGAGTTTTGTCAATGCGGAACTAAATGATGTCATTCCGCTAACATCCAGTCCCACCATCCCCTTCGCCATTTCAACCAATCGGTTTGTCTGGGTAATAACACTGGAAAGTACACCAGTATCAACACCGCTTATATAGGCATAATAAGAGCTGAAATAGGAACCAAATGAACTCATGTCCTTACCGAAATCAGCAAGGCTTACGTCTTTAGAGAACCACCCTCCTTCTTCCGGAAGACTCTTTTGTAACTCAACGATTGAGCTGGCCGCATTAGTTGTGGCTGTGACAATACCGGCGTCAACATTCTTCATGTAATCTGAATACTGTGCAAAGTTTTTACCGAACAATATCAGACTCTCTCCAAATGCACCAATATCATTACTGCCCGTAAACCAGCTTACCACTCCTCCTGTATTCGGAAGTGTATTCGCCAATTCCACTAATGCCTTGCCTGCTGTAGCCGAATTTGTGATAGCTTCTACGTCTATTCCGGATATAGCGTCGGAATAAGATTTCATCGCCTCACCAAAAGGTGTCAACTGTTCACCGAACTGGCTCATGTCCTTACCACCTGTGAACCAGCCAACGACTCCTCCCGTATTCGGAACGGTATTCGCCAATTCAATCAGCGCTTTACCTGCTGTTGTGGAGTTTATAACTGCGTCAGAATTGATACCCGTTACTGCAAGAGAATACTCTTTCATTGCCTCGCCAAAAGGTACGATCCCACTGGCAAAAGATGCCAAATCGTTTTCTCCGGTAAACCAGCCAACGACTCCGCCTGTAGTTGGAAGTGTTTTCGCCAACTCGATCAATGCCAGACCCGCCGTAGTCGAATTAACAACAGCATCTGCATTGATACCTGTTACTGCCAGAGAATATGATTTCATCGCTTCACCAAAAGGCGTAATACCTTTAGCAAATGATTCCAGATCGTTATCCCCTGCAAACCAGCTCACAACGCCGCCAGTCTTCGGAAGATTTGCTTCCAGGGCAGCTAATGCTTGTGCTGCTGTAGCAGACGCTGTTACTGCTTCCGGGTTGATTCCATTGATAGCATTGCTGTAGGACAACATTGCTTCTCCGAATGGAATTAGTCGTTCCGCAAACTCGCCCAAGTCGGTATCCCCGGTAATCCAACCTGATATGCCGCCAACATCCGGAAGATTTGCTTCCAATTCTGATAAACTTTGCGCCGCCGTAGCCGACGCTGTTACTGCACTTGGATTTACTCCAATCACGGCATCCGAATATAATTTCATTGCTTCGCCGAATGGAATCAACTCTCTTGCAAAACTCGCAAGGCTGTTTCCGCCATTCATGATTTCGGAAAGTCCACCAATAGCTGGAAGATTTCCCTCTAAAGTTGCCAAACTTTGTGCCGCAGTTGCGGATGCTGTTACTGCCGATGGGTTAATGCCGCTTACTGCATCTGAATATGATTTCATTGCCTCGCCAAAAGGTATGATACTCTTTGCAAAGCTCGCCAAATCGTTATCCCCTGCAAACCAACTCACAACGCCGCCGCTGTTATCCAGGCCATTTGACAACTCTGCCAATGCTAAACCTGCTGTCGCGGACGCCGTCACAGCTTCTGCATCAATACCGGCAACCGCATCTCCGTACTTTTTCATTGCCGCACCGAACACAACGATTTGTTCCCCGAATGTATCAAGATCATTGTTTCCAGTAAACCAGCTTACAACGCCGCCGGTATTCGGTACTGTATTGGCTAATTCCGTTAAAGCCAAGCCTGCCGTAGCAGACGCTGTTACTGCTTCTCCATCAATACCCGCAACGGCATCGCCATACGCTTTCATGGCTTCGCCAAAAGGAACAATCTGCTCCCCAAAGGTATCGAGGTCATTATTCCCGGTGAACCAACTTACAACTCCACCAGTGTTGGGAACTGTATTAGCAAGCTCTGTCAATGCCTTGCCTGCTATTGTAGAAGCCTGTATCGATTCAGAATTGATTCCTGCTACGGAATCGCCATATAACTTCATAGCTTCTCCAAAAGGCACAAGCTGTTCCGCAAAGTCCCCCAAATCATTGTTTCCAGCAAACCAACCCACTACGCCGCCGGTATTCGGTACTGTATTGGCTAATTCGGTTAAAGCCTGTCCGGCAATCGCCGAACTTTCAATGGATGCACCGTCAATTCCGGATACAGCTTCACCATACGCTTTCATCGCTTCGCCAAAAGGAACCAACTGAGCCGCAAACTGATCCATGTCGTTTTCACCCATGAACCAGCCAACAACCCCGCCACTGTTAGGAAGATTGGACGCCATTTCAGCAAGCGCTTTTGCCGCTGTTGCTGATGCCGTTACCGTTTCAGGATTTATTCCAGAAATCGCATTCGAGTAAGCTTTCATAGCCGTGCCAAAAGGCACAAGCTCTTCGGCAAAATCCGAAAGTGAAGAACCGCCAGTAAACCAAGAAGTCAACCCCTGTAAAATATCAGCAGCGGTAAGTATAAGAATTGTTTCGCTAAGTGCCTTTACACCCTCCATCATCGAAGCATCTATCGCTTTAGCTCCTTCAATGAATGGCTGAATATTCATCATAAATCCTGATAAATCAGAACCGATTTGTGGGAACTGGCTTGACACACCGCTCATGAATCCGCCAACGATACCGCCGACAAACTGACCGATAGCCGTGCCTATCCCCTGTAATAACTTGCCTCCTTCTCCAATAAGCCAAGATAATCCAGGAATCTGGGCTAACGCGCCTACTGCTGCTAATACCAAAGCTAATTCGGCAATGACAACACCCATACCGAGCACTCCAGCCATAGCTTGTGGAATAAGTCCAGCAACGGCACCTAACGCCACCATAATAGCGGAGAGTAAACCGATGCCAGCGATACCTTTTACAAGTACGTCAACATCAATTCCGCTCAGAGCATCTATAACTCCAGAGAAGAAAGCCATAAGAACATTTATCGCCGACTGAATAAGTTTCGGCAAATTCCTCTCAATTCCATCAAGAATTGCAATCAGGAACTGGAATATAGAATCCACGATTGAAGGCGTATATGCAACCAGAGCCTCCAAAACCCCTGCAATCAGTGTTAAAGCACCGTCTGCTATAGCAGGCACGCACTCGACCAGCACATCAACAAGGGTTAATACAACCGCCTTGATTGTTTCGCCGATAACAGGCGCACTGGCGGTAATTACTTTGCACAATTCAACGATTGCCTCGCCGACTTTGGCAACGATTGCCGGTATAAGACCTGCCACGCCTGTAATGATGACTGTCAAACCGGCAACAACAGCCGTAGCGCCAGCAGTAAGAGAGGCGGCAAAAGCCGTAAACCCAACCGCCAACGCAGACAGACCCAATCCTGCCGCCAAAAGCCCTGCACCGATAGCCACTACCCCAACACCAATCAGAGCAAACGCTCCGCTCAATGCGAGAATTGTTCCGACAAGTGGCGTGAGAACAGACCCGGCAACCCCGAGAACCGTAAATGCCCCGGCAATCGTAATCAAACCTTTTGCAATTCCTCCCCAACTCATAGCACCCAAAACGCTGAGAACCGGAGTCAAAACTGCCAAAGCCGTAGCCGCCACAAGCATTGCTGCCGAACCAGCCAACGTACCTTTCATGAGATTCAGACCAATCGCAAGTTCAGCTAATGCGCCTCCCATTGCCACCAGTCCTTTTGCAATCTCTTCCCAGGAGAACTTACCCATCTTGCCTAAAGCATCCGCAATAATCTCAAGAGCTGCACCAACTACGATAAGACCTGTTCCGATACCGACCATATTCTTAGGCATCAGATTTGTAGCTATAGCAACCTCCGCCAAAGCTCCGCCCATTGCTACAAGACCTTTTGCAATTTCTTGCCATGAAAATCTCGCAAAATCTCCCATCGCTGATGCAAATATCTTCATGGCAGCCGCTATCTCAACCAGAGCAAGCCCTGAAGAAATAACGTGCTTTGCATTTCCAGTAAGTTTTGTAAATGCCGCGACTTCTAAAAGCAACGCTCCAACCGCAGTAAGCCCTTTTCCTATTTCACCCCATTGCATCTGAGCAAAATCGCCACATACCGAAGCCAGCACTTTTAAAGCTGCCGACATGATAAGCATTCCCGTAGCTGTAGACATCGCCTTTCCACTGAACTTTGCAGTATTCAAGAAAACATCTACTTCAGCCAGAAGAACGCCGACTCCAAGCAATCCTTTCGCCATATCTTCCCAGCTTAAACCACTGAGACTCTTAACGGCAGAAGCCAGAACCTTAATCGCTGCGGCAAATATAACCATGGCGGTTGCATTGGACATGGCTTTCTTGTTGAACTTCGCTGTGGCCATAAAAACATCGAGTTCCGCCAACAATACACCAACACCAACCAAACCTCTTGCCAGTTCACTCCAGCTAAGACTTGCCATCTTTTTCACCGCACTTGATAAGACAAGAACCGCGCCAGCAAATACGACAAGTTTTGTGGCTCCCTTACCAGACACTCCTCCCAGCTTATTAAACGCCGCCATAGCAGCTATCAGCTCCGTCATCATGACTGCGATTGCTCCAAGAGAACCAGTAAGCTTATCACTGTCAACAAGAGAAATAGCCACGATTGACGCTGCCAAAATACCAATAGCAGTAGCAATCTTTATCAGTGTTCCAGCCTTTAACTGATTTTGGTACTCTTCAAAGCACCCCCTTACTCCATCAAGAATGCCTGTCACGTTTTCCATGATGTCGCCAAGACTATCCAACGGATTGGAAAGGCTGTTTATGAACTTGGTAAGACCAACCGCAATACTACCGAGGGATAAGCCATTCAGCAAATCGATGATTCCGCTAAAGTCAGCGTTTCCCAGTTTTTCAATAATCGTATCCGCCAAACCGCCGATAACCTGTGCGATTCCACCGACAATGGTTTTTACACCGTTCCATAAAGCCTGAAGCAACTGCAAGAATTTACACTTTGAAAGAGCTTCACCCATCGCACCGATTGCGATAATAACTCCGCCTTTCATATCCCCGGCCGCTTCCCCAACCTGGGACATTCTGATATGGATTCTTTCGAGCATGGAATGCAGTAATTCCAGACCGGGAATTTTAATTTTCTCTTTAAGAGTGTTCAGAAAATCTGTGACGGATTTCTTAATCGCATCCAAATCCGGAAGATTAAATTTATCTTTTACTTCCTTTGCGAAATCCTTGAACGCATTGGCTGCTTTCCCTACGAAGTCGATGACTCCCTGAACGGATTTTCCGAAAATATCATTCTTTTTAACGAACTCATCAATGCTTACCAGAAAATCGCCAATATTTCCTGTTACACTCAGAACTCCTCCGCCAAGAGTTTTGAAACCGCCAAATAATGGGGTGACGGCTTTGAACAAGGCCGAAAACGCCTGTTTGCCAATATCCAATACGGCAAATATACCCTTGAATGTTCTTTTCAGGTTCGCCGATGCCGTATCACTAAGCTTCAAATGGGAAGTAAACTCTCTCAGGGCAATCGTCATATTATAAAGCTGCTGAGATGTCGTAGGAGGAAATATCTCCCTGAACGCATCCTTCACGGGCTTTACGACGCTGACCAATGCTCCAAACCCATTCTTCACAGCATCAATAACCGCGGTCCTGCCGCCAAGGTCCTTCCATCCCTGTAACATGGAGTTCCGGGCATCCGACATAGCGTCAATCATGCCGCCGAAATAGTTACTGGCATCCGTCCACATGGCTTTAGCTTCATTAAAATCACCGAACAAAATTTCCCATGTCATAGCCCAGCCAGAACCAACTGCTTCTTTAAGCGTGTCCATTAACTGAGTAAATGTTTTGACTTCCTGCGCTGCTGCAAAAGCCTTTTTACCAATGTCCGTCGTCTCGTCAGCATAATCCCTCAGTGTGTTGACAAGAACATCTGTTGTCATCCACTGATACTGCAAGCTGTCGTTGAAATTCTTGGTGGCGTCAATCGCCTCATCCATTGTAGAACCCTGATTGTTTTCGGTAAGAACACGGTACATGCCATCTGTAGTCTTTTCAACTGTTCCGGCAGCCACAGCCGCTTCAAGAAGCTGCGTTTTAAACTCTACAGTTGCCATGTTAGCATTCTCAATCGACTTCCAGTCAATCAGCTTTACATAGCCTGCCGACAATGCCTGGGCAAAGTTATACATAGCTCTTGAAGCTTCATTTGCATTAGCGCCTGAAACAGCCGCCTCATTTGAGATACCCTGAATAGCCATTACAGCGTCTTCAAGTTTGACTCCCGCATTCGTAAATTTACCAATATTGGAAGTCATATCTGCAAATGAATAAATTGTCCTGTCGGCATAAGTGTTCAGTTCATTCAGATACTTATTCACATCTTCCAACGAAGCGCCGGTACTCATCATGATTGTCTGAATAGACCCCATTTTCAGTTCGTACTCGGCAAAGCCATCTTTGATAGGTTCGATGGTAAGCGAATGAAGCATCTGTTTTCCTGTATTGATAACTGAGTTCGTTATGTTCGCAAGGGCAGTTACCGCCATGACCTCCAACGCTGAGAACCTGGCCTGAACCGTTTGGACCGCGCTGGAAAGTCCAGACATATCGCAGTTTTTTGATGCCGCGTTAATACCCTCCAGACCTTTTACCGCACCGTCAAGATTCAGGCTACGCTTGAGCTTGTCGAGAGTTGACAAGCTGGTCTGAACATTACTTTCAAATTGCCTGTTGTCAAACCGCATCTCGACAACTCTTTCGTCAATCGTTGAACTCATAGCTTAGTAACCTCCCTCCATGCGTCATTTGCGATTTTGTCAAAAATAGGCTGGATAGCAGGATTGATATAATCTCGCCCCTGTACCCAGCCGCCGTTTCGGGTTCCGTGTCCATACTGCAAAATAATCGCAATCGGAACTCCATTTTGAATATTTGAATTTTTAAACGTAATTGATACTCTTCCGTTTTGGTGTTTGATTTCGTATGACCATGAGCTGGCGGTTAAGCCAGTATCAACCGGAGTTGCAGACGCAAGAGCAGCTACTCCTTCCTTGCCATACTTATCAAGGTCGCTAAGTTTAACGACCGATTTGACTTTCTCCAGATAACGTGTCAGTTTGGAGAAGTCGCCCTTTTGTCTGAACGTTATCATATGGAATTCTCCTTACTTCTTCAGATAATTACTGGAACAGAACCCAGTGTACTGAACTCCATTTAATTCAAATTGTACATACAGCCACTTTGTTCCGTTATAAGTCGTGTAGTATCCATAACATCGAACCTTCGTCCCATTTGGGATCAGGCACAGAGCCTTCTTATTTTTACCTGCATCATTGCGACAGTACAAACCACTATTTGCGGAAACGGTATAAACTCCACTCACATTCTTATCGAAAGACTTCGCGTATGCGGTTGCAGTAACTTTTCCACTTGCAGGAACATTCGGAGTAGTTGAAACGGAACCGTTCAAGATTTCAGTTACTCTGCTCTGAATCTCAGCGTAGTTGTATCCCTTTGCCTCCAAAGCCTTTTTACGAGTTTCGCCATCTCCCCAAAGTCCAGTAATAACTTCATGCACAATAGTGTTGATGCTCTTATTCTCATCCTGGGTTGGGGCTGAAACTTCGTTATCTTCATATCTGGGAGTAATAAATCCTCTGATATACTTTCCATTGATGGAAATCGTGCGCCGTTTTACAGCGTTATTGTAGTTTCCTTCAATAACGGTGATGTATCCACCGGAAACATATTCGACTGTTCCTATATGATCCGGATTACCGGTGTTTTCTCCAGAACCAGAATCGTCCCAATCATATAAAATCCCATCGGCTGGCGATGGAATATATCCATCATCTTCCACCCAACAGCCCATCTTTTTTGCTGCTTCAATGAGATAATAACAACTGATTTCAATAGGCATAATTGCCGTATAACCAAGTTTAATTGCTAAAGCCGACCATGTAGCAGCACACCATGGCCACTCATAAAGCATCTTGGTTCCTCTCGGTAATGCTCCGATAAAGGAATTATAGAGATCGATAATTTCTTTATAAGAACCATCCGATTCGTTCTTTCCGACCCAAGATTTCGCCACATCTAATACAGCTTGTCTCGAATATCTCACAATCGTTCCCTCCTTATCTTCTTTCTCATAGTAGTAGTTCATATCAACGTTGCCGCTGATTCCGGGGACACTTCCCTTACTGGTGTACTGGTGAAAATCACAAGGATAATCCGCTTCGCCAGTCCAGTCAGCCAACCATTTGATATATTGATCCAGAAGTGCGTGGTCATACCAGTTACGATAGTAGTCAATATTGAAATAGATACCGGCACGGTATCCAAGAGACTCTACCGTTTCGCAGAATGCCTTTGTGTGTGAATTACATTCTGTCTTTCCAAGTTTCACGCCAGCGGCCGCAGCCTTTGTAACCGTGTCATACTCGAAATCAAAAAATACAATGGTGTCTTTACCAAGCCCGGCTCTCTGGAGATTCGCAACCGCAGCCCGCGCCTCCTGCTTTGCCTGCTCGGTATTCAGAGCATAAGAAAAGTGGTAAACTCCCATGACGGCAAGCCCCACTTCTTTGCATTTTCTTACATTGTCGAAAAACTTGGAATCGATTGCCTGTCGATAACCCTCGCGGATAATCACAAAATCAATCCCACTATTCTTAATCTGTCCGGCATCAATGTTTCCCTGCCAGACGGATATATCTATACCTCTTTTCTTTTCAGACATTTAGGTCACCCCCTAGTGTTTAACTGTTTTTTTCTCGCCGCATTGAGAGCAGAATTGCGTTTAAAGATTTCACGTTTACTCATCTTTTTAGGCGGCGAATTCTTGATGTCGCAAACCCTGATAAGGGTCAGCAGACGGTTGAGATGCCATTTCTGGCATTCAAACGGTATATTCAAGGCAATCATCCAGTAATAAATAATCTCCGCAGTAACCTGCTCCCTGTTTGGTTTGCCGGTTTTTTCTTCCCTGAAAGTTGTGGCTGTCATCGGAGCATCTATATACTGATTGATTACATCAATATTGGAACTCGTCAAATAGCTGTAAACCTCCGGGTCTACGTTTGGCGTAATTGTCATACATTTAACGTAGTCCAGATTTTCCTCAAAAGTTTTTTCTTTCTTTGAAAGGAATGGCTTACACCATTTGGATTCCCATTTTGAAAGAGAGACGAGGGAATGCTCCAACTGTAACGTTTGTCCTTTTGGATAGATGAAGATTTCGTTTACCTCATCCCATTGCTCCTCGCCAGCCGGTATGTTAATACGAAGCATCCCTCAGTCCTCCATTGTTTTCTAATTTGTAACTGGAGCCAACGCCGGTTTTTCAGGCTGCTGTGCCGCAGGAGCATCCGCATCCTTCGGTACGATACCGTTCACAAATTCAGCCGCTGCATTGGCATCTGTAGCCAGCTCCATGTACAGGATGGAGTATGCCTCGGTCTCCGAAAATGCCTTGGAAAGCTCCTCGGACTTGACGAACCGTCGGCCGTCCGGACTCTTTTCGCCGTAAGCCTTGAGAATGATCTGCTTGAAAGTCGCAATGATAGTCGGTACATCCTGTGCTGCCACAATCTGCCGGATCATTCCGGTAAGCCCGCCGGGAATACTCAGCTCCATCTCCATTGATTCTGCTTTGGAGAGATTGAAATAAAAATCCTCAACTCTTTCCACACCGTTGTAATCTGTATAAGGTATTGTTTTCTTTAACATGTTCTTTTTCTCCTTTCAAATAAAATAGGGAGCCGCCAGTCCATCACCCTGAATACGACTCCCTACTGGTTGCACTATGCAGTTGTAAGATTAGCCCGCTGCTGCGGTAGACTCCTGATACAGCTTGAGGATCTCATCCGGAAGAGGAAGTCTTGCTTCTGTTCCATCGGAGCCATCTTCCGTGGTAGGATTGGTACCGAACAGAATATCTTCCAGCTTCGCCATGAAAGCCTTGTCAAACTTCGTGGAGTCAAAAGTCAGGCAGGCTGTAGGTTTCAGCTTCTTGCCATCAATCACGGTGTTAATCGCTACCGGGGTGGTGGTCAGCTCCCAGGACATTGAAATCGGTTCCGGACTGTCGTTGATAGTGCCATAACCTTTCTCGGAAGGGGCTGCCAAAGCACCGTAGATCAGATGCAGCTTATAGCCGTAGTCATTGTTATCAACATCGTTGCCAAGGATAGTTCTGTATGCCATACCGAACATCTTTCTGTTCTGCTGCCCGGCAAACATACCAGGAACAATCTCAACAGAGCCATCGCATTCCGCGAACTCAGGCGGATATGTATATGCCTCGACAGTAGCCCCGAACTCCTCAACAGACATGAGGTTCAGATACTTAATATTATCCGCATATACGGGAGAAGCCTCCGCACCGGACGGACTCTCTGTTACTGCGCTCAAACCATTCCACGGAACGCCTTTTGTGTAAACTCCGCCCGTCTGGATCGGATAAAGAACGCCATGATCCACGCCTGTTTCATACAAGCGTTCACCAGTTTTATCCCATTCAAGTTTCATAGATTTTGTCCTCCTTAAAAGAATATTGTGTAGACATCATGATTCAGATTGTCTTTCTCGTAATGCCGGTTAAATTTACTGGTAGGCAACAAAGCTACTTTGCCGACGATAGGACTATCCGGATCTTTGTCTATTACCGTTACTGAATATTCCATTTGAGATAAGTAAACCCCGTTATTTGCATATGTAGGTTTGATGCCATTCCGAGCATACACAATAGCGGGGTAACACATCTTAACGGATTCCGGGGGCTGAAAATAAACATTCCTACTTCCGAGAACTTCACACAGTACCTCGTGAAACAGAAGCCGTCTATCCATCATTGTAAACACCCCCTATGGTTAAAATAAGTCTTGGATACTGAACTTCAACATTTGAAATTTTCCATTTAGCACCCATAAACCCAACGTACCGCATCGAATAGAAATGTTCATTGGCAAACGGATCGGCGACTATGCTGATTTCGTTTGCAACGTTGATATCATCGTTGAGTGTTTCAGAACTTTGAAGCCGACGCGTATTGCGGGTCACATCACCGTAGTACATGCGCTCCGTAATCTGTTCCTCCCACACGCCGGGCTTGGTTTCAACTGTCTCAGCATAGCCAATCGGTCCGTAAAACTTCATTGCTCATTTCCTCCGTTTTTAGGCATAAAAAAAGAACCTAAGAGGTTCATCAATTTACACCATTTTGAATGTCTGTGGATCAACCGGCAACAACCTCATCGGTCACATCCTTTTCCAATGCGATTGCACAACGATACCTCGTCAAAGCACCGGACAGCCTTGTCTCCAGCAGATACTTCTCCTGATTGAAGTCGATATCGAACTGGTTGAATCTGGTGATCTCGCCGCCCTTGGTGGAGCCGATGGTATAGTCAGCCATATTCACAAAGATTCCGAGAAGCTCCTTTGTCTTCTTATCGGAAGTCTCTCTGGTCAGACCATCGAACTGCTCAGCCGTGTGGATCTCCCCGACATTCAGAGCCTTTGCCAAATCCGCAACTGTGTCATAGATACGGCGGCCGTTCATGTCTCTGGCAAGCAGCATGATGTTCACGAGATGAGGCGTGCAGTAGAAATCAGGCTGGCCAGTCCCTTTGTACTTCTCTCTGGAATAGAGGGCCGCACGAATGATCGCTTCTGCATAGATATAGTTCTCACTGAAATTGGCGCCGGTATTCGTACCCTGAAGCTCGGTTTTTGCGCCATTGAGATCAATGTCAACGTGCATCGTGAAGAACTCGTCATCTCCCCAGATCGGACGGATATGTGTCTCGTCAATCTTGCCCTCGGCACCGGGGATTCTCCCGTCACTGACCATGATTGCAATAGCGATCTCCTCGTTCAGCTTCTCGCGCATATCCTGATAGATGTAATCGGCAACCTCGAAGTCCGTGATATCGACAATGTCGTCCCGGTTCAGCTTGTCCTTTACGAAAACGGTCTGCGGGTCTGTGGTTCTGTTGTACAGGGTCATGTTACCGCGCTCCTCTTTCTTGGAGCCTTTCTTGTAACCTCTCGCACGAAGCTCATCAGAACGGGCATCCATCTGGCGGGTACGGATACGGCTGAACGGAGTCTTGTAAGCCTTGCTCATTACCGAAGTAACCCATCCCTGATCGCGGGTAATTCTCTCGGGAGCGCCGGGGCGTACATCCCTGAATTCAGGGAACAGTTTCTCAATGTCGGTGATTCCATGAGCCAGAACATCATCGACATCCATGCCGCTGTGCTCCAAAGTCTCTCTGTTCTGTTCCAGATAAATGTTGAGAGCTGTACGCAAAGAGCCTACGCTGTTGCTCTTGGCAAGGTTGATAATATCCACCTGGTCGGCATGGCTGAGGAAAGTGCTCTCCTGAACAGCTCCCTGGTCAAATACGTTATGTTTCATAGTTTTGTTACCTCCTTTATTGTTTTCATCATCGTCACCCAGCTCTTCTTTTTCCTCCAAAGCCGCAGCGATCATCGCATACGCAGCATTCTGCTGCTTTTCCGTCATGGTGTTCCATACATCGCCGACTGTCTCATCATCGTCGGTTTTTGTTTCCGGATCTTTCTTTTCTTCTTTCTTCTCCTTTTCCTCTTCCTTTTCCTTTTTAGCTTCCTGAGGCTCTCCTTTCTTCTCTTTCTCCGGGTCATCAGCGGAATGATAGAGCATAATATTTTCATCGTAATTGATAATCATTTCATCCTCTGCTTCTACTCCGTGAACCATCACTGTATCAATGAACGCACCGGGATTTGCACCAGCAAGAACAAGACTAAGCTCACGGATAACACCATGAACAACATCATGTCCTGTCTGTTTCAACTGATTTGCCCAAATTGACAGAGAAACCACGTCGCCATGCTGTACCAATTCTTTGGCAGTCTTGCCGGATTCTGTTTCATTGAAAGTACAGTAGGCATACACGCCTTCTTCCCTGTTTTCAAGCAATGCGTGGCCGAGTACATTATCCTGAGAACTATGCTGATGATTCCAAACAAGACTGACCGTTTTTCCGTTCTGTCCTTTGAAAGCATCTTTCCGGATAATTCGTCCATCGGCACAGCGCAAATCGTTTCTAGTGGCCCATCCACTAAAATCGCACTTTACCATTTTGAATTACCTCCTTCATTTCTTTTTACTTGACTTTTTCTTACTTTTCTTACGTTTAGACACTTTAGGCATTTCGGCTGCAATCCTGTCAAACTCCCTCTGGTAAATTTCCTCGTATGTTTGGTCAATAGATTCCTTTGCCGCTTTATAAGCTTCTCTTGCCGCCGCAATAGCCGTTTTAAGATCATTGCTGACCTGCTGCCTTTCCGCTGAAGCATTAGAAGAATTGCTCGACCTTTCGGCTTTGGTGTCTTCCGTAACCCGCTGTTTTTTGTTCGTCGCCGTGTTTCGGACATCGCCCTTATCAGAATTGGAGCGGTCGCTTAACTTATCCTTTTCCGACTTGGCATCCGAACGAAGCTTTGCGATTTTTTCATTCCTTTCCGCAATCCGTTTGGACTTTTCCGCTTTAGAAAGACCCTCAGGAATAGGGACGCTCATAAGCTTTTCGATTTCCGACTCTTTTTTCGCTTCCACCCGCTGTTTCTTTTTCTCAGTTTCAGCCGTTATCTCATCCAAATCGGATTTCTTCCTTTCGTCAATGGCCTTTTTCTTCGATGAAGCCCTTTGTGACAAAGCCTCATTCAGATCTTTCAAACGAGACGAAATTCTTTCACGCATTGCCTTTGCGTTACTTCTAAATTCATCAGTCCTCTGCTTTTTTATTTCCTGTTCAGCTTCTACCTTGGTCTTTTTCTCAGCCTTAATCTCGTTTCTCGTATAGGACCAGACTTTTTACCCTCATCGGATAATTTCCGAACGGAACGGCGTTCTTTCAGCTCGCGATTTTGCATGTAATACTCGTGTGCTTTGACGGGATCGTAGTACGGAGAGGCATAATGCTGGAGATTTGCTGTATTATCCGTCATCATCAACCACCTCTTCCCCTTCATCATCGTCCTCGGACATATATCCGTCGATTATGGAGTTTATCTCGTCTTCCAAGCTATTGAGCAAATCGTTCACAATGGAATCTTCTTCACTATCTTCTCCACCCGGTTCATCGGTTTGAGGACTTTGCCCAGTCGGATTACTCTCGTTCGGTTGGCTGATATTACTGTTCACCAATGTATCCGCTTTTGGATCAGAAGACGGGCGCATACCGATGACCTGCCTGATTTCATTAGATGTCATGATTTCGTTTCTCGTAAACTTGTCAGCAATCTCAGCAATGCTGTCTACCGGAACAAGCTTGAACGGATCTCTGAAATACATAATGTCCTGCTTCTGAGACCGAGCTGTTTTTGTGAGAAACTTCCTCTTCATTTCATCCACAATAGCCGACACAATAGGTTCTATCGTTCTGCTGTAATAATTGAGCATTGTCTTTTCGTCAGCAGTACCATCAAGAATGCTCTGGGTAATGCCGAGCTGACTAAATAACAGAGAGGTCAAATACTCGATCTGCTTCATGAGATTATTCTCAAGAGAACGGTTCAACTGAGTAATATGCTCCGTACCATCCGTATAAGCGATTCCGTATTTGGAGCCGGCTAACTGCCGCTCAATATCCTTCCTCCTGTTTTCTGCCTGTACTCTCCTAGCCTCTGTCTTAATTACATATGGAAGCTGAATAATTAAATCGAGCTTACCGGAAGCCGTTTGTTCATCTGTCACATCCAGTAAACTTAATTTTCTTATCAAGCGTTTCATAGTCGAGTTCGGCTCATTGATTACGGCATAAAGAGGATTCTCAATTATGCAGACAAATCGTTTCGGAAGAGTAATATCCTCTTTTTCCCCAGTCTGCTCATTGTATACACGAAGCCGCACATGAGCGGGATACCACTCCAGTATCTTGGCAACCCTGAGAGAATCAATATCAACAGAACCCGGCAGTCCGTCTTCCGGATCGTCATCTGTATCCGTTGGAACAAGAGCAATACACCCTTCATCCAACAACGACATAACCGCATCCTGTATAAATGCCCTACCAGTCTGATCCAGATTTGCCTCTAATGACAAACAGTTGTTAAGAGGCGAATTGATGGTTTCTTGAAACCGCCCGTTTTTGTCCAACCGGACATGCTTTATGTCTATCGCCGCCACGTCCAGCGCAATCCGATTGAAAACAGAAGTAACGATTGACCGTTCATTCCCCATAGAGAACCTCGGACGGTCCGGTCTGTATCCGTAACCGCTGCCTATATTCATATAAGCCCTCGTTGGGTCTTTATTGCTTGTAAAAGCGTTCCAAGCATGTTTCAGCCTGGAACCAAATGCAAATTCCATTTATGATCACCCCCTATGCTTTATCCAAAACGGTTTTCTTATAAGCCACTCTTCCGGATGACCATACTCCGTTTTTCAACTGCGATATGTTATAACCCTCGTCGGCGAGTGCCATCATAACTCCTACTTCTCCACGCTTCGCTACAAACTGAACGACTTTGCCAGACGGAGAACGTAAACTTGATACCGATTGACTCATAAGCTCAGCTTTCTTCCGGTTATATGCTGTTACAGTTGTAGCGCTCAGCTTACCTGATTTTGTAACCGCATCAGGGTTCTTCAGCAGCTCGTTAGCATATCTGTTAAGTTCCCTTGAAGTTTTCTTTTCAGCCTGCGCTGTAATCTTGTCACTCTTTTTTGCAATCCATGTTGAATCCTTCTTGCTAAGATTTCCAAGCTGCGCCGGTGTTCGCCGAATCCCCCATTTCATTCCGAGGATTCCGTGATGTTTAAGCTCAGACAACGCACTCACCTCCCTATCAGTTTTTAGGCAAAAAAAAAAAAGAACCGATACCGGTTCCGTTATTTCATCAAATACTACTCAAAAGCATCCCTGTTAAGTTTATACGCTATATATGCATCCATCATCGCCGCAACCGCATCAATCTTCTGGTCACCACGTTTCTTATACAATTTTCTGTTCCCGTTGGTATCTTCCAGTGTGATACAATTTCCCATGCAGAAAGTCATCAGTTCTTCGTCAAACAGCAACATCCGTTCCTCAGATAGCTTCTTCAACTCACCCAAAGGAACTGATTCTGTTTTTGCTCCCTGAATCACTTTCTCGATTCCGAATGGTCCATTTTCAGAAGCCCATCTCTCAACGAACTCTTTTGCATTATACGGATCGTACCCAAAGCAACGAATGTCATATCCGCTCTTGACAATATACTCGTCAAGATCTTCGTAAACAAGCAGCATATCCAGAACAGTGCCTTCCATAACGATAAGACTGCCTTCTTTTATGAATTGGTCATATTTGATTCTTAATGCTGCCGGAAGTTTCATAAGAGTCAGTTCAGAAATATAAGCTCTTGTTTTGACACCGAATGCGCCACCAGAAAGTGGGAAGAGAAATGAGAAATCACAGAAATCATCACCTCTTGATAAGTCTGCACCCAAAGAACAGGGCATTTGCCAGTATTCCCGCTTACGATGTGGAAGAGTTTCTTCATATGTAAAGTAATATGTATACCCTTCCATCGGAAGACCAAAACGTTTTGCAAGAATGTCGTTCCTCGCCGCAGGAGCATTTTCAGCTCTTTCCACATCTCTCTGATACGTGTCATAGCTGACGGTAACACCGAGATTAGGGTTTGCCTTTTGCCACATATCAGGATTACCGACTTCGTCAACGGAATCCAGCTTATACCACCATATGGAAGTATGGATATCGCGATACTCCCCTTTCAGGATCTTCATCAACTCCATTTTGATTGTATCGCCGCTTCCGTTACGAACCGTACCCTCGGAACTCACCGCAACAATAAGGTAGTCATCAACTTTGGATGCCCCCTGCTCGATAGCACCGACAACATCTTCCCTCACATCCCCGGAAAGCCATTCGTCAATCGTTGCGAGCTTTGGTCTCATGCCCTGAAGCTTGTCGATTGACATTGGACGGATTTCGAGAAGCGAACCTGTCAGGAAATTCTCAATTCCCTTTTTAGTGGAAGCGAGCTTCACACGGTTTGCTTTCGAACCAGTGGTATTTTGCAAAGAGCCTTCTGTAAGGAAAGAAAACAGCGGACCTCTCGAACGGGTAATGGATGTCCGTATTGGCGACATTATTTCTTCTGCCTGTTTCATGGTAGGGGCAGTAGTCATCTGATATGTTGTCGATGTGTCAATGTTGAGAAAGTAACTTTGAAGACAGGATTCGTATAATGATTTGGAAGCACCTCTCCCAACGATAAGATACTGCTTGTTGATAAGACGCTTCTTTATCCATTTATTAACATAGTGACCGCCATGTCCATCGGGGTTTGGTTCGTAGATGCTTCTTTCTTCGTAGTAATACCATCCAAAAATCTGTTCCGCCCATACTTTGAATGAATCAAGCAGAACAAGGTCTGAACCGTCCGTAAGCGTAAGCTCCCCCTCACAATATCGAATCCATCCTTCGACAGCTTCATCGTCATAATAAATTCCGGGGTCTGCAATCAACTCGTCAATTCGGTTCATTTCCAACTCTATCTCGCGACAGATTGGGATTTTGCCTCTAAGCACGGCATCTCGAAACATGCCGTAATATTTTGGAACGGCAGTATTCGATAACGCCATAAACTTATTCTCCTTTAATCGCTATTTGTTTTCCAAAACTTCCCAATCTTTTTATTATCATTTGCCTGGAAAATTCTGGTTGATTCGTCTTCTCCGACAGCCTTATCAAGCGCACGTTTCGCCTGATTTAAAACAGCTCCGGTTATGATCGCCTTTGTTGCTTTCTTAGGAGCTTCCTTGATACTTTCTTTTACCCCCTCTTTAACACCGGTAGATGCTTCCTTGATAGCCGTCTTAACATAATTTTTACCTTTTTCAACGGCTTGCTGGGAAAGGTCTTTCATCTTGATGCTCTTTACCTTATTTACCACACTCGCTATCTTTTCGGGATGCTTTGCCGCATACACTGTTCCAGCCGCAACAGTAGCCGTCATAATCGTAGCAGCCGCAACTCTTTTCACAAGTTTGGTATTCCGTTCCCGTTGTTCTGATTCAGTATTTGTTTTACGGTTTCTTCCAGCCGCTGTCAAACTACCATCCTTATTCTGATAACGGCGAACGCCCCATTTCTGGCCTAATACCCCATGATGATAAAGTTCACTATTAGCCATTTTGAATTACCTCCTTTACTGTTCCGATGGATCGACCGCAACATTTAGCCGCCATTCTAATTCTTTAATCATTTGGTTCATCGCTTCAATAACCGCAGAACTGAGCGGCGGATCGAAAAGAAGTTTAACCTTTAAATGTATATAGCTTTTTACCATCTCGATCTTATTGTCTTCGCCGATAAAATCATGCCATCCTCTATCTTCATCCTGAATCGAAAAGCCATTGGAGGGTCCGACACCAAGCTGAGTTAAGATTGAAAACACCGAGTTGATGTGCATAATAATGTCAGCATCGAACTGTTTATACTCTTCTGCGATTCCGAGAAGTTTCTTGATTGATGTCAGTATACTCTCCTCCATAATCTCACTCCTTTACGCCTTGACTGCGATAAATCGCTTCATGCAGAATCCCTCAAATCCTGAGGCAGCGCAGACATTGTAGAAATCACCGGTGGATTCGCTTTCGTCAATCATCACTTCTGCTCCGGCCGGTATAGTGCCGAGAATCTCAGCATCTTCATCCGGCTCTTTACGGACATTGAGTTTGCTGCAATCGACAACATGTCCGATAACCGGCTCACCAATTTTCATACCAGCAAGTTTTTCATTATTCATAATTGTTCTCCTTTTCTTAATGCCTCCAAGGGCATGTATCATTTTTCGTTCTTTCAACTGGGGGTCTGCTTAGAAGATTTTGATCGCCATAGTGAATGGCGTTATGCGTGGTGTGCTTTGTGCAAATGACATTATTCGGATCGAATACACATGGGTTGTTGTTGACAATATCCTCATAGGTTATTGGGTTGATATGATGAATAATGATAGAACCAAAGATTTCAAATCCATCAACACCCAAGTCGCATCCATTGTCACGAAAGATAATCTCATTACGAAATCTTTGCCATTCTCTTGAATGGTAAAATTCCTGATTGAGCCATCTCTTGAAACCAAACGTTTCTTCCCCAACAGTTCCCAAAAGACGGAGATATTGATAACGTTCTTCAAAAGTTGGTATCCGGATAAGCTCTGAATATGTTTTAATCATCAGGCTCGAAATCTCCCTGCCCACTGTAACTCCGAAATGCCTTCATTGCTTCACTATACATTTCCTCAATCCTCTTAGCAGATTGAAGAGATTGTGTTTTTGCTTCTATCAAGTCCTTCTGCTTTTCGAGAATCTCTTTTTCGATCCGTTCTTTTGTTGACCCCAACTTTAAGTAATGCGTTATGACCTGAGAAGAAGCAGTACCTTCCATCAACTGTCTCTCAGCAAGATCAATAGCCAAAGATATCATTTGGTTCTCTCTGGCTTCCGGTGATAAAGCCGGTCGCATTCTTCTCGAAGAATCAGAAGAGCTTACAGCCTTGGCTTTACCCATCCTTGCCGCCTCCTCTCATTCAGAAGTTATGTAGTTTCTTTTTACTCTCCGGGAGTTTTGAAATGGTTTTGATAACCTATTGTGTGACTTTTGAAGGAACTCCCAAGACCAGTTCTTATTCAATCCGAAAGGAGAAAACCGAAAGGAGAGAATATCCACAGCCGCAGGAGGAAGCCTAGCCCTGGAAGCTCCTTCAAGAGCCACACAAAAACCAAAGCCAAACCCAAAAAATTCCCCCGGAGAAAAAACAAAGACCGCCGCGATGAGAGAGGGGGTGCTGTTTTTGCGACCCTCCCCCTATGCCTTAAAAAGTAAGGTGATGTGGCAGTCTTAAAAATTTTGTTGAAAATTGTTTTGTGTTGTTTTTTGTAGCGAAAATGTGTTTTTAATACCAAAAACTTTCTTTTTGTTTATGCTTTTAACCGCAATTCAAGCTTTGTTAGCCATTAAATTGGCAGTCAAACCCAATCTTTGCTAATGCTGAAAGGCAAAACGAAACAAAGTGAAATTCTTCTTTCCAGCAAAGCAGACGAAACAAAGCAAAGGAAAGTTTCAGTGTAAATCATTAGTTACTGACCGAAAGATTGATTAAAGCCTGACCATTGATGACGCAGTTAATGCTAAACAGCCGATGCTTTTTCTCTAACCTTTCGATAAATGTTCCTGAAATCATACTTAATTATCTCGTCAATCGCTCTTTCTACTTCAAGATTGTTCTCTTCATCAGAGAGTTCGTCAGAAGTTCGAGCAATTCTTCCAAGATACGACGTCGAATGATAACCCTTTTCCTCATCGAACAGAAACCAAGAAGTGAACTGTTCAAATGGATCATAAGGATTGTCAACTGTCGTTAATCCAACTCTACCCATGAATCCTTATTCACTCCTTTCATTTCAAGTATTTGGATACTGTAGAGGATGATACACCAACAGCTTGAGCTATCTCCGCAATACTGTAGTTACCAGACGCCTGCATTGCTTCAATCTTACTAACTTTAGCGGGGCTGAGTGTTGATGTGCTACGAGGTGTTGCATATTGACGAACCTCATCAATGTCAGAATTGTTAAGAATCTTGATAAGCTGGCTTTCACTGATAGCTCCCGCCTGTATAGCCTCCCATCTCTTTTCATCGAGAGGTATCTTGATTCTTTCTGCACCCATCTGGATACGGGCTTCTGTAAGCGCCTGTTGGCTGGCCTTCTTTATTTCTTTTGTTGTCATATCAGGATTCGCTTTCTTCATAGCATTCACTTTAGAATTGGCGATAAGCTGGGCCTGAGTCTCTTTAGGTGCGTTACGTAGGGCTATGTTCAAATCAGCAAGCATACCGTCCACTTCTTCCTTATAGGTGGCCTTAGCCGAAGCGGAGTAGGCTATCTTACCAGTGTTGATAATCTCCAGACGTGCCTTGTTGGCGAGGTCTTTTCTCTGGTTTGCATACTCAGCATAAGCTCTTTCCTGGGGGGTATCCGCATCAGAGATAAGGAGACGGGCATCATCAACTTCAGCCATCTTTGTACTCTTCTGTGTTCTTACCTTAACCTTGCCATTCTTGTCAGTATACTCTTCCTTTACAGAATTCCAGATTAAAGCCCCCTCTGATTTGCTTGGGTCATACCAATCCTTATCTTTCTGATTGACTTTTGGACTTCCCTTACGTTTAAGAACTTCCTGTTGAGACTTTGATCTTGAAATCAGGGTTGCAGCTCCCTCATGATAACGGCCGTTCACATCTGTTGTTCCCTGATAAGTCTTCTTCAGGTATGCAATGTCATTATCTCTTTCACTCTGTTTGTAGTCGAGACCATGCTTTTCCGCATCGATTACAACCATACTGTGGCGAACGGCTTTAGCAAGCTCCTCTTCTTTAGCGCCTCTTAAAGTCATGTCTGTAATCAGATTAGAAATGATACCCATTTCAGTCTGAGTATTCTTCATAGGCTTAAATTCTCTGCCATTGCGGTAGTAATGAACAGTTCCATCCGGGTCTGTCTTCGTAGAATCGTGTCCATACTCAAGCTTACCATCAAATCCTTCCAATCCCTTTAACGGTGGAGTGGAAGTAATCTTCACACCTTTACCAGTAGGAACCACCATTACAGTATCGCCATCGAAATCTGCTCCGGAAAGTCTCTCTGCAACCTTACTATTGATACCGACAGCATCTTTGGCAAGACCGAGCTTGCTCTTTGCTTCCGCCTGTTTGTTGTTTACAGTGAGCACAGGGATTTCAAAAGTTCCACCATGAGGGAATCTGATAAGAGCTACTTTCTCGCCGTTCTCGTAACCCGGTGCATAGACTTCATCATCTTTCATCGAAGTGATTGGAAGAATGACTTTGTATTTCTGTCTCGGAAGAGATGCTGCTTTCAGATGTACTGCTGCCGCATCGCAATCATCAGCAAAAGACTGCAACAAAACTTTCTTTACTGTTGGATTGGTCAAGGAACAAATCTCATCATACTCTGCCTGAGCATCGGCCATCGTCAAACTCAACTGTCTCTTGATAAGCTTCATACTCTGCTTAGAAAGAAACTGCGATGGTAACTTATCGTCCCAATCTCCCCAATCTCCTTCTTCTGCACGTTTGTTGATTAGAGAAAGAGACTGTTTTTTACCGGTTTTTGGATCGGTAAATTTGCCATTTGGGTCATCATAAAAGCTTTGCCCGCCATGTTCCTTAATCAAAGAACCGAATGGGTTATTAGGATCTTTTTTGATTGTTTTCAAAACAGTGTTATCTTTTGGGCCGCAAACAGGAGTTCCTTCTTTCTTATTCGTGTTAAACCGAACATCCACACCATCTGGCAGGTCATCAGCATACATCGCCATACCCTTCAAATAATGTGTTCCGTCAACAAGGATTCTTACCTGTGCATAATGAGCATCACCGAGCGATAAATCATCCACGCCTCTGCGAATCTCAATAACACCATCTTTCTTTGTTCCACCGTCTTCAGCATAGACGATCTGAATTCTTTTAGAACTCATGCTCTCCGGATAATGAAAACCTTTCTGGAAACTATCGCCGCCATCATAAGAAATGCTATCGCAGACTTCTTCCAAAGGATGGATCTTGTCAAAGTCATAGATAGCACTCGATACCTTTGTAATTTTCTCATGAACTTCGCCGTTCTTATCGGTATAGGTTCTGGTGATTTCCTTATAAGGTGTATCAGGAGGACAAAGAACTCTGATATTTGTCTGCTGCCCTTTATTTGTTACCTGCGGAACACCACCACCGAAATGGTTATATCCATCAAGCTCCAAAATGTAAAGAGCCTCTTCGAGTTTTTCTCTTGAGACTCCTAAGTATCGTTCTGTTCCGGCACTAATTGCAATCATACCGTGTTCGTCAACTTGTCGTTTTAAATTTTCAGCAGTTACTCTGGCCAGATTCATACGGGCTTCCGAATCTGAGTTCAAAAGAGAACGAATAGAAGACTCACTGTTGTATCCCATCATTCTTGCAATCTCGCTCGGATTGTAACCATCTGATTGAAGCGCTTTTGCTCTCTCAACCTCCAAAGCTCTCCTCTCGTCTTTGGCTAAAGACCGCTGTGTTCGGAACTGGGTTGTGGTCAAACCCATAGCTTTGGCAATTTCTGTGTCGCTGAGTCCTTGTCCTTTCAGTTCATCAACACGACTCAAAAAATCACCATTTCTCTGATACGGATTTTCCCCACTTCCCCAGGGGTAACGTCCAGAATGTCGTGGTGTTCCGTAGTGCATTAGAATATCTTTCATTTCTTCCACAACTTGGTTCATGGCTTACCCCTCCTGTTCTTTTACTTTTTTAATTACTTTGTCAAATGTGACAATCTTGTCCATAATCGGAACAATCTCGTCGGTTTCCGGAGCATGAATTTCAATTTCATTGTTCTGGTACAGACACAATACAATATCAATCTCCGCCGGTTTCACTTTATACTCCAAACAAAAAAGAGCAGCGTAGATCATAAGCTGCTCAATGTGGGCTTTAATAGTTCCAGTCTTCAAATCGTGGATTCTCAACAACCCGTTTCTGAATGCGATGCTGTCTGCTGTTCCGAAACAGTTCTCTGAATAATACAGAATCTGTTCCGGAGTCATCTTATAGCCGATGGCATCATTTACATACATATTCAAAGTTTTTTTCGACTTCGGAAGTTTCTGCCCAAGCCTGATACACTGAGCCGCAAACTCGTGAAGTACAGTTCCTTTTTGGGTTGCCAAGAATTTTACATACGACTCCGCCACTTTGTTTTCATCGTAGTTAATCCAATGATATTTGCTTGCTCCAAGAAAAGCGTGCTGCCCTTCAAGAATTGAATGATTGTTGAAGTTCATGTAACACTTCCTCCTTATTTTTAGGATAGATGAATCTTGAGAAAGACATCTCGTTCATCTTCTCAACGTAATATGGTTGATTTGCCTGTTTCTTAGAGTTCGCACTTTGCTTACATTCCAAAGAAGCCCATTTGTCTTTATAAAGGATGAGCAAATCTGGTATACCCTGAATGTGATCCGGGTCGAGTTTTGTTACGATGCACCCAGGAAACATTTTTTTAAGTTCCTGAATCAGTTGTGCTTGGAATTTGCTCTCCAACATAACAGGACCTCCTTTCATTTTGATAAATACAAAAGAGAAAGAACAAGCATTTAAAAATGCCTATTTTAATCTCTCTCCTCATAAAAGGGCATGTTTTTTTTGCGAACTAAAAAATAGCAAAAGAAAAGAGCCGCTGTTACACGACTCTCGAATATTTTCTATATTTTGTTTTTATTGCTTAGCTGTTGTTCCTGAGATACCTCACCAATATCCAGATGAGCCAAAGACCACCAGTTGCAAAAACCAGTATCACGTCCAGAATCAATCCTGCTGTACTTCTCTTTTTCTTACCTCCACTTTTTCTACTCATATTATTTTGTCTCCTTTCGACTAAAGACTTTTATGCTGTTTTTAAATAAGCGTTTCCTTCCATATCCAAAACAAATGCAGATTCTTTTTGGAAAGACTGCAAAAAAGACTGCAACGGCTTACGTCTAATAAATTCCTCTCCGTTTCCTAACGAATCAACAAATTCTTCTACCTGTTTTTCATAAACAGTTTTATCAATCTTTTTTAACAGATTTCCTTTATACGTTTTGATGTACATTTGTATTGCCGAAAAATTGGATAACATCCGCTTCTCATATTTGTCAATGTATGACAGGATATCTTTTTCGACATACTCATGGTATAATATGTTTCCATTTTGTGAATAAGCAACCTCAAGTATATTGCTCATACAATATAACTGTATAGCCAGTTGAAGACAATCTTTAATCTGGAACGCTTTCCCGATGATTGAATTCAAATCCGGTGTGTCTTTTGCTTTAACAAGGGAATCCAAATCAGACATATAAAATTCGATGTCCTTCATTGCAACTTTCCTGGCTCCTTGAAGACTGATGATTGTTGCAGTTCTTTGATGGTCGCACTCCATGATTGAGCCGTAATTTTGAAATGCAAAATTGACAAAGCTCACTTCAGATATCAATTCTGCTTTTTTATCTCCATATAGAAATTCGAGAATCTTATCAATTTTTTGATTGATGGCTGTCAAATTGCTATTTATCTCGGAAAGGAAGTATTGCCCGGATGCTATGGACATTGCTGTAAATGCGCCCATTATAACTTGTTGCTTACCTAACAACTCTAGCGGCGCCTGTCCGGCAATTTTTCCATCTGGTCCGTAATATATATTTCCCAAACCACCATTCCCGTATTTCATCAAATCGGAAGTAGTAATACCGTCCGGCAGATGCAACACACAGGCATTTTTTGTTCCGATAGCCGCCAGAGATGGAGCCGCATTCAATAAAGCACTGGTGTGCATTTTTTGACTTGATGTTAATTCCAGCTTTATTAAATCTTTTCTGTTTGAAAAGTCGATGTTGTCCTCGAATATTTCAATCTCAAAACCACCAAACGGAATCACCTCAGCATTACTCATGTTCAATACCTCCAAAACGCTTTCAAATACTTCTGCGCAAATAAAAAGTGCGCCCCAATGTAGAGACGCACCTGCAAAAGTGAATCTCCCATTGTTGCGACACAATCTCATCCCGTCTAAGGCATAAGTAAAGAGAGAAAACACCCTTTGCCAAAAGTGGTTTCCCTTAAACGAGATTTGTGAAATTGTGTCGCAGCTACAGTATACCACAACCCAAGCAAAAAATAAACAGGTTTTTAAATATCCTATTGACAGATTGACAATTTTATGCTAAGGCAGTCTGCGACATCGCAACGAAAGATGCTTTCTTGTACAGGTAGTCATAAGCCATCTGGGAACCGTCCTCAAGATATACCGTAATAGAGAGATACCCTCTCGGTTTCCAATACGTTGCTCTTTTTGATAAATTCGGCAATCGAATCTTAAAATCTTTATAAATGTCATGCCATGTGATTTTTTCTCTCATAAGAACCTCCTTTCTTGCTCTCTGGTCAAATGCCCACTTTTTCCTGCCCTATTTATAATATTATTAAATATTTTTATCATAATAGTTTGAGAAAAAAAGTGGGAAAGTGGGCAAACAGCCCTCAAACCCGCATAAAATGGGCATTCTTGCTGGCCAAAGTGCCTGGTCACTTTTCAAAAAAAGTGGGCAAAGTGGGCAAAAAATGGCCAAAATTTGTAAAAATTGTCCGTAAAAGTTCCATAATTTTCGACCAAATCTTCACAATTTTCTCCTCTGCCCACTTTTTCTGGCCAAAAGCCCACTTTTAAAAACAGGATTTGACCAGAATTTTTTAACCTAGATTAGAGTTTGTCCGGCTGAAAAGACTGGTACGGACGCCAAAATTACCGCAAATTTACGTCCGATTTCTTCTTATAATGGATACAGTTTGGGTCACTCTCCTCAATAAAAGAAGAAATATCATCCGGATAATCTTCATACATCTTCTCACATGCCCTCAAATACTCAAGGTATGTCTGTTTGTATAAACACACCTCTCTATGTATGCAACTGGTACACATTGTTTCTCTAACAGCACCGCTCATGAATCTCACCTCCAAATTCGTTCTCTTTTAACCGGATCGTATTGCGCCCTTGGTATGCCCAAGTATTTTGCAACAGCCAGCTCGTATGTAACCGATTCACCAAATCCTCCCTCATACTTAGGAATAGCCACAACCATACCCGCCTTAGCAATTCGACAAATATAATCATAGTCAATCTCAAACAATGTCTTATCACGCTGTTCGGTTGGATAATCAACAATATATCCCTGTGATTTATAATACGCCACAGCTTCTTCAATATCTGACTTCTGTGATAAAGAAGCCAGTATACATACTTTTTTAATCATCTTTTACCTCCAAACCTTTCCAGACTGGGTATCTTTGAGAACAATCCTCTCTTCAAGATGAAATCCAGACAACTCACAGATTGTAAAAATTGTGTTCAGCAACTTATGAAATCTCTCATCGTCCGCATCAGCGCTCTTAATCGCTTCGTAGGCTGTCGGATCTGAATAGCCTTCTGCGTTTTTTCTTAAATTATTAGCCACTTATTCATCCCCCTTTTTCCCGGTGCTGACTTTTCTGAGAATCAAATCCGTCCGGATACCTCTTACGAAGCTTGTCAATATTCATTTGTAAAATATCTTCCAGTTCATAGCCAATGATAGTAGCTCCAAGAGCCAGATACCAGGTCACGTCGCCAAGTTCCTTAGCCAGATGCTCCTTGTCCAACTCATGCCCCTGATGCAGATGCTTCTTCACCATATCAGCAACCTCATCAGATTCTCCACATAAACCAAGTGCCGTGTTGCTCAAACCTTTCACTGGATCATTCAGTGACTCCGGGTTTACACTTCTCATTGCTTCCTTTTGATACTCATTGATAGTCATAAATTCTTATCCTCCTTATTCTAAAAATTTTTTGAATAATTCTTTTTATAATGAGATTCAAGACATACTTGATTATCTTCCTCCCAATATTGAACCAAATCAATATCATAATCTCCATTATTATACATGTTACTGTTCGGAATCGTTACGACAGCATTTTCCGGAAGATTTTTTAATTTATTCCTTAACTGTTTTACAGTCATAAATCTTATCCTCCTTAATAATCTCTTCCGTTTCCCCAACGAAACGAATCATCCATGAATACTGCTGCCTCATTAACCGCCTTAATCACCATAACTATACCAAAAGCGACAATAAGACATAACGCCCCAATCACTACAAACCTCATAAAACATCAATCCTTTCCTTATAAATGTAAAACCCTTTCGGAAATCTCTTGAGTTCTTCCCTGATTCCAAAAGTTGGTTCCGATGTAACCGCAAGTTCTCCGAGCTACATTCATTTTGCTCTGGTCACGGTTTCCACAAACCGGGCATTCCCATACAAGCTTTCCATCGTCTTCAACCACTTTTATCTCTCCATCAAAACCACAGACATGACAATAATCGCTGCGCGTATTCAACTCGGCATACATGATGTTGTCGTAAATATAACGAATGACAGAGAGAACCGCAGGGATGTTATGGGACATATTAGGCACTTCCACATAGCTGATTGCTCCGCCAGGACTGAGTGCCTGGAATTCGGATTCAAAAGACAACTTTGTAAAAGCGTCTATAGGCTCAGTAACATGAACGTGGTAGCTGTTAGTAATATAATTCTTGTCTGTGACTCCCTCGATGATGCCGAAACGTTTCTGCAAGCACTTGGCAAACTTGTATGTAGTGCTTTCCAGTGGGGTACCATACAAAGAGAAGTCAATATCTGTTTCAGCTTTCCACTGTGCTGTATGCTCATTCAGCATCTCCATCACATGGATAGCAAAGTTCTTACCGCCGGCTGTGTGAGACTCACCAGTCATACACTTCACACATTCATACAAACCGGCATAGCCAAGGCTAATGGTAGAATATCCATGGTAGAGCAGCTCATCGATTGTCTCATTCTTATCCAATCTTGCCAATGCTCCATGCTGCCAAAGAATCGGAGCAATATTTGACGGGGTGCCTTTCAAACGGTTGTGCCGTGCCATAAGTGCTGGATAGCAGATATTATCGAGACGGTCTCTCAAAATATCATCAAAAAGGGCAAAGTCTTTATGAGAACTTAACGCCACATCCGGAAGATTGATTGTCACCACACCCTGATTGAATCGTCCGTAGTATTTGTGACCGGCTTTCCAGTTGTTGCATTTTGAGTAGTTTTCTGTAGTTCTGTCCGGTGTAAGAAACGAACGACAGCCCATGCAGGTGTAAGTATCTCCGTTCTTCAGCTCCCGCTCAATTTTGTTAGAAATATAATCCGGCACCATTCTCTTGGCCGTACACTGAGCCGCAAGCTCTGTAAGATAGAAGAATTCTGAATCTGGCTCCACATTGTTTTCATCCAGAGCATATATGAGTTTCGGAAATGCTGGCGTGATCCAGGTACCGGTTTCATTCTTTACACCCTGAATACGTTGCTTCAGAACTTCTTCTATAATATTGGCGAGATCTTTCTGCTCCTGCTCATTCTTAGCTTCGTTAATATCCATATACACCGTAATGAATGGAGCCTGCCCGTTTGTTGTCATCAACGTAACGACCTGATACTGGATGGTTTGAACCCCTTTGGTAATATCATCACGAACCAGTTTTTCGATGAAATCATTATACCGACGTATAGAATCTCCCCATTGTAAAAGATCAGAATACTTTTTTCTGAACCGTTCTCTGGTATCGTTCACAAAAGGTGCAAGGTGAGCCAGACTGATGGACTGCCCGCCATACTGAGAGCTTGCCACCTGAGCGATGATCTGCGTAGCGATGTTACAAGCTGTGCTGAACATGTGGGGCTTCTCGATAAGTGTACCGGATATCACAGTGCTGTTTTGAAGCATGTCCTCCAGATTTACGAGACAGCAGTTATGAGAGTGCTGAATGAAGTAATCGGCATCGTGAAAGTGAATGAGTCCGTCTTCATGAGCCTTTACGACATTTTCAGGAAGCAGGCGCCGCATAGTAATATCCTTGGAAATCTCTCCGGCAATATAATCCCTCTGTGTAGGAATGATTTCCGGATTTTTGTTGCTGTTCTCCTGCTTGACAGCTTCGTTCTGAAACTCCACAAGAGACATTACCTTTTTATCGGTATCCGATTCACGCTTCAGCTTATGGTCGTAGCGGTAGCGAATATAACGCTTTGCTACTTCGTAAGCTTTCATTTTCATCAACTCAGTTTCAACAATCTCCTGAATCTCCTCAACCTCAACAGCCCTTTTAAACTTATTGAGCTGCTCGACAATCATCTGCGTAGTGATTTGGAGTCCAACATTGTTAAGCTGTTCCTCTGCACTGACCTCCGCATTTGCATTTGATATTGCGTTAAATATCTTTTCAGCATCGAACGCAACCTCTGTTCCGTCCCGTTTGATGATTTTTGTAATCAATGTTATACGCCTCCGTTCTTATTTTTTAGAAAAAGAAAGAGCCCTTGTTAGGACTCCTCATTTGAAAACATTTGATTCACTTTATCAGAAGCAAATCCTCCAAAATATGCACTTTTGATAGCACCCATACAATGCTTTTTATTTGACTCTTCAGCTTTCTTATCGCTAATACAGCCAAGAGATTGCCGAATGTTACATAAATCAATCATTGCTAGATGATACTTCCAAATAGCATAGAATATAGGGTTTATTTGTTTCTTCATAAAATATCACTCTCCTTCCATTAAAGGAGTTGTATTTAATGCGATAATTCTCTGGTTTGTACTTCCATAGAATTTACCAACACATCTTTGTGATTCTATGTATGGTCCGTCTACCAATGCGTCTACAAATCGTAGCACTTCCAAACCACAAATTTCCTCATAAATATAACCTGTGTAAAGCCAGATAGTTTTCTCCGGCATTTCAGCTTTGAGTCGCCTTGCCAGCCGGGTGACCTCAGCTCGATTAAGCGGATGTAGAGGATCTCCGCCACTGAATGTTAAACCAGAAATATAACTCGGTTTCAGCAAGTCAAAAAGCCTTGTTTCTGCATCCTCGTCGAACAAATATCCTGATGTTGGGTCGTGCGTATCAGGATTATGGCAGTTGTAGCAGTTATGTTCACATCCAGATACCCACAAAACTACTCTGCATCCGATACCGTCTGCAATACTGATTGGTGTGATTTTTTGGTAGTTCATAAAATCCAGTTCTCCTTTGAAAATATCAGTCCGCCACCAGCCATCAACGTAAATAAAAAGAATGTTGCATCCCACTCGATGGGTACAGACAACGCCCCTAAACCTATCATAACAGCTCCGTAGAGCTTATTTTTCAATAATTCTCGTTTAAACATAACCTATCTCCTTAAATTTTGACAAAAGAAAGAGCCGTTGTTACGCGGCTCTCAAGGTATTGCTTAGATTATCTCCTTAACATGTTCTTTTTCTTTGTTGGCTTTTTGGATACCGGCCTCAATGTCATCCATCTTTAACTGCATTCCGCTTTCTCTGAATTTGGAATATGCTTTGGCCGTTGCACAGTGCTCAATACACTGACATACCCGGTTAATCAGCGCATAGACACAAATATAGACAATAAGAAACGCAATTACAATCTGTACAAATGTCATTTTTGTTTTCCTCCTCGATCTCTAAAAATAATACTTAACAGCAACCCAATTACAAACCACAAAACTGGATTATCAATCATTTCAAGTATCTTCATGTTTTGTCACTCCTTCCGCAAACTCAATATTTACTTCTACAACATATTTATTATGTTGCTCATCATAATTTAGAGACTGGGTAACAGAGAATAAATCTTGACCCAGCCATTGTAACTGTCCATTCATCGGATTGATGGCATCTCTAATCCACAAAAATTCTTCCGGATGTTCTATACAGTATTGCATTGTAAATCCACATCGGTTCAATGCCTTCTCGATTTGCTCGTCATATTGAGATGCTATTTCTCTACTAATTTGTTCAATTATTCCTGACATCATTTCTCTGTTCCTCCCGTAGAGATTTCAGAGAGCTTGACTCTCATCTTGTCAAGAATATCCTCCACCGTTTTTCTGGTAGCATCGCTCAGTTTTATATAAGCCTTATGCTCATCGTACCAATCGAAGATTTCAAACAGCTTTCCTTTTGACCAGCTAAATGCCCACCAATCACAAATCATTTCAAGAATATAATTGTAGGGCATATCCAGAGCAATCTCGCCCTCTTTCGGGTCATCGTTGATGAGAACCCAGTGCTGCCAGTGATGAGGATTACGATGCAGGTGTAAAAGCCAAGCCCGTCTGTAGTTCTCCATCACCTTATAAGACCTGTTTCCTCCATAGAAATATGCGTCATAAGCTTCATATTCGTCTTTCTCATTCTTAGAAGCATCATGCGCAAATTCTGTCTGCCATCCAGCACCGTCTTCATTTACTAAAAGCTCTGGGAGATTCTCACGAATCCACTCGAAGCCTTTGTAAACATTAGCGCGATGCTGCTGTAAATATAAATCATACTGTGCGCTCAAATTTTATCACCTCGATTCTTTTTTAAGAAGTATTCTTGCATTTTTGTTGGCTGATAACCACCTTGTTGGTAGTCTCTTTTATTACATTCACTGAAACAAAACCCAATAGACATTTCTGGATTATTCAGCATTACTTCTCCAATAGCCTCGTCCGAGACTTCTCCAAAATATAAATCTTTTTCTTCGTCAATTTCGGTTATTTCACCAATTTGAAAAGTACCAAAAAGTTTTATCGGTTTTCCAAGAATCTCTTTTGGATTAACTAATCCATTCGTTAATGACGATAATTTTCCTTCAATTCTCAATCAACTTTCCTCCGTAAATTAAGCAAAGCCTTTGGGTGTCGGTTTTTGCTCCTGATAATCCGGGCAGGAAAACGAAATATCCACATGTTCATGCTCCATCATAGTATCCCATCCGTAATCATCATTCGGTCCATCACCATATGTAGTATTTTTCAATTTCTCCATAGCCTGTTTGGGATGTCCATAATATTTGCACACTCGCTTGTACATACATTTATCACAATCTGTTAATAATTTAAGCATTGCTATTCTCCTTTCACGCGACGAAGTTCGTCACTTGTCATTTCCTTTTCCAAACGCTTAATTGCTCTGTCGAGAGATGATATAAGCCCGCTTCTATAAGAGCGCGACCCACATCGAATACTTCCTCTGTCATATCGAAGATTAAACCAATCCTTCTCTCGAACTGTAAGCGGTCGTTCGGCTTGTATTTCGATGCAGCGTTTTAAATCTTTCATCTGCATTTCTAACTGCTTATTATCAAAATCTCGCCAGTTCATTATTCTCCACCTATCTACACTGAATATTTTTTTGGAAGTTTACTTTTGCAATCTTCCAAAGTCATATCTTTGGTAATATACATATTGTGCCATCCATTATGAGGAAAAAAACCAATTCAACTTAACCACGCAATCATCGGCATTAGCGATATTGATAGATTTTTTTAGTTCATCGATTGTTGGTGTTCTATCGTTGCATAGATATTCTTTAACTATTTTCATTCGGTCGGTTCCTCCACATTACACGTAATAATCTCACTGTACGGAAGCTGCTCGATCCAATGGCAAAACTCCCGCCATTCATCCAGCTTGTGATTCTTACGGTAAATATAAATACCAGACAGAACTTCATAGTTCAGCATCACCGTCCGTTTCTGGTTGTAAGAGCTGGGAAGAAGCTAAATCATCTGCCACCAGTATCGTTTATCCTGCCGCTTCAGGAACTGCTCTCTGGCGCTGTTAAGAGCGACAATAGTGGCCATCAATGCGCCCATGTAATCATACATAAAGTCGCTGACTTTCTCATCCATCAAATCTCCATCAGTGTTACCTCTCGGAGCCGCACCCCAACAAGACAGATGCTCGCAACTGAAATCCTCCAGCGTAAACTCCTTTGCATGAATTTTGTGCATTGTGGAGCAGGAGTTGGCAACCGTACCGATTTTGTACGTATCAAACTCCTTCCACCAATACAATGGAGCCGTAATATCTACATATACGGCAATCATCCGGCGGAATTTTCCGTGAACTGAACCGGCTTTTGCCAGCTTCATCATCAGTTCATGATCTGCCTTGCCGAGCTGCCATGAATGGTCATATGCATGGGTACAAGGTATCTCTACTGCGCAATGTTCGCAGCCGATTCCATCTTCACCACCTTTGCAGATACCGCTGTCAGACTTATTCCAACTATTCATCGGGTTTCGCATACCACGGATAACATGTTCCCATCCCATTACCTCAAAATTTTCAATTTTAATCATCGCTCTCGTTCCTCCCTAAAACCTCTATTTTAAATCTCAATTCACGGCCATCCATATCGCTGACTTTAAGTCCGTCCAACATATCGTTTAAGGATTTAATAGAATCCTCGTCAATAATTATAGTTTCGGTTTTGTAGCGTTCAAACGTGCCGAGTTTCCTGCGAAGAATATTACACAACTCGATTCCGTAATTGTCAAAATAATGAATTGCTTTTCTGTCATCATAAGGACCAAATGCTTCCTCATAAGTGATTGGTCTACGAATGTTACATTTAAGTTCCCACGCCAAGTGACAAATATGATCGGCCGTTTTAAGCGTAGGACAAACAATAACTCCGTCGGTTTCGGAAGCTTCTTTTATAAGTCTTGTTGTTTTTCCGTTTCCTCTACCGCCAAATATAAAATGAGGTCTATTGTCTATCGGTTCTTGCTGAAACCGGCATCTCCAAACATCCATTCCTAAATTCTCCTTTCCTCACACGTTTCACAGTGACAATCAGTTGAGGGAGTCCCTTTGGAATATAATCCGCAGTAGACTCCCTCATCCGTATCAGGTATCCATTCTTTTCGCTCTTTGCACTTGTACTCACCCCATGTTTTACAAAATATAGCATTGGAGCAAGTTGTGCAGTTCTTTATATCAGGCATTTTACACCCCTTTCAATCTAACCATCGGTTATCCAGATAATAGAAGCCGTATACACATACACCGATAAAGATAATCCATAGCACCCAAAATATAATTGTTCCGCCGTTGGATTCCAGCAACTCTACTGTTTCGTCAATCGTTTTATTTTCATAAAAGGGTGTGTTGTCCGAAATAGTATTATTCTTTAACTCTGTGAATATTGTTCCGGTGTATTGTGTTGCTACGCCGTAATAGCAAAATCTAACTTTTACTCGTTCACCAGATTCCCAACTCCAAACCTTATCGCCTTCAATAGTGGTTATGTGTTGATCTGTAGGAATTCGTATTTTTTCATAAGGGAAAGAAATATCAAGAAAACTTATTTCTGAAGAATGTTGTGACCCTCTGTTTTCTACTTCCCATTCATACCAGACTTTTAGTTTTCTATGCTTGTTTCCTTCATCATCTTCTTCAGTCACATACTCTTCATGCCGCTCATAGCGTTCTTCTACTTTTTCTACATACATATATTCTCCGCCTATTTCCGGGTAGGTAACGGTGTCTACGGCTTTTAAATCACCGTAGACAAACGCATTACCGACATTGGTTCGCATACCATAGGCAAAAATATCAGAACTTTGAATCTTTACAGCCTTGTTATAGATTTCGTTTTTATCCATCTGGTACTCCGAAATCTTTCCAGAAATCAAAACACCGATCAGGAGCATTACGGCTATAATAGATACACTTGCGAGAATTTCACGCTTCGTTATCTCAAAATCCCCGAAGTCGAACCCTCTTTTTCTATGCCCGTGATAGTAACCCATACGTCAATCCTCCCCGAATAGATTTTGTGGAGCATCAACCGGGGCTTCGTAATCCAGATACTGATAGCTCTGCCTCTCATACCCAAGCATATTCAGAAATATCCTTGTCGGGAATTTTTTCACATAACGGTTGTACGCTTTTACCTGCTTGTTATAGTTGCTCCTGTACTCAGCGATAAGATTTTCAGTCATAGCCAGTTCATTCATAAGTTCTCTATAGTTCTCATCAGCTTTTAATTCCGGATATGCCTCAGAAACAGCAGCAATAGCAGTAGTAGCGTTTTCAATATCCCCGGCAGAGCCACGCCCCTCGACAATAGCCGCCAACGTTTCAGCTTCATGCTTATCGTATTGCTTAACGCAATCTGCCAAATTGTAAATCAGATCCACCCGTCGCTTTTCCTGAACCTTAATATCCGATTCAGCGGTGTTCACCTGCTCTTCAAGAGCGAAAGCTTGGTTCTGAGAGCTTTGCACTCCAAACACACACAATAAAATAACAGCCACAACTCCGGCTGCTACGATCAACATTACTTTCCAGTTTTCTTTAATAGTTTTCATACTTGTTTCTCCTTTTCATTTAATTTGTAAACCATTTCTCTCAGATAAGAACTGATCGCAATCGGATACAAATCAGATTTCATGTCTAAAAACTCGTCCATCATGAAGATGGTACTGATTCTTTTCCGCCCTTTCCCGAAGATTACTGTCATACAGTCCCTATACGAGTGTTCTTGCGGTTTTAAATTGAAATTCACCTCGTCTAAGTGTTCATCCAAAGCAACTTTACATGCCGAATCCATTATCAGTTTCTTTACAGAATCGCTATCATTCATGATTGTTCTCCTTTTCGTTTATCGTGAATTTCCGAATGCAACCGCTTAAAATGCATTGCCCGGCGGTTCTTAAACTCTTCCAGATCAATTTCTTCCCATCCATTCGGAACATCCTTGAAATATCTGTTAATTTCAACCGTCTTTCCGTCCGGTTCAATTACATTCAGGATGCCAACAGTGTCGAAGTCGCCGTTTTTGCGATCTGTCAAATACTCCTCGCACATAGCCTTGTAGGGTGTATCACTGGGAATATAAGGCATAGTGATCGGGTAGAGTTCTTCAAGAACCTGGTCTACCAATCCGGAATGCCATATCGTGTTGGTTAATGTTTCAACCATAATAAAACGATCAATATCACGATACTTAACCGTCCCATCAGCGTAAACATATTTGAACAAGCTGCTCATACGTTTACACTGATAATTCACTTCTTCTCCCTGATGTCCACTTGTATCGGCAATGTGACTCCATGTTTCTTCCGTATCCTCGATAGGACAAAGCGGCTTACCGTCAATTAAACGGTTAAGAATTCCTTTTGTAAAACCAATACTGAACCCGCTGTGGTTATCTTCTTCGAGACTTTTAAAAGCCTTTAAAGCAGATTCATAGCAGGCACACCCATAATCCCATTCTTCTTTAGGCTTGTCGCCTCTTTCGTGTTCACAGGCAAATTTTACTTCCTGCTCTGCCCATGACAGAAGACTTGATTTAGATTCATCGGGAAGTTTCCCGTTCCGATCGTCTATGTACTCGTTGGCAAATATCTTTCTGGTATCGCCTCCGAACGCGGCAACAACCTCCGGCAAATTCTCATTCACCGCGTCAAATATCAATCCCTGGTTGCGGCACCATTTAACAGCCGAGTCAAGAAGCTCATCAACCCTACAAGTCCACAGGATGAGTTTTGCTCCCTTTTTCTGCTTCTCCTTCAAATATGAAATTGTGCTGCGTCTCGGCTCACCGATTGCTGGGTACTTGTTTTCGCAAATTGTACCATCAAAATCTACTGCAATAATATACGAACTCATAATTTTCTCCTTTCTACCCTTACTGAAAATATCAAACCAGCGGTAACGAATGATCTTTTGCTATTTCTGCAATTTTCTTCGCCAGTTCTACAGATGCTTCATTTCTTGCATCCGTATCATTTTCTGCCATCTTACAAATTGTGGCGATAAAGAGGCGCATCGCTGACTGCTGCAAAGTCCTGTGTGCACCGCAAATAGTCTTCGCAAAGATTTCTTCATTGCACGCCAAGTTATTCACATAATCCAAAATATCATTGGCGAGCTTCTTCCCTTTTTCATCAGGTCTCATAACATTCTCCTTTCCATTCTTCAACATCGTATCCGTGTTTATTAAGCCACTCGGCAACCAAATGGCGATGACAAAACTTCTCAGGTTTCTCATAACAAACCAGAACGATATCCAGACCACCAGAGATATAGTTCAGTACATCTACAATTCTTGACGCATCCAACGAAACCAACTGTTTAGCAAACTTAAAACGGTAATCAGCTTCGTTATGGTTTCTATGCCATTCCGACAATAAATCGTTTAAAGGAGCAAGTAGCTTGTATTCCATCCCGCCATATCCTTTCGGTGGTTTCCGAGATATAGAAATCGGGACAATGTTCGCTGGAATGTTTTTCAAGTTAGCAAAATAACTTGTATAGATTTTCATTTATCTCCTCCTGAATTTGTCAACGCTTTTAACGGCGCCGGTCTTCTTGTTAATAACTCGGTAGCAGAAATCCGTTTCTTCAACTAACATCCAGTCATTCCAATTAAGACAATGCGCTGTCAAGCATTCTTTCTGCTTCCGTGTCAATCTTTTCGGTTGTTTCACAATTCTCCTCCTTTCCGCAAGCTTTATACAAAGCAAACAATATAGATAAACGCTCCTGGTAGGACATCCTTGCACTTCCACGAGCTATCGGATGTATCAGTTTTGCGTCTGGATGTTCTTCCAAAAATCCGGCACATTTCTTCTCCCAGTCAAATAGTGGGCGCCCAACAATCGCTTCACAAAATTTAGCAAACGTCATACACTCACCCTCTTCTCCGTTAATCTCTTATACAGTTCTTTCGCTTCATCTCCCTGAAAAGCGTTAATAATGTCAATTTCTTTTTCCTTCCCGCGTCGTCCGACAATCAGCACAGGAATATTCCCATGCGTATAGTCAAAACTCGCAAGAAAAGTATCCGATTTGTTTTCCACCTGCTTCTCCTTTCCATGCAAGAAGAAAGAGCCCTTGTTAGGACTCCTCTTCGTTTTCTTTTTTAGATTTCTGATATTTATAGATTTCCTTTAATCCTGTAATAACAAAACCGCACCCAACCCCAATAGCAAGCCATACTGCCCCAGTAATCAATCCACGTCTGTACATATCGGCGCCATAAGCAACCAAAGCTTCTGTATGCTCCGGAATAAGCTGCTCAATTTCTTTCTTTTGAATTTCAGTAATAATCATAAAATATCACTCTCCTTTCATTAAAGGGGTTGTAAATGCTGCGTGTTACCACTTCACATAGCTGCTTTCGTTGAAGTCTTTCTTATCCCGTAAAGCTCTGCCGATAGCAAGGTCAATCCCAGACTTCGATTTCAGATGATAATAATACAAATCCTTGTATGGCGTATTTAGTCTGTCAATTCGCCCGGCAGATTGCTTCATAATCTTGTAAGAGTAGTTCTGTGAGTAAAATATAATTGTATCTGTCTTGACGCAGTTCCACCCTTCAGTTCCGGCATTGTACTGGACCAGATATACCCATGCTTCTCCATCAGGAACTGGCTGATGACAATGACCATTCCATTCAGCCACTTTCATACAATTTCCTGAACATGGTTCATTAGTGCATTTCTCATAATCTCTATCACATGGACAAAAGAGAGTTTTGAGCAATTCTAACTCATAATCGAAGTTGTAAAATATAATTGCCCGTGGATGCTTTTCGAGAATCTCCAACAGAGCTACCTGTCGTGATTCTGCTGTGTTGACTATCTTTCGCCAAATATAACAAAGACCGCCAGCATTCTGAATTGGTTCATTCTTATATGGGTTCCATCTGGTTCGTCCAACATCTTTATACATCTCAATGTCATATGAAACGACAACATCTTCATGATGAGAAACCGTGGTTCGTCTGAAATCCATGTTTACCAAAATATCATTTCTATGCCGTATCAACTTCCCGGTGTTTAAATACCGATCCACTTTCGGGAACTTACTGAAGCGGCTATAAACAATATGCTCTCTGGTGAACTCAGTCCGATTCTTATAAAATCCATTGGCAATGAAAACGGGAATATAATCCTGCCAGGTGTCTCCAGGAGTAGCCGAGAGCAAAATCCATTGATTGTTTCTCGCTATCTTTAGGAATGATTTTACCCATGCCCCAGAGCCAACGACCCTCTGTTCATCAAATATAAAAAAGGCTTCTGTGATGTCTTCGTATTTTTTGATGTTGTTCCACGAATCGACGATTACCGTATTACTATACAAATTTACTTCTCTGTTAATAGAAAGAAGGAAGGGTGATAGTTCACCCTCCCATTCGCAAGTATCCCGTTTTCTGGCAGTTGTGATAATGTACAAATCCATAGGCGGATCTCCCATCGGCATATAGTTATCGCCGGCAACACCGCCAAGAAGTTCCCCACCATTCAGAAAGAAGTAATACGCAAGAGCCGTTCTTGATTTACCAGAACCGACATCACCGCAAAGAATGCAGCCGTTTTTCATCTGATTAACAGCTTTCATTTGGTAATCATATAATTCAAGTCCCATGGCTCCTGTCGCCCTCCTTCAAAATATCAATATTCATCAGGAAACAGGATAGTAGTAACGCTTCTATCCCATTCCGTAATAATCCAAATCTTGGTATTGGAGTTCTTGTGTTCATAAACCGCAAGAATCCGTTCGCCGTCTCTCAAAGACTCATCTGCTGTTTGCTTGTCCTCATTACAGGTGTCGCCCCAGTCACACTGGCTATATCTGCCGAGCGAAACCTGAACGAAATTTTTAAATGAGGAATCCTCTTTCATTTTCGTATCAACACCGATAGTTGTTACAACTCGACCGAGTTCAAATTTGGGTGTCTGTTTGATTACAATAACATCTTCCTTCAAAATAGCATTTATAGCTTCTTTTGCTGCTCCGATACCGTTATCACGATCATACAGCCACTCGTCAAATTCGTTGTCTGATGAAAGATCCACCTTCATAACTCGCCCTTTCAAGTAGTCAAAGTAAGACTGTTCTTTTAAAAGTTCAGCGGCTTCTTTCTCTGACATATCTTTAGGGTCATACTGAAGAATCCCCAACCCTAACGGTTTTGAAGCATTATATAATGCAGCAAGCACCTTTGCTTTATTCAATCCTTTAATGTTTATCATCTTTATTTTCTCCTTTCAAAATATCATCCATTCTACGAATCAACAGTCTGGTCTGCCAAACATCTGAAAAGTACATCATAGTAAACCAGTAGTTTTCAGTTGAATCACCCTCTCTAATCGGATCGCAAAACACGTCTCCGACCTTGATGTATGCGGCTACACCAAGAAGCGAGAGATGAATATAACACATCAGTGCAACAACCTCATCAATATCCTGTGCTACCACAAGAACATGGTTCTGGTAATTAAGATTCATTTTTTCTAATTGCCGCCTGACTTCATGAACACCAGCAATCAATGTAGCTCCTGCTCCGCAGCACGGATCGTGAATTGTGACATAGCCTTTCTCCTCGATTTCTTTTGAAACATCATCAACGGTAATCTTAGCCATAAGGTCACAAATATGGTATGGAGTGAAGAATTGACCATTCTTGCCATCACCCAAACCAAGTTCCATAAAAATGCCGCCCAAAAAGTCCTGCTCTGGATTTTCTTCCAAAGCCATGACCGTATGAGCGGCAAGTTCAGGAAACAGTTGCTGTTCTTCTCTGTTGTACTTATTGATGATTTTCAAATATCTTTTCTCCCGCTCATCATAGTGGCTCTTATCAACCGGATTAGATAAAGAACAAGCAAACATTACGACAAAGTCTCTCCACACATCCCATGCTCTGTGACGAGTAGTAAGCCGTCCGAACACTCTTAGAAATTCTTTTCTTGTATCCGAGTTTTTCTGCTGAACTGTTGAAGGTGTGACGGCTTTTTCGGACTTAGAACCATAAACTTGGTTAATGGCCGTCTTCAAAGCATCTTCTTTTTTCAAAATATAATCTGGCATCTTCGGTGGTTCGTACTTGGGCGGAAGAGAAGACGGTCTCTGTTTTGGTTTTACCGGACCAACAGCGGGTTTTTCTTTGGCTGTAGATTTCTGCTGTTTCGACTTCTTTTTCTTCCAAAATGGCATAATTTCTCCTTTCGTTACATGGCAGCTATTCGAGCGGCAATTCCTTCTTCAGTATGTTATTAAAATTTCCTTTATTGCCGAGCGCCTTTTTCATGAAGCAAAGAGCCAGCCCTTTCTCAGGATCATACTCATCGTTTTTCTGGCACTTCACAACTGTTTTGCTCCCGTCTTTCCAGATAACAATAGTAGCAGGCTCATTAAATATGACTTTTTCATACATCATATCGAAAGGAATATTAGATACCCCGCTTTCCATAGAAGAATACTGTTCAATAATTCCGTCCAGCTTTATTTTTATCCTCTGTTCATAAGAAAGACTACTTGTTTCCATATTTGTAACTATGATTGGTATTACTCTATCGTTCACAATTACTTTTACGTCGAGTCCTTTCTCTCTCCCTAAATATAAGCAATTAAATAATTCGTTCATTTTCAGGTCCTCCTTTCAAATATAAAAAGAGGGCGGCTACCATTTTTAAGCAACAACCCTCTCACTCAGCATCAGTTAAACGGAACCTCGTCCGGCCCTTCCATGGAATCATACTTGTCGGCAAACTCATCTTCTTCGATGGTCACATACATCGTCTTCAAATATGCCTTAACGCCGGTCTTGTCATTAACTTCCCAGTTATACGGTCTGATGGTCAAATCGACATTGCGGATCTCCGCATAATCCAAGGAAGCAATCGACTCGTCATCCAGCAGAGTCTTGGTCTTTCTGGTAACCATATATACCTTGGGCGGGATGTTCTCGTAGCTCACCTGCACCTGAAGATAATACTTCGGCTCGTCCCCCTCCTCACGGGGCTCAAGTCTGCGGATATTCCAGCCCTCATCATCAAGTTTATTCGCCAACTCCACATCATCAATGATTACGCAGAAGTTCCGGCTGCCTTTGCGGTTATACTTGGATTCTTTTCCAGAGAAGTTCCTGAATATAATTCTCGCATTCTCCATGATAATATTGTCGTTTACTCTGTTAGCCATTTTTTCGTTCTCCTTTTCTTTTTTTTTATTTAGTTAAAGGGCAGACCTTCCTCATCATCGGGTGGATTCATAAATTCCCGCTTTGCGACAATTTCGGAAATATCATACCCAAGGTCACAATCCATGTGGAACTGGTCGTCATGGAACTTCGGACAGTCAAAACACGTAGCGTACTTCATATCGCCGCACGGCGGCAGCCAAGGTTCAGGAATATCAACATCCGCATCGTTTGCTCCAAGCTCCTTGACATACGGATCATCTGATACAAACCACTCGAAATCTCCATACTCCGAGATAGTCTTTACCGCTTCATCCACAAGCTTGTCATAATAAGACCGGTCAATGTCTTCTTCCTTATTCAGCTCACGAACCATTTCTGCTTCAAGCCAACGGAACCCTGACGAGCCAGTTACCGCATAATACTTGCCGTTCTGTTCTCTGAGAAGCACACCGCCTCCAGTACCAGGTTTAACCGGACAGAAACGACCAACCTTCCCGATGAAACGATAGTTATGCCCCTTGTCGATTTCCGGCTGAAGCTCCGCACAAATTTTCTCGAAAGTTGTATCTGATAACAGTCCCTTTTTGTAGTCACTCTCTGCCTTTGCGAACTGCTTTTCAAATTCTGTTACATCCGGAAGTCCTTCGTTCATATCCAAATATATTGCCGTCTTGACCTCTTTCGTTTCCGCCATATCCTCAAAGAGAATATCTTCCTTGCTGAACAAGGTCTTAAAGACGTATGGAACCTGAAACTGCGTTCCCGTCGCCGTCCATTTACCGAGGTCGCCATTTTCATCCCTATATCTGGCAATATAAACAGCATCATTTACCAGACACATTCTGTCGTATGTAGCCTCGTGTTCAAATGTATAGCCATACCTCTTACCAAAATCCATGACAAACTGGATAATCTCCGGTGTTGCATCGGGGATCTTGATAGAGTCTGTCTTAATGTGAGCAACCGTGTACCCGCGTTTCTGTACCTCATGCTTCAAGTCTACCATGAACAAAGCGCCACGCTTCGCCACAATATTGTCAATGTTTCTCGGATCGCGGAACGCATTCTCAAAGGATGCCGAGGTCAGACCATAAACCGAATTGATAGCTGTCTTCAAAGCATCTGCAAGCTGCTTAGATGTCATTTCGCCATTTATTACTTTCTGAATATAAGGCGTGAGCTTGCCATCCAGCATCTTGTTCACGATATCCCATGCCTCATGCTTGATGCTGACACGCCCCTCAACAATATCACGGAACGCCGTTGTGAATTTTACACCAAACAGAACCTCGGCAATCGCACTGTGCGGATGCATAGAAGCAATATCCAACAACGCATCATTTCCGTGCATACCAGGCTCGGAATATACATATCCGCCTTCTCCAACTTCCTCTTCACGATACACGGACTTCCCGTTTTCAAAGGTATATCCCGGAAAATATGGAAGAAGACTTCCTGCTTCACCATGCGTTTGCTCCATCATCTCAGGGCAAGCTTCTGCCAGGAAATTATAGGTTTCAGCATCAATGTTATGCACCGGCTCCGCGAGATTCCGATAATGGAATTGGTCTTGTGGCTTCCGCTCATTGCCAAATATAATCTTGGTTGTGAGCGTGTTTGTTGTGTCATTGACCGTCATGCCTGCCAAATCAGCCAGAATCTGCCTAGCCGTCCAGTCCGCTTTCAAATAAACAAAGGTTGCCTCTGTTGCAATAACATCGTTATCACAATACTCGGCAACCTTAGTCCAAAGTTCTTCAGGAACCGGCTCATCCCACGGAAGTCCCAACTCCTGATGATGTGTCCCCGCCTTTATGATGCGAATTTCCGTATCTGAGAAGCCTTTCTTTTCCAGTTCTTTTTCAGAAATGTTACCCATCTCGATTTCCAGCTTTTTCAGGCTCTTTTTATTCCCGGCAGAAGCGAAATCGTACACGTCCGTATAAGACACATTATATGCTTCACCAAAGAAACAATCGCGGTTAGCGCCTTTCTTCGCCCCGACAATTTTCTGAGACAAATTATAGAGCTGCTCGTTCGTATAACCCATCAGCCTCGCATATAAAATATGGTTATCGTAGCGCCGGCAGTTAAAACCAACCAGCCGGAACCTCATCAATTCCTCGATTTCGGTAGGTGTCGGGTTAATCATCCTTACAACAGGCTTTCCCTCACCCTCAATCTTCCAGTTTACGAGAAACAGGTTCGGAAATACCTCCACATCATAAAATATAAGTTTTGCATCATCGTTCTTAACGCCAACAGATGTATCCGCAGACTTGAACTGCATCTTATTGACAAGCTTGATACAGTAGTCTGCCTGATTGGTGCTGCTGGCTGCAAAAGCTAATACCGCATTTCGCATATCTGTAACGTCATAATTCAGGTCACTGGCATATGCATCCTCCAGTATTTTGTAGATAAAATCGATACTGGGCTTAGTTCCGGGGTGTATTTCTTTCTCCAGATTACGCTTAATAAGTGTTCTAAGCCCTTTCTCGCTTTTAATCGCATCAAAATTTACCATCTTGTTTTCTCCTTTCATCGGTAAACCAGAGCTAATCGTTGCGATAGGCAAATCATTACACTTCGACAATTTACGTCTAAGAGAACTCTTGCCACTGAACACCTTAACTTCTATATGGTCATCGTATATTCGACTTAACATTGCCGGATCGCCAGTATAAATATAATGCAGATGAATACCGGCTCCGCTCTTGCTCAACTCTGCATAAGTCGGCGGCCATTTACTTGCCGCTTCAAAATTCTTTTCAAAGGATTTATTGCCATCCTTATCGGGAATATCAAAGTCGATAACTATGTGATTCTCCGGAACTTTAACATAATGAAGTTTGAATGTATCAAGTTCCGAAAGATACGTTTTGCAATCGTCCCATTTCCCAGTAGGAGTTTCCTTGGCTGTGGCATACTGGGCGGGACATTCCTCACATTGTTTATCAAATATGTTTGGACACTCCCTGGCATCGTTAAAAGATAACCAGGAATTTGGTTTTGATTTCTGATTTTCACCTCCCGGCTTTTTTTCGGGTTCAAATTTGTCTGATCTAAACCCGGAATAGTAACTGCGAACTCTTGAACCATCGTCAAGATTAAACCGTTCGTCATAGTTCCTGAAATAATTCTTGAGTTCTTCCTTAAATGCCCTTTGCGGCAGAGAATATAAAACCTTTGCTTCATCGCAGTAAGTCTTATACATTTCCCAAGCCGCTTTTAAAGTTGTCCCGTCCTCTCTCTTGAACACATGGTATGAATCGATAATATAGTTGTAAAAATCATTCGATGCCCCGAGCATACTTATCGGAATATAATCATCGAACATACCAGGGTCACTCAAATATACCTCCTGACAGTGGTACGCAATCGCACCAAGTTCAAACCCAACCTGTTTTACGATAGTCTTGTACTCCTTTGGATTCAGCTTATTGCCGCTCGGAGATACATCAATCAGTCTTCTAATAAGACCTGATTTCGCATCCGTAATCTTCACCGGCTTATTTGTACCCATAAAAAGAAAACACTTAAACCGATTGGCGTAAGTGGATTTGAACTTTTCATTTACTGTCATTAACTCATGAGAGACCAAGCTGTTCAGCCTTGTGTTGTCCTCTATCCGCGACAAATCGCCATCGTGCTGAATTGCTACAAGAGGATTGCTCTTAAATGCCTCCAATGCAAATGAATTGCTGGCAGAACCAAGAGCCTTAGCGTCAAACACGGAATAATATCCCTCGAAAAGCTGCTGAATGATATTCAGAACAGTAGACTTACCTGTTCCGGCTGCTCCGTATAAAACCATAAACTTCTGCAATTTCTTTGAATCACCGGATACAACAGAGCCAATCGCCCATTCAATTTTGCGCCTTTCTTCCTCGGAATATAATACAGACATCAGCTTATCGTAAGCAGACAAATCGCCAGCTTCAAGCGGATAGTTCAGCTTTTTACTGGCGTAATCTTTTTTATTTGTAGGCGTGTTTGAAAATATAAGTTTCTCGTCCAGCATATGGAAAGAATCCCTTAACTGCTTTTGGCAATATTTATGCCACGAATCAATCATGCCGGACTCAGCATCCCACATATGAAGGACTTTGATAATATCGGAGTCAAAGCGTTGGCGGTTCTCTTCAGCATATCTATCCAGTTCGCGGTCGATGAGCTGTAACGCATCCTGCTCATCCGTAGACCATAAACCGCGTTCTTCAATCCAGATAGCGTAGAAATCACCGCCTCTTATCATAAGATCGCCGCTTTTCTTGATAATGAACTTTGGATAGATTTCTATAACACCACGCTTTTTACTACGTGTCGAAATCGTTAAAAAGTCGATCATTTCATTACCTTTTCTCCTTTCCTCCATTGATAAAGCTTTTGACCGTTTCAAACCTCCAGTCATCTTTTCCGTTACAGGTGAACACAAATTCCTGTTTATTTGTCTGTCTCACACGTATACTGTTCTTACCATTCGGAAACCATACTTCTGTCTTCTCACCTGCATATTGCGGAAAATATAATTCAAACCATTTGTATACATCTCCATGTGCCATTCGGTACCTCCAAACTCATACAAATTGATCCAGATACCAGCACATCTGATACCAAATCTCAACCGTTCGCAAATCCCGGCTGCAATGCTCTACGGTGAACAAACCGCCCTCGCCATTCCGTGCATATCGCCGATTCAGAAACCGTTCAATCACTTCGTTTGCATAATCCTCATCAAACTTTGCGTCCGTCATAGAACCTAAACCGAGATTTACAATCATGTTCCAGAACCACTGGCCTGTCCTGTTGCCAATATCCGGATCATCCATGATATGTTCTTCACAACGAATAGCGAGGGCGATCATCATCTCCAAAACACTACAAGGCCGATTATCCAAATATGTTGCGATTTCGGAATTCTCGTATGAATTCTCGTAACCGAAACGATATCGTAAGTCTATCCCATCGCCCTCACGGTTTCCGTCCATAGGAATCGTATAAGAAAACTCCACACGATTCAGGAACCGTAAAAGTTTACGATAAGACAGACTTTTGAAATATCGCCGATCCAATACGAGCTGGCACATCCATTTAAAATACTTGTTATTCAGCTCGCTCCTTGTCATTTATGCCTCCCTCTGGTGCGGACGTTCTTTCTGGGCTTCAGAATAAGTCCGTTCGTCCATAAGAATCTCGTAGTCGCATCTCAATCTGTCATTTCTTACAAAGACAGAGTCATCCTCAAACTCACCAAAGTGAGTCAAAGATTCCATGCCGACTACATCGTCCACATCCTCAATTTTGTCGCCCCCATCATCTACCAGAACCTGATCCGCATAGTATGTAAGGCTTATTGTGTCGTAATCTTCAAACTCGCCAAACTCATCCGGCGAGATTACATAAGGCTTGTTTTCCGCCATCTCTGTTCCCTCCGGTACATAACCCTCATTCCTCAATATCCCCGCATAGGTGGAAATATCAGGCTTCGCTTCAAATTTCTCCACCCTTGCCTCTGTACTCGGCTGCGGTTCAACGGTTATTTCAACATCAGCGCCGCTCTGTTCTCGCTTTGAAAATATCTCTTTTACAGAGTTAATTTCCTCCTCGGCAATCCGCTCATATTTCTTTTTCGCAAACTGCCACGTAACGACAGAACCCGCCGCTGCTCCGAGGACAAATATAACAAGTCCTGTTACTTTACTCATCACTCATGTCCTCCCTTCTTATTGTCATCACCGTGAGTGCCAGCCCGGTAAACAACATAGACACACTCAAAAGGATACCCCCGGTGATGTGTCTTTTCTTAGGGGTATCCAGTACATAATCCAATATAGAAATTGTTCTTTCAAATCCTTCCATCATCTTACACCCTCCTGCCATCTGATAAGAGCGCAACGCCCCCAACAAAGCAAACCCCGGCCAGCGCCGCAAGGGTATAAGATACGATTGCTGATAAAAAATTACTCATAATTTTCTCCTTTCATTCATAGCTTGAAAAATAGTGGTTTCCTAGTTGAAACATTGGAACGCCATACTTGCTGTACTCCCCGGCTGTGAAGAATATAACATCGGTATTTGTGCGAGACAGTAATTCTTCTTCAACGAGTTGACAAATATCATCCCTCACTTCGCACCGGTCAACACGTCCGTTCCAGATTGACGAGAATTGGTTTCTCTGATAGATAACATCGTAAACGTTATCCGGGAAATGCTCGGAATCCATACGGTTGAGAATCGCATCGATTACAAGACGTTTTCCATCTTCACATTCGCCCTCGGCTTCTGCCATCGTAACGAGAGCAATCAAAGAAATATCCTCATATGGCAATAATGATTCTTCCTCTTCTTCCAAAGGTTTTATAGTTACTATCGGTGATGCATCGATAAATATAGGTTCAGGAACCACATTATGCACCGTAACATTACCTGCATACACAACTTCGTCTTCCACAGAGATATCACTATGAAAAAACATAATAACCGATAAAAGAAGAGCAGCGATCATGGTTACTTTACGCATGTGAAAACTCCCTTCAAAATATAATTAGACTATCCTCATCTCTTTTGGGCCAAGACAAGGATAGTCTGTCATTGCCCGGCACCAATCGTCTCCTGAACCGATACCATCGAGCCCATCCATTCACATCATCTCCCAGATGTTGCCGTCAACATTGAAATCCAACAGAATCGCCGGATCGAGTCCGTTCGCAAAATCGGAATAGCTCAGATTGTCCGTATACAGTCCGAAATCAACGTAATTGTCACCGACCGGATTGTCTTTGTCATAAACCCAACCCACGACCTGACCTGCTTTGGTGCGAGGAAGTCCAAGCATCTCATATACATCATTCAGAAACAGACGCTTTTTCGCCCTGAGCAGATCATTGGCATAGTTCTCCTGCGCCTTGATGAACATGATGTTATATTCGTTGTTCGGCTCCCAGTGGGGATTCAGGATCGAATTTCCGTCCTCATCAACCGTGTACTTCTCGAAGAACCGGGCATACCCGCTTACATCGGACGGGTTCACCACAAAGGCATTCTTCTTGACCTTTTTCTCTTTTCCGGTTTCCGCGTCCACCTCGGTAGCCGATACCTTTTCGGCTTTGATGTTGTACTTCAGTTCACGGTCAATCTCCTTACCAAACTTTTCGATCACACGACTTCTGTAATTCTTAAAATCGGTATCAAGAACTGTATAAGCCGCTGTCAATGCCACATTCCTCTTACGAAGAATATTGTTAGATGCCAGAATGCTGGCGATCGATAAAGCCCCGATTGCAACCGCAGGAGCATACGTCTTTGCAAGCTGGAGACCGGTCTGTGCATAGACAATCACCGTGTCTTTCTTCGCATCTTCCTTGGAATAATCCTCTCCGGCCTCCGTGGTGCCATTCTCCTCTGCCGTATGGATCTTATCCATCTTCTCTTTAGTTTCATCCATGACCGCATCGACTTTAAGAGTCGCTTTGCACGCCATAACGGCACTCACAATCACACCAGCAACACCCGCTGCCATAAGAATTTCTGGGCTGTGCTTTTTCATCTTGAAGCTAACATTACCGAAAACTCCGCTCACCTTATTCATGATTTCATCTTTTTTCATTTCTGCTTATTCTCCTTTTCCTGAATTTCTCCGCCTAATGCGGCATATCCACAAATATCAATCCAGTTGTCTTCCTTATAGACGCCGGACGCATTACGAGCTACCTTCATCAATATCATCATGTTGGCAACGTCCGTAGGAGTGACATTATAGTTCAAATACGCACTCCACAGCGCTCCGATAGAGGCAAAGCTGTCCTCCGCCTTTCCGTATGTACCCTCACGTTCGCCGTTGATGATGATCTTGGCAGTATCCAAAATCTGGTCTCGCCTTAACGTGGTTTCTTTCATCATAGAAATATCCTGTTTCATTGCACATTTCCTCCTAATTCAGCGGGTATGCTTTCGGCAGTTTAAGAACATAACCATCGCGCACTCTAACCGCCTTACATCCAGCAATATCCGTCCAGCCATATTTATTTACTGCGAAGTTATCTGTAGACACGTCTGCAAGATCGTACAAATCACCAACGCTCACAACCCCGTACTGGCTGATGATCTCATTCATAGCATCCAGAACTGACTCAGCATCACCACGGGTTTCAAATATAATTTCATCGTAGTCGAAACCGTTTCGCCCGGACTGTCTGTAGCTGCTGCTCCGGCGTTCCTGCTCTCCGCTGTTCCCATAATACTTCCCGTATGAAACCTTCGTTGTTGTATTCTTTTTCTGCCTGGTTTCCCCGTAAAGAATCATGTCAACGCCGTTTGTCACGATGTCGGAGATTGCCTTTTTCACCGCCGGCACAAGCACCTCCATAAAAATATAAGATTTTACATTGCCGACATCTTCCGAAATGAAAACATCTGCAAATTTCTGCATCTCGCCCTTTTTCTTAGACTTAGCAGAACCGCTGATGACTTTTCCGACTTTCTTTTCTTCTGATGATTTCTCGGGGAGAGCTTTTTGCTCATCTTTCATTTTGTGTGAGTTCCCTCCGTACTGTTCCATTGTTCTTCTCCTTTCTACACCATTTTAAACATTACATCCCGCGCATTCTGTGTTCCGGCGATAGTCTGCGCAATAGATCTGTAAATTCTCGAAACATTGCTGAGGTTCGAGTTGAAGTCCGCTAAAATATCATCAAGTTTATTGTCAAATTTGGCAGCTATCTGTTCCTTTGCCTTATTGACAACGTCCTTGCGAAGCTCATCCTCATCAATCTTAGATACCCTCTCTGCGATCGTATCCGTGACCTTTTCCGAAATCTTCTTGCGCTCATCTGATACAGCCGAGGATACTTCACTGTGAATATCAGACTTCATTTTACTGATGATATCTGCCGCGGCGTTATCTACAGCATAACGAGCCCGTCTCTCGGCTGCTCTTTCTACCGCCTGATCGATAACCTCTTTTGGAATATCAATAGGAACATCGTTCGACAAATCATCAATCGTTGTGTCCAGCTTTTCGCAAAGCTTTTTCATCTTACAATGGACGCCGAGTCCGTACCCAACTCCGATAAGACCAGCCACCATCATCCCAAAACCAAATATCCAATCACAATCAATTTTGCTCATGATTTTTCTCCTTTCCAAACCTCAACCAGTTTTCCCGGAAGAGTTATTCTTGTTGCGGCTATTTTGTTGTATTGCCTTTTATATTGATAAGCCAGATTGCTCCTTGCTTTCTTTTCAGATGCGGCATAGGTAGTCCCTTCCCAGTTATTTGAAACGCACTGTTCAAATTCCATGACAGGTCCCTTGTAACAATATCTGTTCATAAAACACCTCCAGTCCGTTCCAAACAACAAAAGAGAAAGCACCTTGTTACAGATGCTTCCCCTCAGTCAGAACGACTATTATTCTGTTCTTCAGTTACTCCTCAGAATCCTCCTCATTGGTTCCCTGCTCGGTGTCGTCATCAGCCACTTCTTCAAACTCACCGTCAATCACGTCAGAGTCCTGCTGCTTCTTCGCCTTGATCTTGTTTGCTGTCGGAATGACAACGTACTTAATGGCTAACCCGCCAAGCACAATCGCCAAACCAACACCAGCCGCAATCTTGAATCCCTTACCAGAACTCTTCTTCACGATCTCCTCGGTTGCTTCTGTTGCTGTTTCAACTACCTCTTCATTTACCATCATTTCATTAGGTTCCATTGTTGTTCTCCTTTCAAAAATAGAAATTTAGTGGTTCTCTCCATTAAAGTGCTTGTAAAATTTGCGAGCTGTTAGCCGTTGTTACGATAATCGTATCTGGGTTCAACATGGTAATCAATCACCAGACAAGGTGTTCCGTCATCAGCAATCTGAGAACTGAATCGGAGTTCCAAATATCCGGTATCGATGTTCCACCCAAGGTCATCACCCATACTCATATGTGGCAGGCCAACTTCGTAATTGAAATCGTTCCAGGATATAAACATTTCGTCCCGCATCCGTCGATTCAGTTCATTCTCAGCTTTTTTCAGCTTTTCCATATCCGATCTAAAATATCTTCCAGATGCAGAGTCGTAGCAGAGTGTATTTCCTCTTTCTGTTATGATAACCTGCTGAGTGCTTACGGGATGCTGCTCAATCTTTTCTTTGGCAATCGAGTCCCGTATAGCTTCTTCTTTTTTGTCGCCTATCGCCTCAACAACTTTTTCCTGATACTCCCGGAATGCTGATTCCGATAAGCTGTATGCTGTTGCTAACGCGGCTCTTCTACGAACATTTACAGAACTTGCTCCGATGAGGCAAAGTATAGATGCCGTACCGATTGCCGTTGCAGGAATATAACACCTCCATGTGGCAAGAACCAACTCTTTCGGCCTTAACTTCTCCGTTTCAAGTTCTTCTTTCTTCTCCTCAATACAAATCAAGGCTTTAGGGGTTGCCCGTACCGCCAGAACTGTTGTTGTAATCATTCCGGCAATACCAATCCCGGTAAGTATTTCCGGGCTATGTTTTCTAAGAGCATCCTCCATATTTCGGAGAGCCTTAGATAGTGGTTTTGTGTTCATAAGTGACGTTTCTCCTTTCAAAAATATAAACCGCCCACAAGGGGCGGCGATTATCTAACCAGCCAGAACTCCGGACGAACCCCGTCAGAGCACGAGGCGCCGTTGTAGGACGTATTGCCATTGTAGCTCACATAAGCGAAATCAGCCGAAGAAACGCTTTCTTTTGTAGCATTGCGGAGCCACCACCAGCACCAGTCATCTTCAAAGTCGCAGACACGGTTTCCGCGCCGCTTCATCATCTCAAACTGCTCGTCATTATCCGGCTCAAAGTTTTCATAGAAATCGTCATGACCGAATACCTCGCCGTATGTAGGAAGCGTGATCTCCGTCACCTTGTTTCTCAGCTTATCCGGGAACGCCCGAAGAACAACTTCATTCAGCCACCGTTTCATGTCCGAACCATCGAACCCGCCCTTATTGATATTGGATTCATTCATCGGATGCCGGGCAACGACCTCATCGAACAGGAAGAGAATCCCCTTGTCCGTTACCTTCTGGGCGGTTGCCGTAAACCTGCCGAAGCCGTGAAGCTTTACATTGATCTGATCTCCTACGCAGATTTCGTTTGTTTTGAACTGCACCTTTCTTGCTACCTTCATAATTTTTCTCCTTTTCATTTTAGATTTGTTTGTTAAATGCGCAAAAATATAAAACCGCCCACAAGGGGCGGAGATTAACCTAACCGAAATACCGGACGAACCCCGCCAGAGTACGAGGCGTTGTAGTAGTCCGCATAGCCACTGTAGGTCACAAGAGCGAAATAAGCCGAAGAAAACTCTAATTTGTTCTGCAACCATCCCCACTCATAGGCTTCGCCCTCGCGGATTGCGATACGATTCTTGCGGTCTGTCATAAGAGGCCATTGTTTCTTGCCGCTTGACTCGTAACCATCGACATCACCAAAGAATTCTTCCGCATACGGGATACGAAGCAGATCGCCGTTCTTAAAAGGAACCATCATATTCCTGACGGACTCAAAAATTGCCAGGACACTGTTCTTCTGAAGCTCCGTGCGTAAATCACTTGCCTCATAACCGCCCTCGTTCGTGTTCTCCCGATTCATCTTAAAAGGCTCATCAAGATACTGGTCCAGAAGAAAGAGCGCCCCCTTTTTAGTAACTTTCTGACAGGTCGCCGTATACTTTCCGATCTCAATCTGATCGCCAACCTTAAACTCACCTGCTGCCTGAATTGATACTTCCTGTTTTCTTAATGCTTTCATCTTTTTTCTCCTTTCATTTCATCGCATTTAGGATGTCTAAAATATCAGTTGCCACTTCATATGCCACAGAGAAAATTTGGGCATCGTTCTTATTATCGTGATCCATTATTGCAAAGCTTTTCATCTTAATGCTAAAATCAGCAACTGCATCAATGGATTCTTGAAAAGTCGATGCCTCTTTAACAAGTTTCAAAATCTCTCCTGCGGCGAATCTTGAAAAACTTACTTGCCTGAAATAATACTCAGGCCAGTTTCTTTGAGGATCTGTCAAATCATAAATATAATCCTCGATAGCCGATGTAACACGATTGTCCATAATATCCTCCTGCAAACAGAAAAGAAGAGTCCCTGTTAGGACTCCTCGTCTTCTTTATCTCTTTTGGCAATCGCTTCATTGACCTTTTCATCGATCTTTTCGTTCATCTGCTGGTCTTTAACCCAATCGGACAACAAATTCGCCGCTAATCCAACTACGGTTACTACCGTTCCAAGAACTTTAATGATACTGCTTTTTCCCATAAAGCGTTACCTCCTTTCCATAATAGTGATTGTAAATTTTGCGATTTAGAAATATGTTACGGTGAGTCTATGGTTTCCATCGACAATACGCCATATCTCGCCGTTCTTCCTGGCAAGCCTTATCATGGTTTTCTGATACTGCCTTTTGCCGCTGTCTACGCCGAGCTTGTATGCGATAAGCCCGGTTACAAATATGATCCCAGCACCTACTGCAATATCCATAACATCGTGCTTTGTTAATTTTGTATCTTCCATAACGTCAATCCTCCCCTACTATTTCTTCGAGTAATTCCGCTCCAAACTGCTGCGGTTCATATCCTGAAATAATTACACATTCAAGATTGTCTTCGAGAACGGTTTTTCGATTGTCAAAATCAAGCCACATTTCGCCGCCCTCATAAATCTCCTGTAAATTCCATCCCATCTCGTTGCCAAGCTCAATCCCGTTAATACCAAGGAACTCATAATACTCGTTTAGAGTGCAATATCCACGGAGCTGAAGATTACGGTTGATATGATACTGAGCGTTAATAACCGCTGCCATAGTCGTATTAAAATATCTTTTGGAGAACATGTCATAGCACAGAATACGCTCGCTCTCTGTATCCATATCCATGTTATATATCTGATACCCCCAACCACCATCAGCCACCATTGCGTCTTTAGCCATTTCAGCACAGATTTTATCGTCCGCATCCGCCCCATAGACCTTTTTAGCTGCCTGGCGATATTGCTTGTATGATTCGTTTACCATAGCATAGGCGCTGGATAACGCCGCCTGATTACGCTTATCTAAAACACCGATACCAATGATACAAGCGATTGTGGAGGCACCAACCAAAACCGGCGGAATATAACACTTCCAAGTTGCCTCTATAAGTTCCTGAGGGGTCAACTTATCTGTTTTTACCTCGTCTTTCTTAGCTTTAATCAGCACCATAGCTTTTGGTGTAGCCTGTACTGATAATACGGCAGTACCAACCACGCCGATTGCTCCTAAACAAGTTAGGATTGTTGGGGACGCTTTTCGCAGTCCCAGTTGCAGTTTGTTCATACCTCTTTTTCTCCTTTCATTTTTTTGTTTTGGCTGTAGAAAAATAAAAGAGAAACAGATAGGACTCGAACCTATGACCTAATGAGGGGCAAATTACTACCATTCCTCATTCGCTCTACCAACTGAGCTACTGTTTCTCATAATATGCTGTGTAATTTTTGCGAAAAGAAAAGAGCCGCTGTTACACGACTCCTAATTTGTTGCTGCTATAAAATATAATTTTTTTACCAAGTTCTTCAGCTTTACGAATTTCATACCTTGTGCTTTCTCCAACGTAGCAATCTACGTCTACGACAAATATGGCGTCAGACATTGCAATTTTCTCTGTATGCAATTCCAAATACCATTTCTTGTCGTGACGTTCACATCCCATCGCCGGAAATAGCACAATAAACCCCAAATCAGTAAGCTGCTGATAGACACTTACCATTTCTGTTTTATACTTATAGCTCCCACAAATAGTTATAATCTTCATACAATCACGCTCCTTTCATTAAAGAAGTTGTAAATATAACGAAACAGAAAAGAAGAGCCCTTGTTAGGACTCCTCGTTTTTAATCAAAACCGCTTCCCTTCAATATTTTTTTGAGTTCTTCCTTGCTGAGTTCCACATCAATATCCAAATGTGCGTGTGTAGTTCCGTCGTTTACAGTGACTTTCATTTCTTTAAGCCAGATATCCATATCTACACCTAACTTCTTTTTGATAATCACCTTCGCTGCTTTCGACACAAGCGCCGTTGTGAATTTTGATATAATATTCATCTCGTCCATACCTCTTTTTCTCCTTTCGGTCTATGGTTTTCATAAAGGAGCGTGTATAAATTGCGAAAAGAAAAGAGCCCTTGTTAGGACTCAATTTCTTCTAAAGTAATCCAAAGTTTTGATTTTCTAATGAGTGGCAGATACCCTACAATATCACAATACTCGTCAATTTTATACTTACAGTATGGGAACGATTTATTCGCCACATTTATAAAAGGTTGAATACGATCATATACGAGCTTACTATATTCAGGGTTAATATCTTCAATATATTCTCCGAACGCAAACTCTTTTCCCGTCACAGTCCATTCATCATTAACCACTTTTATATGCTCACGAAATATCCTCGCAACCTCATTTCGATGTTTCATAAATTCTTCTCTCATATGTTTTCGCATAAATCTTGGCACCTTTTCAAAGTGATAAAATACCTTAAAATATCTCTCTTCATACTCGTTGTTCATAACCTGAACCTCCTTTCATTAAAGAGGTTGTAATTTTTGCTAAATATTTCGTCTGTCAAAGACCGTTTCCCACCGTTCGCGCTTAATGGGCTTCATCTTCAGCGCCCACATAATTTGCCGGACGGTTACAGTAGGATATAATCCGTCCGTAGCCTCTCCTGCACGTTCGTCAAAGTACGCTTTAAAATGTGGGTGCAAATATATTTCAGCAGTAAGCCACTGATCTATTTCGCTCCACCAGGTACTTTTTGTTTCTTTATCAAATCGCTGTTGAATCACGGCGAGACCTTTTCCACTTATCTCAAATAGAGTACAACTATTATAAACCGGATGATTACAAATATAACGTCTGCCAAACTTTGTCCGTGGCATTGTCGGTTTCTTGTAATGATATCTCATTTTATTTTTCTCCAAAATGCAAGAGAAAAAGCCCTCGTCAGGACTTCCTCTCCCTAATATTACTCGTCAAATGTCGGGCATGATAATTTGCAGCTCGGATAAGGACCTCCGCAGGCTCTACATCCATCAGGTGGTACATTTCCTGCGTACATACTGAGTACCTGTTCTGTCCATTCTTCTTCCTCATCTTCTTCGTACTCATAATCCATCACGTCTATATTCCAACCGCATGATGGGCAGGTATAAATATCATTTCCACCTCTGGGATGTTCCCTCCGGTCCATAACTGCTCCGCATTTGTTGCAAATTGCATACCCTTCGTTCAGGTATTCTATTAACTCAATACCCTCCGGTTTAATAATTTGGCTCATATTATTATCTCCTTTCGTAACTCGGAGTGTACTACATATCATACACCCTTTTCATAGTTAAGTTAAGAGATTAAAGAGCTCTTTGTATCTCCATAAGAGGATATGCAATTTTGGCGAGGAAAAACGAAAAGGCGCTGTAAATCTAACGCCTCTCCGCTTTGGAATCTTCAATTCTCATCGTTTAGTCGGTTTAACGAACCGAACCAAGTTCTTCAATGTCTGAACTGTAAATGTGCCGTCCTTTTCCAAATCATATCCCATCTGATAAATCTTGGCAAAGAACACTAGCGGCACCATAAGTTCGGCCGCAGCAATACCGATTCTGATATATCGATCCTTTTTCTGCTCTGCGAGTTGCTCTTTACGAGACTGCTCATCTCTTTCCGCCTGCTCATTATGGAATTTTTCTTCCTGTTCCATCTGCTTCTTACGGAAATCATCATCGTCAATCTCTTTGTTGTACTCCATTGCAGCTTTAGAATCATCGATTCTTAACCGATACAGCTTGGCCAAACCCTCTATGGCTTCCGTATGTTCCTTGCTTCCTACTGCAAGACCGGATAAACCTCCAAGTTCGGCTTTAATCTGTTCGTCCAACATTGTGATAATGTCTTCGTTCATTTTCTTTCTCCTTTCACTGTTAAGTTTTTAAGCTTCCATAAAAGGAACTGTTAGTCGTGCGAAATATAACTTTTGAGATTTACTTTCAGCATGACCGATTTTTTAGATGCGATAAAGTCGATGCTTTTAGATGCTTCCAGAAATATAAAAGGACCGTCCTGATCAGATGTATCAACCCGTAAGGTCCCGATGCATTTCGGTCTAAGAATCACGACTGCGATTCCACACCCAATAAAAACGCCGACAATAAATATAACGACCGCTTGCATAGTGTTCCTCCTTCCATAGATTTTTTCAGATATCAAGATAGCATGTTTTTCAGTCACCTACGTACTGGTTTCTAAGCTAGATTAAAAATAAAAGAAAAGAGCCGCTGTTACACGACTCTTCCCTCTGAATCATTCGGACTCTTTTACTTCGGACGGCTCAATATTTGTCGGTAAGCCAACGCCCGTAGCGATGTAATTCATGCAGTTGAGAATTTCCGTATCGCTCATTCCTTTTGCTCTGAGCCATTCAGTCATTCTTGCTACTTCCTGAACATTCATCATTTCGGTTTTCTCCTTTTCTTCAAAATTAGAACCTTGTTCCGTCATATGTGTCCTCCTTTCATAAAGGGCGATGTATTATTTGCGAAATAAAAAACAAAAGGTATCAAGTATCGGCTTAATTATACCATTTTTTAAGCTAAAAAGAAAGAGCCCTTGTTAGGACTCCTTCCTCCTTCCAGTAAAGCATTCTCTCATAAAGTCAATCTCTTTCTGTTCATAACCATCTTCCAGTAATTCTTCATCCGTAATCTCTGAAATATGATCTTCAAGCCATCTTTTTATTGCACTCATAAATCTCACTCTCCTTTCATTAAAGGAGATGAAATTCGTGCGAAAAAGAAAGAGCCATTGCTGGCTCAATCTTCAAAACGTTCTGTGATGTCTCCGTCAACATTAAAGTCTAACCAAATACTTTCTCCGTCTTCGTCCTCCTGGATTCCAAAATCGATGTAGTTATCTCCCAACGCATTTTCCAAATCGTAAAACCATCCTACAAATAACGATAACCTTGTTACTTTAAGTCCAAGGCATTCCTGAATATCTCTCAGAAATACATAGCCTCTACATTTCAAAAGATCGTTAAAGTAGTTTTGTTGCGATTTCAAATAGATTAGATTAAACTCTCGATCCTGATCCCAGTTAGGATTACTCGAATCAAATACTTGTGAATACATACTCCTTATGTTTTCCATAAATCTCACTCTCCTTTCATTAAAGGAGATGAAATCTCTGCGACTCTTACTCCCTTTCTTTACTCAGCAACCAGAAGAACCGTCTGTACAAGTCGTAGTAGACATCTTTGCAGCACGGAATATTATACCTTACCCGCAATATGTCATAAGAACAACCCTCTGTTACCCCATGTAAAATATAACTTGCCAGTTCTTCGTCCGTATCCTCTGCGACATCCTCTATCATTGCTATTCGCTCTGCTAAGTACGCTTTTGTAACGGCGCATCTGGCAGTTGGATCACTCACTACATTGAGCTTAGCAAGTATTGGATTATCGTTCGGTCTCTTGCTCAGCCCATCCAACACCCCATACGCTTTCTTCCATGCAGGATACTGCAAACAAAAATGTTTCAGCTCATAATAACGGTGGCGGTCAATCCAGTATTTATTCTTTTCCGAAAGTTCAGGTCTTATAGTCGTACTCATACTTTTTCTCCTTTCCAAAGATATCCGGTTTGCTCGTACAGCAATTTGGGTGAGATATAGAAGTTAATCCGTCCCAGCTTGCTGTTCATTTCTTCGATCTTGGTTACGAGTTGACCATTCCTTGTGGCTTTTCCAATCGGAAGCCAGCCGGAAATAATGCCAGCTCGTACCCAGGAAGCGTCTTTACCGTATACTTTGGCGGCGACCGCGACCGGTACAGAACCAGTTTGAAATATGGCGTCCATACAGTCCTCCTTTAAAATGTTTTTCCAAAATCTCACCCCGGGAATTTTTCGGATTTTGTATGTTAAGGCTATCAGAAAAACATGTCACCTGCGTACTGTATTTAATCTAGGTTAGAAATCAGAGAATTTTAGCAAGAAAATATAAATGTAGGAGTTGACAATTCCTACACTATTTATTATAATGCAGACGTGGAAGGAGAGTGATGCACAATGCTAATGCAATGCCCTGAATGCGAATTACAAGTAAGCGATAAAGCGACATTCTGTCCGCACTGTGGATACCCTATACAGCCGGACGTAAAACCGAGGAAACCTCGAAACAAGAATAATAAGAGAAGAAGATTGCCAAACGGGTTCGGACAAATTAGCGAGATTAAGAACCGGAATCTCCGGAATCCTTACCGGGCTATGATTACCGTCGGCAAGACAGCGACTGGCAGACCAATTTGTAAACCGTTGAAACCGGAATCCTATTTTCCTACATACAACGATGCATATGCGGCTCTTGTAGAATATAACAAGAACCCTTACGACTTGCAGCCTGCTATTACCATGCAGGAACTCTACGACAAATGGTTCCCAGAGTATGAGAAAACCGTAAAAGACTCAAAGGCTGCCGAGAATGCCTGGGAATATTGCTCTGCTGTTTACACTATGAGAGTGATGGACGTTCGTGCCAGACACATCAAAGGATGCATGGAAGAAGGTGTTGCAGTCGTCAAAGGTGTTGAACAGACTCCAACCGCAACTATGAAGAACAAAATCAAGTCGCTATTTAACTTGATGCTGGATTATGCTTTGGAATATGAAATCGTGGATCGGAATTACTCACGAACTTTTAAACTTCCTGATGAAGTTGTAAAAGAGTGTCACAATGTCAAGCGAGAACATATTGCTTTTTCGGAAGATGAGATAGAGCTTTTGTGGAACCACGTGGATGATAAGAAAGGCATAGACATTCTCCTGATTCAGTGTTATTCCGGATGGCGTCCGCAGGAACTTGGATTGATTGAACTAGCGAATGTGGATTTAACAGAGGGAACATTTAAAGGCGGTATGAAAACCGAGGCTGGAAGTGAACGGATAGTTCCAATTCATAGTAAGATTCGTTCTTTGGTGGAAAAGAAATACAAAGAGGCTGAAGAACTTGGCAGTAAGTATTTACTGAACTGGATTGACCCAAACGCCCGAAACAAGAAAAATATAAAATTGACCTACAACCGTTACACAAAAGCTTTTGATTTGATACGAACTGAATTAAATCTGAATCCAGAGCATAGACCACATGACGGTAGAAAACACTTTGTAACAATGGCAAAGAAATACGGAGTGGATGAGTACGCCATCAAATACATGGTCGGCCACAAGATTGCAGACATTACAGAAAAGGTTTACACCCAAAGAGAATTCGACTGGTTGAAAACAGAAATTGAAAAAATAAAATAGGATGTTATAATGGCGAAAGAAAGTAAAGCCGCAGTTACTTGAAAGGAGAAGTCTATTAAAGAGAGGAGGCGAATAGCTTGACAAATTATCGACAATATTATAAGCCAAGGAAAGACTTTCACCCTGTTTCTTTTTGGCATAGAGAAAACGATAAGACAGAAAGAGTTCACACACCCTATAACTCTTATTACGATCTCAACAAATGCGATAATGACAGCCCCATTTTAAATGTCAAGTTCGTATGATTCACACAAAAAGGAGATAGTTGTTACCAGCAACCGTCTCCTTTTCCTCTCTTTAATAGACTTCTCCTACTTGCATTATATGTAGGAATAGCAGTATAGGAGTGGTGCAGGAATAAAATAGGAGTTACCTACATTTTTCTGCTTTTTACCACTCTTAACCACTTCGACAATCCCGTATTTATGCGGCTTTAGAAGCCGTTAAGGGTGTAGTGAGATTTTAT
>CAJTYV010000015.1 GCA_910584195.1 uncultured Ruminococcus sp. | reverse complement strand
ATGGATTGGTTACTTTATTTGATGCGTGGGTAGTTAATGCTCATTTATTAGGAATCTTAAAAAATTCTACCAATGATAAAGATTATCTTAATAATAATTTATTATATTCTAAAAAAACTTATTTAAAACATGACTGTTCTTCGAATGATAATAGATCAAGTACAATGTATACTTTGGCTCGTCCTTTAAATCAAGTGTTAAATTCCAATTTAAGTGTTAATTATAAAAATATTTTTCTGCCTGAGCGTAATAAAGATTCTGTTTATATTGTCACAAAGGACGATGTGTCCATGAGTCCAGATCAAGCGGTTGTTAGATTAGGGGAATATGGAACAGGATTTATTATAGATGATCATATTATTGTTACAGCAGCTCATTGTGTTTTTCAAAGAAATGATAAAGGTGATAGAGAATTTATTAATTTTGTGATAAATGTTTATGATGAAAGCGGAACTAAAATTGTTGAGCAATTGCAACCCAAGTTTATTCATGTACCTATTGAATATATTGGAGCAAATACCTCATATACTGAATATGATTTTGCGCTTGTATATGTAGAAAATGCTATTTCTCAGGCATACGGAAGGTATCATTTAGGTATAGCAACAGATGATTATATAACAAGCAAGGGAAGTGTAATGGTAGGGGGATTTCCAAATATTCAGGATATAGGAAGAGGTTATAGAGTCAATACAAGAGGATATTTAAATCCTGATGAATCAAATGATTCCACGATTAGATATAATGTTCCTACAGCTGGTGGAAGCAGTGGTGGACCTGTTTTCTTTAACGAAACTTATGTATATCAGGATGCGACAGGTTTTCATAAAGTTTATTGCAATTCTGCTATAGGAATTCATTCTGCATCTGATGGAATGGGTAGTGCTACTGGAGCACGCATGGATAAGGATAAGCTTTATTTTTATTATAGTAACCCATATTTAAAGTAAATTGTGAGGTAACGTTATGAAAAATATATTAGCTGTTATTTTGTCAACTATAATTTTAACGTTATTTGTTGTTATGATGAACGCTGATGCTGTTTATGAGGATGAAAATTCTTATAAAAATATTTTCAATTATAATTTAAGAGAACTTGATTCAGAGTATAATGTTCTTTACAGTGAAGAATACGAAAGAGCATTTGTTGCTCCTGGTGTATTAATGCTTGAAGAAATTAATTATACGGAGATTGTTTTCTTAAATTTATCAGATGATGCAACAAAAGAAAAGGCTGATAAATGTCTTCGTGAGATTGTTGGAAACTATGGAGGTTTAAGTGAAATAGAAACTGACAATAATTATGAATATTACATTTTGGTAAAACCTAATGAATTAAAAAATGTGATGAAAGCCATGAAAGAACGCAATCTTATTTCTAATGCTCAGGTTAAAATTTTAGAAAGACTTGTTGATCAACATTTTTTACCCTATTATCCTTCAACATATAAATATGAAGATCTTACTTTTGAAATTTTAAGTAAATATGTTTCTGAAATTGGCTTAGAAGCAAATATTGAAATTGTAGAGTGGAACGGAAAAGCAATTCAAATTATTCCTCAAACAAGTGATTATTTTGATAGCTGTTTAGAAATTGCATTAGGTATATATAATAGATTTGGTTTTAAGCCAAAAACATATGACGTTGATACGTTTATAACTACAAAAGAAACTATAGAACCTATTGAACTTTTTAATTACATCGACGGAGATGCCAACTGCGACGGTAAATACACAATAGCAGATTCAACAGCTATACTTCAGCATCTTGGTAACGAGGATAAATACGGATTATCTTTACAGGGGGAGTTTAATGCCGACATCTACAACGTAGGTGACGGAGTTACTCCGATGGATGCTCTTGAAGTTCAGAAAGTCATGGCGTCTAAGGGCTAAAATAAATGATGATGAAAAGAATTTAGTATTGAAACCGAGAAATTTTTTGAAAAATTTTCAATTAATAAATTGTGAGCCAATTCATATAATACTTTTGCGGAAGAAATTCCGCAGCTCCAAAAAAGGAGTGAAAGTGTATGAAATTGACAGCATCGGCTATTGCATTGATGACAGCTGCGGTAATGCCCGCATCTGCTGTGTATGCGGCGGATAACAGGGCAATCGGCTACGGTCAGGGAATGGCTTCTGACAGCCAGAACCGTCCTATCGGTGCAATAGATTTCAACAACCGATATGACGGTCTTGATGCCTACGCCTTATCGGATGACGAAAGCAGAATCATCATAACCTTTGACCAAGGCTATGAAAACGGATATACCGAAAAGATCCTTGACACTTTAAAAGAAAAAAACGTCAGCGCTATCTTCTTTCTTACAGGCGATTACGCTAAAAAAGAAGAATCGCTTGTAAAGCGGATGATCGCCGAGGGTCATACTCTCGGAAATCATGGTATGACTCATGCAAGTCTGCCATCGCTTTCACATGACGAGGCGGTGGAGGAGATAATGAGTCTCCATGAATACGTGCTGAATAACTATGGTTATGAAATGCAGTATTTCCGCTTCCCCTGCGGAGAGTATTCAGAGGAATCACTCGAAACGGTACAGCAGTGCGGCTATAAGACCTTGTTCTGGAGCTTTGCTTATGTGGACTGGAAAACCGACAGTCAGCCTGCCCCGGCGGAGGGATTGAAAAAGCTCACAGACTCTGCACATTCCGGAGAAATTCTTCTTCTCCATTCTGTTTCAGCTACAAATGCCGAAATATTGGGGAACGTTATCGACAGCTTCAGGGAAAAGGGATTTAAAGTATAACCGCAGACGATGTCCCCCGCCTAAGAGGCGGGGGACATCTTTAGATTCAGTCGGAGATACAATCTTCGACTGAATCCGGTTTACTATCGTAAGCCGTCTGCTTGTTGAAAGCAGAGCTTTGAACCAAAATAACCTCCGTCTGTTTGGCGGAGGTTTATTTTTAATTAAAATCATATTTAGCAGAATAATCATAATAATTCATGCCCAGCGCACCGTTATATTCGTAAACTATTACAGTGTCTCCGATTTCAAGGTTTCTGAAGTCGTCAGAATCCACCTCTATAGAGACTGTATCGCCGGATCCTTTCCAATCGTTTACATATATCTTATAGTGATTATTTTTTCCCGATGTGTGATTCATATCTTCAATAACGGCTATATATTTTTGCGGCTCGGAGAAATCCAGATCTTTATTTACTGCACAAAATCCTGCAAATGAAAAAAATGCCGCTCCAAGAATTAGTATGATTACGTCAGATTTTGCGTCATATCCGGAACCACGCAGGATAAAAAGCACAGCTGCACTGATTGTGAATATCAAAGTAAATGCAATAAGACAATTATTTATAAATATATTATCCATTTGAAATAAAAGCATTATTCCCGAGGTAATAATAATTGTATCTCCTGCGGCGCTGAGACCGTTATGAGGAGTTTCCGTCGGTCTTATGCAAATATCTTTGTCAAAAATGAGATGCAGAAATGTTGTTATTTCGCAAATGATCCATACTAATGCGAACAATGTCGGTATGACGGGATAGAATAAAAGTGAAAAATAAGAAAGAGTTTTGCAAAGTTCTACAGCTTTGCATTGACCTTTATTTTTACGTTTTAATTCATTTGCAAATGGAAATTTATCAGGCAGCCGACTAAAAACGGCGGTTCTTATGCCACTGTTATCAAAGGCAATAAATCCTGCTGAACAGTTTACAGCGATAAGCAGGATAGTTAAATCAGTATTGTGCTTAACATCAAATGTTATTGCGGTAGCAAAACTTCCTGTAAGAATAAGCGCAAGACTCAGATAACTGAAAAATTTTCGACGCGATTCTTTTATTTTAGTTATTTTGAGTTCTTCACGTTTCTCGCGGAGAATGCGTCTGCGCTCACGTTCAGCCTCGGTCAGAGGCTTTTTCATTTTATATTTTTTGCTTCTTTTGCTCATAAGCTAAAATTTATATTTTGCGTTACTTGGATTAGCAGCGATACCCTTATCGCTGCTAACAAGTGTTTTTTATATTTATTTTACTATATCGGCGGAATTTACGATCTGCCATATAGTTTCCTGATCTTTTGAACCTATGATAGCAGAATGTATTGTATCAAGATCGTCTTTATCAAAAAGTTCAACAGCGTACTTGTACAGTTCTTCGTGTTTTTCGTCTTTCTGCCTATGTCCTATCATACTGACAAATCCAACAGCATTTTCAGTTTCTATTTTGTAAACTGTTGAATCTGAGCCGTGAGGAGTACTGCTCTTTATTTCAGCCCATGCGAGCATAGCGGCAGAGGCTTTATGCTTGAATACGCTTAAGTCGTCAAATTTTACTGTGTGTATAATATCCCATAATTCATAGTAGTTTTCAGGTGTTTTATGGTATAATTTTTTTAATTGCTCATATTCTTCTGAAGGTATATCAGATTTATCTGTTTCGGAAAAAATAATGCTCACATTATTTTCAGTATCAGTAAAAACTCTATCGGACAAAGCCTTATGTTCATCATTGTCAGCATATTTATTTTTCATACCGGACGGCATTTTTAAATATAGTCCCTCATACTCAGCTTCAATAAAATCCTTGGGAGTTTCTGTATCTCCGTGCGTATAGGGCATTGTTGTGTAATTCAGACACTCCAAATTATTCTTGTAATGATTTTTTATCAGTAAGTATGACGGAAGCGCCGGCACTATGAGCCATGCAAGGAATATCAATGCAAATATACTTCCTACAGTAATAGATGTGACTTTTAAAAATTTTTTCATTTTTCCCTTGTTATCCTTATTCTTTGAAATTTTTTGCTGTGCGGAGAAAATTCCCCAATCTTCTCCGCAAACTTTATGTATTTGCTTTTTCCCTTTATCCTATATCTTGCAGATGAGCTAAACTGTTTGTCTGTAAATTTTCATTTTAACCACCTTTTAAATACATTCAGAAAATACCGTTGAGAATTATATCAAAAACAATTTCAAACGCAAATTCAATGATATTTCCGATAACATCGGCAGCATATATTCTGCGCCGTTTTTTCCTGTAAAATCTCATGAACTTTTACCGAGGCTTTACTGACCGTCGGTTTCATTCCCGGCTGACTGCTGAACCTTTGGTACGCTGCTTGCTGATGAACTTCCAAGTTTATCGGGATCAATGTTAATAAGCATACCGTTGCTTTCTCCGCCTACTACTTTAGGCATAACGCCGTCCCACTTGTCTATCTGTTCATATGCAATTACCTTATCCGAAAGAGATTCTTCAAGAAGTCTGTTAGCTTCTGCCTGCGCTTCGGCTTCGGCAAGAATTGCATTGGCGTTTGCTTCTGCTTCGATAACCTTTTGTTTAGCCTGAGCTTCCGCTATTGTTATAGCCTGCTTCTGTTCTGTTTCGGTTTTTAACAGATTCTGTTCTGCAACCTGTTTTGCTTCTATAGCGGTATTGAATTCTGCCGAGAAATCGAAGTTCACTATATTGAATTTCTCAATATAAATACCGTAAGAATTAAGTTTTGAGTCAAGTGCGGATTTTACCTCATCGCCGACCGCAGCACGTTCTGTTATAAGCTGTTCTGCGGTATATTTAGCGGTTGCGGATTTCATACACTCCTGTACGACAGGCGTTATAAGTACGGTCTGATAGTCTGTGCCTACATTTTGGTACATTTCAGCCGATTTATCGGAAACGAGTCTGTAATTTACGGCAATTTTAGAGCTTACCGTCTGTAAGTCCTTTGAAACTGCGGACGCAGGCGTTTCGTAAACCTGTATCTTGTTTGACAAGCTTTCCACCTGCTGAACAAAAGGTATTCTCAGGTGGAATCCCTCTGTGTAAACTGAATTGGATACCTTGCCGAGTGTAAGTATTACGCCTGTGTGACCGGCAGGCACGATAGTAAACGAGCTTGCCAAGAGTACTATAGCTGCTGCACCGGCAATTCCTCCTGCAATAAGTTTGCCCATACCGCTTTTTTTAACCGTACCGTCACGTCTGATTTCTTCAAATTTTCCCATTATTGTTCTCCTTATTATTCTGAATTTTGATTTGAGCTTTTTCTTTTTTATCCATATTTCTTCCTATAAGAGAGCCGACTCCCATTCCTATACATAAGCCGCAGGTTATTCCCTGTGTAATGTTACCGAATATCGTACCCAATATCGAGCCTATGCCGACACCAACGCACATACCGATACCCATATATTTATTTTCTTTTCTTTTCATAACTGCTCCCGGCAATTTATCATTCGCTTAAAATCCCGCATAATACCTTTTCCATTTCAGCTTTGAGAAATGCGCTTCGATACGCCATGACCATAACGAACATCGCCTTTCTTAGCTTATCTTCATCGGAACGTATTTCAGCGGCACACTTTGCAAGTTCACGGTCAATAAGCCCCTTAACCATATTGCTTTCAAATGCTCCCTCATCCTCGGCGGTGAAAATTATTCTGCAAAGAATATTATATAGTGTTACGTCATCAATTATGTCATCTGATGTGTCCTCAACGTCGCCGTTTATATATGTCATAAGCTGTGCTATCTGCTCCAGTTTCATGGCTCCCTTGAGCATGTTTATTAAAAGTATGCGGATAACCTGTTTTTCGGAATATTTTTTTCCTTTCGGGGAAGATACCCACCCTCGTTTTATCCAGTTCTGTATTGTAGAACCTTCAAGAATTGTTAGTTTTGAAAGCTGTGACAGAGTAAGTCCGCCCGTAGCTTCAAGAACCGGAGATATAAGTGAAAATGCGGAATTTCTGCCCTGTTCCGAGAAATTTACGGACGTTCCGGGAATAAATCGTTTCATGTTCTTAATTCCTCTCAATGTGATAATATGATTATATCACAAGTTCATATGAACTTCAAATGGCGTCTGGGGACGTTATGGGGCATTTTGCGGAATTTTTTTGAATTTATCTTTGAATATCTCTGTTTTTTATAGTTTTTCAATTTTTCAGGAAGTGTTACAAAACGGTAAATTATTTTTATTTTCCCTTGACTTTTACAAATTATTGTGATATAGTTAGATTATTCAAAAGAATAAGAACTTGTTTTTATATGAGCAGGTTTCAAAGCATGGTGCGGTGAACTGCGCCAAAATCATGCGCCGTTTCCGTAGGCGTATAACAGGAGGGTATTATGGCGGATATTAATGAATTAAATAATGAAATGGACGAGGTCGTTTCGGGTGTTGAGCCTGTCAAAAAGAGGACTGGCGCAGTTGTCGGCGGAATCGCCGCAGGAGTTGTTGCCATTGCAGTAGGCGGCGGAATCGCTGCTTATAATCTTTCAGATTTTGTGAAGAATCAGGTAAAACTGAGAATAAGCAAGCCGGAAAGTTACTATGCTTGGGTAACGGAGAAAAATTCCTCAGAGCTTGCATCACAGATCGCAGACAGCTATCGTGAGGCGATTGAGGAGAGAAAAAACGGTCAGCACGCTCAGCTTTCACTTAAATATGAAGCGAGCGATGAACTTAAAAATATGCTTGTGGACGAAATCGGCTCAACCGATATTATAGAGAACTTTAAGGAAGTAAAACTTGGGTTCGATGCAATGTCCAAAGATTCGGCAATGAGCGGAAACGTTTTCGCCGAACTTAACGGCGAAAGCCTTTTAAGCCTTGAAATGGCGGCTGATACGCAGGCTCTTGACATGCTTTTCCGTATTCCCGGACTTTCCGATCAATGGATGATAGTAAGCAATGTTCTTGACGAAACAGATATGTCGGAAATGACGGCGGCTGACCCTGAGTCTGTTATAACTCCAGAGGAGCTTGAGCAGCTTATAGTAAAATATGTCGATCTATACAACAGTCTTATCACTGATATTGAGATAGAGAAAAAGGAAGAAGTTGCGATTGGTGATATAAACGTTAATTACACAGTTGCGGAGATGACGCTTACCGAAAAGCAGTGCAGTGAGATAGCTGCTGAATTTATCAGCGCAGTCAAGGACGATGAGCTTATAAAGAGCATCATGGTTGACAGAACAAAGACCATGACAGCCGAGGAGTTTGATGAAACTCTCGAAAACGATCTTGCAAATGTACAGCACGATGACGACTACGAATACAGCGAAAAAACAGCGTTGTTAAAGACTTACATAGACCCTAACGGCGATATAAGAGGTCTTTCTCTTGACGCTGAAGACGATTTCAGCCTGATTTTTGGCAGGGACGGCGATGAAATACGCGGAGAAGCGTATGTTACAAATGACGGTGAGGAGAATTTCCGTGCTGACCTGAAAATAACTGAAAACGATGATGTTTACAACGGCAGCCTTGTAATGGATTCAGAGGGCGAAATTGTTACTGTAGAGTTTACAGAACTTTCAGCCGCCGATGAAAAGAAAGGCTATGTAAACGGAAATATTTCAGTTTCAATGCCCGAGGAGCAGAGCTTTGTGCTTTCGCTTATGTCTGACGGCAGCTCGCAGCAAATATCTGCTGATATTGTAGTTGAGGACGTAAATTACGGAAAGCTGACTGTCGAGATCGCTTCTGAAAACGGCGCAGAACCTGCTTTACCCGATAAGTCGGGCGCGTTTGACGTAACGGCGGACGATGTAAACTTTCCTAAGGATTATGTTGATCAGGAAACCCTTACAGCCTTTGTTAAGGATATTTGTATAAAACTTGGTATGGATGACGCAGACGCTCAGGAGTATGCAGAGTCTATGACCGACAGCATTTATAGAAGCTATGATGATATTTATGACGACGATTGGGATTATGACGATTACAATGACTGGGACGATGACGATATAGACGTTGACGATGAGGATCTGTTCTGGCAGGACAGCGAAATCGACCCGTATGCCGATGATATAGTCGAGGCTAAGGACGGTCAGGCATATGTAATGGTTATGGACAGTAATTTTACTTCGTTTTATATGGGCGGCGGTCAGGGAGAAAATCTTTCTTACGGAGCTAAGGTCGCCGATATAAAGGGAGACGGTACTTACACTATCAGTCTGACGGCAGATACAGACGGATATAAAAATGCCGCCGGTAATACGGATTTACCCGACGGACTGTATATACTTGGATTCGGCGGCAGCGGTATTGACGGAATAAACAATGCGTCTGTTACAGTAAAATCCGTTAAGATCGACGGAAAGGAATATCTTGTTTCTGAAAATTCCGATTGTTCTGGTTTTGATGATACTTTCGATTTCCTTTTATATTCCGATGGAACGGAAAGCGTAATTGACGGTTCGTCTGTAGGCGAGTGGACAGATATTGAGATCACCTTTGACGTTAAAGGACTTAAATAAATTTTAATAACTAAAGAAGCGGACTTCCATAATCGGAAGTCCGCTTCTTTTATAAGGAGGTGGAGTATATAAAATTTGGAGATCTCTGAATAAAATTCTGTCTGCTGCGGAAACGCCGTTTCCGCAGCTCTATTAATGACGAGCTATTATGTCAGGTTTATAGTGTCATTACGTGATGCTGTTCGCTTGATGTCATTACATTCTGCCGGTCGATGATGTCGTAATATATGTCATTTTATTATGACTGCTCGCTTACCAGGATCGACACGCGGTTCTGTATAACAGACGCGGTTTCCTGTGCGGTTTTTTCTCCTTTAAAGAATGTTTGCACTTCTTCATTAATGATATTGTAAACCTCCTCGTCGTAGTAGTAAGAACCTGCTTTGATACCGAGGATATATTCTTCAAGGTAATCGCGCTGTGCCTGAGTAAGAGGCGGTATTTTCATTTCTTTTTCACCTAAATAATAGGTATCTTCGTATTCAACCTTTTTGCCGTCCTGATCTGTATAGTACGGCTTTTTCATAGCATCGTCCAGCTTTTTCCCGAAAGCGGTTTTAAGAGCGGGGATTTGATACATTTTATCACTGGTCTGGAATTCTTCTGTAAAGAATGAACTGATAAAGTTCCAGCATGCTTCGGGATTAGAAGAATTTGCCATAATTCCAAAGCTTAGATTTGTTGTGAGTCTTGCACCTTGTCCGTCTGAGGAGGGGTAGCCTACCATGGTAATATCATCGCCGAAATCTGCGGCAAGTGCGCGTGCATAAGCCCTCATATCACTGAAGTAAACACCTTTCAAAAGCGCTTTATCGTTTCTGCATGCCATTTCGGATTCCTGCCAATAGTTGTCCATTTCTTCCTGTGTCGCAGTTTCCCAGTCGATCTCTTCTCCTTCGCCCGCGTTATCGAATGTATTGCAGAATTCAAGTATTTTTATAAATTCCGGCGAATCGAATGAACAAGTTCCTTTTGCATAATCTATAAAACTGCTGCTTCCGTAAATAAACGTACTGAAAACGTTGTCCTTTGTATTCGTTTGATTAAAGAGCTTCATGCCATCGGGAAGATTTTCATAAGTTGAAATCATATCGTCGATAGACCAGTTTTCCTTGTCGAAGTATTTTTTCTTGCATGCAAAGGTATCAATATAACATGACGGCGAAATTGACGTAAGTTTGCCGTTAATTTCTCCTGTTGTAAGAAGGGGCGGAATAATGTCGTCTTTGGAAACTGTTCCGTTTTTACCCATATAATCATAGAGGTTCACCAGCGCTCCCTTATTTGAAAGATTTGTTAAAAGTGAGCCGTTGTTCATACAGATAATATCAACGGATTTTCCTGCCGCAATATCTTGTTTAAGCTGAGATTGAGGAGTATTGAGCGTTTCTCCTTTTTCTTCGTCCCATTCGTAGTACTTGTTGTAATCCTCAACCTTTATTCTAAAGTCTGTGTTTGTTTTGTTGAATTCCTTTACCTGCTCAAGAATTTGGTTATCGCTGTAGGCCGTGACCATATTGATTATTTGTGTGTTTTCAAGTTCGGAAACATCACGCTTTGTGAGCTGATAGAAGCTTGTGCCGCCGTTGCTCCAATTTCGCTCGAATATAACGAATTCTTCGTTGCCTATAGGGATAACGTTTTCTATATAGTCGCCTGTCAGGTCTGAATCTATCCAGTTGACTACCTCTTCTATTGTTCCGTCCGCTTTTACGCCTAAGAGCGCAGTGCTGGAGGAAAGGAATATTGTGTAATCTCCCTGTCCTGCCATTAACGCTCTTAAATTAGAATCGTAGTCTTTCAAGCTTATAGTATCCGGCAAAACTTTCAGAGTCGAGCTGTCGAGGGTTTTTATAACATTATTATCACCTTCGTAGGTCACGAAAACGAAGTTGCCGTTGGAGTCGTTTCCGGATGCATAAAACCATCCGCCGTCATCGCCCATTTCTATAGGCTCGGAAACTGTACCGTCAGCATTTAAAACAAGATGTGTCATGCCATTCATATTGTTGAGCGAGATAAGCGCCTTATCTTCTCCTATTGTATAGAAGTCGTTTATATAAACGTTTTTGTTATCATCGTCGGAATACTTTTCGAGTCCTTTAATTTCGTTCTCGGAAAGTATGTTACCCGTAGTGTCTATAGTGTAGAGTTTCTGGGTAATGACTGTAGCTTCCTGGAGGGCTTCAAAGTCGAAACTGTCGTAGTCAAAGTCAGGATCATCGTAATCGGGAAGTTCCGCATCGCCGTAATCTGTAATTGTTGCCAGTACAAAAATGGTTCCGTTGCCTGCTACCGCTGTTCTGAAGTAGGATTCTGCATTGTCGCCGATTGAAACTTCAAAGGGAATTTCTTCAAATGTCAAAAATTCTTTGTCCGTTAAATAAAGTTTTGACTTGTTTTCCGAATCGCTGCCTGAGATAAGAATATTTTCCGTGTCTCCGATACGGCTGAGACTGTTGATGTATTCAAACGGAGCATCGCCGCCTATTTCAACAGCGCTATAGGCTTTCTCCATAACTTTGTCCGCCGTCTGTGGCGTTGCCGGATCGTTTTTCTTTTGGCCGTTTCCTGCTGAGCACGAAACCGATGTAAGAATACATGAGACTGCGGCAAGACCTGCCAATATCTTTTTAAGCTTATTCATATTTTTTCTCCTTTAACGTTTTCAGTTCTGAGAACCGTTCTTTATTTGTTTAATTTTTTGTTCTTCTTTCTGTAATTTTTTTTGTCTTTTCTTTTGTCCGTGATAGTAAACGGCTTTTGTAATAGAATCGCTTGTTTTTGCCGTTAATTTGCGTCTTAATCGTCCTCCCGCACGCCATAAGACAACGAGAAGCAGCAATGCTGTTAATACAGGGATAATATATGTCAATCTTCTGAAGAAGTATATAACCGAAAGCTTGAATTCAATGATCCTTGAAGCGTTTTCCCAGTAAGGGTAAACGAGGGGCTTATCGGACACCGCGTAGTTTGAAAGCTTTTTGTATGCTTTGGCTCTTTTAGACGGAGAAAACCTCTCTGTGTTGTTGACGATCTTTATCTTATCCTTGTATGCTCCGTCAAAGTACTCCTTGACCGAATTGTAAGCATAATTTTCAACGGGATTGGGAACTATGCATTCATAGCAGCTTATCTTTTTCAGGTAACTGTCACCGGTCGGAACGTCGATCCCTCCTGTGCCGCCTCCTGAAATTCCTGACGCAGCAGGGGATATATCGCTGCCGAGAAGTTTTGCGCCGTCATAGGATATATAGGCTCTCGGATAATCTCCGGCTGTCTTTTTTTCTTCTTTTGATTCGGGATCTTCAATTACCCCCGATATATAGAATTTCGTCCCGTTGATATAAATATTCATGCCTGCTACATCTGTTGAGCCGTAAAGCGACCATGCCAGCCTTCTGTCAATTACCGCGCCGTCCTGCATTATGTCTGATTCTGTGAAAAACGCACCGTCCAGCAGCATAAAGTCACGGAAGAGAAAAAAGTCTCCGCCTGCTGCTGTAACCTTTGCTTCTGCGCGTCCCGTGGTGTCGCTGCGAATTGTCATTGTTCCTGCGTCAACGCTGTATGCCACAGGTATAAGCTCCTTGCCATCCTCCGGTGTAACGCCTATATTTTTCAGATTTGAGAGTAAATCTGACATTACCCCTTGAGTATTGTCAACAGTAAAGCCTGCGTCCTCGGTAAAGAAGCAGCTAAGCTGAGTGCAGCTGCCGCCGCTGTCCCAGCGCAGAGCCGCCTGATTATAGCTCTGCGACTTGGCAAGCGAACTGCCTGCCGCCGTAAGTATCAGTCCCACTGATATGGACGCAGCGTTTGCGGCTGAAAGTACGGCGATAAAAACCTTTTTGATGTTCATCAGCGCACCGCCTTATTCATCCTTCATACGAACCTGATCTCCGGGGGAGACGGGCTTGCTTGCTGCGATAATAACGTAATCTCCGTTGCTTATCTCTCCCGATACTGCGCTTGAAAGTTCATCTGAGACAGTTACCTCTACGGGAACGCGTTTAGCAAAGTATCTATTACCCAAAGGCGAGCTTTTGGAAGCTACCGTTAATACGAAAGTTCCTTCGCTGTCGCTGTATACGGCGCTCTTAGGTACGATAGCGTCATAATTTCCGCTGCCGCATGGTATCGAGAGGTCGAGATATTCGCCTGATTCAATGTCTCCTGTAACTGAGAAAACAAGTATGCGTTTTTTAGAATTGGGGGTTGTATCGTTTTTTATATCGGTAAGAACAGCTTCAATGTTTCCGCTCCAGTTGTTAACTATTTCAGCGGCAACTCCTGTCTTTATCTTTTTGGTCTTTTCGGCATCAACGGTGATCTGCACTGTGTAGCCTTCTTCTGCAATGTCAATAGTCATTATTTCCATATCAGGAACTGTTTCATCGCCTGCTTTGGCGTTGATCGCGCTTACAATTCCGCTGTATTTGGATTTTATCTCTGTAGTTTCGTTTTCTTTTTTAAGTTCTTTTACCTTTTTCTTAGCTTTTTCTATATCTTTTTTCTTCGCTTCAATGTCAAGATCATTGATCTTATCCTGATTTCCGTTTTCCTTTTGGGTTTTGGCAAGCTGAGTTATAAGATCTTCAAGAGTACGCTGTTTTGTCTTTACGTCTTCATTCAGTTCATCGACCGTCATTTCACCGCTTCCGTTTCCGGATTCGTATTCTTCTATAAGAGCCGTATAATAATCAACGTTTGATTCAGCATCGGCAAGCTGATTTGCCCAATCCGCCCTGAGAGCATATTTTGTATCGTCATAGGCTGCTTTAGCCGTTTCGTAAGCCTCTTCTTTGGAATCCATATCTGCTTTGGCAGCATTGATTTCTTCCGGAGAAGCAGAGGAGGCAGGAGCAGGCATTCCGGAATTCGATTCATCGTCGGAAGGAGCGTTTCCGGTGAGGAGAGCAGTGTATATTTGTTTTGCTGCGTTATATTCTTCCTCTGCTGTAGCAAGAGCGTTTTTCAGTTCAAGCAGCTGTCCCGTATATTCTGCCGGAGCCGTAATATATTCGTCTGTATCAACAGCTGCGATTACAGCGGTAAGCTTTGTCTGAAGCTTGGTATAGTAGTTAAGCTGAGATTTGTTGTAGCGGTTGTTTTCCTTAGCTTCGTCAACGCTGCCCTGATTGGCAGCGGCATTGTCTCTTTTGGCAACAGCGGCGGCTAAATCCTCACGGGCATTTTTGATAGCCTGATTTTCCGCTGTATAATCGGCAGGGGGAGTAAGGAGCGCTTTATTGTATTCAAGTTCAAGAGCGGCAAGAGCGTCCTCGGCAGCGGTAAGCTCCTCGCTTTCGCCTGTGCCTATAGTAAAGAGAACGTCTCCTTTTTTGACTTCTTTGCCTGTTTTTACCATAATTGTGTCTATAACCTTGTTTCCATCAACCGTAACGCCGTAGCTTTGATTTGATTCAACAAGACCGCTTCCTCTGATTCGTTCGGTCAGCTTACCGCTGGTAGTTCTTTCTGTAGTGATTTCGGCAAGAGATTTGTTCATAATTGTATTGGAAAAGAATGTAAGAACAAGCAGAACAGCAAGAAATATAATAAGAACGGTCTTGATTATTTCACGCTTTTTTCGGGGATCATAATCCTCTTTGTCTCCTTTTATATCCTTGGGAGCTTTTATTTCTTTAACATCATTTATTTCATTCATAAAAATATTATCCTTTCTTTGTATATTAACCCTTTATTCCGCCGGCGTAAGTTATTCCCTCAATAAGGTGATCCTCGCCGTAGAGGAACATAAGTATAGTAGGTATCATGTAGACAACGCCTACCGCAAATGCAAGTCCGATGTCGCCTGTATTTATTTGTGACAAGAATACGGAAAGCGGGTGCATATAGCTGTCTTTCAAAAGTATAAGGGGCTGTTCTACCATGTTCCAGTAATCTATAAAAACAAGCATTGTTATTGAAACTATCGCGCCTTTGCAAAGAGGAGTATATATTTTTGTCAGTATCTGAAGTTCGCTTGCTCCGTCAAGTTTTGCGGCTTCAACGTAGGAGACCGGGATTCGCCGCATGACCTTGGTCAGCAGGAATACGCTGAAAGGGGAGAAAATTCCCGGAAGAATTATCGCCCAGCGCGTGTTGAGCATACCAAATTTATCCGCTACGAGAAAATTGGGTACAAGCGTTACCTGATAGGGCATTATCATTAATATAATGTAGGCGAAGAAGATGATGCTTTTGAATTTATTGGGATACCTTGAAAATCCGTATGACGTCAGGATTGCCAAAAGTATCTGAAACAATGTTATGGGAACCGTAAGGGCAACTGAATTCCAGAATTTCAGCAGGTAGTCTGGATTTTTCAGAAGAACGTTTTTGTACTGATCGAAAGTTACCTTATCGGGAAAAAATTTCAGATTGACATTTTCGGAGATAAATGTTTTTTTATCCTCTGTCATATTTTCGATCATTGCTCCGTAGTTAGCCGAAATTTCAGTAGATGTCATAAAAGAGTTTGCTATGGTGAGTATCGTTGGCATAAGAAACATTATGGCGGCAATACATGCGAAAACCGTAATAATAATGTTGAGCATGTGTTCCTTTTTTTTCAATGTCATTATTCCACGTCCTTTCCGAAAATATTTTCAGCCGTAAGGAGAATGGCAATAATAACTATCATGACGAGCGAGAACAATACCGCCGCCGCCGAAAGCTTTTGATAATCGAGACTGTTAAATGTATTATTCATAAAGTGCTGAAGCATATACATTTTATCGCAGGGATGATCGCCTGTAAGCAAATAGACTTCCCGGAAAATTTTAAAGGAATTGATAAGAGAAAGAATAAGAACAAAAAGGATAGTGGGGGAGAGATACCTTAATTTAATATGTATAAACTGATACCAGCCGCTTGCACCTTCAAGCTTTGCGACTTCGATTATATCTTTCGGGATTCCGGCAAGCGCGGACATAAAAAGTATCATATTGTAGCCTAAGTTTTTCCAAAGAAACATAACTGTTATAACAACCTGTCCGTATGAAGACTTCAGCCATTCAATACCGTCTCCTCCGAATGCCTCTATAATCTGGTTTATCGTGCCGTGATTGTGGAAAAGTACCTGCCAGACAAGCACGACCGAAGCGGTTGGCACCATAAGCGGACTGAGAAAGAAAGTTCTGAAAATGCTTTTGCCGGGAATGTTTCTTTCCAGTAAAATCGCCAGCCACAGTGAAAGAATAATTGCAAGCGGGACTGAAACGAGAGAAAAAATTGCCGTATTCGCAGCTGAAAGTTTAAAAGCTTCGTTATGCAGAAGTTTTGTATAGTTTTCAATTCCGACAAATTCATACATAACAGGGTTGTTGACAACGGAATAATAGACCACGATTCCAAACGGAATAAGAAAGAATATCAATACTCCGATAAGACTCGGCATTATGCAGATATTGCTGAAAATTCTTTCTTTTTTCCGTCCGCACTGGTCTTTGCTGTTTTTCAAATGTGACATCTCCTTTTTCAAAGTAATCTTGTGCTGATCCATATTTAAAAATGTATTTCAGCATATATAATAAGTATAAGATTTTATCATCGGCTTATCTTAAGCAGATAAGCCATATAAATTTATGTCACAGCAGCATGTCGGAATCAAATGTCAGTTTTTATGTTCATTAATTTTGTCCTCTATATATAAGTGTTTTAAAAAAGCAAAAAAGACGAGGCTTAAAAATATTTTTTTATTTTAACCAAATAGATGAAATTTATTTCATACATAATAATACTCTCCGTTTGATATTTTGTCAATAACTTTTGCAGAAATTTTGCAATTTTAAGCCCAATCCGTCTTTTATTTGTTTGAAAGAACACCATTTGTAAATGTTTTTAAATAAAATTACTCAAAAGTATGTAGTCAGAAATTTCAAATTGATTTGTTGACTGCGGTTTACAAATGCGTAGGCATTTATCACTTTCTGTATTGATTATAATAATACAGATGCTACAATATAAATAATATCACAAATATTTTCAATTGTCAATAACTTTTTCTGAAATTTAATATTTTATTTTTTGTGAAATGTTATTAATTATTATTTTAGTATAATTATAAGGTTCTTTTCTTAAGTATATCAAAACAAGTTCCTTAATAATTTCTTATTTTTACTAAGATTACGACATATTTGTGCATATCTAAAGCAATGTTTAGCGTTTTATTGTTGATAATGCTGAATTTCAAAAATCCTCTTGACAATTAATGCACCTTGTGATATAATTAATATCGTTGAAACACTGATTGCGGGTGTAGTTCAATGGTAGAATTCCAGCCTTCCAAGCTGGTTACGTGGGTTCGATTCCCATCACCCGCTCCAATTAAATTAAGAATTATTTTTTAGTGAGAGTTTAGCCATAAGCTCGTTTTTTATTGTTAATGATTCTTGATTGTTATGCGCCTTTAACTCAGCTGGATAGAGTAACTGCCTTCTAAGCAGTAAGCCGCTGGTTCGAATCCAGCAAGGCGCGCCATATATGGTGGGTGTAGCTTAGCTGGTTAAAGCGTCGGATTGTGGTCCCGAAGATCGTGGGTTCGAATCCCATCTCCCACCCCATATTGGTACAATAAAATAGATGTACACCGAAAAATCCGCTAAATATAGCGGATTTTTGGCGTTCAAAAGCAAAAAAATTCAGGTGTAAAACCGTAGATGATTTTTGGAATTTTTTCCAATGATATGGGATTTGAACCCTCGATATGGAAATTTAAGGAAAAAATCAGAGCGGATTTGAGAAAAATAATCCCGAATCTGCTTTTTTAATACAAAAAATAATACACAAACTTTGAAAGACCGTTTTGTCTAATGTCACGAATTAAAGTGATGTTAAACAAAGCGGTCTTTTTTAGTTTCAGGGAAAGGACGTGATTTCAATGTGGAAGTTAACTATTAAATAGGACAACTCAAAACGATTGGAGGTAAAATCAATGAGTGAAAAATTGATTATCAACGCTGCTCTGCTCCGAAAGGCGTCTGAGTTCAGAACAAAATCCTGCGTGGTGGAGAAAGCGATAGCCGTCCCCCATGCGAAATTTGATGATCTGAAAAGACATCCGCTGCGTGACCACAGGCTGATTGTGGAGAACGCTGATCTGATGTACTGCGACAGCGATGATAATTATCACTGCCTGCTGATTTATGATGAGGAACAGGGCGACGGTCTGCTGATCGAATCCGAGGGAACGTCATACGCACGATACGCCCAGTATATCCCAAGAGCCAAGGAACTTGTTGAAAGTCATCAGAATCTCGAAATATCGCTGACAAGCAGTGAAAAGCAAATCTGTAATTTGTTAAGCGAGATGGCAGAAAGGATAGCAGATGCCGTTTGTCAAGGCTGTAGAGAATTTACAATCGACGATGTTTTGCAGGACCTCAATTGCGATTTCAATGAGATAAGGGATATAATGACTCATGCAGTCGCACAGAAACTCAGTACAATGAACGGTATAGCTTCGGTTGAGGTCAGCAATATTGACGTTCCGTTTCAGCCTGATATGACGGTAAATACAAAGGAAGAAATTGAAGATATGGACGCTGATATCGAAGAAAATATGAGTATCGGCGGTCTTTCGCTATAACACGATAAGGAGGTTGGCACTATGAATAGGATTCCAAGTGAAAGCGAACTGCGGCATTACCGCTGCCGATATCCGGCAGGTACGAGGATTCAGCTTGATGCAGATATGGACGATCCGAAGCCGATATCAGCAGGAACTAAGGGAACTATCCTTGCAATTGATGATATGGCTCAGGCGGTTATGCGTTGGGATAATGGGCGGAGTTTATCGCTCGTGCTTGACGTTGATAAATTCCATAAACTCCAGTTGGAAAACAACGAAAAACTCGTAGGTCATGCCGTTGACGGAAACAGAAATCTCCGCAGTATCAACGATGTTGCAGAATTCATAATGTGGCATGGAAAACATGGCGATGTGGAGATAACTACCGAATGCGGCGAAGAACTTATCAAAACCGATGGTACAGTTATAAAATACGCGAGTGACAAGGAGTATCTTGAAAAGCTGCTTGAGACGATAGAAACTATGCAGCAGGCTCAGGAAGAAACAGAAGAATTTGAAATGGACTTAATGCAGGGATAAATTGTAAGTAACCACAGAAAGGGGTGATGCGTTACAAAATAAAGGAAAGGAATGATCAGATGATAAGAGTATTCGACGCATTTTCGGGCATCGGAGGCTTCCGCTCTGCACTGGAAAAGGTCGGAGGGTTTAAATTTGTGGCTTGGTGCGAGATTGATAAATTCGCACAAAAAGCCTACAGAGCGCTGTACGACACGGGAGGTGAGCAATTCTATGAAAATATCAGGAATATTGATGCCGGAGAGCTTGCAGACTTTGATCTGCTGGTTGGAGGTTTTCCCTGCCAGCCGTTCTCGGTCTGCGGAGCAAGAAAAGGCTTTGCGGATGCGAGAGGCGATCTTTTCTTTGAACTTGCCCGAATTCTTAAAAATAAAAGACCTCGCTATTTTTTGTTTGAAAATGTACCCGGACTGCTGGGGATTGATTCGGGGAGAACTTTCGCCAAAATCATTGAAACGCTTTGCCAATTGGGGTACTGCGTGGAATGGCGTTTGTATAACAGCGCCGATTATCTTCCCCAAGTCAGAAAGAGAGTATATATTGCAGGATGTCTTGGAATTAATTGTTCCGGCAAAATACTGGCTGTCGGAGGAAGCAACCGCCAAAATAGCAGGAAAACTGAGCAGCTAATCGGCGGCAGTCAGGGGGCGAGGGTATATGATCCGAACGGACTCGCTTCCACTCAGTGCAGCGGTTCGGGAGGTATGGGCGGTAAGACGGGACTTTATTTCATAGACTGCAATCCCGATCCTCAAATGACAGATATTGCAAGATGTGTTACGGCACGTCAGAACAGCGGAGTAAGTAACCACAAGGGCGAACATTCCGCTGTTTTTTGCGATCTGAATGAAAATCCACAAATTACGGACGCAGCTCGCTGCCTGCATACGAGAATGGATCAGGGAGTAACAGGTGCTCACAGAGGCGAGCGTTCAGGAGTACTTGTTGAGGATGAACCGAGAGCGATTCTGAATCCATTCAAGGAAAAAACTTGGCAGAATGGAAGAAGAATAAAAGAACCTAATGAGCCGATGTTTACGTTGACTGTGACTGACAGGCACGGCGTAGTTCATCACGGCAGGATAAGACGTTTAATGCCAATTGAAGTATGGCGGCTGCAAGGCTTCACGGACGAGCAGTTTCAAAAAGTTCAGGCAATCGGAATGTCCGATGCGCAGCTTTACAAGCAGGCCGGAAATGCGGTGAGCGTACCTGTTGTTGAGGACATTGCAAGACATTTATTAAAATTTGACAAAGAGGTGAATGCTTATGGAAAATGAAATCAAAATTTTTGAAAATAAGGATTTTGGCAAAGTAAGAACAGTTGTCAAGAATGGAGAACCGTGGTTTGTGGGCAAGGATATTGCCCAAATTTTAGGATATTCCGATGTTAACAAGGCAATTGCAATGCACGTTGATAATGAAGATAAAAAACTCAACGACAAAACGTCGTCGAGTTTTGGTCAGCGTGGTGCAACTTTAATTAACGAAAGCGGTTTTTACAGTTTGGTTCTATCAAGCAAAATGCCGAAAGCCAAAGAATTTCGGAGGTGGGTAACCTCACAGATACTCCCAACAATTAGGAAAACCGGAGGTTACGTTGCCAATGAGGATATGTTTATCGAAAACTACCTCCCCTTTCTGGAAGAGCCGTATCAAAATCTTTTCCGTCTGCAGATGATGGCGATAAATCAGCTTAACGAGCAAATCCGCCACGATCAGCCGTTGGTGGAGTTCGCAAATCAGGTTTCCGATACAACTAACCTCATCAATATGAACGCTATGGCAAAGCTTGCCGTGGAAGAAAATATCCCGATCGGCAGGAACAGGCTGTTTAAATGGCTGAGGAAAAATGGAATCCTTATGTCGGACAATCTGCCGTATCAGAAATATATTGATCGTGGATATTTTGCTGTGAAAGAAACAGTTTTTGAAACTCCCACGATGATGAAAACTCATCAGCAAACGCTGGTGACGGGGAAAGGACAAAGCTATATCATCGGCAGATTAAAAAAGGAGCGGTTGCAGTAATGGAGATCAAAAATATTTCTTTGCACGATCTGAGAAAAATGAACGGCAGCGAGGGACTTGTTTTGCAAGGCTGCGGCGGTGATTTAAAGGACTGGGTAGACGGCATAAATGATATGCTGACGGAAAGCGAAATTTTGCAGAATGGCAGTAAGTTTGAAAAAGCATTATCTTTTAAAAACGAAGATCTCACCTGTCTGCTGTTTCCGTTTGACGAAGTTCAGCTTGATCTTGGCAGACTTGCGATGTGGCGGCTTGAAACAAGAGAAAGTTTCGGCAGTATGTGGTTGTCGGATTACGTTCCCAATAATCTCGGCGGATTTATTGAGGAACAAATTGAGGATTCAGAAATTCCGGAAAATAAACGTCCAAAATGCCCGATAATAGGCTCTGACGGCAATATTTTCAACATCATGGGAATTGCTTCAAGAACTCTCCGACGAAATGATATGCCGGAAGAAGCAAAGGAAATGCGCAGCCGAGTGACTTCGTCGGGCAGCTATGATAAGGCTCTCGGAATCATTATGGAGTATGTCGAGCCTTGCACTGAGGAAGAAATGGATGAAGATTTTAGCATGAGTTTAGATCTGTAAAACGGCTATTTATCGGCGAATTTTAAGAAATTGGAGTGATGAAAATGAATATATTCTAAAATCTTTGGGAGGTATTATGCAGACAAGAAAAAGATATGAAAAATCAAAAGTTATCGTCAGCGGAAATGTGACCACGATGTTGAAAAAGGCGAAATCCGTGCTGTCGGACAGGCAATACCGTGAGTTGTGCCATGCCGTGAATGATGCGGCAGACTACAATAAAAAGAAAGGATTGATAAAAGCCTGTATTCAGGCAAAAAATAAGGTTTAAAGCCGTTTGTCGGGAGCAGAAAAGCGTCCCGTCAGACGGCTTTTTCTGTTTCCCGAAGGCGGCGGAAAGGAGGGAAAATGAATAGTTTTATGTCATGGGTCGGAGGCAAAAAGGCTCTCCGTGACGAGGTGATTATTCGTATGCCTCCATTTTATGAGAAGTATATCGAGGTTTTCGGCGGCGCAGGGTGGGTTTTATTCAGAAAATCGCCCGAAAACGAGGTTGAAGTATTCAACGATTTCAACAGCAATCTTGTGAATCTGTACCGCTGCGTCAGAGATAATCCTGCGAAATTAAAGTACAAATTACGCTATGTTCTGAACTCCCGTGAGGACTTCAGGTGGATAGCGTTTCTGCACAAAAAAGGTTTGTTTCCGAGATTTCATGACTATGACCGCGCTGCGAAATTTTACCAGCTCATACGCTACAGCTACGGCAGTACGCTGGACAGCTTTGCAAGTCAGCCGCACTCGATCTGGGGTGATTTTCCGCTTATCGACATGGCTTCGCGGCGTTTACAGAGAGTAATGATTGAAAATCAGGACTTTGAAGTTCTGATAAAACATTACGATAGTCCCGTCAGCTTTTTCTACTGCGATCCGCCGTATTATGCAACTGAAAATTACTACAAGGACGTTGGATTTACCAAAAAAGATCACATTCGGCTTTGCGAAACTCTTGCCGGAATAAAGGGAAAATTCCTCATTTCATACAACGATTGCCCTGAAATTCGGGAGCTGTGGAATCGTGACGGAATCCGCATTGAAAGCGTGAGCCGTGTGGATAATCTCCGTCAGCGATATCAAAAGGGTGCGGCTTACGGCGAACTTTTTATCAGCAACTACGATACGAACGAACGGCAGAATATGTGTCATCAACTGTCGTTCATGGAAGATGAATATACAGGAGGTATAATGCTATGAAGAATGAAGTACGCACAAAAGGCTTTGTCAACGACGACGGCTGCATCGAGATTCCGGGAGTTTTTCTTGAGGACGGCGCAGAGGTCGATGTTACGATCAGCGTAGAATCGGGGAAATTTGAGGTTGCTATGTTTCCGTCAGCCGAAGCCGATGAGGAAAATAAATTCGAGAAATTCTGCCGTGAATACGACAACTGCGACGAGTGTCCGGTGCAGGACGAGTGTTCGGAGGATCTCGAAATTTAAGGAGGATTTTCATATGTAAAATGCAATAAAAACCGCTGTTTAGCTTGGTGGAAAGGTCGATTTTTCGGGGAAAATCTGGACTTTGAAGATCCTTTGTGGTATTGTAAAGAAAAAACGAAAGGAGCTTATCCCATGAAAGAAATCACCGCCATTCTGATACTTCTGTCGCTGCTCACAAGCTGCGGAGAACAGCGTAAAACAGCCGAAAATACGGCATCAATCAACTCGGAGATCGCCGCTGAAACAAGCACATTCGGGGAAATATCATGCGAAGTCACAACAACCTGTTCGGATATGATATCCCCGATTGCTACAACAGCGGAAATCCTCGAAATACCGCCGAAAATCACGGAATCTCAAACAACCGTCACGGTTAGTGAGAATGCAGAAGAAAAAAGGTCTGACGATTCCGAAGAAACGGCAGAGCCTGCACAAACAACGGCAGAAATCCCCGAAACACAGCCGAAAACGGAATCACAGACAACTGTCACGGTTAGTGAAAATGCGGAAGAAAAAAGGTCTGACGATTCCGTTACAACGGCGGTGCAGACGGAAAAATCTGTCACAGAAAAACCCGATATACCGCAGAAAACCGACTATGAAAAGGCATGGGAGATTTACAGCTATATGCGGGAAAACGGCAGCGGAACTTGCGTGAATTACGCTTGTAAGACCTACGAAATGTGCCGGGAAGCCGGACTGCCATGTTACATTGTGTGGACTGACGCAGGGCTGTACGGTCATGTTGCAAATACGGTGAAAATCGGCGATATATGGTACATTCTGGACACTCAGGGCGGTTATTTCCTCGGCTACAATTACGGCTTCACGGAGGTGGTGGACATCGACGGAAATCACGTCGCTGACGGCGATATGCTAAGCAATTACAGTTATGACGAATTAAATTAAAATACGCAGAAATCCCCGATTATTCGGGGATTTTTTGCATTGAAAAGGAGAAAGAAATGATTACTTTAAAAAATAAAATAAGGAAGATTGGTGCAGGGTTTATGGCAGGACTCTGCGCTTTTTCAATTTTTGGAACAACTTTGAGCAGTGGAATCTCAGCAAGTGCGGCAAATACGATAACTACCGAAAATTCGGCGTTCCCGAGTGCAGACGAGGTTATAAAACAGGCGGCAACGCTTCTCGGCTCGCCCTACGGCTGGGGATTCAAAGGCTACACCGGCGTATACTATCAGGGCAGCTACAGTCCGCTTTCCCTCGATTATGTGCGTAATCAGGGCGTTGACTGTTCGGGATTAATCTACTATACACTGACGCACCTTGGCTACAAAACAAGCGGTTTTTCGTGGAATAATCCCGTTCCTGTTGATACGGCGCACTGGCTGACGGTCAGCGATAATTGCACAATCTCCTACAACGGCATAACCTCGAAAATTGACGTAGAAAAGGCAAATATCCCCTACGACGAGCGCCCATATTGGGAGTGTGCGGACGGCTCGACCATCACTCCCGGTTCTGTGGTTATCGCTGATAATCTTAGCGGCGAGGATCACTCTTGGATATATATGGGCGAATTTGAAAATCGTAGCGAGGTTGTCGATTATCTGCGAAATATAGGCGTAAACGAAAGCTACATCAACAGCAAAACTGTCGGTGACGGAAAGGGCGACGGCGGCACTCACTGGCGAATTGAGTCCAACGGCTCGGACGGCTGCGTTATCAACAACCGAACCGACGGCAAGAAAGCGACTGCAATGAATATGTACGCTTTTCGCATCACAAAAACGGACGTGAAATTCAGCATCACAAAGGTGCTGAGTACCGATAATTCGGTTAAAATCAGCGGTACAAGTCCCATTGACAACACTAAGGCAGTCTATGGCGTTTACACCGATAAGGCGTGCAAAAACAAGGTCGGAGAGATTACAATCGGCGCTGACGGCACTGGTTCGATAACGCTGCCCGATAAGCAGTATTACGTTAAGGAAATTTCTGCGCCTACGGGATACGATCTGTCAACCGATGTTGTTGCACTCAAAGCAAATTCCAACGTCAATGTTAAGGAAAATATTACGAGTGGTATAATCAAAATAAATAAGACTGCCGAGGACGGAATTGTGGGTGGCCGTGAATTTAAACTTTCATGGACAGAAAACGGTATTGAGCATTCAAAAAATGCCTTGACAAACGATAACGGTATAGCTGAATTTGACGGTCTGCACGTTTACGATTTCGGCAGCAAAAGTGCAATTTCGTACAATATTGCGGAGGTCAGTACAGATGAAAAATATGTAATTCCAAAGGCTCAGGACATTACTCTGACAGACGGCGATGCAGATTTCACAGTCGCCGTAAACTTTGAAAACAGGCTGAAAAAGTTCACAGCGGAGGTTACAAAAAAGGATTCCGAAACCGTATCGGCGCAGGGTAACGCAAGCCTCGCAGGAGCAGTTTACGGACTATATTGCGGTGACGAACGTGTTGCAACTTACACCACCGATGAAAACGGTCACTTCATAACAGACGAATTCATGTGTGGAAATTATACGCTTCAGGAACTGTCGCCGTCGGAGGGATATCTTCTGAATGATGAAATCTATACTCTCGGTACAGAGCCGGGCAACTATGTGTTTGAGACAAATTCCGTTTCACTTGATGTCACAGAGGACGTGAAAAAGGGAAAAATCAGTATTATCAAGCACTCAGACGACGATAAAAACGTTGTTGAAAACCTCGAAATGGGAGCTGAATTTGAGATTTTCCTCAAGTCAGCAGGCAGTTTTGAAAATGCCAAGAATTCCGAAAAAGACTACCTTATAACCGATGAAAACGGTTTTGCGGAGTCAAAATTCATGCCATACGGCATCTATACTGTCCGCCAGACAAAGACAGTTAATGATGCTGCTTTTGTTGCTGATTTCGATGTTTTCATTTCGGAACACGAAAAAACTTACGAATATATCCTCAACGACGCTCCGTTCAAATCATATATCCATGTCACAAAAATTGACGTAGAATCGGGAAAAACTATCGCTTACGAGGGTGCTGGTTTTCAGATTTTTGACTCTGAAAACCAGCTTGTAAATATGGGCGTGGACACGTTCTACACCAACTCCGAAGGCTTTCTGATAACTCCCGAAACGCTACCATACGGCGACTATACACTTGTTGAGATTCAAGTGCCTTTTGGCTATATACTGGACAAAACACCTGTTTCATTCAGCGTGACTGCGGCAAATTCTGAAGAAGAAAACGCTGTGAATATTGTCAAGGTTGAAAAGTCGGATACCGCTCAGAAAGGCAGAATTTCTGTGCAGAAAACGGGCGATATTTTTAATTCTGTAAGCGAAAATAATAAAAAATACACTCCTGTTTTTGAGGAAAAAGGACTTGAAAACGCCGTGTTTCAGGTGATTGCAGCCGAGGACATTATTACTCCCGACGGCACAGTTCGTGCCAAGGCAGGCGATGTTGCAGCGGAGCTTGTTACCGATGAAAAGGGATATGCGGAAAGCGATCTGCTCTATCTTGGAAAATATGAGATAAAGGAAATCAAAGCTCCCAACGGCTATGTTCTGAACAGCGAATCCCAGTTTGTTGAGCTGACCTACGCAGGACAGGAAATCGCAGTGCTTGATACCGTAAATACGTCATTTGTAAACGATTATCAGGGTGTTGAGATATGTCTTGAAAAGTTTATGGAAAGCAATGAAAACTACGGAATATCGGCGAAAAACTGCTATAAAAATGTTCGCTTTGGACTGTTTGCAGCGGGAGAAATTACAGCAGCAGACGGTAAAATAATTCCTGCCGACGGACTTATCGCAGAGGTTTCACTCGGCGAGGATATGAAAGCCGTATTTGCCGAAAAACTGCCGTTTGCGAGATATTATGTGCAGGAGATCGCCACAGATGAACATTACATTTTGAACGGCGAAAAGTACCTTGTAAACTTTGAATATATGGGACAGGAAACGACTACAGTGTCCGTAAATTGCGGACAGTTTGAGAATGAGCTGAAACGTGGAAAAATTGAGGGTCTCAAGGTGAATGAATCCGATGAACCTCTTGAAAATGCACTTTTCGGACTGTTTAATACTGATTGTACAGAATTTACGGCAGATAATGCGATTGTGACTGCAAAGTCCGATAAACAGGGAAAATTTGAGTTTGCGAAAGTGCCTTACGGAGAATATATTGTCCGTGAGATTGCAGCTCCAGACGGATATATTCTGAGCAATGAAAGCTATCCCGTTGTGATTTCGGAGGACGGAGAAATCATCGAAATTACGGCAATAAACAAGCCTGTGACCGTTGAGATCAGTAAGCGCGACGTTCACGGAAACGAGCTTGCAGGCGCTGAAATGGAACTTGTCAACAGCGAAGGAGAAACTGTTGATAAATGGGCTTCCGACGGCAAAAATCACGTAATATCGGGACTTTCCGCAGGAGAATATGTTCTGAAAGAAATCGCAGTTCCCGACGGATATATTATCGCAACGGATATTAAATTCGAAGTGTTTGCAGACGGCTCTGTATCATTGAAAAATGCCGAAACTACGGCAATTTCCGAGGAGGGCAATCCGTTAATTGTTATGGTAGACGAGGCTGTGAAAATCCCTGATACGCCGTGGACTCCTTCGTCTCCTCCCACGGGCGACGCAGGCAGAAATCCAATCGGACTTATTCTGATTATAGCAGGACTTTGTGGTCTGACTTTTGCCTCAATTATCCGCAGAAAAAGGAAAAATGAGGCTGCTGAGATTGAGCGAAAATACACTGAACTCTGCCCCGATTTTATTGAGAGGAATGAGGAAAATGACTAAGAACATTAAACTCGGAATCATGGCTGCTGTCTCAGCCGCCCTCCTTTTAGGAGGTGCAATTCTCTATTTTAAGGACGATATTATGCAGGAAATCAGCGAAAACGACCTTGAGCCGTTCAGACCGATAACGGTTTCGCAGGGTACGCTTGATGAGATCACAGACGATCTTATTGCGGAAACAACGGCGGCGGAGGTACTTCAAGCAAAAAGCACACAAACGGCTGTAAACGCCGAAATATCGCAGAATACTGCGGTTTCAGATGCTCTCCCCGATGATGTTCGCCAAAGCCTTATTGACTCGGCTCAGGCAATGAACAGTGCATATTCCGATGCTGTGGGATGGCTGTATATCCCCGATTCTGCGGTAAATTATCCAATCATGCAGAGCGGCGACAATGACTTCTATCTGCATCATTCCTATGACGGCGGCAGCTTGAAATCGGGTTCGGTTTTTCTCGATTACCGCTGCGAAAACAGATTTATGAATCCCATAAATATCGTTTACGGACACAATATGCGGAACGGTTCGATGTTTGCCGGATTGCTTAATTTTGCCGATTCTGCGTACTTTGACAGTCACAGATACGGCTGGCTTGCAACTCCAGAAACCGTGTACAGGATTGACTTTTTCTCCTGCGCAAAAGCGGATATGAACGACGAATTGTATGACGGTTCGACGCCGATAAACGACTGGTTATCGCATCTTTACAATGCTTCCGTTGTATGGGAAAATGCCGATTTTTCGGAGAATGACTGCTTTATTTCGCTGTCCACCTGTTCATACGAATTTGAGAACGCAAGAACTATCCTGACGGGAAAACTCGTTGAAATGAATGGAGGCTGATATTTTGAAGAAAAACATTAAAAAAGCGCTTGTCTGCGAGCTTGCATCACTCGTGACTTTCCTCAATTTTGCGGCAGTTTCCGCACATGCAGAAGGCGACGTAGCCGGAGCTGTTGAGGGTACATGGAACTCTGCAAAAAGTCAGATAAAGACCGTTACAAACAACGTCATATTCCCAGTAATCGACGTAATACTGGCGATTCTGCTGTTTGTCAAGATCGGGTGCGCGTATATGGATTATCGAAAACATGGACAAATGGAGTGGACTCCTGCTGCAATTCTGTTCGGCTGTCTTATCTTTACGCTGACCGCTCCGCTGTATATATGGAATATTGTGAATATCTGATATGTTTAAATTTATTGTTTGCTTGGTGGATACGGCTTTTTAACGTCAGTTCTTCCTATCAGATAATCTGTGCTTGTGTTGAATATATCGGCTATTAGGCTTAGAATTTCAATTGGCATATTCCTGACGCCGTTTTCATAACTTGAATATGTACGGCGATTTATAAAGAGTTTATCTGCAATCTGTTGTTGCGTGAAATCTGAATCTTCTCTTAAATTTCGTATTCTTTCATATATCATAGATAATCACCTCTTTGTGATTATACCATGCCACAAATTGTGCCATTGACTTTTGGCTCAATTTGTGGCACAATAATAGTATATCAAAATAATGGCAGACTATACACGGGGTGAAAATATGATAGATAAAAAACGAACAGCATGCTTTACAGGACACAGAAAAATTCCTGCACAGGAGATAAAAAATATAGAAAAACAGCTTGATGAGATAATTGAAAAGCTGTATCAAAAGGGCGTAATTTTCTACGGCGTTGGAGGTTCATACGGATTTGATATGCTTGCAGAAAAGGCTGTAATTCGGGCAAAACAGCATCATATCGAAATAAAGCTGATACTCGTTCTGCCATGCAGGGATCATGATAAATACTGGACTGAAGATAACAAAACGGCGTTTGCTGAAATCAAAAATCAGGCGGACAAAATTGTGTATTTATCGGAAAATTACTCCGGTGATTGTATGCATAAAAGGAACAGACATCTTGTCAACTACAGCGGATACTGTGTGGCTTATTTTAACAAAAACAGCGGAGGTACGGCGTTTACTGTTAATTATGCCCGTCAGAATGGTTTGGAAATTTTCAATCTCAGCAATCTGAAATAAACATCATTTTAAATTATCACCAAAAACTAATTGCAGCATAATATATTCGTAAGAATAAAAATTCGAGGTGATATTTATGATGACGATGTGCGCAGTGATTCTGGAAATCAGCGATAAGAGACTTCTTGTCCGTGACAGCAAAACAGATCAGGAGATTGTTGTAAATACACGCTGTAACTGCAATTTTCGTGTCGGTGACAGAATAATTATTTTTCACAATGGCGCAATGACTATGAGTATTCCTCCGCAGATTAGCGCAATACAAATACGAAAAGCGCCGTTTAATATTTGCTTTTAAATATATTTGAAGTCCGTCTCTGATGTTTTATCAGAGACGGATTTTCATTGAATCGAGGTGACAAAAATGCCGTATATCCCATTTACAGAAGAACAAAAAATCACGGCAAACAGCGTAGAACTGGCGGATTTCCTGCGTATGAGGGGCGAAAAGCTTGAACGTGCCGGACGTGAATACAAGCTGATTTACAGCGACGGTTCGGGTAAGCATGACAGCATCACAATGTCGGGGAGTACGTGGTTCGATCATAAAAATCAGGTCGGCGGCGGAGCGATAAAATTTATGCAGTATTTTTACAATATGGACTTCCCGACGGCGGTTCAGGAATTGTTGGGACAGAGGGTAACTCCCCTGTCTCACGCTCCGCCGAAAGCTGCTGTGCAGGACGAAAAGCCAAAAATTTTTAAGCTTCCGGTCGCAAACGAAAATATGCACAGAGTGTTCGCATACCTCATAAAACAGCGGTTCATAAATCCCGAAATTATCGGATATTTTGCGAAAAATCACACGTTGTATGAGGATAAGGAGCATCATAATGCGGTGTTTGTTGGAGTTGATGAAAAGGGCGTACCACGACAGGCTCATAAGCGTTCAACGTCAACTTTTGGGAAGTCATTCCGGCAGACTGTCGAGGGCTCGGACACAAAATATAGCTTTGCACATTTCGGAAATTCAGAAAAACTGTTCATTTTTGAAGCTCCGATTGATATGCTTTCGTATATCACTTTGTATCCCGAAAACTGGCGGAAACACAGCTATATAGCCATGAACGGTGTTTATGAAAACGCTGTTTTAACGGCTTTAAAAGGGCATTCAAAGCTGTCCGAGATTGTAATTTGTACCGATAATGATATCGGTGGAATTGACGCTGCAGACAGATTGAGAGATGTTCTTTGTGAAAATAATTATAAAAATATTTTGAGAATCGCTTCGAATAATAAGGACTTCAACGAGGATTTAAAACAGCTTAACGGCGTTGAATATCTGCCTGCCGTACCCCATAAAATCAAGGAAGAATATCATCGTCAGGCTGAAAATTTGGAGTATCTTAAATGCCGTCCCGAAAAATTATCATCGCAAATTTATGCAGCTTTCAAAAATAATCAGTATAAATATCTCGCCGAGTATGCGCTTGCAGGCTCGGCATTTTTTCTGCCCAAAACGCAGCGTTTGAGCGATGAAAACAGGGCGTTTTTAAGGCTTCAAATCAAGCTGAGGAATGAATACAAAGCGTATGCGGACAAGGGAAAAACTGCGCAGAAACAGCGTAATTTGAGCGATTCCGTGCAGGCAATTATGCAGGATTTAAAGCAGACTGCCCGTACCCGTGAGCAATCGGTGAACACCGCAAAACTGCTGTTTCAGCTTGCGGATAACGCTGTCAGAATGGAGGTGGAAAATGCGCTGTCACAGCTAATTCAGGAGCATTGCGAGGAGGAAATTGTTCATGAACCTGAACATTGCATGGAGTTTTGGTAATGAAACACCCTCCGTTTCACAGTGAGATACCTTTAAGGAAACAAACTAATATTTTATTAAATGCAAAAGAAAGAATGTTTTAGGGAGTGAAATTTTGAGTGAAAAACAAGTTATTTTAGTAAGCGTTTTGGCGGTATTTTTTATTGTTTTTTTGGTGATCGTAAATCTGCTCGACAACAGAAATATCAACGGAATAAAGGCAAAAACGGTCGGTGACGGGCAGCACGGCACAGCTCGTTGGGCGACTAAATCTGAGATTCGGCGGACTTTTTCCTTTCTGCCATTCGAGCCTGAAAAATGGCGTAAGGGCGTGAATCTGCCGACTGTTCAGGGAACGATAATCGGATGTCGCGGGGGAAAAAATACGACTGCAATTGTTGATACAGGCGATGTTCACACATTGATGATCGGTGCAGCAGGAACGGGAAAGACTGCTTTTTTTCTGTACCCAAATTTGGAATTTGCCTGCGCTTCGGAAATGTCGTTTTTATCGACCGATACGAAGGGAGACGTTGCTCGAAACTACGGCAATATAGCCAAAAAATACTACGGTTACAATGTGTCGGTTTTGGATTTAAGAAATCCGACACGCTCGGACGAGAACAATATCCTGCATCTTGTCAACAAGTATATGGATGAATATCTTGCAGATAAAAGCAATTTATCTGCAAAGGCAAAGGCCGAGAAGTACGCCAAAATAACGGCAAAGACGATTATAAATATCGGCGGCGGAGACAGTTCAAATTACGGTCAGAATTCGTTTTTTTACGATGCAGCGGAAGGACTTCTCGCTTCTGTGATTCTGCTTTTGGCGGAGTTCGGCGACAAAAACGAACGCCACATAGTGTCGGTTTTCAAGCTGATACAAGACCTGATTTCTAAGCCGGAGGGCAAGGGCAAGAAGATGTACTTCACGAAATTAATGGAAAATCTGCCCTCCGATCACAAGGCAAAATGGCTTGCAGGAGCGGCTTTGAACTCCGCAGATCAGGCGATGATGTCGGTAATGAGTACGGCTTTGTCAAGGCTGAACAGCTTTCTTGATTCGGAACTTGAACAAATGCTGTGCTTCGGAACTGCAATAGATGCAGAGCAATTTTGCTCCGAAAAATCGGCAATTTTCATTGTTCTGCCCGAAGAAGATACCGGCAAATATTTCATGGTAAGCCTGCTGATTCAGCAGCTATATCGTGAAATTCTGGTCATCGCTGACGAGAACGGCGGCACGCTGAAAAACAGGGTAATGTTTTACTGTGATGAGCTGGGCACTTTCCCGAAAATTGACGGTATGGAGGCTATGTTCTCGGCAGGACGAAGCCGAAAAATCAGCATCGTAGCGATAATTCAGTCATTTGCACAGCTTGAACAGAACTACGGAAAACAGGGCATGGAGATAATCACCGACAATACGCAATTAACGATATTCGGCGGTTTTGCACCTAATTCGCAATCTGCGGAGGTACTGTCGAAAGCGTTGGGCGAGCAGACTGTGCAGAGCGGTTCTGTTTCCCGCGGAAAAGAAAAATCTCAGTCATTGCAGATGATCGGCAGACCGCTAATGACGGTGGACGAGCTGAAATCCATGCCGAAAGGACAGTTTATCGTCATGAAAACAGGCACGCATCCCATGATATCGCCGCTGAAACTGTATTTCAAGTGGGGAATAAAATTCGGGGAAGGATACAAGCTTCCCGATAAGACCGCGAGATCCGTTTCCTACAAGGAACGTGACGAACTTATCCGTGATGTGAGTTTAAAATACCCACAGAAGAAAAAGGAAATTCCTCCATTGGAATTTGACGAAGGAGAGGATTATTTTGAGGAAAATCCCTTTCCGAAAAAGAAAAATATACGAACTGGAGATGATAAAAATTGATTTTGCCAAGAAGAATTTACGATCTGGGATTGTCTCACAAGGCGGTCGCAGTGTACTGCTATCTTGCCAATCGTGCGGATAAAAACGGCGAATGTTTTCCTGCGATACGCAGGATAGCCGGAGATCTGAATCTGTCGAAAAGCACGGTATACAGGGCATTTAACGAACTTGAAGAATACGGCTTGCTTGAAAGAAAAGCAAGATTTCATACTCTGGGCGGACAACGGAGTTCGCTGTACAAAATCAAGGGTGAGATTGGAGTGAAGCAAAATGTTTGACTGGATCGGAGACGCCGTTGACTGGATAAGCGACGGAATATCGGGACTTTGGGACAGCACGGTCGGCTCGGCTGTGGACGCAATTACCGACGAAATCTGGGACATTATGTTCACCTGGCTGTTCAATCTGATTTACGGCGCGATCGCCGATTTATTTGAGTTTATCAACGGCACAACGAGCGATATTTTCAGTCTTTCGTGGGTTCAGGCGTTCATATTGCTGTTTCACGGTCTTGCCTGGATGCTGTTTGTCTGCGGATTCATTGTGGCGGTGTTCGATACAGCGATAGCCTATGAATCGGGGCAGGCGAACATAAAAAATACTTGTCTGAACGTTCTGAAAGGCTTTATGGCGGCGAGTCTGGTGACTGTTGTTCCGCAAAGGCTGTACTCGTTCTGCGTGGCGATGCAGGGAACGTTTGCCCACGATTTACTGGGAAATTTCATAGGCGATACAAATGAGTCTGTGGCGGATTCCGGATTGGAAGTCATATTTGCCCTTGCCTCGGATGTTTCGCTGTTCAGCCTGTTTTTTATCATACTTTTTGGCTATTGTACGATAAAAGTCGTGTTCGCAAACATCAAGCGAGGCGGAATAATGCTCTGCCAGATAGCAGTGGGAAGTCTGTATCTGTTCGGAGTTCCGAGAGGCTATACGGACGGATTTTACGGCTGGTGCAAGCAAGTCATTGCGACCTGTCTGACGGCTTTTTTGCAGACTACGATACTGTATCTCGGACTTCTTACCTACACTCAGCACGCTTTGCTGGCGGTGGGAATTTGTTTGTCGGCGACGGAAGTTCCGAGAATCGCTCAGATGTTCGGGCTGGATACAAGCGTGAGGGTGAATATGATGTCCGTCAGCCATACCGTTTCTATGGGGGCTAAGGCTGTCGGAATGCTGAAAGGAGCAGCAAAATGAAAAGCCCGGCAGCCCGGGCAGGCAATTCACGCTTTCACTCTTTGCGAAAGTGATGTCTGCTTTCGCGCACGCACAAAATGGAGGAATTTTATGAAAACATATATCTATCCCGAAAACCTGAGAGCCAACGTAAAACTGTGGTTCTGGAATGTTCGGGATTTTCTAATAATTTGCGCAGGAATTATTGTTTCGGTAATGATTTTTGCGAAGCTGTGGACGCCCGTGCCGATGGCGGCTGTGGTGTGCTACGGATTTTTGAGCCTGAGAGCCGATGATACGGCAATTATGGACTATATTTTCAACGCTGCGAAGTTTTTTCTGACCTCGCAGCAAAAATTTTATTGGACAAAAGGAGATTGAAGATTATGGCAAAAAGAAAAAATAACAGCGTTCAGAAGCTTATCGGATTCGAGAAATTCACGAAATATGGGATTAAAACAGACAGGTCTGAAATCGCATTTTTCAGCGTAGAACCGACCAATATTTCCGTTCTTTCGGCGGCGAATATCGAGACGAAAATACATCATTTAATGACGCTTTTAAGCACGATTCCCGACCTTGAAATAATCGCTCTGGACTCCTGCGAATGTTTTGACGGCAACAAGAATTATGTGAAAAAAAGGCTTGAAATCGAGGAAAACGAAGCGATCAGAAAACTGCTGCGATCCGATTATGACTTTCTTGACGAAATTCAGACGGAGATGTCTTCCGCACGTCAGTTTATGTTTGCGATAAGATTTCGCAGAGAAAAAGACGAGCAGATTTTCAACATCATAAACCGTGTGGGAAAATCAGTTTCGGAACACGGATTTTCGGCGATAAAAATGACCAAGCCGGAGATAAAAAGGATGCTTGCGCTGTATTTTGGCACGAGCATGACCGGAGATGAAATTCCCGATATTGAGGGTGAAGAATGTATGGAGGTTACTGAAAATGTTTAAGAAAAAAGAACTGTCAGCGGAACAAATTGAAGCGATTGAAACAAAGAATTTTTTTGATCGGATTGTGCCGGGAATTATCAGATTTTTCACCGATTATTACATCTGCGGAAACTTTTACAAGTCGGTTTGGGCGATCACGGAATATCCGCCTACAACTGAAGAAACGGCTATTTTAGCGCATTTGGCGGACAGAAACGGCGTGACTTTACGCATTTACAACCGCCTTGTAACAAGCAGGGAACAGCGTAAAATTGTTCAGCAGGCGATGCGGAAAAATCATATGATGACTACAACAAATGATGTCAACGAGAGCATCAAGGCTCAGGATAACATCAACGATGTTGTGGAACTTTTATCTGAGCTTCGCCGCAACAAAGAACCGCTGCTGCACACGGCTGTTTTTATCGAATTAAAGGCGCTTTCCGAGGATAAGCTGAAAGAACTGCAAGCGGATATTTCTATGGAATTGACACGTTCCAAAATCAGCGTTGACAGGCTTCTGCTCCGTCAGAAAGAGGGATTTTTATCCGTGCTTCCGACTGGTAATAATGTGTTCGGAAATCAGTTTGAACGTGTTCTTCCTGCAAGTTCCGTGGCAAATCTTTATCCGCTGAATTACAGCGGAAAGACCGATGAAAACGGCTTTTATCTCGGTCGTGACAAGTTCGGGAGCAACGTTCTGGTGGATTTCGATAAGCGTACCGAGGACAAGACTAACAGCAATATTCTGATACTTGGCAACAGCGGTCAGGGTAAGTCTCATCTGATGAAACTACTGCTTTGCAATCATCGGGAATCGGGGAAATCAATTTTAATTTTAGATCCCGAATCGGAATATTTTGACCTAATAAACAATCTCGGCGGCACATATATCGACATGATGTCGGGTGAATTTATGATAAATCCCCTTGAACCGAAAGCGTGGGGAAGTGGGGAAAAATCCGCAAATGACATTCCCGAAACGTTCAGAAAAGTAACCCGTTTAAGTCAGCATATCAGCTATTTAAAAGACTTTTTCAGAGCATACAAGGACTTCACCGATGCAGAAATCGATACAATTGAAATCATGCTGATGAAGCTGTATGCACGTTTCGGATTCAACGATTTTACAGATTTTGACACGCTGAAATCTGAGGATTACCCCATAATGTCGGACTTGTATGAGCTGACGGAAAAGGAATTTCACTCATTCGACAGCGGTCGAAAATGCCTGTATACCGAGGAAATCTTGCAGAATATCTGTCTCGGACTGCACTCAATGTGCAAGGGCGCTGAGTCAAAATATTTCAATGGTCACACAAATATCCGTGACGGAAAATTTATTTGTTTTGGTGTGAAAGGTCTTATGGACACCAACAAGCGGCTGAAGGATACGCTGCTGTTCAACATTTTGTCGTATATGAGCAATCAGCTTCTGGGGCGCGGAAACACCGTTGCAGCCATAGATGAACTGTATTTATTTTTAACAAATATGACTGCGATAGAATATATCAGAAACGGCATGAAACGTGTGCGAAAAAAGGAATCGTCGTTTATTCTCAGCAGTCAGAATATCGAGGATTTCCTTTTGCCCGAAATAAAGGAGTTTACCAAGCCTCTGTTCAGCATTCCGAGTCATCATTTTCTGTTTAATCCCGGCAATATTTCGCCTGCGGATTTTATGGATACGCTTCAGGTTGAGCAGTCGGAATACGGTCTGATAAAGTATCCGGAGCGTGGTACTTGCCTGTATCGCTGCGGTAACGAGCGGTATCTTTTACAGGTTCATGCGCCCGATTACAAGGTGAAATTGTTTGGAAAGGCGGGGGGAAGGTGAGAACTTGATTTGCTTTAAAAATTGTGCTATAATCAATGTCAGGAAATGAGGTGCAAAGTTTATGGATATGAAGAAAGCAAGTGTTTTTATAAGCCTTATACTTCGACATAAGCCCGATGTCATTGGAATATCTCTTGACGAGCATGGATGGGCAAATGTTCAGGAACTTATAAACGGAATCAATGAAACAGGAAAATACAGCATTGATATGCCTATGCTTGAAGAAATTGTCCGAACTGATAATAAGCAGCGTTACAGCTTTAATGGAGATAGGAGCAAGATCAGAGCCAATCAAGGTCATTCTGTCAATGTTGATGTTGAGCTGAAAAAGGCTGTTCCTCCCGAAATACTGTATCACGGTACAGGTGAGAAGTATGTTGATTCTATAAATAAAGAGGGCTTAAAACCTAAAAGCAGATTATATGTTCATCTGTCAAAAGATGTGGAAACAGCGGTAACGGTTGGAAGTCGTCATGGAAAGGCCGTCGTATATACTGTTGCTTCTGGAGAAATGTGCAGACAGGGATATATATTTTATTTATCAGAAAATGGAGTATGGCTGACAAAAAATGTACCTATTGATTATCTGAAGATTGAATAAGATAATTTTGAGAGTCGCAGTAAAACGCGGCTCTTTTTTGTTGAAAAAGAAAGGTCAGGGTGATGAAATGACCGAAGCAATAGCCGCCGCAGCCAAGGCGCTTCTGAAAAAACTGGCGGTTGATCTTGTTCTTGACAAGGGCAAGAGAAATAAATTTCTGCTGATAGTTGGCAGCATAGTTGTAGGGGTGATTTTTCTGCTTATGACGCCTGTTGTGGTGCTTTCGAGCATTGGGGGTATCGAGCCGCCAACCGTTGAATTGAAGTTTAATGAGACGGATTTTTTGAATAATATGGACGATGAAAGCCTCGAAAAATTGGCGATAATTCAGGCTCAGGGGCAGGCTATCGAGGACGCTATGATCAGCGAAAATATCGGAGATCAGACCATAAAAGCGCAGCTCATATACCTGTCATTTTTTGAAAATGTGCAGACTTTTGACGTGCAGACTTATGTTGATCTGTTCAAAAATAATCCCGAAGATACGGCTTTGATACAGGCAATCAACGCTGAATACGGTCTTGAAATTGATTTTGATGAATTTATGCGGACGTATACTTTTGTGATGAATGCAACGATTGATCCGCATATGTTCAGCGATATGAGTACAAAAAACTGCGCCGATCTTGCGGCTTGGGCGGAAAATGCTTATACATCAGGCTGGGGATTTCAAGAGGGCAGCTACGGTGAAATTGACGAGAATCTGCGTTATCGCTGCGCCGATAATGTAGGATTAATTATGGGATATCTGAGATATATTCCTACAGAAAAAACTTTTGATATGAGTATTGACACGCTTATCTACAACGAAATCGGCGGACTTGATACAGTGCCCGACATCGCAGGAATCGGACTTTTTGACGGCAATAATTTCGGGGTTTATGTCGGAAACGGCGATGCGGTTTTCGCATCTTGCGACGAGGGACGTATTGTAAAATCACCTGTTTCAGAGGGGAACTGGATAAGCTGGTGTACCTTTGAGGGCATAGATTATCCGCAGGAAGTTGCTAATAAAATCAATGAAATTCAGAATCCCACGGAAGAAAATACAGAAGAAGAAAATGAAAACGGAGAGTGATTTATTATGAAGATAAATTTGAAAAATGGTGAATCGATGTCATTTACAAAGAAATTTCCCATGAATGTTTTTGAGATTCAGGACACGCTTGACAGACTGAAAATTCCCGATGATAAGCCAATTGTGCGGTTTGAAATTTCGGAATACGACAATATGGACTTCCCGTTTGAATTATGTCTCAGGGATTTTTCAGCGGATATTTACCGGCTGAATCTGTTTGCGGAACGTCTGGAAAAGCTTGATTCTTCGGAGATGACGGCGTTCAGAAGTCTGCTGAAAATTAATCCCGAAAGCAGTTTTGAGGATATTTTGAAAATGACTTACGGGCTTGATTCCGTGATGATCTATCCCTGTTCGGACTGTCGTGAACTGGGTGAAATGGTTATCGAAAATGATCTGATGCCGGAAATTGAAAACTGTTCCAATGAAATTCTGGAACTACTTGACCGTGAAAAAGTCGGCAGGCTTATGCGGGAGCGTGAGGGCGGCGTTTTCATTAACGAGCGTTATTGTGTGACTTCAGGCTATGAACCGCCGAATATTAATATCGAAATTGGCAGACCTGAGAACTGTTTTTTCCGTCTGCTGATCGCTCCCGATTCCACAAAAAAGGAACAATCGCATTGGGTAACGCTGCCATGTGAAAGAGCAAAGCTTTTTGAAATTTATGATGGAGTTTGTTTGGAATTCCAATCGTCATTGCCGTCTGTTCAGTTCAGCGATACGCATCAAATCGGAAAACTTAACGAACTATCAGAGTGCCTTTCTCATCTCTATCATGGCAATTTTGTTAAGCTAAAAGCGGTTATGGAGTCGGAAAATATTTATGAAATTTCCGATGTAATCGACTGCATTGACAGGCTTGATGAATATCAGTTTGACAGAAATATTTTCAATCAAAGCGATTTTGGCAGGGCGTATCTACTGAAAAATATTCATAAAAACTTTGATTTTTCAGCAGTCGAAGATATGAATTTATGCGACTTCGGACGGGTGATTCTTGAACGAAAACAGGGAGAAATTACTTCCTACGGAGCGATCTCCGGCAGAGGTCAGGAGCTTTATTCCTTCCTGACTGTTCAGCCGGAACAACAGCTTGACGAGGACGTTGAAGAAGATATGGAAGAAGATCTTGAACCGGAAATTGGAGGTATCAGCCTATGAAAAAATCGTTTACAGTGAGCATTGACGCTGAGAAATTAACGGCTCTGGAAATGTATCTTGGACAGAAAAATATGAAGCTGCCGGAGGAACTTGAAAAATTTTCGGAACAGCTTTATCAGAAATATGTGCCCTCCAATGTCCGTGAATTTATCGAATTGACAGCCACTAAGAAACCGCCTCGCAAAGCCAAAAAAGACATTTTTGCTGAATCTGAAAATCAGTCGGAGCAGTAACTCGCCGCCGTTCGCTCCACGTTGCCCTGTACGGCGAGGCTGAGGAATCGGCAGGGTACGTTACCATGAGAGCAGTCAAGGCGGATTTGGAGCGTTTGTGGCGGCGTTTGAAAATGGGGTGGATTTCGGAGAATCCGAGGAGGTTGGGAGAGATTTATTGTATTGCAAGTTAAAGCGTCGGGGTTGTAACCCCGACGCACTCACAGCGGACGGCAAAGCCGACCGCAATTTTACGAGGTTTATGCTGTTTTCAATAAAGGGGTTGCAAAATCGGACTTTTGAAAATTTCGGAGTTGTAATCGCTGAAAACGGCGTAAATACGGCATTTTTTAAGGAGTTGATGAGAGAAAATGAGTTTTCAGAATAAGGTGAAATTTCCTCTGTGGGCGTATCCCGAAACGCTTAAAGATGTGGAAGTTCATTACAAAAATGATAACTGCAAATCGCAGAGTGAATTTATTGAGAAAGCAATAAAATTTTATGTTGGTTATCTCGATGAAGAAAAAAGTGTGAATTACATTTCGCCGATGATAACAGAAACTGTAAAAGCGCAGATTAAAGGTACGGAACAGCGTCTTGCTCGGCTTATTTTTAAAGTTGCAGTTGAACTCGGTAAGCTGTCACACATGACTGCGGCGATGAGTGATATTGACGATGATACGCTGAAAAGTCTCCATGCGATGTGTGTGAACGAGGTTCGAAAGATCAATGGAATTATTGATTGCGAAGATGCTGTGGAATATCAGAGGGAATGATTGAATGCCGAAAATTATTGTCACGAGCCGCTATCTGAGAAAAGGCTCAAAGAAAAATCTAAAAAATTATGTGAAATACATTGCAACCCGTGAGGGCGTTGTCCAAACTTTTAATGAGCGTGAAAATTACGTCGGCTATCTTGCTAATCGTCCTAATTCACACGGACTTTTTAATGAAAAAGATGAGCCGATAAATCTTGAGAAGGTCGCAAAAGAAATTGCTTATCACGGCGGTAACGTCTGGACACACGTTGTGTCGCTCAGGCGTGATGACGCTCAGAAAATGGGTTACGATAATCTGAAAGCGTGGCGTGATCTTGTTATTCGGCAAATTCCTAACATTGCAAAAAATCAGAAAATTGATTTGAAGAATCTTCGCTGGTACGCTGCATTTCACGATAAGAAAACAAATCCTCATGTGCATATTATCGTTTACTCAACGAATGTGCGTGAGGGATTTTTAACCAATAACGGCATTGAGAAAATCCGCAGCGGTTTTGCTAACGATGTTTATTCAGATGAGCTGCATCACATCTATGCTCAGCAAACAGACTTGCGAAATTTGCTGAAAAAAGAGTCGGAGCAGCTGATGAAAAATTTTGCAGAAAAGATTTATAAGAATAAACATTTTGATGCGGAACTTTTAAATCTGGTTTCCAAACTTCATACTCAACTTGCAGAATCAAAAGGTAAAAAAGTGTATGGCTACCTGAAGTCCGACGTTAAGAAAACTGTTGATGAAATATTTGAAAAGCTTGCAGGCAACGAATCTATCAAGAAAATGTATGATCTCTGGTGTGAAATGGAACAGCAGAAGCATGATGTTTATTCGTCTGCAAAAGTTCAGTTTCCGTCGCTTGTTGACAACAAAGAGTTTAAATCCGTCAAAAATATGATCGTTCAGACTGTGATGAATATTGACTTTTCGTTGCATGAGGTTGAAGTTGAAATGCCGGAACCTGATTTGGATATTCCCCTGCCAATTGATGAGGAAGCAATTGATGAAATAACTGATAACAGTGCTGAAATTAATTTTCAGGGAAAGTTATATATCAAGTGGAGCGAGTCGTATAAAGAGGCTCACAAGTTAATTTTAAACACTGATTCCAAAAATGCTGATTACAAAAAGGCGGAAAAATTATTGTTGGCGGAATCAAATAATGTTCTTGCACTTTATGATTTGGGGAAGCTGTATTCTATGGAAAAATCGGAATTAAAAGATAAAGAGAAATCGTTTAAGTTATATGAGAAAGCATTGCAGGGATTTATTCAAATCGAACCGAAATCTAAGAAAATAAAGCCGTATTTGCAGTATCAGATCGGTATGATGTATTTCAAGGGACTTGGTACTCCAATTGATAATAAGAAAGCTGTTGAATACTTTGAAAAGTCCGCTGAACTTGGAAATCAGTATGCAAAACGGCTGCTGGCATTGGAATATATCGGCGGTGAAAAATTTGAACAGGATATTGAAAAAGGCATTTCTCTGCTGACAGAGTGTGTAAACGGCGGTGACGCTTTTTCTTGTTACAAACTGGGAAATCTGTATCTCAAGGGTGAAACTATAAATCAGGATTTGGATAAGGCAGAAAAGTATCTGTTGTCTGCCGAAGATAACCAATTTACACAGTACGCACTTGGTAAGCTGTATTTGCAAAAAGAAAAATATGATATCCAAAAAGCTGTTTTCTATTTTGAAAAATCTGCCGATAAAAATATGCAGTCAAGCTATCAGCTTGGCAGACTTTATCTTTTCGGCGCTGACGGATTGGAAAGAAAAAAAGAAAAGGCTATGGAGTACCTGAATTTATCCGCAGAGCAAGGAAATGAGTACGCTCAGAATATTCTGGAGAATCAAGAAAAGTTTGAAAATGAAACGCTTGCAAGTACCGTATTCAGCTTGTTTGTAAATCTCAGTAGGTGCATCGAAGATGACTACCATAACAAATTTCAATTAGGCAGAAAAATGATCGACAGCAAGCTGCGGAGAATGATTCAGGAGAAAAATCAGGCTCTCGGAATTAAGCAGGAGCATGGTCAGACTCAGGAATATTAAAAAAATCAGCGTATCGGATTAAAAAAATTCGGTACGCTTTTTTCGTCAATTCCGCCCATTAGCGAGGTAGTTTTATGGCGGATTTGCAGTGGATTTAATAATATTATATCATAAATTTTGTAAAAGTAAAGACTTTTTTGAAAAAATTTGTACTGAAAATGAGGTTTTAACATGAATTTAAAGTCGTTAAACCGTCATATTTCAGTCGGAGCGGAGGACTTTTATGGCTAAAAGAGGAAGTAATATTTACAAACGCAAGGACGGACGTTTTGAGGGACGTGTGCCTGTTGGATATCAGGATAACGGAAAGATTAAATACAAATCTGTATATGCAAGAACGCTTTCCGAAGTTAAGGAAAAGATGTCGGAGATGTATTCAATCAGGCAGAATCAGCCTGTTTCGGCAATAAAATTGACAGTTCATGAGGCTGCCGAACAATGGTTATTTTCTGCAAAACTTCGGGTTAAGGAATCAAGCTATGCTAACTATGTGAACATCGTGAATAAGCATATTTTGCCTATTTTAGGCGGAGAAATAATGATGAATCTGACCACAGGAAAACTGAATGACTTTATTAATTTTAAGCTGACAAGCGGCAGACTTAATGGTAAGGGTGGACTTTCTGCAAAATCCGTCCGTGACATTATGACGGTATACCGAAGTATTGAAAACTATGCTGTGAGGGAGTACGGACTCCATGAAACGCATTTTACAATCCCTAAAATAGAGAAAAAGCAGACGGATATTTTAACGTCTGCCGAAAGAAAAAGACTTGAAAATTATTTGATACACAATCAGAATAAAACAAATATTGCGGTTCTTCTTTGTCTTTTCACAGGACTTCGTGTAGGTGAACTTTGCGGCTTAAAATGGGAAGATATTGACCTTGATAATGCTGTCCTATATGTAAAGAGAACTGTTCAGCGTGTAAGTAAAAATGGAAAATCACAGGTAATTATCGGAACTCCCAAAAGTAAGACTTCTGTCCGCATTGTTCCGATTCCCACGTTTGTTTTGGATATTCTCAGAAACTATAGAAGCTGCGGTGATTTTTATATCATCACAGGGAAAAGCAAGCCTACCGAACCGAGAACTATGCAGAATCGTTTCAAATCCATCTTGAAATCATGCAGTATCAGAAATGTTAATTTTCATTTACTCAGACACACTTATGCTACAGTATGTATTGAAAAAGGTTTTGATCCCAAGACTCTCAGCGAGTTACTTGGTCATGCGGATGCTGCTATAACTTTAAACAGGTATTGTCATCCATCAATGCAAATCAAGAAAGATTATGTCAGTCGTCTTTCGATTACGGCTTAATTTTTTAGCCGTCAGAATATTGTAATCAATGTTTGGTATTAATGCAATTTTTCGGCGATATATTTCACTATTGTAATATATGGGCGGAATTGACGAAATTTATATTTCGACTTATATTCTAATTATACCACAAATTTTTAGCTGTATATATTGATTTGTATGTTAAAATATGGTATGATTGAAATAGTGGGGTGATTTATATGATTCGGATTGCGGTTGTAGATGATGAAAAGGAACAAATTGAGAAAATTAAACAGATTGTTTCAGCTTTTTTCTGTGAAAAAAGAATATCAATTTCAATAGATTCGTTTACTAATGGAGAAGATCTGCTTAATACAGCTACCATATACGACCTTATATTTCTCGATATACAGATGCCGGGAATAGACGGCATTGAAACAGGACAGCGGCTTCGTGTAAACAATAAAAATGCCGTTATGTTTTATATAACGTCTTATAAGGACTATATTCAGCAAAGCATGACAATTCATCCATTTGCGTTTATTGTGAAGCCATTTACTGATGATGATATTCAAAAAAATTTGGATGATTATTTGAAATATCACTATAATGCCAAAAAGAAACAAAACGAACCATTTATAATAGATACTATTGACGACAGGCATCTCAATGTAAATATGAATGAGATCTTGTATTTTAGTTATAAGGGTGAGCGCATTACCGCAGCACATAAAAGAGATTGATGGGAAAAGCAAAAATATTGTAATGAAAAACGGAGATTTGATTTTTATATCTCGGAGAAAATATAATGAAATCATAGATTCACTTAGCGGCTATATTGCCAACGAGGAGGTTTAATATGCAGTTTGTGCTTGATTGCGTTACAACATTATTAATTGCTGTACTTTGTTTTTTCATGCTTTTTCAAAAATATGAAATAAAGAAAGATCATTTGATATTGCGTATTACCGGGATTTTCGGCATAATTGTTGTAAAGACCGGAATCATTTTATTAAAAATAGCTCCTTTAAATCTGTTCATGAGTCTGGTAATGTGTTTTGCTGTAATTAAACTTTTATACGAATGTAAAACCCGAACGGCGCTAATGTATTCATTTATTTATGACATTATGACTTTAGTAACAGATGCTTTTGGCGTTCTTTTTGTATCAGCATTTTACGGCAATACTATTACTGAAACACTTGGCGCAACTGACCTTATATGGCATCATCATATCTGGAACTGGATAATGCTGTTGTTCCTGTCAAGGATAATCTCACTTTTTATACGAAAAAATAATAACGTTAATGTCAGATGGTATGAATTTGTCTTTTATATTTTTTTACTTTTATACGAAGTGATCTTTTTTGCAAGTGTTTCATCAGCGATTCAAGACTACATGAGCGGAAAGTTTTTAATATTCTTAATGCTTGGTTTTATGATTCTGGATATATGCGTTATGGTAATATTTAACAGAATTTCTGCCGCCAGAGAATCGGAACAAAGATTACGCCTTATGCAGCAACAGGAAGAACTTCAGCATCAAATGTATCAGGAACTGCAAAAGAAATACGCAGAGACCTGTAAAGTTGCACATGATATAAAACGTCACGTTTCGTCATTGAGATCCTTGATTGAAACAAATGGCAGCGACGATAAAGCTCAAAAGTATTTATCTGAACTTACGGAAGAATCTGATCGTCTGTATCCTGCTATAAGAAATCAAAATCCAATGCTGGAAATAATTTTGAATACAACTATGGCAAAATGTAAGAGCAGCAATATTGAGTTCAGTATGAGCATAGAGGATTTTGAAATGCCGTTTATTTCGGATATGGATATGACAACGATTTTTTCAAATTTATTTGATAATGCCATAGAAGCGTGTAGTGAAATCGCAAAATCACGAAGAAAAATAAGAATAATTATGCGTGCGCAAATGGGATTGATTGTAATTAAGATCACAAATCCATGTGCAGATTTTAATATATCGGATATAAAATTAGGACGCAGCACTAAAAAGAACCATTCAGGAATAGGTTTGTCAAATGTCAGAAAAGCTGTGGAAAAATACGAAGGGATAATGAATGTGAAAAAAGAGAACAATATGTTTTGCGTTTCAATCACATTTGTAAATAAAATTTAATTACAAATTCATAAAATGCTGTGGTTTTCAAGCCGTAGCATTATTTTTTTCTAAAAAATTACCATTCAATGTCAAAAAACGACATTTCAGTGCAAAAATATTGCAGAATGGAGAGGAATATGATATAGTGAAGGCACAAGATCTTGAATAAAAAACAGGAGGTAAAGTTTTATGAAAGAAACAAAAGCAAAGAACAAGGCATTAAATGGTGCAGCTAAAATTGCAAAGAAGAGTGCTTTCATCTTCGGCGATCTTTACTGCAGCTGGTGGGATTATCAGCCCAAGAAGCCTATGGCTGTAAAGAAGCAGACTAAGTCCTGATGCTTGAACGATTATCGGAGAAGTTTGTGGGGAAGCTGATCGGCAGCGGGATTATTTCCGAAGCAGATGCAGACGTGTATGTGTACGGATTTTTCCAGTTGGTGATGATGCTTCTGAATATTGCAACAACAATATTATTGGGAGTATCGTTTAAACTTCTGCTTCCCTGCATACTGTTGAATATATCATACATTGCAATAAGAACAAGTGCCGGAGGACATCATGCCGGCAGTCCTATGAGGTGCTATATAAATTCGACAATAATGATCTCAGTTTTGCTTGCGATAATCAAATGGATTCCTTTTCAACGAGCTGTATCCGTTGTGATGCTTGCAGCAGCAAGTATATTCATATGGATCACAGCTCCTGTTGAAACTGAGAATAATCAATTGGATGAAATGGAAAAGTCCGTACATCGCAGACGTACAAGAGCAATTCTGATAATTGAAATTATCGCTTTTGCAATATGTATGATTTTAGGGGAAAATCAAATATGCAAGATCATTGCTTTGAGTGTTTTTACCGAATCGGTAATGCTTGTGGCAGGGATATTGCAAGGCTTAAAAACGAGAAAAAGTAAGGGGGAATTTTATGAATAAAAAATTCAGCCGAATATTAGCCGGAACGCTGTCAGCAATGTTTGTGGGACAAGTGTTGATCTACGGCGACGGTACATCGCAGGGTATTCTTCATGCCGAAACGATAGCGTCGGCAATTGATGCAAAAGAAGCAGCAAAAAATGAAGAACAGCTTGCAAAGGAATTTGAAGAAGCAGCTAAGGATCTCGGAAAAGTAGATTACTTTGAACTGCCTGAAGCTGTGGAGGAAAATATTTCGGCACATGGCAGACGTGCAAAGGCAAAGTCTGAATCCGAATTCGTATGGGATTATACGGCAAAGTCCCTTATTACGGAAAATATAGCGCAGACGAATGTAAACTCTGTTTCTGAATTAGCTGTAACAGGTAAAGTTAGCAAGGGGACGGTAAACGGTTATGCTGCAAGCGATGATACGCCGATTTATGTGCGTATTTTTAATGGTAACTGGGAGGAACTCGCATATCAGAAAGTAAGCGATGGCGGCGAGTATTGTGTGGTTGCCGACGGTTCTGATGTTTATCATGTAAAATTTGAGTGCAACGGCTATCTTCCGTTTTATCTCAAGGATTTCGGAACAGGAGCATATCAGATAGGTTCGGGTGAATCAAAAGATACGGTTACTCTTGTTCCTGGTGATACGACTTACAACGAATGGGAAAACAACCAGTGGAGCGACGACGTTATCAACGAAAACGACCTTGCTTATGTGCAGAGCTGTCTTGGTGCAACTCGTGGCGACAGCGATTTTAATCCGACAATGGATGCTGATGGGGACGGTTACATAAGCAACGAAGATTTTGGCGAATTTTGTGCATTTTATGATGAACTGAGAGAAAACGATGAAGAAATAATATTGTCCGGTTTTACACAAAATCTTGACATTAATCTTGACGCTGTAATAAACGATACAGACTACGAAATTCTCTCGGAGATCGTTGAAAACTGCAGTAATCCAGATGGATATATGCTGCCTGATCTTGCTGATCAGAACGGAGTATTTGATGCGAACGATCTTGCTGTATTCAAGCTGTATCTTGATGATGCAAGAGTATATCGTTCGGATGTTTTTATCTATAATCACGAAATGACGGGCGATATTTATGTAAATGCAAGTGATTTTGATGACGGAATTGATAAACTTAATACTGATTTATACAAACGCGGACGTTCAGAAAATTATTTTGAATATATGGATAAGAATAACGACGGAACAATCAATGATTTCGATGTTTCGTGGTTTTCGGAAGCATACGCAGCATCCGGCGATCTTGATTGGGATCACGCATTCAAGAGAAATCTGAAAATGCTTTCAGGCGGTATGTTCCCCTACAGCTTCAATCTCCATGACACTAATTTTGATCTGAACGGCTGCGTTCTTTATGTTGCTGACTGTATGTCGTTTACTACGGATATGCCACAGTTCTGGGCAAATAACGGAGCAACTCTTGACATCAACGGCGGTCTGCTTATGGTTGGAAACAATCTTGTTTTCAGAACCGCATCACCTGACGGCTGGAACGGTACAACCGGTCAGCTTATGGATTTGAATAACGGTCAGGTTATTATCGGAAATGAGTTTCATTCCGGTCAGGTACACTGCTATGACGTTATCGAAATGACCAATGCCAATGATTTTCTTATGATCGGCGGTAACTGGAGATATGTTACAAGTCAGAATATGGATGGAAAATGGACAAACGGACAGCTCTGGTTCCTCGGCCCAGAATGGGCGGTTAATGAGGAATCCGGTCCAAAATCTGTTTATTCATCGGAAAATCACACGATTTTCTTAGGATATGCAGGCGGCAAACAGAACGTTTTATGGCATAACAATAAAGAATTTATAGACAATGAGGACGGTTCGCTGGCAACAGACAGAACCTTTAATTTTGACAGCGTAGATGAATATGACTGGTATGAGCATCTGATATTTATCAATCCGTTTACTCCCGAAAATTACTGGATTCGTCCCTGGTGGAGATCTTCTTACGGATATGATTACACTCTCTACCGCAAGGGCTGGGAGATTGGCGACGGCGTACATATTGCAACAGGTAACTACACAAAATCTTTCACAGATTTAAGTATTGCATCGCCCGGAGTTAAGTCTGATTTTGTAAGAACTTACAACTCTGTAAGCAATGAAGAAGGCTCTTTCGGTATCGGCTGGGATTTCAATATTGATGTCAGCAAAATCGTAATTCCTGCATACGGTTATTATCAGGTAGTGCTTCCTGATGGTTCTAATACCACTTTCAAGGACGACGGCAACGGCGGATTTGAGTGCCTGAACGCTCACAGCAAAATGACAAAATCGGGCGATGAGTATACCGTTACAAACGCCGCTCAGTCCCAATATCATTTTAATGCAGACGGCGAACTGGACTGGGTCAAGGACGCCAACGGAAACACTCTGACAATTTCCGCAAAAGAAAATAATCAGAGAATTGTAACCGATTCCACAGGCAGAATATACACGATCACTTACAACGGAAACGACGAGCATTCTCGTATTCTCAGCATTGAGGATGACGAGGCTGACCGCACTGTAACTTACGAGTACAGCGGAGATTTTCAGCTTGTTTCTGCAACAAGCGTATCAGGCGGTACGGAGAAATATGAGTATGACGGAAACGGCAGGCTTTGCAAAATCACAAACTGCTACGATGAGATGACAGATCAGATCGTTTACAACAGCAACGGCTCGGTCAATTGGCTGAAAAATGCGGCTGGACTCAAACAGGAATACGTTTATGATAAGCTTGAAAAGCAGACGGGTCTCAAGGAATATGACGGCAGCAAGCTTGTAAAAACATTCACTTACAACTATGATGAAAAGCTTGCAGTAAAGACAAATACTGTTGAAACGGACGGTATGACATACGAGGTCGATAAGATCACCTACAGCATGACTGATGGTGAGAATAAGTATGATGAGATGTCCGAAAGCGTTGATATTATGGAGAATAAAACCAAGTATGAACGTGATGCAAACGGCAATGTGACAAAGACAACAAACCCCGACGGCACATTTACTCTTGCAAAATACAACGATAAAAATATGCCGATAATTCAGGCTGATGAAAACGGAAATGTCACAATTTCTCAGTATGATGAAACAGGCGTTAATGTTGTAAAAAGCTATCAGAGTTTATCTGCTGTTGATAATGTAACGGCTTTTGTAAATGATTTCAGCATTGATTCCGTAATCAATGAAGCAAATTATGCAATGACCGTTTACACCTATTATCCGGCAAGCGAAACGGCTGAAATTGCAGGTCTTATCCGCACAATTACCGACGCCGAAGGGCACGTGACCGAGTATACTTACGGTACTTCCGGATATGCAAAAGGACTTCCGATCAAGAAAGTTATCAAGGACGGAAATACTGTTGTAAACTCTGTTGAATACGAATACAATTCACAGCTTCAGGTATCAAAAGAAAAAGCAAGCGTTGATATTTCCAAAAATACTTATGCTGTAAAAGAATTTGAGTATGATAAGTTCAATAACGTTACGAAAATCAGCGATTTCGGTACGGGAAATACCCCTGCTGTTACAATTGCGGAATATGACTTATTAAGCAGAAAAACAGCTGAATATTCGCCTAATTTCTCTGCTGATAAGAGCCACGGAACGCTTACAGCTTACTATCCGAGCGGTGCTGTAAAAACTCAGACTGACGCTCTCGGAAACAAGACCTCTTTCAAGTACGACGCATACGGAAACGTAACTGAAAAGACTAATCCCGACGGTACGATAAATCTTACCGAATACGACGGATTACAGCGTGAAAAGGCTGCATATTTCAAAGAGGGCAGCAGCAGTCCCAAGCAGATTATTGCAGAAACTTCATACGAGTTTGAAGAACACAATTTCACTGTTTACAATTCTGCATCGGATATCAGAAATATCACTTACAATGGTCTCAGAACACAGAAAACCTCTTACATTACAGCCGATAAACAGGTAATAACAGAAACTCTGACTGATTTCAGAGGCAATGCAGTTGAAGAAAAAACTAACAGCGAAACCAAGAGAACAAGCGCATATTTCGCAAACGGACAACTTGCAAAAGTTACCGATGCACTCGATAACAGCACAATTTATGAATACAATTATCTGAATAAACTGACTAAGACAGTTTCGCCTGTAGATGATCGTGATGCGGAAGTTATTAACGAATACGACAAACTCGGAAATCTCGTTAAAACGACCCAGAAACTTGACAATAACAAAAACAGCGTAACCGTGAACAAGTACAATGCAATGGGTCTGCTTGAAAAAGTGATCCTCAGCGACGGTACTCCTGACGGTGAAAAGAATATCACAAAATATTTCTACAACAATGCCGGAATCCAGACGAAGATGTACACGGGTATGTCCTCCGAAAATGACGACACGTACCTGACGACGGAGTATGAATACGACAGCTTCATGAGACTTGTCCGCACAACTGACAGCACGGGCTACAATTCGGGAACAGTCACTTATGATCTGAACGGAAATGTTCTTACTTCAACTGATGCAAACGGCAATATTACAACAAATACCTACGATGCACTTAATCGTGTTATTAAATCTGAGACGGTAAATCCTGACGATTCTTCAAAGAATGTTTCCAAAACATATATCTACGATAATATGGGCAGGATCACATCTGCTTCAAGCAACGGTTACACAACTGCTTATGAATATGACAAACTCGGAAGAAAATATTCTGAGTCGGAATACAGTTCGCATTACTCAGTATTCAGAGGATTTTTCTATGAGGGCGTGTCGCCGTATGTGAGCAGAGAACTCACAGGACAGTACAATCTTCTTTCTTATTCATTAAAATCATATGAATATGATTCGGAGATGAGAATTTCCAAGGTTAAAGAAAGCGGAACAGAAGTTGCTTCCTACACTTATGACGCTAACGGAAACAAGAAGTCCGAAACTCTCGGAAACGGTGTAGTTTCGACATACACCTACAACAAGGCAAACAGGATCACAAATATTGAAAACAAATCCGGCGATATTACCATATCAAGCTACGAATATTCCTATTTTCTTGATGGTTCTGACGCTTGCAAAGTGCGCAGTGAAAATGGTATAATAGAAACTACAGAGTACGAGTATGACAGTCTGAAAAGACTGACTGAGGAATCAGTTAAGGTTGGCGACAACACAGCAGATACCTACGCATACGAGTACGATGATTATGGAAACCGTTCCAAAATGACGGCGACCGGTTCTGAAAATTATGTAACTGAATACAATTACAATAACGCTCAGGGCAAGTATACTGCGCTTCTCCAGAAGGAAATCAAGACTGTAGAAGCTGAAACGAATCCGCTTGATTCGACAAGCAATGTTAAGCAGACTGTTTACACTTACGACGCTAACGGCAATCAGATCACAAAGACTGCTGACGGCAAGACAGAAACAAACACATACGATGGACTGAATCAGCTTATCGGCTTTACAGACGGCGAAACTACCGCAAGCTACAAGTACAATGTTTCAGGTCTTAGAATCGAAAAAGTTGTCAACGGTCAGCGCATCAATCATGTCTGGGACGGCAGCAAACAGATAGTTGCAGATGTTATCGAGGACGATACGTACAATGCAAACTGTTACGTCCGCGGAACAAGCCTTGCTGCAAAGTATACGTTTGTAAACGGCGCTAAATCTGATTATGTTTACTACATTCAGAACGCTCACGGAGATGTAGTTGATCTTACCAATTCCGACGGTGACGTTGTTAAGTCCTATACTTACGATGCTTTCGGTGTTGAGAAGAATATCAATGATTCCGATGCTAATCCGTTCCGTTACTGTGGTGAATATTTTGATGCTGAAACTGGCACTATTTACCTCAGGGCGAGATATTATGACCCGAGTATTGGCAGATTTATTTCACGGGATTCTATTGCTGGTGATATCGACGATCCTTTAAGCCTTAATCTTTATACTTATTGTGCTAATAATCCTTTGATTTATGTTGATCCAAGTGGAAACTTTGCTGAAGCAATTAGTGATTTCTTAAGTGAAGCACAGCAAGCTATAAGTAATACCTGGGAGACTGTTAAAGGATACGGTGGAAGTATTGCAAGTTCAATTTCTTCCAGTGCACCTGCTTATGGTGGATGTGCAACGGCAACGACATTCGATGGCCCTGCTCCTTTTGTGGATATGTTAGCAGGTGCTGCTGCTGTACTTATTACTGGTTACTGTGTGTATGATGGTATCAAGACATATAATGATGCCACTGTACTTCCAAGAGAAGGCGTTTTTAAAAAAGGAAAAGATTTTTCACTTGACAAAGTTAAGGAAAAAAGTACCTCCAAAAGCATAACTATAGCTAAAACAAAAACAAAATCTGTTCCCCAGAAGAGAAGATATTCTGTTTATGGATTAGTTGATTCTAATAAGGATGTGATGTATGTAGGACGAACAAGGAACTTAGCTTCTGCTGCATATAGACATAGCCGTAATCCATACAGAAAAAATTTAGATTTAGTACCATTTGAACAAAACTTATCTTATGGAGAAGCAAGGTTCTTAGAACAGTTTTATATAGACTATTTCCAAACTTTGAATAGAGCGAATAAAACTAATAACCAAATACGTGGTGCGACTGAAAAGAAATACGAAGCATATTATCCTGAAGGAAATAGCTATTATCAATTAATTACTGGATTAACAGATAATTTAACGTATGTAGGAGGATGAATCTATGGGAGCATGGGGTGTGGGCTTATATCAAGATGATATTGCTTGTGAAGTGAGAGACTATTACACAGATTGTTTAAGAGACGAGGATAAATCAGCGGAAGATAAGACTATTGATTATTTTCAGGACGAATTAAACGACAACGATGACTGTGCAATCGTATGGTTCGCACTTGCAGATACTCAATGGAAATATGGACGACTTTCCGAAATGGTGAAAAATAGAGCTTTGGAGTATATAGATAATGGTATCAACTTACAGTTATGGACTGAAGTTGATAAAAAACTGTACTCCAAAAGAGAAAAAGTTCTTAAAGATTTGAAAGACGAGCTTTTATCACCTATGCCTCCGAAAAAGACGCTTCGTAAGCCCCATGTATTCATGTGTTCTTGGAACATTGGCGATGTATTTGCATATCAGTTAAAGAGTGATATTGCAAGAGAAAAAGGCGTATATGGTAAATGGCTTGTTGTGCAAAAAGTCAATCAAGCTGATAATTTAAAGAACGGATTGTCTCCTGTGATTACAGTCAGATTGATCGATAGTGATGTTTGCCCCAATATAAATGCACTTAAGGAACCTTGTATAAGAATAAGACGTTACATGGGATATAAATGGAGTTATAGACTGCATCTTTTAGTTTATTCCAAAAAAAGTTTAAGCGATTTTGTTTTTATCGGCAATTCAGATCTTGTATTAGCTAAAGATGATTATCCTCATGAAAATAATAAAGGCTATTTTATGAGTATCCTTAAGTTTTTTGAAGAAAATGTATTAGAAGCAATAGAGAACTATGGAACAGACAATTAAATGAACATAACTTTCGGTGTTGAGAAGAATATCAATGATTCTGATGCTAATCCCTTTCGTTACTGCGGCGAATATTTTGATGCTGAAACTGGCACTATCTATCTTAGGGCGAGGTATTATGATCCTGCTATTGGTAGGTTTATTAGCCGTGATTCATATGCCGGAAGAAAATCTGATCCGCTGAGCCTTAATCTCTATACCTATTGTCAGAATAATCCAATTCGTTATGTCGATCCGAGTGGTCATTTAATCACGGAACTTATTTTGGGTGCGATAGTTATTGGAGGAGCAATCGCATTAACAAGTTGTGATAATAAAACTGTTGGAAAAGCTTCTGTACAAACTTCGACTTCTAAGCCGGATTATAGAGGCACTACATCTCAGGTTGCAACTTCTACAAACCAAACTTCAAAAACAACGAGAACGACAACAACTACTATGACAACTACGGTTGCTATCAACAAAAAAAATAGTAATCAAACAGTTTTAAAAAACACTTCACCTGTTAAACACTTTGACTATAGAAATGATGCTGTTGATGGTAAATATGGTGCACCAAGAGATAGTGGAATACCTCATGGTGGTATTGATTTTTATCCAGCGGATTCATATGTCAATAATGGCAGTAGCGGTGGCTTATACGGTTCGGATGGTACACCCAAAAATGTATATGCTATGGCAAATGGTACAGTGGTGGCTTATACAAATGACTTTATTGGAACCGATGCTATTATAGTTAACCATGGAGACTATTTTGCTTTATATGGCGAAATATCTACTGAATTACGTGTTGGTGATAATGTTACACAAGGACAACTTTTAGGGCCAATGAAAATTTCAATACAAAATACACTAATGTTGCATTTAGAGATATTAAAAGGCAGTTACCCGGAAGGAATATTTTTAGGCGGATCAGACCGCCAGCAATATCAAATAGATCCGACATATGTGTATGATTATCCAGATTTTGGGGAATAGAATATGAAAAAACTTGTTATTTTTGTTGCATTTATAACGTGTTTATTCTCAGTGAGTTGTACCAGGAAGAATGGGACAACTCAGTTAACAAATTCAGGTCAGCATACAGAAATTACCCAAATTGAAACCAATGAAACAACATCTGCATCTAATCTTGTGATTCAGAGCGATAATATTCAAGAATTAGATTTAAGTTTGACTGAAAACGATGTCTATCTTAAATATAAAAAAACTTTTAGTTATAATAACGAATACATCTTACCAAATGGAAAAAAGATTATTGAAGATAAAAATCTTTATATTGAAGACTTATCTGGAAACAGAGAACTTCTTATTGAAGTTTCAGAAGAAGAAACAGAGAAGTATGTTGTATTCTGGGACATAATTGACAATGACAGATTTTGTTATTATATTGTCAATCATGAAACAACGGACGGTTCGGGAATATATAACACTAAAACAGGCGAAGATTTCCGTATATGTGCTTGTAAAGATCATTCAGCATATGTTCCAAAAATCATTGCAGATAATTATTTGTATTTTACGCGCGGCTTTATTAATACATTTAAGGGATTTGGTAAGTTGAATCTTGAAACCTATGAATTTATAGAAATTGATTGTTATCCATTGCTTGACAATAATATATATTATTGGGGTGAACCTGACATTTCTCCTGACGGAACAAAAGCTGCTGTTTATAGAGTAGTATCAAAGGCTTCAAAACCAAATGAAATTAATGAATATCAAGTTGCAATTTACTCATTATCTGAAGAAAAAATACTGAAGACATATGATTTCGTCAGTGAAAATGATTATATCAACCAACAGCTGGTATATTATAGCGAAAATCAAGTCTACCTGTATGCTTCGCAGTATGGTAATGATCCCAAAGATTTTCTGTATATAATTAATATTCAGGATCTATAATTTATAGAGCCAAATTCGGACTATACTAAAAATGCTCACGGCGGTGTTATTAAGTCCTATACTTACGATGCCTTCGGCGTTGAGAAGAATACCAATGAGAATGATACCAATGCATTTCGTTACTGTGGTGAATACTATGATGCTGAAACTGGCACTATCTATCTTAGGGCGAGGTATTATGATCCTGCTATTGGTAGGTTTATTAGCCGTGATTCATATGCCGGAAGAAAATCTGATCCGCTGAGCCTTAATCTCTATACCTATTGTCAGAATAATCCAATTCGTTATGTCGATCCGAGTGGTCATTTAATCACGGAACTTATTTTGGGTGCGATAGTTATTGGAGGAGCAATCGCATTAACAAGTTGTGATAATAAAACGGTAGGAAAGGCTCCTGCACAAACTTCAACTTCTAATCCTGGTTATACAGGCACTACATCTCAGGTTGCAACTTCTACAATCAGAACTACGCAAACAACTACTACAACGACTTCAAAATATAATGTAGATAATAAAAAACGTCTTGATGCTCCTGGATGTAATAAAGAATGTTTTTCTCCTGGATGTGTTGGCTGTAACAGTGTTGTTGTCGTTGCAAGAGAAGGAAAAACAAATAAAGGTAATAAACGATTTAATGCAACTATCACTGTTTATTCTGTTGAGGGAGAAGAAACAACCTTTGTTGGAAGTACATTGCCTGATGATATACACGGTAGATATGATAATGGAATTGGATATGCCATAGTTAAGCCAGGTACATACAAAATAACTAGAGGAGATAATCATGCTAACGCTGCAGCCTATAATGTTCAAACGTTAGATGATGGTTGGTATGTTCCTTGCATAAGAGATTCTAACTCTGGATGGATAGAGGATAATGCTTCAGGAATTTTGGTGCATAGAGCAGAGGATGGACAGACAAATACGCCATGGTCAACAGGATGCATTACCATTGAGGGAGTTGATAATATGAACCAATTCGCAGAACTGGTTGGTCCGTCAGCTTTTTTGATAATTGAAAGATCTTAATTAGAGGATTCTATGAAAAAGACTTTTATTATATACGCTTTTTTGTTAAATCTGTTGATTTTGTTTTCGTGTAAATCAAATGAATTTACGAAAGGGAAAAGCACGGATCAAAATCTCACGGAAATCTCAGGTGATATTTTTGAAACTAAAATATCAGAATCCATAACAACAACTATGCAGGCAGAAACAATGACGTCTGAATCAACTACAAGTGCAGAAGAAATAAATATTGGTGAAATTGACAAGTATAGTTACATAAGCAATTTAAAAAATTACAAGTTTATATACTTTACTGATTACGGACGGTATTATCCTGTTGAGATCGGTGGAAGAGACAGTGCAAATTATGCTTTATACTTTGAGAGTAAAGGTGGAACTTCGGAAATTTTAACCCAAACAGAAGATTGTACTGTAGAATATTTCGACAATGATTCATTATATTTATCCAAGAATCGTGGTCAAAATATAGGTGATAAATACAAACTTGAAGGAAATACATTAATATCCATAGAGGATTATCCATTTGATCGTATAAAAGATTCAGTTTTCACCAATCTACCGGATAATACGGATAGATATCTTATTTACGATGATAAGATTTTTTATGATTATTACGATAGAGAGGGTATTTCGTATTATGATACGAAAACATCTGAAACCGTTGATTTTAACAGAGGTAAAATTGGAATTATAAACAATGGATATATGTATTACACATATTATAAAGAACCAAATAAACTTCAAAGATTTGATCTTTCAAATTACAAATATGAAGTTGTTTGTGAAAGTGATAGAAACCAAAATTTGCTTGCATTTGAATTTTATGAAGATTCGATCCTCTATTCCTCGGACAGCGTTCTCTATAAAAAAGATAATTATGGCGAAAATTTAATCTTTTCAGCAGATGATTTCTTTAAAAACATAGGTTATGAAATAAGAAATATTCAGTGTGAAGATAATCGTATTTTTCTTAATATTGGTTCTGGAGCATTTTATCAGTGCATTATGGAAATTGATATTGGCGGCAATATAATTGAAGTGATTCATGAAGATCAAATAAATTAAAATTTAATTTGGAGCAAAACTTAGATTTATAAATCTGGTTTTGCTCTTTTTTTATGCTTAAAATAGCATAGGCAACACCGCACAAAACACACCTGACGGTTTTGTACGTCATCTGCTTACATATTTGTCGTCATCTTGCACAAAAATTCCTTGTCAGGCGTCAGCCTGCCTGCGCCATTTCTGTACAATCTGATGAAAAATTTGATTTCGCATCTAGCGCACAATCTCTGTACGGTATTGCCTATAGTGTTTTTATATTGATTACATAATTTTTCATGCTTTAATTACCATTCAATGTCAAAAATCGACATTTCAGTGCAAACTTATTGAAGTTAATCTAAAATTGTGATATATTGAAAGTACAAAATCTCGAATAAAAGAGAATTTGTATTTTAACCGGAAAAAGCTGTAATTTTAAGAAATTTAGCGGACTATTAAAGGAGGGACATTATGTCACAAGCTGGAAAATTAGCTGCTGATTTGAGCACCGCATTAAGATGCAGTGAACTTGTACACGACAGCAGCATTTACTCACGCGGAAATAGGTACAGAAACAAATTTATGTCGGACAGGGATAAGATAATGTATTGCAGAGCATTTCTGAGACTTTCCGGTAAAACACAAGTTTATACACCAAGCAGTGGATCAGATCATAGGAGGACAAGACTTACTCATACGCTTGAAGTTTCACAGATAGCAAGAACGATTGCAAAGGCTCTTGATCTTGATTGTGATTTGACTGAAGCCATTGCTTTAGGACATGATATCGGTCACACTCCTTTCGGTCATGCTGGAGAAAGGATATTGCACGAAATAATGTCTCCACCTAATATTGCAAATCTTCAGATTCCCAAAACTACTTCAACTTACAAAATATATGAACAAAATAAAGACGATCTGGATGCCCTTGAAGATTCCAAAAACGAATATGGATTTAAGCATAATTTACAGAGTGTAAGATGTCTTGTTGAGGATATGGATATGAGAGGAACTGAATTTGGTTTAAATCTTACCAATTATACATTGTGGGGGATTATGAATCATTCAAATATCAGTTATAAAGCGAAACGTGTAAGTACAAATTTTGTGGAGCCTCTATTCTATAAACAGTATGAAAAGTATTGTTCACATAAAGATGGTAGTCCTGCCTGGACGTTTGAAGCACTGATAGTACGAGAGGCAGACGAAATTGCACAAATGCATCATGATCTTGAAGATTCGATTAGAAACAAGGTTATGTCTTACTGCAAGGTTATTGAACTTATTCAGCCTTTCTACGATTCTGATTTAATGAGCAATGGGGATAAGAAAAGGTTTGATGAATTGAAATCAGAAATTCAAAACACCCGTAAAATATCAAAAGAGCATTTTATTTCCACTATTTCCAAAATAGTTGTAAACACATTGGTAACTGTCCTTGTTAACAGTTCTGATGAAAATCTTGTGATACTCGGCAGAAAACATAATTTTAATCTTAGTCGAATTTTTTCTCTTGACGTAAATAGTGATGATATAAAAAATGCTATATCATACGACATATATGGTGAAAATAAAAACAAGGCAATAATCGACAAATTTAAATCTAAAATGTCAACCCTTGTTCTATATACACATGACGTTCAGAGAAGCGACTCCAAAGGTAAATATATTATAAAAAATCTATTTGAAGCCTATTATACAAATCCGCAGCAGCTTCCGGATAACGTTATAAGAAATACCTACAGAACATTTCATAAGGATGAAACAGCAGATATAGACTATATGGGAGATATCGGAGAAATTCGCCATAAATTCGAATCCGATATAACTTCTTACCGCAGAGACGGACTGGACAGTAAGGATATATGTTTAATGCGAATGATCTGTGATTATATTGCCGGTATGACAGATAACTTTGCGATCAATGAATACGAAAAACTGTACGGTTGATACAAATTTTGTAAAGATCTTATTGAACATAACCTGAAAAACAGAAACGAGCAGTAAAGTGAGAAATAAATAAACAATGATTTATGCAACTGATTTCGGTCAGTTCATATCCGAAAAAAGAAAAGAGTTCTCTTTGACGGCAACTGAGTTAGCAAAGAAAGTTGGTATATCAACAGGCTATCTTTCTCAGCTTGAGCGGAGTAAAAGGGTGAATCCGGATATTCAGCTTTTGAAGAAAATAATCGTAGTATTCGAGCTTAGTGACGATGAAGTTATTTGCTTTTACGAATTATACAGCAAGGCATCAGGTGAATTTTGCCCTGATATATTGGAATATATTCAATCAAGAGAAACTGTAAAGAATGCCCTGAGATATGCAATGAAAGTTAATGCATCTGATGAGGACTGGAAGAAGTTTATAGAATTTCTTTCACTAAAATGAACAATAATTTTGCGGTATATACCGCAAAATTATTGATGTGTTTTTTAGCTGCTCGGCTAAAAAGAGGTGAAATGAGTAATGTGAAAAAACAGAATAAAACGCAGCATCAGGTACGATGTCCGATATGTAATGGCAGACTATTCGATATTGTTGCAGACGAAAATCTAATAGCTCAACATTGCATATCGTACATGGTTGTGATAAAATGTTGGAAATGTCATAAAGAAATTAAAATAATATATTCTGACTTAGTACAGACACCACGTATATGTACAATATAGAGTAGGAGTTTGACAAGCAGCTTTTAAAGCTATTGTCGATTCCTGCTCTTTTTGTTTTCAGAGAAACTCCATTTTGCTTTAAAAGCAGAATGGAGTTTTTTATGCTATTTTTTATTCAAAAATGGCAATGCAGTATAGCCGGATACCCATAGCCTTCGTTTGATTTTAAATCGAACGGAGGTGAAAAAATGAAGAACAACACAGTACGTGTTTATGACACGGTATCTAAAAAAATTGTGGAAGTTGAAGTGAGCGACGAAGTTCGCACACATTACAACAGAACGCAGTGGAACATAGATGATAACAACGAGTCATTTTACAAGCATGAAATACAATTTTCAGCGCTGATTGGCGGTCATGAAAATGCGTTTGAAAATTTCAGAGAGTTTATGACTGATTATAATGTTGAAAAAGAAACAGACTGCAAAATGTTTGTTGAAAAACTTTATAACTGCCTTGGATTATTATCTGAATCAGAACGGGAACTGATAATAATGCTATATTTTGAAAATAAGACAGAGCGTGAATGTGCAGCTCTACTGCATACTACACAGCAAAATATACACAAGAAAAAGGATAGGATTTTGTGCAGACTTAACAAACTTTTGGAAAGTTAGAAAAAAGTGGTTGTTAAACGTCCGACTTCTTCCCCTATACAAGCGAAAGGAAAATTAAGCCTTTCATTAAACTTGAAAATCGAATATCAACTTTACAGGTACGTTAATCACACGGGCGGTCTAAAAATCGTCAGCCGCAGAAGCCATACGTCAAGACCTTGAAAGAGCGAGCGATAAATATGACGCTTCAAACTCCGAAACAGCTTTCCGGAACGGCAATGAAACGTGTGAGGATAATGATACTTCCGTCCAGCCACAGACTCAAGCAATGGGGGCGGCTCTATGAGAACCATAGTGGGATGAGATTTCCATGAGATCGGTAAGCTGCCGATCGCTTGTAAAGTTCCGCCATGACGGATATTGAGAATAAATATCATGGGAAATCGTCTGAAAATCAGACGAAGGCAAAACGAGTTATTACTGCGGTTTGGGTTTGTCAGACCGCAGTTTTACATAAAAATCAGGGAGGAAATATAAAATGATCGTAAAACGTGGAGATGTTTTCTATGCCGATCTTGATCCCATAATCGGCTCTGAACAGGGCGGTATACGTCCTGTTCTTGTAGTACAGAATAACGTGGGAAACAAGTATAGTCCGACCGTAGTTGTGCTGCCGATTTCGTCGGCAAAGAAAATAAATATGCCTACTCACATTCGCATTTTCGGTTCGAAAATGCTGCCAAACGATTCCGTTATTCTTGCCGAGCAGATACGCACAATTGATCGTAACAGATTAAAAGATTATGTAGGTTCGGTAGGTTTGGAAATTATGAAAAAGGTAGACAGAGCGATGAAAATAAGCATAGGAGTTGATTACAATGATTAAATTTGGACAGGCAGAATTTGCCGAATATTTATCTGAGATTTTTATCAAAAACAAGCTTGACAAACTGCTTGAAACAGCGGAAAAACAGAATTTCAGCAGCAGAAATACAGAAGATATTTATAAAGAATTTCCGTCTGCAAAGGACGCAGCGTAGGAGGAAAATATGTTAGGATTTATAATAGGATTAATGGTTGGAGGTACTGCAGGAGTGTTTACAATGTGCTTGTGCAGAGTCGCATCAGATGCCGATAAATGTATGAATCAGACAGATTCTGAGGATTAATTTTGTCAGGTTTGGTGATACCATTCTGAGAGAAAATGTGGTATCCTTGTTGGTGGAAAGGAGGGTGAAAATATGCCGACAGTAACGGTGATACAGCCAATCATAACAGAAAAACAGAATACAAAAATCCGTTGTGCCGCATATTGCCGAGTATCAAGCGATTCCGAAGATCAGCTCAACTCCTTTATGGCTCAGACGAAATACTATGAAAAAGCCTTTGAAAATTCTGAGACTGAGCAGCTTGTGGACATATATGCCGACGAGGGTATCACAGGAACTCGTGAGGACAAGCGTAATGAGTTTCAAAGAATGATGAAAGACTGCCGAAAAGGTAAAATCGACAGAATCTACACAAAGTCCATAAGCCGATTTGCCCGAAATACAAAGGATTGCCTTAAAAATGTCCGTGAACTGAAATCGCTTGGAATTACGATCCTATTTGAAAAAGAACAGATCGACACTGCCAATATGACCGACGAAATGATGATAACGATTATGGGCGGTCTGGCTCAGGAGGAATCAACTTCCATTTCAAATAATATAAAATGGAGTTATCAAAAACGTTTTGAAAAAGGAACTGTAAATGTTTTTTCTGCACCATTTGGCTATAAATTAAGCAATGGAACTTTAATTATAAATGAAGATCAGGCGAAAATAATAAGAACAATTTTTGATATGTTTCTCAGCGGAATTGGATATCAGCGAATTTCGGAAATATGTAAAAAACAATATTTTCAATACAAGGAAACGTTCAGCTATTACGGCATTTTATACATTCTTTCAAATGAGAAATATATAGGAGATTCGGTTTATCAGAAAACATTTACAACAAATAGTCTCCCATATAAAAAGCTTCAAAACAACGGGCAGTTGAATAAATATTATATTCAGAATACTCATGAAGCAATAATCTCAACAGAAATATTTGAAAGAACTCAGAACTTGATTAAAAGCAGAAAGCACAATAACATTAAATCAGAATCAATTTTCAAGGGCAGGATCATGTGTGCAAACTGCGGCAGTAAATATAAGCGTAAAATATGCAGAAATAAGGTTTTCTGGGTTTGCCGTAAACATGATAATTCAGCAGAATCATGCATGAGTAAACGAATTGAGGAAAAGTTTATCAAGCAAAGTTTCATACGACTTTACAATAAATTGTGGCACAATTACAGACATATTCTCATACCCCTGCAAACATCACTTCAGGAGCTGAAAATCCGCCGATTTAACGGCAATTCCAACGTTATGGACATTCATAAAGAAATAGCAAAATTAAAGGAACAGACCCATGTTCTTGCCCGACTGAAAACAAAGGGCTTTCTTGACAATGCAAAATATCTTGAACAAACAACTGAACTTACGGCAAAAATAAATAAGCTTCAATCTGAATTAAAAAAACTTACTCGCTCTGATGATGAAGATGAAGCATTGGAACAGATCGAAATACTAATAGACTTTTTTGAAAAGAGAGAAAATTCAATGGCAGAATTTGACGAATCCGCATTTGAATTTCTGGTTGAGAAAATTGTGGTTATAAATCAGAATGAATTGGGATTTCACATAATCGGCGGATTAAAATTTAAGGAGCTGATATAATGGCTAAAAATCGCACAATACCCTTTGGATACTGCATGAAAAAAGGCAAAATCACGGTAGACTTTAACGAATCTAAAGCAGTAATCAAAATTTTTGAAGAATACTTGGACGGCAGCAGTTTAATGCAAATCGCAATGCTTATGGAGTCCGAGAAAATCCGATATACCGCCGATTCCGAGCATTGGAACAAAAACATGGTCAAGCGGATCATTGAGAATAAAAAGTATCTGGGAAATGATAAATATCCGCAGATAATCAGCGAAACATTTTTTGCTCAGGCAAACGAAAAAAGAATGTCAAAAGCAACTTCCATCAGCGTAATTCCGGAAGATTTGCAGGAAATCAGAAACCGCACATACTGCGCCGAATGTGGCCACAAACTTTCAAGAATAGGCGGTAATGATAAGTATGAGCATTGGGATTGTCGCAATCCTGACTGTTACAGGCTTGAATATCAGCTGACAGACCAAATGATAATTGGAGTGTTGTTGACTGTTCTGAATACGGCAATTGCAAATCCAACTTTGATAGAAAGCAATGGCGAAATAAGTGTGTATTCTCCTACTGCCGATGTAATTCGTAAGCAAAATGAGATCAATCAAATGACAGATTCCTCACAACCAGATTTTGACAGAATAAAGTCTGAAATTTTCAGACTTGCTGAGATGAAATATAATTGCTGTACTTACAACGAAAATCCGCAGAAAACGGCGGAAATCAAGGCTCTGCTCGAAAATCACGCACAACTAAATACACTCGATATTGGCTTATTTAAGTCCTGCATAAACAGGGTTTTGATAAGCCATTTTTGTACCATTGATGTCGAGTTTATCAACGGAATAACCATAAAAAATATAACGGAAAGGACGGAGAAAAATGCCCACAGCACCGAATGTAACGATAATTCCCGCGAAAGTGCAAACAGCGGAAAACAGGGATAAATACCACCAACTGCGAGTTGCGGCATATTGTCGTGTTAGCACGGAACAGGAAGAACAACAGAATTCATATCAGGTACAGATCGCTTACTACACCAATCTGATCAACAGAAAAAAGGAATGGACACTCGCCGGAATTTTCGCTGACGAAGGAATTTCGGGTACTCAGACGAAAAAGCGTACCGAATTCAACCGAATGATTAGGATGTGCAAAAATAAGAAAATTGAAATAAAACTCACTTATTTGATACAAAGAATAGGAACAGAATACTTGAAAAACCGCAGAAATAAAGGCTTTCGGAACATTTGGCGTGACCGGAAGCCTTTTTCTTTTTATGACAGTTCATATTCCGACATGAAGCAGAAGTAAAAATGAACCCTCCCTACAGATATTTGAACCCACCCTGTCAATAAATTTGAACCCCTTTAAGGCAAAATCAAAAAGTATCAAATTGAAGATTTTTATGTCTTATCTTTAATTCCACAGAAAAAATTGACTGCGGACGATATATCTTCATCATTTGGATGCCCTTTTGCAATGCCTCCAACGAGTTTAAAGGGACCAAATGTATCAAATCCGAGACAACCATAGCAGCCTTGTATTTTTGATTTTTTGGATTCAGCAATCTGTTTAATTGCATCTGCGTAGTTCTTGCGTTTTACCCCGCAGGTGTAGAGAAAGAATACCTTTTTATTTTGGGGAAGATTAGCTTCTGCCCATTTCAGGATACTTTCATGAAATTTTTGGTAGTAGATACCAGAAGCAAAACCAATCATGTCATAATCAGAACAGTCAGTTACAGTTGCGGCAGAGACATCAACGGCTGTAACATTTCCTTGTGCCACAATTGCATCTACCAGTTTTTTTGTGTTCCCATGATGGCTTGAGTAGTAAAGGATTAAAGTTTTCATTTTTCGTCCTCCTTGTAAGTGATTTCAATGCGGAATTTACTGCCGTCTGATTTTGGAACAGCCGAAATTATAGCATTTCCATTATGTTCGAGGGCAAGCGCGGCATGGCGGGCGGCAATACCAATATCAATTTTATTCAGCTTATTTTTAAGGATGAGACGGGAGATGCCCGTGCCTGCATCTTCAATAATTACTTTCCCTGGCTCAAATTTTAGTTCCCAGGGCTGTGAATTAAGGGAAGAAGGGGCAAGCCTTACGGCTCTTGAGACGGCAGTATCCTCTGTACTGATACGGTTTAAGGGTTTTCTCTTAAACTCAGATTCATTTATTCTTGCAGGGGTATCTGCCTTGCCAATAGCAAGGGCGATACAGAACCGTTTCAATTCATTTTTGGGCTTAATATTCATAAAGTATCCGCTGCCAAGCCCCATGCTCTGGACATATAAATCAGCCTTTTGCAATAGAAACCCAACATTAGCATAGGCAGATGGAGAGCTGTCGCAGAAAGCGAGTAAATAATGGGATGCACCTTGATTAGCGGAAACTTCTGCAGCCGGAAGAAGTTTGAAATCGGCGTGCTGCCCGCTAAGCTGCTCCGATTCGGAAACACAGGCAAGAATACCGCTTAAACGGTCTTCTGGAACAGGAGAGTTAAGGTAATTCCGTACCTGCCTGCGGGTAAAAATTGTTTCATAAAGTGTCATTGTGTTTTCCTCCTGAAAATATAATATCTGTTTCATAGGGCAAATAACGCAGCAAATAGAAAATAGAGTAACGGTTGGTGGATCATATATAAACCGAGGGAGTGCCGGCCAAACCATTCCAGCGGTTTTGCTTTGCTGTTTTCTAAATGTGCAAGTAGTTTATGGTGTATAAAGAGCTGATGCGTAAAATATCCGGCAGTGTACAGGAAAAGCCACGGCAGAAGCGAAAAATAGTCTGTCGAATAAAAACCGGACATGGGAAATCCCAGGTAGGTAGTTATAAAGTTACGATACCAGCCATTTGGCAGCGGCAGAATATTCAAGCTGCCAAAACCGAGATAACCGTGATTGATGTTCTTCGTAAGAAGAAATAAGGCAATGCTAAAAATTAAACCATATTCCGATTTGAATTTTTGTAAGAACTTTTCTAAAGGAACCATTAAAAGCATACAGGAACCAATCAGAGTAAGAACACCGAACCGTACCCGGTTTTGTGGCATTGTAATCAGCGTAGCTGCCACAATCAAAAATCCAAGGCTGAAAACAGTAATGCCTCTTTTTAGTTTTTCTTTCCCCAGCGGCTCACAAAATCCGGAAAGGAAAATAAATGTCCAGCAGATACATTGCTGCCATATATAAGCACCTTCCGATTGATACCATTGCAGATGAAAGTTGAAAAGATAAACCAAATCCCATACTGCATGATAAGCGATCATGTTCAGAAGTGCCAGTCCCCGTATACCGTCTAAAGCAAAATATCTTCTGGATTTCATGTGTCATATCCTTTCGTATGCAGTGTCAGAGGAAGGGATACGGTAAATGTCGTTCCCTTTCCTTCTTTACTGGAAACAGAAATATTCCCGCCATGCAGATCGACAATCCGCTTTGCCAGCGCAAGCCCCAGGCCGTTTCCCTGGGAGGAACGTGAAAAGTCCCCCTGATAGAATTTTTCAAATACCCGCCGCATTACATCCTTGCTCATACCGATTCCATTATCCGTGATGCTGGTTATCAATGAGCCGTTTTCCCTGCGGAGCAGGATATGGATGATTCCATTTTCAGGGGCAAACTTAATGGCGTTGCTCAAAATATTCTGCCACACATGGGCGAGTAAATCTTTATTGCCATAGTAATCCACAGCGTCCAGGTCAATTTCAAGTTCCAGTTGTTTTTCTGTCCAGCCATCTTCCAGAAGGAGAAGGATTTCCCGGAGCTGTTCATCCAGACAAAAGGATTCCTTTTTAATGCCGATTTCCTGATTTTCCAGGCGGGACAGAAGTAAAATGTTGCTTGTCAGCGTGGAAAGCCGGCGGGTATTGTATAATATTTTTTTCGTATAATTCTGGCGTTTTTCTTCACTCAAATCCTTTCTTTGAAGCAGGGTTGTATAACCTTCGATGGCGGACAGCGGTGTTTTAAATTCATGGGATACGTTTTCCACAAAATCGGTACGGAGTATTTCGGTTCCAGCCAGTTCTTTTGCCATCAGGTTAAAATTATGGGCCATATCCCGCAGTTCTTTGATCCGAATATTTTCATTTAGGGAAACATCAAAATTGCCCTTTGCTACTTCCTGGGCTGCATTGCTCATGGCAATAATCGCCGTGAGGGGATGCCTTCCGGCATAATTGGAGATAATGGTGCCGACAATAATACTGACAATTGCTATAACGAAAAATACAATCCCACGGTTTCGCTGGACTAATATCCCGGTTTTTATCAATAGAAATGTAAGTAGGGCTGAAAAAAGGATGGTCAGCGTCAGCGTCAGGAAGGTTAAAAGGGAAAACATGACGGAGAGCCGTTTTGGGTACTTTTTCCATTTGGATGCCCGGCAAAGCTTCCGTGTTCCAGAAGGGGTTTGGTTATCCATGTCTGCTCACCGCCTTATATCCCAGCCCCCGCACAGTGACAATTTCAAAGTCTGCATTATTTTTGAACCGTTCACGCAGGCGGCTGATATGGACATCCAGTGTGTGGGAATCCGCTTCACTGTCCGGACCCCAGACATCATCCATAATCTGTCTTCTGGTAAAAATCCGGTTTGGGGAAGTGATCAGTTTATATAGCAGATAAAATTCTTTCTGTGGCAGTTCTGTGGTTTCACTGTGGGAGGAAATCGTCAGTGTGTCACAGTCAAATTCTGTTTCGCCAAATTTGGTTTTACGCTGGTTTACAAGCTGGCTGCGGCGCAGCAGGGCTTCCACCCGCCAGACCATTTCGTTCACATCGATGGGCTTTACCATGTAATCATCCGTACCCAGACGGAACCCTTCACGCTTATCAGTTGCACTTTCCTTGGCTGTGATAATTAGAATTGGCATGGAATATCCGGATTCACGAAGCGCTTTTGTAAGTTCAAAGCCATCCATGCGTGGCATCATAATATCGGAAATAACCAGGTCAATATAAGTGTCATCCAAAATATCAAAGGCAGCAAGCCCGTCAGCCGCCGGAACTGCCGTATATCCGTTATCTGTCAGGACAGTACAGAAAAGGTCACACAGTTCCTTATCATCTTCCACTACTAAAATTTGAAACATCTTTTGCACCTCCGACTTGATTATAGCATAGATTTGTGAACAGTCTGCGTTTATTTTATATGGAAAACCTCAACTGAACCTCAACGGCACGGGTTATTTTTCTGTGGTTTGTTGAGGTTCAGTTGAGAAAGGGCGATTATACTCTTTTTGTGTATTGTAGGATGCCCTTGTTTCGCTGGGGAATGAAGAGCAGAAACCCTCTGTTTATAGAAGTATCGTGGAAGGAATTTGTGTTCCTGTCAATGGATAAGGTGGTGAAATTGAATGTATGTGCTTATTTTATCGGGAATGGCATTATGCCTGGCTGCAGGTCTGTATTGGATGATTGGAAAATGGGCCTTGCTTTATGGTATTGATACAAAAGGAAAACGGTTCTGGATGATACGGTTGGGAATTACCGTTTTTGCGGGCAGCTTGTGTCTCATATGGAGTGTGGCGGGGCTGGTTGAAGTCCATTTAATCGTGTTATTTGCAATTGTGGAATTTGTTGCTTTCCTGATACGGCACATTGCAAAGAACCATACGAAGGAAAAAAGGTATTCTGTTTTCCGCAGACTTTACCACAGCGGGATAATCCCAATATTGGTCACTTGCTTGATGATGGGCTATGGCAGTCTTAACATGAGACAGATTATCCGAACAGAGTATACTGCGACATCAGAAAAGCTCCAGTCAGGTTATGAGGTGGTTTTGATAACGGATACTCATTATGGCACGGTTCAAAACCCGGATATCCTGATTCAAAAAATAGAAGAGATTAATGCTTTGCACCCGGACATTATATTGCTTTGCGGAGATATAGTGGAAGAAGGAACGACAAAGGAATCTATGCAGGAGGCATTTCGGATATTAGGAAGTCTGGAAAGTACATATGGAACCTATTTTGTTTATGGGAACCATGACCGGCAGGATTATAGGACGGCAGTTTCCCGCTCCCGTACTTATACAGATGAGGAGCTGGTACGGGCGATAGAGGAAAATGACATTAAGATTCTGTGTGATCAGTGGATTAACATTGGCGACGATCTGGTATTAGCTGGTCGGGAAGATGCCGCAAGAATACCCGGACGCCTTTCTTCTATAGAGCTGCTAAACGGAGTAGATCAGAATAGATTCATTATAGTAGCGGATCATCAGCCGATAGAGGCAGAGGAAAACGCAGCGGAAGGGGCAGACCTGCAGTTATCTGGACACACTCATGCAGGGCAGATATTCCCTGTAGGGTATCTTACGGAAGGTTTTGGTGGATTGAACTACGGTGAATATCAGGAAGGCGGCTGTAAGGTAATTGTTTCCTCTGGAGCTACAGGATGGGGATTTCCCATCCGTACACAAGGAAACTGCGAGTATGTTGTGATTCATTTAAAGGAAAGGTGATTTCTATGAAAAAAGAAAAGACAAAAATGAGCAGGCGTAAAAAAGTCGTGATAGCTGTCATAGCGGCAGTAGTGGCAGTAGCTGTAGTGGGTGGAGGTATTTTTTACTGTACCTTTTTCCCGAATCCGCTTGCAAAGAAAATTTCCGTCAGCGATATATCGGCAGGAACTATGTCTGTGACAGGTGAGAGCAATGTGCTTGTGGCATATTTCTCTTTGACAAATAA
>CAJTYV010000014.1 GCA_910584195.1 uncultured Ruminococcus sp. | reverse complement strand
ATCGTTCATATTCCCATTGACGGTTGCACGGGTGTACTGCTCGGCCGGAGTTGTTTCAAGAGGGTATTCAGCTGTGAGTTTTAATACATCACTGCGGATCGTGCGTGTTGTCACACCTAATTCTGCGGCAAGTACGCTCATTGTCTCATATCTTCTTGCCACGAGAATTTTCATAATTTCTTCTCTACGTTCTGTAGCAGTCACAGCCTTTCGCCTCCTTTCCCTTTGTCTGAAATCATTTTAAAGTTCAAATAGGAAAGGTTTTTTCCTATTTGAATGAAGTTTACAAAATATTCATAATCTGATTTGAGTGAGATATCGGTCCTATATAATCTATAACGATTTGCACCTTGTGAAAAGAAAAAAGCCGACTGAACATTCGTAGAACATAGTCTATCGAATGCTCAGCCGGCAGAACTCAGTATATCGGTTCAGCTCGTTTTGAGCTTGTCTATTTGAAGAATACGGGTTTCTCAGAAATCGGACCCCCTGTATGTATTACCTTCATTTTTGCTGCTGTAAATCAGAGACATCAAAGAATCAACAGTGATTTCTTCATAATCCGATTTATTGGGTTTCTTGATTTTCAACGCATGTGAACCGTTTGATGTTACAATGATTTCTCCAAGTGGAATCTTCAGTTTTGGGGTGTAAAGCATATTAGATTTTGTTTTATTCATAGATGCCTCCTTTGTTATGAGGTAAGCTTAAAGGCTTACACGATGAATATAAATAAACAGCGGGTGGAAAACCCGCTGTAATAGTTGATTAATTAAAGGACGAGTGCAAAATCTTTAAAAGCGGAAAAAGCTGTTTCGCTGATTGGTTCAATAAGTTTTAAGGAAGTCAGACGATGCTTTGCAGCTTCTGATGATACATTAAATACATCCTCAAGTGTACGAATAAGACTCCACGGACGCAAATAATCCGGACCGTCATATTCGTTAGCCAAAGCAATAACTGCACTTTGAGGCATAAGCAGTGCTCCTGAAAAATAATTTGCCTGCCATTCCATCCAGTCGTGATCTGAAATAAGACGAAAACTCTTAGTTTTAACCTTTGTAGTATCGACCCTGCATCGCACCATTGCAGGCTCTGCGTCTCCAAACAATGAAAGTTGATTTGGATCATATGCAAAATACGATGTGTGAAATACAACATGACCCGCTTCGTGACCAGCAGTAAACCTATATCGGTGTTCCTGATTTTCTTCCAGCAAGCGACTGTCGAAAATCACAGTATTAGCTTTTGCACTGATGTATTCTGCACGATTGTTTGCCAAGTCATAAACCGGAATGCGGTTTGTATCATTAAATACAGTCATACCAAGATAGATGCCGTTATGTGATAACAGCTGGTAATCCGGAGTGGTACCAAGATAATTTTCAAGAAATCCATCAATATCGACAGGAGAGGGATTTTTCAAAATATCAGGTTGAAACTCTATGATATATTGTTCTGCAATAAAATCAATATCTTTTTTGCTTAAAACAGGTACACCGCTCTTTTTTGTTTGGAAACATGGACTATACATATATTGAAGATCATCCTTTCCGCTTTTTCAGCTCTTTGACAAATTGCAGCCATTCCTCCTCACCAGCATCCAGATCACGTGCTGTACGCAGTGCAGCAGATACGTAATCCCTTTCCATGATGTACTCCGGCAAGTCCGGTGCGACAGAATTACGTTTCTTTCCGGCAAGGTCAAGCATCAGAGATTTATCTTCCTCTGACAATTGCAGGATTTCTGCAAGTATTGACAGTTTTTCCATGTCCGGCGGATTACGACGATCTTTCTCAACATCACTTAAGAATGGTGCTGAAAAACCTAACAGTTCCGCCATTTTGCGAAGTGTAATTTGCTTTTCTTCTCTTTTTTTCTGGAGGAACTCTCCAAAATTTTGATAAAAACTACCCATAATGTTCACCTTTACTCTTTCAACCGCCCATTCACTTTCATTTCATTTATTACATTTTCATCACTTAGGGGCGTAATATTCATTCACAATGGTGAATCTGATATGCTTATTAGCAATGGTGCTTACAAGCATATTTGCATTATAGCACACTTGCGTCTCTTTGTCAATGGGTTATAGAAATTTTTTTGAAAAACTTCTTTGTATAACATCTTGACAATGCGACCAATATGTCGTATACTATATTTATGACCGTGTGGTCGTAAATAAGGAGGGTTACATTATGACAGATTTTATTCCAATACAAATGCCAAAATCCGATGTACCTGGATACCTTACCGTGCAAACCGATGGAGGTATTCTTCGTGACAGAAGAGAAATGCTGGGACTTACGCAGCAGCAAGTAGCGGATAAGGCGGGGATACAGCTTAGGCAGTATCAACGTTTTGAAACAAATGAAAGAGGTCTTTCCGGTGCAAGCATGAGAATCGGACTGTCGATTTGCAGTGTTCTTAAAATAAACCCCTATGAAATTATGCCGAATACAGTAAGAGGAACAATCAAATGAGCGAATATAAACCACCGTTTCATATGACAGACAGAACTGTTACACTTCTTGCAGAAATCAGTGAGCAGGTCGGAAGAATCACAGTATTGCAGGAAGGAAACATGAGTCCGCACCTTCGGCGTGAAAATCGAATCAGAACGATTCATTCATCACTTGCGATTGAGCATAATTCGTTATCTTTAGATCAGGTTACGGCGATTTTGGACGGCAAGCGTGTGCTGGGAAATCCGAACGAGATAAAAGAGGTTCAGAATGCTTATCAGGCTTATGAAATGATGCTGCGTCTGAATCCGAGTTCTGTGGAAGATCTTCTGACTGCTCATAAGTTGATGATGCAAGGACTTGTTCCTGAGAATGGAAAATTCCGTTCCGGTGGCGTTGGAGTGTTTGACGGCGACCGGCTGGTTCATATGGCTCCGCCTGCACATCTTGTGCCGAAACTAATTCAGGACTTGTTTGATTGGTACAAAGACTCTGAGATGCATCCATTGATAAAAAGTGCTGTTTTCCATTATGAATTTGAGTTTATTCATCCGTTTCAGGATGGGAATGGACGTATGGGAAGAATGTGGCATAGCTTGTTATTGGGACAGTGGAAAGAGTTGTTTTTCTGGCTTCCTGTTGAGGAATTGATCCAGTCGAAGCAGGCTGAGTATTATGACGCACTCGGAAAGTCAGATAAAGCGGCGGATAGTGCTGTGTTTGTAGAGCTTATGCTTGAAATCATTCGTGACACTCTTAAAGATACAACAGTTGTTGGTCGGTCAACCGATCAAGACAGCGACCAAGTAACCGACCAAGATAGTCCGATCAACAGATTACTGGCTGCGTTAGGTAATGAGGAACTTTCGGCTGCTGAGATCATGAATCGTCTTGGATTGTCGCATCGTCCGACTTTCAGAAAGAATTATTTGATTCCTGCACTTGATAAGCGGTTCATTGAACGCACAATTCCTGATAAACCTAACAGCAAAAATCAGAAATATCGGAAGAAGTGACATTGAAATGAGATTTTTAACACACGATAGCAAAATCAGCTGTATTGATGATAACGGCAAAGAAGTAGGGAAGATTACTTTCCCGAAAAGAGAAAATAATGTTTACGAGATAACATCAACAAAGGTTGAAGAATCCATGCAGGGGCAGGGCATTGCAGGAAAATTGATGCGTCTTTGCTTGAATGAAATTAACCTGAGAGGCGGAGAGGTAAAAGCCACTTGTTCTTATGCACAAAAATATATTGAGAAACACGGTTTGCGTCCGCTTGTGATATGTCATATGGTGACCTCGATAGACGGAAAAGTGACTGGAGATTTTCTTTTTGGAAAAACCGGAACAAGGGTAAGTGAAACTTATTATGAATTGAACAGAAAGCTGAAAGGAGATGCGTTTGCCTGCGGTCGGGTAACAATGGAATCAAGCTTTACCAATGGGTTCAAGCCGGATTTATCAGAGTTTTCAGGTGCAGATATTCTCTATGAGGATTACATTGCCCAGAAGCATCATTACTACGCAGTATCCCTTGACAGACACGACTCTGTTGGCTGGACGGACAGCAAAATTCATGATGATTCTGGTTATGATGACTGTCATATCATTGAGGTGCTGAGTGAAACAACACCAAAGGAGATGCTTGCTTATTACCGCAGTATCGGAGTTTCCTACATTTTTGCAGGAAAAGATGATATTGATATCAATCTTGCCTTGAATAAGCTCTACAGTATTTTTGGAATCAAGAAACTGCTGCTTGAGGGTGGCAGTATCATCAATGGTGCGTTTCTCCGTGCAGGAGCAGTTGACAATATCAGTCAGGTCATCGCTCCAATCGTTGCAGATAAAGAGGATAAGCCGTTGTTTTTCGATTCGAAATTGACGGAGTTCAGAATGCTGGAATGTAAGGCTATGAAGGATGGTTCAGTCTGGATTTGGTATGCAAAATAATGACAAATGATTTTCAGACGGATTGGTGTTTAATTAAGGAGGTCTACATGAAATATAATTTTTATGGCTGGGAAACGGCAACAGTGAAACCAATCAACAATATATATCCGAAAATTCATTCACCGTTAGATTTATACGATGCATTGTCAGAAATATGGTGTGCGGGAACCTGTGCGCCGAGGATGAGGGACAGGTGGACTTCGGACAATAAAACGCTTGGACAATGCTCCATAACAGCATTTCTTGCACAGGATATTTTCGGCGGAAATGTCTATGGTATACTCCGTAACGGCGGCAATTATCATTGTTACAATGTAATCGGCGACTGTGTCTTTGACCTGACAAGTGAGCAGTTCGGCGATGAAAAGCTTGTATATGAAAATAATCCAAAGCAGTTCAGAGAGGTTCATTTTGCAAAAGAGGAAAAACGCTTACGATATGAGTTTCTGAAAAAAGCATTGCAGGAGTATATGAAACGTGAGGTATGAGAAGATAGTTTCAGCCCGATTTATATCACGTCCAAACCGTTTTGTTGCACAGGTTTTTCTGAATGGAGAGGAAGTTTCCGCCCACGTAAAAAATACAGGAAGATGCCGTGAATTGCTTGTTCCCGAAGCTGTTGTTTATCTGGAAGATTTCAGTTACCGACAAGGAAAACGCAAGTTGTTATACGATCTGATCACAGTCAGAAAAGGCGATTTATTGATAAATATGGACTCACAAGCTCCAAATAAAGTTGCAGGAGAAGCCTTGGAAAACGGCAATATAAAGTTGCCCGGTATGTCGGAACTGACGATAATTCGTCCGGAAAAAGTATATGGTGATTCTCGTTTTGATTTCTATATCGAGGACGAAAATGGTGAAAAAGGTTTTGTTGAGGTCAAGGGCGTAACGCTTGAAAATGACGGTATAGCCTCATTTCCGGACGCACCTACCGAGAGAGGAGTGAAGCATCTCAATGAGCTTGTCAGGGCAATGGAAAATGGTTATCACAGTTATGTGCTGTTTGTGATTCAGGTGTCGGGAATAAAGCTGTTTACTCCGAATGATGCGATACATAGGGAATTTGGCGATGCTCTGAGATATGCGGCTGAAAAAGGAGTACATATTCTTGCTTACGAGTGTGCGGTAACACCTGACAGTCTGGAAATCACAAAAAATGTTCCGATAGAATTGAAGCTGAAATCGTGAGGAGGTCAATACATGCAATATTTTACAAAATCAGATAATAATACAGACATTTCCGTTCATCTGGAATCGCTCTCGCCAAGCGGCAATTATTTTCTCGGCTGGCATGCAAAATCCAGAAGTATCATACATCTATACCGCAAACTGAGTCAGACGAACGATGCGGTTTATGGAGAATCAATTAATTATACCAGTCGCGGCGATGATGTTGGAATCGGTTTCAGTGGCGTTGTATGGTATGAGGAGTACGGGTTTGTAAAGATTTGTTTTAATAGTTGGGGTTCTTTTGAAAGCGAGTCAGTGCGGTTATATTTCGACCGTGAATTGTATGAGAGAAAGAAAAAAGAACTTCACGATAAAGGAACTTTAAAATGAAAATTTATATTGACGCCGACGGCTGTCCGGTCGTCAGAAATACGCTGAAAATCGCAGAAAAATTCAATATCCTATGCGTTATCATATGCGACACTGCACATCAGATTGAACATGGTGGAGCTGAAATAATTGTAGTTGATAAGGGTGCAGACAGCGTAGATTTTCGGCTTGTAAACCTGATTCAGAAAGGCGATATTGCAGTTACGCAGGATTACGGTCTTGCGGCAATGTGTCTGAGTAAGCAAGCAATCGTTCTCAATCAGGACGGAAAAGAATATACAAATGAGAACATTTCAGGGCTTTTGGAATTTCGTGCTGTTTCAAGGAAAATACGTCAAATCGGAGGAAGATTGAAAGGTATGCCCAAACGGACAGGGGAGCAGAATAGGGCATTTGAAGAAGCATTGAAAAAGAAAATAGATTGTGTAAAAACTGATTTAGTGAATTCTGTGAGGTAAATTTATTTAAAAATCCCTTGAAAAAATCAAGAGAGTATGCTATACTATAAATGAGCAGAAAGGGTGATTCCAATGGCAACAGAACAGGAAAAGAACCGAAGAACGGCTGAGCAGCTGCGCTTGATCGATGATGATTTTCTAAGACTTTATTTCAATGATAATCCGGAGGGCGTCCGCTTCATCCTCAGCGTCATTCTGCAAAGGAATGACTTGAAAATACTCCGAAGTGAAACACAGAGTGAGTACAGAAGTTTAGCGGGTCGCTCTATTACACTTGACATCTATGCAGAAGACCAGTTAGGCAAAAAATACAATATTGAGGTGCAGCGGTCAGATGCAGGAGCTTCACCTAAAAGAGCAAGGTTTCACAGCAGTATGCTTGATACCAAACTTCTGAAGAAAAAAGAGAAGTTCGACCAGCTTTCTGAGACATTTGTCATATTCATCACTGAAAACGATGTGATGGGCAGAGATTTGCCGCTGTATCATTTTGACAGACGATGTGAAGAAACGGGAGAGTATTTAGGCGATGAAGCACATATTATATTTGTGAATGGTGCTTATGAAAATCCCAACGATAGCATCGGCAGACTGATGCATGATTTTAAGTGTGTTCATGCAGATGATATGTACAATTCAGAACTGATAGAGAGATTCCGCCATTTTAAAGAAACCGAAGGAGGTATGAGTGAAATGTGTAAACTGATTGAAGATAGGCTGAATGAAGAAAAAATCGATGCCATTAAAGCACTTCTCATGCTCGGAAAACTAACACGTGAGGAAATTGCTAATTCTCTCAATGTTTCTATTGAACTTGTTGATAACGTAGCGAACGGCAAGGTAGCATAATAATTGTAAAGTTAGTCGGCTTGGTCATTGTAACTGAGCCGACTTTATTTGACGGTCATTTTACGTTTTTCCCATAGCGTCAGCTATGGGATTTTTTATTTTATGGCAGCTATTTCTTCTAATGCTTAAGCTGTAAGTTTTTGACGGCACTTTTCCGTTATTCCGGTGGCTAACATCCACAAATATCGTCTGAGATTCTTGTCCGCTATGGTAATTGACTTGTACTCAAATATTGCGTAATATAGGTAGTAATACCCTCAAAAGGGCATAAAAAATTTCGTAAAATTCAGGATTTTACGAAAAATTCAACTGCAAATATTATAGCACATTTTGGTCAATATGTCAAATGAAATTTTAGGAGGTCGGCATGAATATTTATCAAAGACGGGACGGACGGTTTGAAGGACGCATTTCACGGGGAAAACGTAGCAACGGAACAAGGCGTTTTCAGTATTTCTTCGGCAAAACCAAGGAAGATGTCCGTGAAAAAATGGCAAAGGAACGCCTTAAAAAGAGCAATTGTTCTCTCACTGTCACGCAGCTTTTCAGCGAGTGGCATAAGAGTATCAAACACAAGGTCAAGGAGTCCACAGCGGCAAATTACTATTTGAAAGCAAATAAGCATATTCTGCCTGCGTTTGGCAATGAATCGGCAGAATCCATCGAAGATACTGAGATTTATGCATTTATTGAATCCAAGCAACAAGCCGGTCTGTCCAATCGCTATATATCCGATATGCTGATTGTGATGAAATCCATGTTCAAGTATGCAGTTCGCACCTATCATATCTACAATCCGATGGAATATATCAAAATGCCACGTGCAAAAAATCCCGAAATTACGCTGCTTGATGAGAAGGAACAGACGAAATTGCAGGAGTATATCGGTCATAATCAGAACAAAGCCACTCTTGGGGTGGCTCTTTCTATGACCACAGGTATTCGCATTGGCGAGCTTTGCGCCTTGCAGTGGAAGGATATTGACCTTGAAAAACGTATTTTGACCGTCAGCAAGACCATGCAAAGAGTGCAGGTTCAAGGCAGCGATAAGAAAACAAAACTGGTTATTACCGAACCAAAAAGCGAATCCTCACGCAGAAAAATCCCGATTCCAAAAGGAATGATTGCATTTCTGGAGAAATTCAAGGGCAAGGACAGCGAGTATATCGTTTCAGGCAAGGAAAAGCCAATCGAGCCAAGAGCAATGCAGTACCGTTTTCAGAAAATCTTAAAAAACGTAAAATTGCCGTCAGTTCATTTTCACGCACTCCGTCATATTTTTGCATCGACCTGCGTCAAGTTAGGTTTTGATGTGAAAACATTATCAGAATTATTGGGACATTCCACCGTAGAATTAACGCTGAATCGGTACGTTCACTCTTCATTTGAGCAGAAAATCAAGTATATGGAGCGTCTGGCAGTCAATTTCTGAGTGAAAATTCGCTAAATCCTGAATTCTACGAAATATCTGCCGAGAATCGCTGCAAGGAGAGATATATTAGTGATTTTGATTGGTATTATTGACCAGAGGAGATGCCTATGAAACGAATTGCAGTTCTGATTTTTGCCGTAATTTCGATGATTTTATTCGTGAGCTGTGATAGCCCAGACAGCTCCGAGGGCAATAAGATAGTCGTTTATACTGAGCCTGTGACTATAGCCGAAACAGTGGGTATCGGCTATATCATCAACCTGAATACGGGGAAATTTCATTATTCTGACTGTCCGAGCGTAAATCAAATGGCGGAGCATAATAAAAAAGAGTATACTGGTGACCGTGATGATCTCATCTTGCAGGGATACGAGCCATGCAAACGCTGTAACCCATAATATTATATACTATTTCAGTGGCAGATGTCAACTTTGATGGTACAATTCTGTTTTGGGTACAAAAAAGCCGAATTGCATCCTGATTGAGATACGATTCGGAGTGCTTTCTTCGCAAAAGGTAATATTCTGCGATACTATAATTCGCTTTAAAATCAATTAATATATTTTAACACAATTTCATCGCAATATTATATGAGAGTGATAAGATTAATGCTTATTATTTAATTGTAGGTGATTCTATGTCTAATAATTATAAGCCTGTAACCTTATATGATATAAGGCGTCAGGATCAGCAATGGCTTGAAAATGATAAAAAGCAGAAATACGAATTAGAGCTTGCACAAGGCTGCTTGGTAGCAAATACATATTTATCTCAAACTTACCTAAACGCATTTACAGAAGCTACTATTATTCCAGTTATAAATAGAGTAAGGGACATTTCTAAACTTAGAATGATGCAAATCGGGAAATTTGTATTTGATCCAACCGAAGATATGAAAGATAAGTTGATTAGTGTGTATAGTTCTTTATATAGTACTGATAGCTCTGTGGCTTTATTTGTTTGTGGCAAAGGAAAGAAGGTAGACTTTTACATTTGTACTCGTAATGAAACAAACCCTGGGCTAGCTGGTGATCTTTTGGAAAAAACAATAATTTCCAATTTTCCTGGAACTGATTATGAGATGATGTCAGGTACAAGCATACAGATAATTCTTAACAACATATCATCATCAAGCAAAAGTTTGGGTGCTGTCTCATTGATTCCGTCTGTAAGGGATGACGATAAAGAAAAATTCGTACAAGGTATAGAAAAATTTCTGAATGGAATGCAGGGAAAAAATTACACAGCCATATTTCTCGCAGTTCCAGTTAATAATTCGCTCTTAGAGCAACGAAAGCATGGATATGAAGAGATGTATTCAACCCTTTCATCCCATTCAAAGCTTACTTTATCCTATGCTCAAAGCAAGTCCGACGCTGTTTCCAAAAGTGTTTCTGACAGCTTTTCAAAATCAATTAACGATAGTGTGAGCAATACTAATGGAACATCAGACTCAACTTCAAGAGGAAGCAATTATGGCACAAGTAGTGGAAGTAGTTTTTCTAGCGAGGGTTGGGGGTTCAATTCAGGTTCTTCTAGCGGTTCGTTCAACTCATATACTTCAGGATCCTCGTTTAGTCATACTGTTTCTAAAAGTTTATCTGAAACAACGGGCACGACAGTTGGAGATACTGATACATACACCGAGGGTACTACCAACACAGTTACACTAAATTTTGAAAATAAAGGAATATCGGCACTTCTTGAAAAGATTGATAGGCAATTAAAGAGAATTGAACTTGGTGCATCATATGGTGCGTGGGAAACAGCTTGCTACTTCATATCAGATGATATTGCTACTACGGCAATGGCTGCAAATATGTGTAAAGCTCTTTTTACTGGAAACGAGTCAAGTGTAGAGAGTTCACATATTAATATTTGGAATATGAGCAGGAGCATAGAAATCAAGCGCATTATGGATCACATATGTTATATGGTACATCCAACCGCTAATATTTCTGAGTATGGAGCTTATGACAGTCAGATTGTTACGCCTACAAACATGATAACTGGGAATGAGTTGCCTATTATTCTTGGGTTGCCAAAAAAATCAGTAAATGGTGTATCAGTTATTGAAATGGCTGAATTTGGAAGATCAGTAGTTTATGAAAAGCTTCCCTCAAGAACAATTGAATTTGGTAGTATATACCATATGGGGAGGATAGATGGTGTAGATACCAAAGTTAAGGATGACAAAGGTACACGAGTTCCAATGAATTTAGATTTGTTGTCATCTCATTGTTTTATAACTGGTTCATCAGGTTCTGGTAAATCTTATGCAACATATGAATTGTTAGATTCTCTTTTACGAAATGGAATAAAAATGCTTGTAATTGAACCCGCAAAAGGTGAATACAAGCAGGTTTTTGGTGGATACAAGGGTATAAGAATATATACCACAAATCCTACTGTCTATCGAATGCTTCATGTTAATCCTTTTCAATTTCCAGAAAATATACATATATTAACTCATATCGAAAAACTTATCCAAATTTTTAACGCATCGTGGTCTCTGTATGCAGCTATGCCTGCAATACTTAAGGATGCTGTTGTAAAGTCATATGTAAAATGTGGCTGGGATACGGACAACTCAGTTTGGATTGAAGGAATATGCGATCATAAATACCCTACATTTAAAGATGTAATGAATATCCTTCCTAATATAATCAATAGCTCGGATTATTCCTCAGATGCAAAGGGAGATTATAAAGGTGCACTCCTCACAAGAGTTAAGTCGATGACCGATGGTATCAACGGAATGATATTTGAAAAGAATGAGGGAGTAAAAGATTCCTTATTATTTGATTCAAATACTGTCATTGATTTAAGTGAAATTGGTTCAGAAGAAACAGTTGCTTTATTAATGGGCGTAATAATCATGAAATTAGGTGAATATCGGCAATCTGTTCGTAAATCAAAATCTTCTGGAACGAGAGATGCATTAATAAATCATGTTACTGTGCTTGAGGAAGCACATAATCTATTAAAACGCACATCCAAGGATCAAAGTCAAGAAGGTGCGAATATTGTTGGAAAGTCTGTTGAGATGATAAGCAATTCCATCAAGGAGATGCGTACTTATGGAGAAGGATTTATAATTATTGATCAGTCTCCAATGGCAGTAGACAGTTCCGCTATTGAGAATACATCGACTAAGATAATTATGAATACGCCTGCGAAAGATGCTTGTGAAGAATTGGGCAGTGCATTAGCATTGAACGAAGAACAAACAAAAGAGCTTTCTAGATTAGCGACTGGAGTTGCTGCTGTTTTCCAAAAAGGATGGCTTACACCTGTTTTAATGAAAGTAGATAAATGGGATAATAGATACGAATCAAAGCCTGAACAGGGAAACAGTGCGGATATGCGAGATATTCGGAGTAAAATAATTATTGAATTGTACTATCAATCGGTTTGAGGGCTGTTTTCGGCATCAAAATTAAGAGCTATTATTCGTAATTCGGATATTCTTCGTGAGAAGAAAGAGGAATTAAACGAAATAATTTCAAAAATCAATGATATGATTGAACATTATGGTAAACTTGATGAAAAGGTTTTGGGCGGTCTTTATCTTGAATTGGCTTCCTGTAATAAGATTTTCGATGTGCTTCACACAGAAAAGGTTCCGAACTTTAATCAAATGAACAATCTTTATGAACCGGATGGTTCTTGTCCGCAAAGAATATTCAACCTTATTTGCAAGGAAGGAGCTGTTTGGTTTAAAGCTATCAGCAAAGCGTTGATGCAGTATTTGAATATCACCAATCCAATAATGCTGCGTAGCATTATTGCTGCTATGCTTAACTTTATTACTGATAATGGCACTTTGAGCGATACATCTTATTCTGTAATATACACATTCATGCAAATGAAGTATATTTAAGAAGATGCTATATTGGAGGAAAATATATGGCAATTGGAAATTTTGATAAAACAGAAAACACTGAGAAAAACGTCGAACAGGAAAATCCAGAAAAACAAGATTTTAAAGAAGCTGACGAAAAGCAGTCATTAGGTGACAAATTAAAAGAGGGACTTAGTAAATTATTTCATAAAAAAGAAGGCTCTGAAGTAGAAGAGGGTTCAGAAGTGAAGGAAGAGTCCAAAACCAAGGAAGGAAAGGAAACGCCAGAAGGAGAGGATTCTAAAGAAGATAATGATTCTAAGGAAACGCCCTCTGAAAATCCAGATTCAAATGAGGATCGCAAGGCAATACGTGAAAAAATGCTTGAAGAATATGATAGTAAGCTTTTTGACACGGTAAAAAAACATGGCGAGATGCTTGATAGACGGACAGATCTTCCGTGGACCATAGTCAATCTTGTTCACAGTACGAACGTACTCAACTATCTACGGTTGATGAAATTATTGTCGCTTTTAAGCAATTGCCTATTGAAGAACAAAACCGGTGTGTAAATGAGTTACTAAAACTCGTTAAGCCTAAACAAGAATCATGCAATAGTTCGGAAAAAGATAGATTTCTTAATAAAATAAGAAAATTAAACTTACAATATTCCTATATTGCCGTTTTGCTAATATCCTACCTTGATAACTGCAATATTGATGGAGATGCTGACTTTACTGCCGTTGTTCATTCGTTTTTGGGATTTTATACTAATCGGCAAAAAAAACAATGAAATAGCTGAACAGTCTGACAGTAAAGTCACGTTACCAAATTTTTCTGAGAAAGTTGCCAAAGAAATTATACTGTACTGTATAATCCATTGAGAAGATCTTTTCTGTCAGAATATCTGTGTACGATAAAAAATCCAACAGACTTACAATGCCAAATAGTTTATGGAAAACATTGAGCAATTATAATATTATATCAATCAGAAATACCGTCAAAGATAAGCTTGATAGTTATTATAATAGAATCCAAGGGGAACTGAAGTAAATTATATGACTTCCATTATGTTATCAAAAAGCACGGTCTGAAAATGCTTCGTTTCCATGATCTTCGTCACAGTTGTGCCAGCCTTTTGCTTGCAAATGATATTCCGATGAAGGCAATTCAGGAGTGGCTTGGACATTCAAACTATTCAATTACGGCAAATCTTAATAGCCATTTGGAATACAATGCAAAGGTCATTTCAGCGGAGACGATCGCAAGAGTGCTTGACAACAAGAAAGAATGTGCTTCCGCTGAAATTGAAAAGACATCTGACAAAAAATCCAAAAGTGATGAAACAACAGACAAGCCCGCACCGATAAAGCGTGGCAGAAAAAAGAAAAAAGATGCCCCTGCGGATACGTCACAACCCGCAGCGGTCTGATTATATAATATAATGTGACAAGACCGAGGACGAGATAGAAAATTTGAAAAAAAAGCGATTTTGGTAGAAAATCTGGTAGAGATTTTCGGTAGAAGTCAATTATATGATTTGCTGAGAATTTTAGAAATTTCCTTGTTTCCGTAAGAAAATGTACATAAAGTAAAAAATTCATATTATGTGCTGGACTTTTCTCCGATTTTATGATATAATAAATATAATTTGAAATTATAGGGAGGTGCGAACGTGGAAAATTTAGTGATCTTAAATGCAGAATCGATAAAAAAGATAAATTTTGCGATGCAGCAGAATTATGTTCCTATATTTCGCAGTATAACGATCAAAAACACCAGCGATAAGGAGCTTTCGTCAGTTACGGTGCGTATAAGCTTTGAACCTGATTTTGCAAAAACATACGAATCTGCTCCTATGGATATATCTTCGGGGGAAACTGTTGAGCTTTCTCCCGTAAATATAATTATTTCACCGGAATATCTTTTCGGGTTGACTGAAAAAGCAGTAGGCTGCGTTACTATTGAAGCCTTCAGCGGTAAAGAAACAATAGGTATTAAAACGGAAAATATCGAACTGCTTGCCTATGACCAATGGACGGGTTCAGCTTTTATGCCTGAGATGATAACGGCGTTTGTTACTCCGAATCATCCCAAAATTAGTGATATAATTTCAAAAGCTTCTTTGTATATGAAAAAGTGGAGCGGCGATCCATCGTTTACAGGTTATCAAACATGCAACTCTAATGTAGTAAAAATGCAGATGGGAGCAATCTATGCTGCATTGCAGGAAGAAAATATTGCATATGCTCCTCCTCCTGCAAGTTATGAATCGGCTCAGCGAGTACGAACTCCTGATGTTGTGCTGAAAGGCGGACTTGGTACCTGCCTTGATCTTGCAGTGCTATACTGTGCCTGTCTTGAGTATATTGACCTTAATCCTCTTTTGATTGTAATAAAGGGTCACGCCTTTGCAGGCTGCTGGTTGGAGTCTGAAACCTTTCCCGATTGTATTCAGTATGACTGTTCTGCGCTTGCTAAACGAATTGCTAAGGGTGTTGATATCATATCTGTTGTGGAATGTACCGATTTTGCCGCAGGAAATGGAGCGGATTTTGATACTGCCGAAAGTCATGGCATTTCAAAGCTTGCCTGCGGTGAAAATTTTTTTTATTCAGTCGATATAAAGCGTACAAGAGCAAGCGGAATACGCCCCATTCCTTTGAGAATATTTGAGGACGGCAGTTACAAAGCCTCAGATTACGGTCAGCGTAAAAAATCGGAGATAACGTCTGCTCCTGAGAAAATCAAGGCTGTGGGAGAAATTACTCTGAATGCGGAATGCAGCGAAATAACCAAGCAGCAGATCTGGGAAAGAAAGCTTCTTGATCTTAGCCTGCGGAACAGCCTGTTGAATTTTCGTTTTTCTGCATCGAATGTTAGATTGATTACCGCTGACATCAGCCGTTTGGAAGAGGAGCTTTCGGAAGGAGGAGAATTTCGGTTATGTCCAATACCGTTAGATTCCATTTTACAGACGGCAGATGATAAGCTTTTCGAACTTGAAAACGACAAAGAACATATATCGTCAATAGCAGACGAAGAACTGAAAAATCATCGTCTCAGAACTTTTTCAACTGCTTCAGAGCTTGAAAGAGCTATGGTGAAGTTAAGACGTCAGGCAAAAGAAAGTTTTGAGGAAAACGGTGCGAATACAATATATCTCGCTCTTGGATTTCTGGAATGGTATGAGACCGAACGCAGTGAAAAACCAAGATATGCGCCGCTTGTACTTGTACCTGTAAATATTACCCGAAGAATACAGGATAAGTCTTATGCAATAAAGATGCGTGACGAGGGAGTACAGATAAACATAACTCTCCTGGAGATGCTTCGCCAAAATTTCGGAATTAATATACAGGGTTTGAGTCATGTTTCCGAGGATGAGCAAGGAGCCGATATTCCGTTTATATTGACTGTTATACGGCAGTCTGTTATGGCGAATCCCCGGTGGGATGTTAAAGAACTTGCGTTTATAGGACATTTTTCTTTCAGTCGCTTCATTATGTGGAACGATATTCGCAGCCGCTCCGATGAACTAATAAAGAACAAAGTGGCGGCAAGCCTCGTATCGGGAAGGACCGAGTGGCAGGGCGGAGATATTTCAATATCTCCAAATGAGCTTGACAGGTGTGTTCTTCCGTCAGATATGGCAGTACCGATTGCAGCGGATTCTTCACAGTTATCTGCGATATATGCTGCAAATTCTGGAAAAAGCTTTGTACTTCACGGACCTCCCGGAACGGGAAAATCACAGACTATTACAAATATAATCGCCAATGCGTTATATCATGATCAAACCGTGCTTTTTGTGGCTGAAAAAATGGCGGCTCTTGAGGTGGTTGAAAATCGCTTGAATCAGATCGGTCTTGCTCCGTTTTGTTTGGAGCTTCATTCGAACAAATCGCGCAAAAGAGATGTTTTGAAGCAGTTTGAGGAAGTGCTGAACATAGGCAAAAAGGCTTCTCCTGCCGAGTATGCCGATGAAGCTGAAAAAATTTCGGTTCTTCGCCGTAAGCTGAATTGTACAGCAGAGGAAATACACAAACTGCGTAATTACGGAATATCATTGTACGATGCAGGTATCAGAGCAGAACAAAACGCGGAATACGGCGGAAAATTTGTATTTTCGGAAAATGTCCTCAAAAGTGCCTCTGCTGAGAAAATCAGTTTGTGGCGCAGCGAAATTGAAAATCTTACAGCTGCGGGACAAGGCTTCGGAGATGTTGTAAATACGCCGTTGAAGTGCTGCCGGCTTGCAGAATATACTCCCGATTTAAGAACAAAGCTTGCGGAAAAGCTTACAGAATTCAAATCCGCTCTTAGATCTTTGGATAACGAAATAAAGCTGCTTTCTGATTTTTCGGGAGTGAAACGGATAAACTATGCTCAGTATACTGCGGAAACAGAGCTGATAAAAATTGCATATTCCGAAGGCGATATAATATCAAAAATTATTCAAGGAGACGCGTGGGAACGTCTGAGTGAAACGGTAAAGCAGCTTATAGAAAACGGCATAGAGCAGAAGCTACTTAAATCAGAAATTTTAGCTGAATTTGAAATATCGGTTCTTACTTATGACAGCGGTAAGGCTTTGACGGACTGGAAATCAGCTCAGTGCAGTTGGTTTATCCCTAAATTAATGCGCGCCGGCAGACTTATAAAGGAACTTAATTCTCATTCGAAGGAACTGAAAACGGTTACGAAGCGTAATTTTGTTGAATATTGCGGAAAACTCAGCCGATTGAAATTTCTTACAGATGAAGTGAAAAATATTCCGAGTGATGTTCTGGATTTGTTCGATAGCGCTCAGGGGCTTATTATGGGAGAAAAAACAAATTGGGACAAAGTAGAAACGGCTGTGAAAATTTCCGAATCTCTCAGAGAGGCGCTTAAGAAAGCTCCTTTTACCGTTGAGGAAAAAAACAGTATTTCCAAACAGATAATTAATTATTACGGAACTGAATCCTCAAAGGCTGAAGTAAGAGGAATAACCGAGGAAATTTTTGCGGACAACAGTTCTTTCAAGAAAATAATTTCTGAGCTTTCAGAGAAATTCAAAATTTCTCTTGACAGCCTTGAAGCGGAAAATTGGCAGACTGAGGCTGATTTGCAGGCTGACAGAATTATTACATCTTTATCCATGCTTAAGGAATGGACGGGAATAATGGATATTTGCCGCCGTCTTGAATCATATGGCATTGGAAATATCGCTGAAGCTTATCTTGAGGGCAGAGTTTCTGCAAATGATATGCTTAAAGCGTTTGAATGTGACTTGTTTGGCGGACTTGTTGCAATGACAATATCCGAAAATCCTGTTTTGAATAAGTTTCAGGGTACACTTTTCGAAGAGACTATCAGAAAATACGGAAATGAATTGGAGAGATTCCGCAGTCTTACTGTACAGGAACTTACTGCAAGGCTGTCTGCTAAGATACCTGCTTCCGATGATGCGGATCCTGAGCTTAGCATACTCAAAAAGGCAATAAAAAGCGGAGGAAGGGGAATATCTATCCGCAAGCTCTTTGAAAGCATACCGACACTTATCAGAAAATTATGTCCCGTCATGCTTATGAGTCCAATGTCGGCAGCGCAATACATAGATCCTGCTTCTCCAAAATTTGATTACGTTATTTTTGACGAGGCATCGCAGCTTCCGACATGCGAAGCTATAGGCGCATTATCAAGGGGAGAAAATGTAATTATAGCAGGAGATCCGAAGCAGCTTCCTCCCACAAGCTTCTTTTCGGCATCGCATATTGATGAGGACAATTATGAAAAGGAAGATTTGGAAAGTCTCCTTGATGACTGCCTTGCGCTTTCTATGCCGAGTGAGCATCTTCTCTGGCATTACCGGTCGCGCCACGAAAGTCTGATCGCTTACAGCAATGCTAAATATTACGATAACAAATTGTACACTTTTCCGTCTTCGGATAACAGAATATCAAAGGTAACGCGTATAGCTGTCGAAGGTTTTTATGACAGGAGCAATTCCAGAACCAACAAAGCGGAAGCTCAGGCGATCCTGGATGAAATTGTCCGTCGTTTGCAAGACCCTGAACTTCGTAAGGAGAGTATCGGAGTTGTAACATTCAGTATGCCGCAGCAAAATCTTATAGATGATCTGCTTGAAGAAGCGTACAGGAAAAATCCGGAACTTGAAAAAATTGCCGATGAAATGTACGAACCTATTATCATAAAAAATCTTGAAAATATTCAGGGAGACGAGCGAGACGTTATTATGTTTTCGATAGGTTACGGTCCGGACAAAAACGGAAAGATCTCGATGAACTTCGGTCCTCTTAACAGAGACGGAGGTTGGCGCAGACTGAACGTTGCAATTTCAAGGGCGAGAAAAAGAATGCTTGTATTTTCCGTTATTACATCGGATATGATAGATTTATCGGGAACTCGTTCCGAGGGCGTTGAAGGTCTGAAGGGTTTCTTGAAATATGCGGAGCAGGGAGGAGGACTTGCCGTAAAGGCAGGAGCTTCACGAGTAACGGCGGAAGGATTTGAAAAGCTTGCAGCGGCAGAACTGGAAAGACGCGGATATTCCGCAGACTGCTCGGTCGGCTGTTCTGATTTTAAAATCGATATAGCGGTAGCCGATCCTTCTGATCCTAACAAATATATTCTTGGAATATTCTGCGGAATAAAATCCAATTTTAAAAGTTCTACGGCAGAGGACAGGTATATTTCCCAGCATTCTGTGCTTCGCGGTCTTGGATGGGAGACAATGAATATTCATATCCTCGATTGGCTTGACAATAAGGAAAAGGTCATAGAACGCATAGAAAACAGAATAAAAAGCATTCTTAATGAAAAATAAGGAGAAAGAATTGAACAGTATCTTAATAATTATCGGCAAGCTTATAGTATCGGTACTGCGGCTTTTCAAGCGTAATGCAGGCAACCTTCCGGGCATAATCCTGTGGCATCTTACAGGCGGTAAATGCTGTAAAATGTTCAGCGTTGACTGTCCTATAATCGCAGTTACCGGAACTAACGGCAAAACTTCCGTAACCAATTGTATTGCACAGCTTTTTGAGAAGAGCGGAAAAAAAATAATAATCAACAAAGAAGGAAATAATCTCGATACCGGAATATGCTCGCTTCTTCTGCGTAATTGTAGCTGCACAGGAAAGGTGAACGCAGATTATCTTATTCTGGAAACGGATGAAAGCCACGTTCCCGTGGTATATTCACAGCTTAAGCTTGAAACATTGGTAGTTCTTAATTTTTTCCGTGATCAGCTTGACAGAAACGGTGAAATGGAAACGCTTATACAGAAGATAAACGGATTTTGTAAAACCTTTGAGGGCAATCTGATTTTAAATGGAGACGATCCGAATACCGCCCGTCTCGGAATGGCAAACCCCAATAATAAAAATGTGAAGTATTTTCACGCAAAGCCGTATGCTTTTGCAACAAAATCTATTTTTGAAGCTTCTGAAGGACGTTTTTGCCCGTTTTGCGGCGAACCTCTTGAGTACGAATATTATCAGTATTCACACATCGGAAAATTCAGATGCGGCAAGTGCGGTTTCGGGGATTTTATTCCATATATTACTGCGGAAAATATTGACCTTGAAAAGCCTGTATTCACAACTGACGGTCACGAATATTCACCTAAACTGAACAGCATTTACAACATATATAACATGACGGCAGTTGCGGCAATTGCCAAACTTTATCGTATCGAACAAAAGGTTACGGACAGCGTTATTTCCGAATATACCGTTAATAACGGACGTATGGAGACTTTTATGCTCGGAAATTGCAAGGCAACTCTGAATCTTGCCAAAAACCCGGTTGGCGCAAATATGACGCTTCGTGTCATGAACGAGATGCAGGGTGAAAAAGAGCTGCTGTTTGTTCTTAACGATAATGTTGCGGACGGATTGGACGTATCATGGATATGGGATATAAATTTCAGTGTTTTCGAGCGTGTTGCAAGAGTTATTGCTTCGGGTACTCGGGCGTACGATATTGCAGTACGTATAAAATGTTCTGGGTATCCTGCGGAAAATATCGTTGTTCTTCCCGAACTTGACGATGCGGTTGCAGAGCTTGCGTCTGTTTGCGGAAGAAAGTTTGTAATAGCCAATTATACTGCCGTTCAGCCGACTCGTTCGGCATTGAAGCGGTACATTGAAAAGCATGGAGGTAAGCATGAATAAAATAAAAATTCTTCATATGTATGCCGATATGCTTGATCTATACGGCGACAGCGGAAACATGGAGATCATTTCCTATCGTTGTAAAATGCGGAATATTGAATGTATTATAGACAAGTATTCTATTGATTCTGAAAAGCCTGATTTTTCGTCATACGACCTTATTTACATCGGAGGCGGAGCGGATTTGGAACAGCAGCACATTTCCGAGGATCTTCAAAAATGCGGAGACGATATTAAGTCAGCCTATAAAAAAGGTACGTTTTTGTTCCTGATATGCGGAGGTTATCAGCTTTTGGGAAAATATTACCGAGATGCTGACGGCGTGGATATACCGGGACTCGGTTTATTTGATTATTATACTATAGCAGAGCCGAACCGCAGGAAACGATGTATAGGAAATGTTATCATAAGGACGGAGTTTATGGGAAAAACCGTAGATATATTAGGATTTGAGAATCACGGCGGACAGACGCATGGCGTTAAAACTCCTCTCGGCAGCGTACTTTACGGACACGGAAACTGCACTAAAAGTTCCTATGAGGGATATTTTGAAGAAAACGTAATAGCAACGTATATGCACGGTCCTTGTCTTGCAAAAAATCCCGAAATATCGGATTATATTATAAAATATTGCCTGAATAGGGATTCAAATGAAAAAGTTGTTCTTAAAGAACTTGACGATGCTCTCGAAAAAGATTGCCGTCAGGTGATGATAGACAGATTATTAAATAAATAAGGAGACATCATGAAGAAAATATCTGGAACAATATTATTAACGGCAATATTTTTACTGACAGCCTGCGGAGAAAAAGTCGGAAGAGATGTTGACAGTTCCCGAGAGGTTGATACTGAATCTGTTCAGACGTCAAATCATACAATGGATGTTAAAACAGAATCTGCATCGGAGACGGCTGAGGTAACAACGAAAGAGAAAAAGAAAGCCGGCAAGAACATACCCGATGAGGTGTTTTTTGAAACGACAGACAATGTCGAGGTTTATGAGAACATGTCTGTGGCTGAACTCATTACTAATACGAATGCCGAACTTACCGAACCTGAAAAGAAAATTAAAACCGATGAATTGGGAGAATGTTCCGTAAATATTTCTTTTGATTATGAAGGTATTTCGTATGAAAAAGAAATTACCTATAATGTCTCAGATACAACTCAGCCGATCATTCTGAATATGGGATGGAGTCCTTATACTATTATTGACGAGCCGTTTGATCTGAGTTCCATAGTCGGGTATGCGGACAATTATGACCGCTCTCCCGAACTTAGTTATACGGGGGAGGTCAATACGTCAGAATACGGCGCATATCCCATAACGGCTACCGTGACGGACAGTTCCGGAAACAGTACGAGCTGGGATATGGACGTTTTTGTGGTAAGCGAAATCCCTGTTCCGGAGGATAATAATACAAGAGTAAATTTCAGTGATTTTATGGATTATTACTGCTATGAAAATGTCAGCTATGGAATAGACGTTTCAGCCTGGCAGACCAATGTTGACTATGAAAAGGTAAAAGAACAGGGCTGCGAGTTTGTAATTATGCGTATGGGTTACTGTTACAGTGAAATAAAAAAAGACGATTACTATGACCGAAATATGGAAAATGCATCCGCAGCCGGACTTGATATTGGAGTTTATTTCTATACGACTGCAAATACAGAGAAAAAGGCAAGGGAGCAGGCACGCTGGATAATTGAACAGCTTGACGGACGTCAGCTTGATTATCCTGTTGCTTTCGACTGGGAAGAATGGGGACAATTTCAGAAATACGGCATGAATATACGTGATCTGAACGAAATATTTGAAGCTTTCTGCGACGAGCTTGAAAAGAACGGCTACAGCGGAATGCTTTACAGCAGTAAAAACTTTCTTAATAATTTTTGGGATAATAAGAAAAATCGTACCGTGTGGCTTGCGCATTACGTTGACGAAACCGATTATGACGGTGAATTCTCCATATGGCAGGCAAGTGCATACGGTCGCATTGAAGGTATCGACGGAGATGTTGACATGAATATTCGTTTGAACGATATGCCTGTATAATTTCAGAGCTTGTGTATTTTATGAATACACGTTCCAAACCGCACTGAGCCGTTAGGTAGGCTTTGTGCGGTTTAAATATATTTCAGCATTAAACTGAATTATTCGTCATATTATATAATGATGAATCACGGAGGAAACATATATGCTGAAAAATAAAATTATAAGAGATACGATACTGCTTACGCTGATGCAGCTGACTCTTGATTCCGCATCACTGCTGCTGAACGGATTTATTACACGCCGATTGGGAGCGTCTGCTATAGGGATCTTTTCTCTTATGGGGTCTTTTCTTGGACTTGCGGGGATAATTTCAAACGGCAACGCATTTCTTTGTACCAGTCGTCTTATATCTGAGGAATTAGGCAAAAAGGGTGGTAATCCCAACCGCATACTGTTTCACGGTATAAGTCTGTGTATGATGCTGAGTATCGCTGTATCAACGGTACTGATAATTTTTGCCCGACCGATCGGAGAAGGTTTTTTTGGAGAAACTGCGGTCGTTTCATCAATAAGACTAATGCCGGCGGCGCTTATTTCGGGAGCTGTTTCGTGCTGTCTGAAAGGATATTTCAACGCATGCAGAAAGGCTTCTGCTGCCGCTGCCGGCGATATATTGGAATTTGGTGTTAAATCGGCGGTTATTGTAATCATGACTTTGCTTTCGCCTGTTCATACTCAGGGTACTGTATGCAGAATAATGGTGATTTCCATAATAGCGGGAAATATTGCATCGCTGATTTTTATGCTTATATTATTTGCTAAGAATCATATGAAAAGCCGAAACTGCGGAACGCTGAGTTTCCGTGATTACGCTGCCTTTGCTTTTCCGATAATGGGCGGAGGAATACTTACTGCGGTTCTCAGCAGCGCAAATGACGCACTTGTTCCTATTTGTCTTCGACAGTATGGAGACTCTATGGAACAAGCTCTTGCGCTTTTCGGTATATTTGAAGCAATCGTTATTCCAACGCTGTTTTTTCCGTCTGTAGTACTGTGCTCGCTTTCCGGTATGATAGTTACGGAATCTGCGAGAGCTTCCGCTTCGGGTAACAGAGAACGAATTCAAAGTATAACATCACGCCTGATACGATATACAATGATATATGGGATTTTTGCATCGGCAGTTCTGATAAGGTTCGGCAGACCGATAGGCGATCTTTTGGGCGGCGGAGAACAGGGCGGCGGAATGATTTCCGCCATAGCGCCGGTAGTTCCGTTTATATACATGGAAATAGTTTTGGAGGCCATGATAAAAGGCATGGGACTTCAGGCGTTTTCATCGCTGAATTATCTTATAGAGTATGTTATAAGAATATCAATTGTTTTGATATTTGTACCACGTTTTGGCTTTGCGGGGATAGCTGTTTCATACTATGCAAGTAACGTTTTGGGAAACGTATTACGGCTTGTGAAGCTTTTAAAACATACGGGAGTACGATTCCGGCCTTTATCAATGGCAGCTTCGCCGATAGTTTATTCGATTCTTACCATGTCATTTGCTGAACTTGTCTGCAAATTTTTGAATATAGGCGGCAGCAATATTTTTTCAATGATATTTTTTATTTTGCTATGGATAATTGCTTACGGAGGAATATATATCATTTCTTCTATACTTACTCCAAAAAGACAAAAAAAGCACAGTCTCTTTGTGCAGGATAACCAAATTAGCGTGCCAAAAGTAATATGAAATGTAGAAAATTTAAGAAAGTATTGCAATTTATTTACTTTTGTTATATAATTATAGATGTACATAACATCTGTACCTGCTGATTTTGGCTTACCGCCGAAACAGTGTGTTCAAATTAGTTAAAATCCACTTTGGAGGAATAGAACATGAGCAACTATGATGTAACCAAAATAAGAAATATTGCATTTGCAGGACATAACGGTTCAGGTAAAACTTCACTTGCTGAAGCATTGCTGTATAAAGCAGGAGCATCCGATCGTCTCGGTAAAATTTCAGAGGGTACGACTGTATGCGATTATGATCCCGAGGAGATAAAGAGAGGCATATCAATAGGCACTTCTCTTGCTTCGTTTAAGTATAATGATAATGTGATAAATATTCTTGATACTCCGGGGCTTTTCGATTTTGCCGGAGAGATGATCGAGGGCATACGTGCTGCTGATACCGTAATGATAACGGTTTCGGCAAAATCGGGAGTCAAGGTAGGAACGCGAAAAGCTTACGATGAGGCTGTAAAGCAAGGAAAGTCTAAAATGTTTGTGGTAACAAAGATAGACGATAAAGACGCTAACTTTTTCAATGTTCTCACAGATTTGAAAACGGTTTTCGGCCCTACCGTGTGTCCTGTTGTAGTTCCTGTTATCAGCGAAGGTCAAATAGTTTCATATGTTAATCTTATAGAAATGAAGGCATATAAATATGACGGTAAGGGAAATGCAGTGGAGACGGATATGCCGACAGCTGAAATATCCGAAAAATTCGAGTATCGTATCGAAGGTCTTTTAGCCGCTGTTTCCGAGGCGGTGGCAGAAACCTCCGATGAGCTTATGGAGAAGTTTTTTGAAGGAGAGCCTTTCACCCAAAAAGAGTTGATTGACGGCATTCACGATGGAATGAACAGAGGAATCATTACTCCTGTTGTATGTACTTCTGCTGCCGAGCTTACCGGAATCGACATGCTTTTCAAGGAAATAGAACTGCTTCTTCCGAATCCTACCGAGGTATATTCAGCGGAAGCTTATACTCCTTCGAAAGACGTTGTAGGGGTAGACTGTTCTGCCGATGATCCTCTTTCGGCGTTTGTATTCAAAACAGTTGCCGACCCGTTCGTAGGGAAAATGTCACTTATCAAAGTTATTTCGGGTAAGCTTTCCGCAAACAGCGAGGCAGTTAATTCGTCTACAGGCAGCTCGGAAAAAATAGGTAAGCTTATGAGCCTTTGCGGAAAAAAACAAACCGAAATATCCATAGCATCTGCCGGAGAAATCGTTGCGGCAATAAAAATTTCCGCCAACACAGGCGATACGCTGTCAGATGTTTCAAGAATATTGGAATTTCCTGCAATGGAGTTTCCGAATACATGCTACTCCATGGCTGTAAAAGCAAAAGCTCAGGGTGACGAAGCGAAGATTTCAGCAAGTATGCAGCGAATTACAGAGGAAGACCCCACTCTTACGTATATTCAGGATGAAAGCACCAAGGAGCAGATACTCAGCGGTCTCGGTGAGCAGCATCTTGAAGTTGCGGCAGCGAAGGTTAAAGCTAAATTCGGCGCTGACATCAGACTTACTGTACCTAAAATTGCATATAAGGAGACCATACGCAAAAAGGTAAAGGTTGAGGGCAAGCACAAGAAACAGTCAGGAGGTCATGGACAGTACGGTCATGTATGGATAGAATTTGAACCTTGCGTAAGCGACACTTTGGTTTTTGAGGAAAGAGTTTTCGGAGGTGCAGTGCCTAAGAATTACTTCCCGGCAGTTCAGAAAGGTCTGGAGGATTCGGTCAAGAAAGGCGTACTTGCAGGCTGTCCTGTTGTGGGTCTTAAAGCAATATTGGTAGACGGTTCTTATCATCCCGTGGATTCTTCTGAAATGGCATTCAAAACGGCTGCTTCAATTGCTTATAAAGAGGGTTTGCGTCAGGCAGATCCTGTAATGCTTGAGCCTATCGGCGAACTCAGAGTAAAAGCTCCCGATGAAAACACAGGCGATATTATGGGAGAATTAAATAAGAGGAGAGGCAGGGTACTTGGTATGGAGCCTGTTACTCATGGCGTTACCTGTATAATTGCCGAAGTTCCAATGAGAGAAATGCATGATTTTGCGATGTATCTTCGTCAGGTAACAAGAGGAATGGGCAGCTTTACTTTTGAATTTCTAAGATATGAGCAGCTTCCTGCAAATTTACTGACAGAAGTTATATCTGCTGTCAATGTTTATGAAAAGTAAATTTATATACAAAACGGCGGCAGCATCTATTGCTGCTGCCTGTTCTATAACAATTTGCACATATGCTTATTTATCCGGAGATGTTAATGGAGACGGTAAACTTTCAAATGCTGACGCGGAGTTGTTTGCTCAGTATCTTTTAGGCGGCGATAATTTGCATCTGTCAGAGGTATGCGATATATATTCCGATGGTATATTGGATGTTTATGACCTTATTATGATGCGGAAAATTCTTGTGGAGCAGCAGAATCCAAATATAATTCGCGTTACAAATACAGAAGAACTTAAATCTGCGCTTGCAGCCGCAAAAGCAGGAGACGAAATAATTCTTGCGGAGGGGGAGTATGTGTACAGCGGACCTACTCCGAAAGGCAGAATGTTTACAGGTGAAGCGGATGGCAGTAAAGATGCTCCTATTGTTTTGCGTTCGGAAAATCCAAATGTACCGTCTATAATATCGGGAGTAACAGCTGAAGGAAGCTATGCTCTTACAATAACGGGAGATTGGTGGGAACTGCGTGATCTTAAAATAACAAACGCTTCAAAGGGGATTATTGTTGATAATTCTAATTATACAAAAATATTGAACTGTGAAGTATACGGCATAGGAGGAGAGGGCATACATCTTCGAGACAACAGTTCATACTGTCTTGTGGAAAATTGCAGAATACATGATACGGGTATTATATCGCCCGGATACGGTGAAGGAATATATGTAGGAAGTTCGAAAAGTACGGACGGTTACGGTTATAAATGTGATCATAACACTATTCGTTCCTGCGAAATAGGACCCGATGTGACTGCTGAACATGTAGACGTTAAGGAGTACACAACGGGTACTGTTATCGAATACTGTACATTTAACGGCAAAGGGCTCAGCGGAGAAAATTATGCCGACAGTTTTGTTGATATTAAAGGAAATGACTGTATTTTGAGATATTGTACCGCATACAGAAACGGAGCTGAAAGTATCAACCGAGCTTTCGAGATGAACAAACTTGATGAAGGCTGGGGACAGAATGCGTACATATACGGCAATAAGGCGTATATGGATAAATCTGTGAATTCTCTCGGAAAGAAAATGGTGTTAATTAATTCATGGGATTGTACGGAAACGGTATGGGATAATTGGATGGCGTATGAGGATGGTGTTTTGTTTTCATGTGATAATGAGGATGACAGATGGAATTATTATAATTGCAGCGACATGACATATGGGGATTCTTCTATGGAAGAAATGCTCAAATAAGTTTAAGACCCTGTTTTCATAGATTCAGCACACGCTTTTTCGGCAAATTTGGCTGTTGACCGCGTTAAAAATTCTTATCATACGACATGATTTAGGGTTTTTGTCCTGTCCTCAGTAATAATTTGCATTTTTTCATATGAAAATAAATTCTGAAAATGTTTTTAGGTGCATCTTGAATATTTTTGATAATGTAAAGATTATTGTCAAAAATATGATAATTAATAATTCTCCTCTTGAAAACTTATAAAAAAAATGATATAATAGTATTGATTACTTATAACCTGTCTTCACAAGATCAGTGTGTGGATTTTCAAGCAAATTTTGTCGATGACAATGCAAAAGTGAAAGCATGCTGACGTATGGTGAACTTTTTCAACGCAGTCAGCGGCAAAGTTTTCCGAAAAGACATGCGATGTATCGTGTGGAGATAAGTTATTAATGTTTGAATCAGCAGTTTTACGAGGAGGATTTTATGTCTGACATCAATAACGGCGATCAGTATGATGTTAATATGCTTCTAAAAGAAATAGAAGCATTAAATTTTATCAATAAGCAAATAGCTTTTCTTAATTCTCAGACTGATCTTAATTCTGCGCTTAACGAAGTTGCAGCGCGATTAGGAGAATTTACGGATGCTGAGCGAGTGTATATTTTCGAAGATACAGGAAATTTTTTCTGCAATACGATTGAATGGTGCTCGGAGGGAATAACTCCGGAGATAAATTCGCTTCAAAATGTGCCTAAGGAAGAAATGTTTGCATGGACAGATAGCTTTGAAAACGGAAAATGTGTTGTTATTCCTGATATTGAAGAAATAAAATTTTCATCTCCGTACATTTATGAAACGCTTGCACGGCAGGGAATAAAAGGCGTTGTGGAAGCTCCAATAAAAATCGGAAACAGAATAGTCGGATTTATCGGAGTAGATAATGCCCCTGATAAAAATTTAAAGCTTATTTCCGAATCCCTCGATACTTTGGGAACATTTATAGGCACAATGATAAGAAACAGAGAAGAGCATGAAAAACTTGAAGAAGAACGGAGACAGTACCGAAATGCTCTTGCATTGGACAGCGAGGCTCTTTTTACATTTGATTTGACAGAAGGAATAATTAACGATCATGTATACGCAATGAATGGAAATAATTTTACTGCCGGTCTTGGACTTTCTGTTCCGATTACTTACGATCAGATGGCAGAAAAGTGGTTCTCTCCAGAGAGGATAAATGCGGACAGACGTGATATAGAGCTTGTTCACAGCAGAGAAAGTCTTATAGAGTGCAGTAAAAAGGGTACGACGATAATTGAGTTTGAGTATTATGTTCCGGGAGACGGAAGATACATAAGAATACTGGCAATGCTGTATACTCTTAATAATCATGTTAATGCAAGCTTTATAATTTATGATATTACTTCTACCCGAAAGGAAGAAAAACAGCGCCGTGCTATGATAGAGACGCTGGGGAAAATATATTCGGGATTGTATTTGTTTTCTTTTCACAGCAATACTTATACCTCTTTCAAGCAGCGTGACGATATAGCTTCATTTTTGTCTCAGTCCGGGTCTTATGATGATTTTTTCAAGGTATATATTGAGAATTTTGTATTGCCTGAGTTTAAGGAAGCGGTTTCGGACTTTCTTACTCCTAAGAACATTGTTGAGTCGCTTTCCGAGAATGATTATATCAGTCTCGAATACCGCCGAAAGAATGTGGGGTGGTGCAGAATTACCCTGGTAGCTTCTGAAAGAAATAAATTCGGCAAAGTTACTTCAGTGGTATTTGCCGGCAATGTTATCGATGGTCAGAAAAAAGCCGAACTTGCTCAGAGGGATGCTTTAAAAGCTGCTTATGATTCAGCTAATATTGCTAATTCGGCTAAAACGGACTTTCTTGCAAATATGAGTCACGATATACGTACTCCAATGAATGCAATAATCGGTTTGACAGCTATTGCATGTACTCATATGGATGATAAGGAAAGAGTTGCAGATTGTTTATCGAAAATCACGGTTTCTTCAAAGCATCTTCTGGGCATAATTAATGAAATACTTGATATGTCCAAAATAGAATCGGGCAAAATGGAATTGCATGAAGATGCATTCAGTCTTCCGGAGCTTATAGATAATCTGTTGTCTATGTCCAAATCGGAAGTTTTGGATAAGGGTCACGAGCTTTCACTATCCATAAGAGGGATAGAGCATGAGAACGTAATAGGCGACAGTCAGCGTATTCAGCAGGTTTTCATGAATATCATGAGCAACGCGGTAAAGTATACTCCCGCAGGAGGAAAGATAAGGCTTTCTATTTCGGAAAAAAATACTAACAAGCCTAAAATAGGATGTTATGAGTTTATTTTCGAGGATAACGGAATCGGCATGTCGGAAGAATACCTGAAACATATTTTTGAGCCTTTTTCAAGAGCAAGAAATGATCTGAGAGTCGAAAAAATTCAGGGTACGGGGCTCGGAATGCCGATAACGCGTAATATTGTTCAGATGATGAATGGCGATATAAAGATTGAGAGCAAGCTGAATAAAGGAACTAAAATGACTGTTACTTTATTCCTGAAGCTGAAAAACGAATCTAAGGAAAACATTACTCACAGTTATGCGGATCTTCCTATTCTTGTTGCAGATGACGATAAAGTCTCCTGTATTTACACTTGTGAAATGCTTGAAGAAATAGGCATGAAAGGCGAATGGGTTCTGACAGGAGCTGAGGCTGTTGAACGTACGGTAGAGCATCATGAAAAAGGAGATGACTTTTTCGCAGTAATTCTTGATTGGCGTATGCCCGAAATGGATGGAATAGAGACGACCCGTGAAATAAGGCGGCGGGTTGGAAAAGATGTTCCTATTATAATAATTTCAGCTTTCGACTGGTCGGATATTGAATCTGAAGCGAGGGCGGCAGGAGCAAATGCTTTTATTTCCAAACCCTTGTTTAAATCAAGAGTGATGCATCTTTTCAACGAACTTACGGATGGAGAAGAGAATGAACAGTCAAATCCCGATCTGCATGAATATACAAAGGATAAATTTCAGGGAAAACGAGTTCTTCTTGTTGAGGATAATGAGCTGAACAGTGAAATTGCCGGCGAGATATTCCATATGGCAGGATTAGAGGTTGAATTTGCCAAGGACGGAAAAATGGCTGTTGATATTATGACTACGGTGGAAAGCGGATATTTTGACATAATATTTATGGATATTCAGATGCCTGTAATGAACGGATACGAGGCTTCAAGGGCGATACGTACTCTTCCGGGAAACTATGCAAAATCCGTGCCTATAATTGCAATGACGGCAAATGCTTTTGCCGAAGATGTCGCACAGGCAAAAAATGCAGGTATGAACGAGCATATCGCTAAACCGATAGATTTTGACCAGCTTATGAAAGCTTTACAAAAATGGATCTGTTAATTAGAGCAAATTCAAAACGCTGCTTTCAACAAGCATACGGATTACGATAGTAAGCCGGATTCAGTCGGAGATCGTATCTCCGACTGAATCTAAAGATGTTCGCCGCCTAAGAGGGTGCGGGTGTCCGGTGGACACCTCTGCGAAGCAGAAGCACCGACCGAGACGACAGTCGAGACTCGAGGGACATCGTCTGCGGTTATACGAATCTGTATACATAGCATAAGCAGCATGTTTGGGGGCGAATTTTGCCTCTGACAGTGTTGAAAGGTTTTGCAATAGCGGCAAGTATAAATGTACTTAAGGCAACACCGCACAAAGCACACCTGACGGTTTAGCACGTCATCTACTCGCATATTTTCCGTCATTTTGCACAGAAATTTCTTGACATACGTCAGTATGACTGCGAAATTTCTGTATAATCTGACAAAAAATCTGACTTCGTATCTGACGCACTATCTCTGTGCGGTATTGCCTTAACTTAAAAGAAAGCTTAGTTCCACGGACTTACTGCTAAATGTGAGTTCATTTGGCAGAATGAGGGGAACTAAGCTTGTTATCAATAATTCAGATTGTCGTTATTAGTAGTTAAATTCGCAGATTTTCCAGCAGCCGTTTTCCTTTGTGATAGCGAATCGGTCTTCGGAGTAATTTCCTGTACGCTGAGTAAATGGCTGATATTTTTTTACGGAAAAGACAGCATAACTTTCATCGGCTGAAATTACTTCAAGTTCTATATCTTCCTCGGAATATACGCCTCCTTTTCCCATGTGTTTTTGATAAAGAATACCGTCTGATTCCGTATAAATCGATTCGATTCTGCTGTCGTACTCTGCTGCGAGAGATTCTGTGAAAGCTTCTCTTACAATATTTTTTATATCCTCAATTTCATCGGCTCTTGGATCCGAGATCTGATACAAATCAATTCCGTAGCCGTCCTGTATTGATTCGCCGTTTTCTTCAAAATATGAACCGTTTACAAGCATTTTAAAGAAGAGACTTCTCGCATTCAGGTACATTTCCTTTGCAAAACTGTTGAGGTATTCTGTACTGATGCTTGTTGTAACGGATTCAATCGTGTTTTCTTCAACAGGTTTTGTATCTGCGGATGACGGATAAGGTTCGGTATTAGGATCGCTGTATTCGCTGATTTTCCAACTGTTATTTTCATATATCAGACGGAGCGAATGAACAACATCGCCGTAATAATAATGAGATGTTACATTAAACAGCGCTTCCGTATCGTTTATTGAAACCGTGTCAATATCCCAATCGATAAGTGAAACGTTACCGCCCTTGCCGTGGTTTAACTGATAAACCTTTCCGTTTGCTTCTTTATAGTTTTGTTCAATTTTACTGTCATACTGAATTGCAATCGACTCGGAAAATACTGTGCGCAGTTCAGCCTTAATATCGTTAATGCAGGTGATTCTTGAATCGGTGATATTCATAAACTGCGGCTGAATTTCCTCAGAACCGGTCGTATAGTAGCTGCCGTTGAACAACATACCGAAATACATGTGAACGGCGTTTTCGTAAAGTTCTTCTACTATGTTTTCAGCGGATTCGAAAGAAGGTTTGGAACTTATTTGTTGAGAACCCTCGATGTATGGTTCGGTATTAGGATCGCTGTATTCGCTGATTTTCCAACTGTTATTTTCATATATCAGACGGAGCGAATGAACAACATCGCCGTAATAATAATGAGATGTTACATTAAACAGCGCTTCCGTATCGTTTATTGAAACCGTGTCAATATCCCAATCGATAAGTGAAACGTTACCGCCCTTGCCGTGGTTTAACTGATAAACCTTTCCGTTTGCTTCTTTATAGTTTTGTTCAATTTTACTGTCATACTGAATTGCAAGCGACTCGGAAAATACTGTGCGCAGTTCAGCCTTAATATCGTCAATGCAGGTGATTCTTGAATTGGTGATATTCATAAACTGCGGTTGAATTTCCTCAGAACCGGTCGTATAGTAGCTGCCGTTGAACAACATGCCGAAATACATGTGAACGGCTTTTTCATAAAGCTCATTTGCTGTTGATTTCAAGGAATCTTCGCTGCCAGATGCTACGTTTATCTTGTTAGCTGAATATGAAACAGACGCCTTTTTATCAAGAGAAGCTGACGATACATCGGAAGGTTCAGATATATTGTCAATTCTTGAACATCCCACAGTAAACGATGCTGTTATTGCAATAACAGCCAAACCTGCCTTAAATCCTTTTTTCGTGTTTTTCATAAATATTTTCCTTTCTGATTTTTATATTTAGCGCTGGTAAATCATTAAAAATTAATAATAATTAAATTCGCAGATTTTCCAGCAGCCGTTTTCCTTTGTGATAGCGAATCGGTCTTCGGAGTAATTTCCTGTACGCTGAGTAAATGGCTGATATTTTTTTACGGAAAAGACAGCATAACTTTCATCGGCTGAAATTACTTCAAGTTCTATATCTTCCTCGGAATATACGCCTCCTTTTCCCATGTGTTTTTGATAAAGAATACCGTCTGATTCCGTATAAATCGATTCGATTCTGCTGTCGTACTCTGCTGCGAGAGATTCTGTGAAAGCTTCTCTTACAATATTTTTTATATCCTCAATTTCATCGGCTCTTGGATCCGAGATCTGATACAAATCAATTCCGTAGCCGTCCTGTATTGATTCGCCGTTTTCTTCAAAATATGTACCGTTTACAAGCATTTTAAAGAAGAGACTTCTCGCATTCAGGTATATTTCCTTTCCGAAAACATTCCAGTCTTGTTCGGAAGTATTGTTTTCGCTCGTTTTTTCATCGGAATTGTTTTCCGTATGTGCTTCGGTATAAGCTTCCGTTTCGCTTTCGATTGGTACAGTATCATTTGTTGATATTGTAAGAATATTGCTTGATTCTTTATGGAGAAATTCAAATTTTGAATTTGCTGTTGTTGTAATACTTGCTGAAATATCAGTTGTAATAACATTTGTTTTAGTTTCCTTGGATTTGCTTGGATTTAAACTTTCAGATGCCTGCGGAGTCTCGTCCGAAGCACTTTGCGCTTTTAAAGCAGAAGTGAACGTACAGCATGCTAATGCTGTTAAAAGCAGCATAAGAGCTAACATAACTAATATTGAATTCTCAGTTTTTTTGCCAATAAAAATTATTCTTTCTTTCAAATGCTTTTTTCCCGATGCCATTGATGTTGAAATGTTCATAAGTTGATTTGTATGCTTTGAGTTTACCAACGAAAGAAGAGTCCGTCCATACTCAAGTCTGTTATCAAGGTTGAGATGTTTAATCACGCTTTCATCACATGCACATTCACAATCCTGTTTGGAAAGGTAAGCTCCGAGCCATACAAAAGGATCAAACCAATAAACGGCAGTCAGGAGGCTTCTCAGAAACGACCAAAAGATGTCTCCATGTTTATAATGAGTAAGTTCATGTGAAATAATGTAATAGAGGTTCTTTTTTTCGGCAATTGATGCATCATTGATATATATGGCAGGAGCTGCAATTCCGAAAAGACATGGAGAATCGAGCTTCCTTACCATATAAACGGGCAAAGAACATTTTAAACGTACTTTTTTTCGATGTTTTTTCAAGTAAAAATAAAACTTTAAATTAACTGTCGCAAACCATATTGTAATCGCAGCAAATCCGAAAAACCAAATGTAAAATATAATATTTTTTTGTTTATCCGTTTCGTGCTGAAGTTTTCTGTTTTGATATGTATTATCATTCGGTATATATTGGGACTTTGATTCCGCGGTATAATTCGTATCGGCAGTTATAATACCATTTGGTTGATTTTCAGATGTAAAATTGATATTTTCAGCAGTTGAGATTTTATCGTTGTTTCGCAGATTCATTAAACTGAATGAACTTTCCGGCATTTCAAACGGTATCATAAGTCTTATAGCTGCTATAAGCCATAATGAGTAAATAACGTTGTTTTTTACCTTGCCTTTCAAAAACAGCCTCAGAATTGCAATAATGGCTATTAATACTGAGGAACTTATCACAGTTTCAATCATTTTTGTCACCTTCTGCTTTGTTTAGGATTTCTTGAAGTTCCTGTAATTCTTCATCGGAAATAGCGTTCTGTTCGATCATAGCATTGACCATCAGTCCTATACTTCCGTTATAGATACGTTTCAAGAAGGATTTTGTTTCGCTGAGCTTTGCGTTTTCGTGCTTTAACAGCGCATAATAATGCTTTGCACGTTCACCTTGTGTGTAATCTACAGCTTTTTTGGTTTCCATTCTTTTTAAAAGGGTAATAACAGTGCTTTTATTCCAGCCTGTTTCTTCTTTAAGCGAAGCGGTAAGCTGAGTAATAGTCATTGATTCCTGTTCCCAAAGTTTTGAGATAACTTTCCATTCGGCTTCTGACAAACATATTTTATCGTTCATAGTCTTCCCTCGGTTAAAATTATTTTTTGGTTTACAAATGTCTACCATCATATTATAATACTTAGGTGTACATTTGTCAACCTTTTTCTGATAAAATGATGCACAAAAATGTCTGTTGATTTTTGTGCATCATTTTCTTGCTTCGCAAAATGTTTTTACAGTTCGGATATTCCGTCTATTTTATTAAAAGTTTAAAAAAGAAACTGACGTAAGAATAGGAATACTTAGGGCTTGGGTGTAGCTTAAGGCAGGATCGTACAAGAACTGTGCGGTGTTCCCTTAAAAAATTTCCAAAAAAGCTTGCATTTTTCCGGAGCATATGTTATAATATTAACAGCAGAGTGTCTCCGTGGGCGTTTTATTTTTATTAAGTTAGGCCTGTCGTGAGGAATTCTCCAAACACAGAAAATTCAGGAGGAATTTATAATGTTAGTTTCAGCTACAGAAATGCTTAAAAAAGCAAGAGAAGGCAAGTACGCAGTAGGTCAGTTCAATATTAACAACCTTGAGTGGACTAAAGCCATTCTCCTTACTGCTCAGGAGTGTAATTCTCCCGTTATCCTTGGTGTTTCCGAGGGTGCAGGCAAGTATATGACAGGCTTTGAGACCGTTGCGGCTATGGTTGCAGCTATGGATAAGTCTCTTGGTATCACTGTTCCGGTAGCTCTTCATCTTGATCATGGTTCATATGAGGGATGCTACAAGTGCATTAAGGCGGGTTTTACGTCTATTATGTTTGACGGTTCGCATTTCCCAATTGATGAGAATGTTGCAAAGACAACCGAGCTTGTAAGTGCTGCACATCACCTCGGACTTTCTATTGAGGCTGAAGTAGGCGCTATAGGTGGCGAAGAGGATGGAGTTGTTGGTAAGGGCGAATGCGCTGATCCGGCAGAGTGCAAGATGATCGCTGACCTCGGAGTTGATTTCCTTGCGGCAGGTATAGGCAATATCCACGGTGTATATCCCGATAACTGGGAGGGACTCAGTTTTGAGACTCTTGAAGCTATAAACAAGACTGTAGGCGATATGCCTCTTGTTCTTCATGGCGGTACAGGTATTCCGGACGATATGATTACAAAGGCTATTTCTCTCGGCGTTGCTAAGATCAATGTAAATACGGAGTGTCAGCTCGTATTTGCTGAAGCTACAAGAGGATATATCGAGGCAGGCAAGGATAAGTCAGGAAAGGGATTCGACCCCAGAAAGCTTCTTGCTCCCGGATTTGAGGCTATCAAGGCTAAAGTTAAGGAGAAAATGGAGCTTTTCGGAAGCGTTAACAAGGCTTAATCATGGGATTAAGTTCTTCGGCGTCGAATTTGGTCTATAATCAGTCTATTGACGTTGTATACAATGCTATATTGAATGGTGCGCAGGTTGTGAAATATAAGGTGGCGTCGGCTGATCCTATAAACCATATTATTTGTTTGTCAGTACCCATATCTCTTTTTACATGGGGTGAAAAACTTACGGTCAATCTTTATACCATAAATGACGGCAGAACTTCGGTGATTTTTAACTCCGAATCCAATTTGGGGATTGAGATCGCAGCATCGTCAAGAAACAAGAAAAATATTGACAAACTCATAAAAGCAATGTCGAATTTTCTTAATGTTCAGGTATAATTATAAGTACCTTCGGTGCTCATGTACCGAAGGTACTTTTTTCGGAGGAGTTCAATGAAAAAACGTATCCAAAAGAAAAAAATCAAATTGTTCTTCTTGTTTATTGAAATTCTTATAATTTTATTAACGGCTGCACTTGTCCCGTTAAATATTTTTGTGTGCAATTTCCCGGAATGGTTTGTTATAATTTTCGGTATCACAGCAATAACAGTTTCTATTTTTTATGTACTGAAATTCAGGGTAAGGATAGTTTCAAGGATAATTAACATAGCATTGACGGCATGTATATCAATATTAAGTGTTTTGGCAGCATATGCAGTTCCGTACTGGAACTCATACAGCTTAAAAAAATATAATGGTAAAATACTCGGTTATGATGACGTAATTACATATACACAGGCTGAAAATGATATTGATGAAGCTATGAAACTTTTGAAACGTATTCACCCAATGTTTAAGGATGGTTTAACAGATGAAATAGCCAGCCGCTGCGAACAGTCTAAAGAAAAGCTTAAAAACTCGGATGAAATAAATGTAAACGATCTCCGTCGGGAGCTGCAGTCAATTATTAATCCGATGCACGATGCCCATACAACGACCTACAATAGTTATCCGAATGACAGGTATCTCAGATCAGCTCCTCAGAAAAGCTACGAAAAATATGAACTTATTTCATTTAACGATATGACTATTGACGAGGCTAAGGCGAAAGCGAAAGCATATTTTTCTTATGAGAGCGAATCGTGGATAAAAGTTGATTTTGGAAGTCTTGCTTCGCTGGATTTTTACAATTTTTCTGAGCCGTACATCTATGAGTGGGACAACGGCAGTGGTGAGATCGTTCGTGAAGAATGCTGCGAAAGTGATTTTGTTCCCTATGACGAGTATGTAAAAATATGCAGTGAGTTTGATGAGGAAGTGTTGTCTGAAAAGCCGTTTGTATATTATGAAATTGATGAAGAAAAAAATCTTGCTATCCTCACGCTGAGCAAATGCATATATGATAAGCAGTACATTAAATGCATCGAAGATATGTTCAACGAAATAAAGGAAAAGAACATCGGGAATGTGGCTGTTGATTTGCGTAACAATGGCGGAGGAAACTCGCTTGTAGCGAACGAATTTATCAAATATTTGCCTGTTGATGAATATAATGGTTCTTCTAATGATTGGCGTTTTAACTTTATCATGCTTCATTCTGACGATGAAAATACAAATAAGCACTATTCAGACCTGACTTTCACGGGAGATGTTTACGTAATTACAAACAGCAGCTCATTTTCGTCAGCAATGCTGTTTTCGATGTACATTCAGGATAACAAACTCGGCAGTATTATAGGCGAATCTCCGGCAAACAGCGCAAACAGTTACGGAGATATAGCGATTTTCAACCTGAAAGAAACCGGACTTACCATGTCAATTTCCACGAAAAAGTTCAAACGTGCCAATTCCGAAAACCCAAGCGATTATATAATTCCTGATTTCCCCTGTGATAGTAAAGATGCTCTTGAAACACTGTACTCTATAATTTCACAGCAATAAAAAAAGCCGTTTACCGCAATTTAATGCAGTAAACGGCTTTTAGTTCATACTCCGTAGGTATTTCTGTATTCCAGCATTTTTTCAAGGTACTCCTTGCCGGGAACAATATTATTGCGAATAGAGTCGATTATATCTTCCATAGTAACGATCGGGTATACAGTTACACCGAAATCGCGTTTTACTTCCTGAACGGCAGAAAGGTCGCCGGTGCCCTTTTCCTGACGGTCAACTGTGATAACCATTCCCGTAACATCAACATCTGCGGCGGACTTTAGCTTTGGCATTGATTCGCGGAGAGCCTTTCCGGATGTCATGACATCATCAATAATAACGACTTTTTCGTTGTCTGTAAGTTTTTTTCCAACGAACATACCGCCTTCACCATGGTCTTTGGCTTCTTTTCGATCGAAGCAGTAGGAAACGTCAATTCCGAATTTATTGCTGAGAGCAACCACGGTTGAAACTGCTAAAGGGATTCCCTTGTAAGCAGGTCCAAAAAGAGTCTCAACAGGTATGTTGTTTTCGTGGATACATTCAGCGTAATATTCGCCGAGTTTTGCAAGCTGTGCACCGGTTTTGTAGTTTCCGCAGTTGATGAAGTAGGGAGCCTTTCTTCCGCTTTTCAGTGTAAAATCACCGAATGTAAGTACTCCGCAGTCAACCATGAATTTTATAAAGCTTTCTTTGTAAGTCATTATTTTTCTCCTTATATTAGTCTCCGAATGCAACACCTATAGCCTTTGCAGCTACAATAAGGTGATCGTCAGGCGTTACAAATTTGGTTTTTCCTGCAATATCTGCAAGTTTATTGGAGGTTATTTTGTCACCGATCTTAGCGACTGTTCTGCCATACTTTTCTTTAGAAATAAGATATGCAGCATGAACTCCGAATTGAGTTGATAAAATTCTGTCATATGCACTGGGCGCGCCTCCGCGAAGCATGTGCCCCGGAACGCAGACACGGGCTTCAATGCCTGTATTTTGCTGAATCTGAGTAGCAATTCGACCCGTAGCGGTAATCATTCCTGCTTCGGCACGTTTTTTTGCGCGTTCTTTTTTCTTCATTTTTGCTTCTGATACATCGAAAGCGCCTTCAGCAACAGCCAAGATCGAAAAGGTTTTTCCGGAAGCGGTTCTTGCCATTACAGCATCGCAGATCTTGTCAATATCATAAGGAATCTCAGGGATGACTATAATATCCGCACCGCCGGCAATTCCTGCATTTAAGGTGAGCCATCCGGCTTTATTTCCCATTATTTCACAGACAAGAACTCGGCTGTGGCTTGCTGCTGTTGTATGGAGACGATCAATAACGTCAGTTGCAATGTCAACAGCTGTATGGAAACCAAAGGTAATGTCTGTGCCGTAAATATCGTTATCAATAGTTTTAGGAAGTCCGATGACGTTTAACCCTTCATCGGAAAGCAGCTTAGACGTTTTGTGCGTACCGTTTCCGCCCAATGTAAGAAGACAATCAAGCTTCTGTTTTTTATAGGTATTTTTCATGTTTTTTACTTTGTCAACATTGTCTTCGCCAATGACCTGCATCATTTTGAACGGCTGACGCTTAGTGCCGAAAATTGTACCGCCTTGAGTAAGGATCCCCGAAAACGAGCTGGGGGACATATCTTTGCACAGATTGTTTATAAGTCCGTAATAGCCGTTGGATATGCCAACTATCTCAACGTTGTCCTCTCCAAATTGTTCGTAGCAAGCTTTTGCTACGCCTCTTATGGTTGCGTTAAGACCGGGACAGTCGCCGCCGCTTGTTAAAATACCGATTCTTCTCATTTTATAACCTCCGTTCAGAATCTTTCACAGAAAATTCACGATATGCAGTTTAATCATATCGGAGAAATCCCTGCTGAAAGGCTCTTTTATTTTACGACTGTTATCAGCCGAATTTTGCAAAAAGTTTTTCAAGCTCTTCAGCAGGCATGGGTTTTCCGTAATAATATCCTTGACCGTAATCGCAGCCTGCTTTTCGAAGAATGTCCTCCTGTTCGGGATTTTCAATGCCTTCTGCTATAGTTTTGATTTTTTTTGATTTTGCGATGCTTATAACCGCTGAAACAATTTTTAAAGCGATATTGTCATGCTGAATATCCGTGATAAATGAACGGTCAAGCTTCAGCAAAGTAATGGGAAGTATCTGCAAGTAGCTCAGGGAAGAATAGCCTGTACCAAAGTCATCCATAGCAAGTTTAACACCAAGATCACGAAGCTTATTCATCTGCGCTACAGCATAATCTATATCGCTGAGAGCGAGTGTTTCGGTTAATTCGACCTCGAGCCATTTTGCATCAAGGTCTGTTCTGACAAGAGCGTCAAGGACGCGTTCTTTCAAATCGTTCTGATAGAAGTCGGCGGAAGTGAAATTAATTGACATAACGATATTAGGATAACCCAGCTTCTGCCACAGGGCATTCTGACGACATCCCTCGTTAAGTACAAATTCGCTTATTTTTCCTATAAGACGCGATCTTTCGGCAATCGGCACAAACGCATCGGGAGTGATGACAGTTCCATCAGGCTTTATCCAGCGTATAAGCGCTTCAACGCCCATTATTTTTCCTGACTTAAGGTCAATTTTAGGCTGGTAGAAAAGCTGAAGCTCGTTATTGTCGATAGCAAGTGCAAGCGATTTTTCAAGTTCGTTAACTCCGATTATCGAATCGTGCATACTTGGTTCGTATCCGCATATCGAACCGGGCTGTCCGCCTCCGGATTTTAGGGCAAATTCCGCATGTTCCATGACATTAAGGAAAGAATCGCCGTCATCGGGCATTTTGGAAAATCCTGCCGAGCAGCTAAGATTTACGGCGGCAAATTCATCAACTGCAAGTTTGGCGAATTCCTCTTGAATGTTTTTTGCTGTACGGAATGGAAGGTCGTCATCGCCGTATCCACGAAATACCAAAGCGAAATTATCTCCGCTGATACGTGCGGCAAGACCGCCTGGCGTTACAAATTTGTAAAGTATATGAGCAAAATTTCTGAGAATATAATTACCGTTTTCATAGCCGCAGGTATCGTTTATGATGTGGAACCGGTCAATATCCAAAGCTATTATCCAATAGCTGTAGCCGAGAGTGCGGCTGCATTCGTAGGTTTCCTGACCTATGCTGACAAGACGGTTGCGATTTGCTATTTCAGTGACTTCGTCAATATACGCAAGACGTTCGATAAGCATATCTTTTTCGCGTTCTTCATTTATGTCAAGAAGCGCACCGCCGAAAAGAGGCAAAGTATTATCGGTTGCTCTGATCGATTTGTAACGGAAACTGTACCAACGATAACTTGCTCCGTCCGTTTTCTTTATACGAAGTTCGATTTTTTTTATTTCGCCGCTTTCTTCATTATCGGAATTGACTGCGCTGTCAAACTGCATTCGGTCGTTCGGATGTATGAGCGAGCGAAAGGTCTTGACGGAAATACTGTTGCTTTTCAAGCCAAACATACGAACAGTTTCGGAAGAAGCAGCATATTTTTTTCGGTCGGTACTCATTATCACACCGATCTCGGCAAGCTCCATGGAGGAATTAAAAAAATCATTTGCGCTTGCAAGATTGATTTTCATTTTTTTAATTTCGGTAATATTAAATCCTGTACTAAGATAGAGGCTTCTTTTTTTAAATCCTTTAAACAAGGAGGTACTCCATGTAATGCTTACAGTTTTATTTGTTTTTGTATTAAAGCTTGCGTTGTGTTTTCCCGCTGTAACAAGGCTGAGGCTGTTCACACTGAGATCCGGAAGTCCCAAGGCTTTTTTTAAAGCGTCTTTACCGCAGCTTTCTTCGAGGGGAATATCAAGAAGCTCTCTTATGCGCTTATTCATGCGAATATAAGTAAAGTCGTCGGACCAAACTATAAATTCAGAATCAAGATTTTCTATAACTCTTACAAAATCTTCTGAATCTACGGACGATTTATTTTTGGTATATATTTTGCTTATTATAAATACAATAACAGACATTAGTATGACGGTTATAAAATAAACGCCGATAACGAGTACCGAATATTCGGGGTGCATAAAGGAAAATGCAACAACGAGCGCGGTGGAAAGGCATATAGCAAGAGACGCCGCAAGAATGTTCCCATACTTCAATGATTTAATTCTCCTTTCCGCACACCTATTTTTTACGATTAATTTAATTATAGCAAATTTTACCGAAAAAGTCAATAATAAAATTACGAGTCACAACATTTTTTATAAAATTGTTGCAAATTTACAAGAAAATATCATAATATATTCACATTGATAGTTTATTATAATATAAATGGCTAGTTGACGCGGGATGAGTAGAATGATAAAATATTCGGAGGGAATTATTTACAGGTTTATTGCAATTTTAATATGATATAAGCAGCGTGTCTCTGCATTTAAATTCGCGTTTAAAAAATAAAACTCCGAATTTCTCTCCGCGTATGTTGATTTTTAGGTAATTATATGATATAATAAATTAAGAGATGAATTTCATAGGCAAATTAATTTAGGAGGTTAAAAATATGGCTCATATATTAATAGTAGATGATGAAATAAATATTCGTAAGGTAGTTCGCGAATATGCCGAGTTTGAAGGGTATGATGTTACCGAAGCCGAAAATGGTATGGAAGCTGTCAATCTCTGCCACGAAAATGATTACGACCTTATTATTATGGATGTTATGATGCCGAGACTCGATGGATATTCGGCATGCAAGGAAATACGTAAAACAAAAAACATACCCGTAATAATGCTTTCCGCAAGGGGAGAGGAATATGATAAGCTTTTCGGATTTGAGATAGGCATAGACGATTATGTGGTAAAACCATTTTCACCCAAGGAGCTTATGGCTCGGGCGAAGGTGGTTCTTAAAAGAAATAAGTCGGTTTCAGAGCTCCCCAAGCAGGATAAGTATAGTTTTGAAGGGCTTGAGGTAGATATATCCGGAAGAGAGGTTTATGTTAATGGCGAAAGAGCCTCTATGACTCCAAAAGAATATGATCTGCTTTTTTATCTTGTTCGCAACAAAAATATTGCACTTTCACGCGATCAGCTTCTTGAAGAGGTATGGGGATATGATTTCTTCGGCGATGACAGAACAGTCGACACACATATAAAAATGCTCAGAAACAGTCTCGGTGAATATCGTAAATTTATAGTTACGCTGAGAGGAATGGGATATAAGTTTGAAGCTAATTAAACGCATACGAGCCGCTTACGGACGAATACCGCTGAAATTCAGTATTTGGATATATTTTATCGGTTTCACTATAATTGTATTTTTGCTTTTGTGGCTTTTTCAGATCCTTTTTCTTGAGAAGTTCTATACTCAATCGAAGATCCGGGATGTTGACGCATCGGCAGCCCAGATAATTTATTCTTATAAAAACGATAAACCGGTTGACTTCAGTTTGAAGATGGATGAAATAGCTTCTAAAAACGATCTTTGCATTGAAATTGTTAATCGCTATGGCAGATCTATGTATACAAAAGAACATTCCGTAGATTGTATTATTCATGGAAGAACGAACAAAACCTATGAATATCAGCAAGAAATATCGGAAAACGGTAATCAGCCCATATGGAGGAAAGTCAAAAATCCGCATAATAATTATTCAATGGTACTTTTTGGCTGCGCTTTGGGAGACTCTGAAGTTCCGGACGGCTATTTGTTTATAAATACAACTCTTGTTCCGGTCGGTTCGACCGTGACTATAATCAAACGGCAGCTTATGGTGATTACATTTATACTTGTTATTTTTGCTTTTATTATTTCACTTTTCCTTTCAAGGACAATAGCAAGGCCTATTGACAGAATTACAATTGCTGCCGAAAGTCTTGCAAAAGGGAATTTTAATACCGAGTTTGACGGAAGAGGTTATCTTGAAGTTAAGCAGCTTGCGGACGCTCTTACATATGCCGAAAAGGAACTTTCCCGTGTCGATACCATGCAGCGTGATCTTATTGCTAATGTCTCGCACGACCTTCGGACGCCGCTTACTATGTTAAAAGCATATGCCGAGATGATACGCGATCTTTCCGGAGACAATCCCAAGAAGCGAAATGAGCATCTTGAAATAATTATTAATGAGACGGACAGACTATCTCTCATGGTTAACGATATTCTTGATTTATCCAAGCTTGAAAGCGGCAGGCAGAAGCTTGCTCCTGAGGAGTTTGAAATAAGCTCAAAACTTTCTGAAATTATTGACAGATTTAAAGGAATATCAGAAAAAATGGGTTACAATATTCATTTTAAAGCCGATGAAGAACGTATCGTGTATTGTGATGTGGTGAAAATTGAACAGGTAATTTATAACCTGATAAATAATGCTATAAATTATACCGGCGAGGACAAGCAAGTGTACGTACGGCAGATAAACAGTCAGAATGGTATAATTATTGAAGTGGAGGATACAGGAGAAGGTATTGAACAGGATAAAATAAAGTTGATTTTTGATAAATATTATCGTTCCGAGAATCATAAGCGCGAGATAGTTGGTACGGGACTGGGACTTTCTATAGTTAAAGCGGTTTTAAAGCTGCATAATTATGATTACGGTGTGCGCAGCACGATCGGGAAGGGTTCGGTGTTTTGGTTTAGGATAAGCGCTGATGATGTTAAAAATGCACAAAAAACACGACTTTAATTCGAATAAATTTGGTGGTCATAAGACCCTATTTTTCACACAATGTTCATATTTATAGTGTATAATATTATATACAGGGAAAGGAAACTCCCTGTGATACTTTTTTCTTTTTCATGATAATATAATGTTACCCCAACATTATATTATAAATCCCCAATAATCCCTATATCATGGCAGATGAGCTTCCTTAATCGGAGGCTCATTTGTTTTATTGGAATGAAAAAACACATATTGAAAAAATCAAGCGAAATTTACGTTTGCCGCTGTTTTCTTGACATACGTAAAATCGCTTGATTTTTTTGTATTTATATTTGATTGACGGGATATGCTTTATTATCTGCCGAAATATTCCCGTAAGCTTTTGATTTCTTCGGAAGTAGTACGTGTGTAGGCATAATATTTAAGTATATCGGCTGCATCTGACGAATCAACTGCTCCGTCAAAATTTACGTCTGCCGCTTCTGTCTGAAGTTCATTCAATCCGCTGTCAAGTTTTGTCATTATTCTTGCGTATTCGATAAGAGCTTCGGAGGCGTCTGAGGAATCGATAAGACCGTCATTGTTAATATCGCCTAAATTTGAGCCTTCTATACGAATTTTAATTCCCTCTGTTCTGGGTGTGTAGATAGTACTGCCGTTTATTTTTAAGGCAACCGAACTGACCTGCTGTTCTTCGTAATCTTCCGGTTCTGTCAGAAAATAAACATCATATTCGCCGTATGGAACATTTTTGTCGACGGCCATATCGAATGTAATAAGCGGATATTCATCAGATGCAGCGCCGTATTTTTTGAAAGCTGTTCCGTTTGTAGTCGCATGACGGCAAGTATAGCTTATGACGTTGTATTTTCTGTTTATATAAAGATCGGACGTGTTGACTCCTCTTATAATATTTCCTTTTGAATCCGTTTCGGCATAGGCATATGGCAACAGAGGCGAATCGTCTTCAGGAATTGGATTATATGCTTTTTCAAGCGAAATAGCGCTGTTTGCACATTTCCACTTTGGCGCCGCGTTCCAAACAAGATCCGTTTCATCCTGAATATAGACGCCTGCTTTCAGCGTTATTCCTTTAGCGGCAGTTTCGCGGCTTATAACGATTGCGCCATCGTCTGCAATGCTGTAATTTTCGCTTGTTTCAGCTCTAATGTAAAACAACGGTATGTTGTCTTCTGCATTGGAAAAGAACGGCATAGTTGAGGCAGCTGTTAGAATAACAACTATAGCTGATGATAAAATTTTTTTCATAAGAGCTTCTCCTTTGTTGTAAACGATTTTAGACGTATAATGAACCTTATTTTACTCATATAAGCTCGGTCATTCTGAGGACTATATCCGAAACGCGCTTAGCTGCGATTTTTTCGAATTCGTCAAATGACATTGCTCCATCGTCGTCTGCGTTGTCAGATATGCAGCGAACGCTTATATAAGGCGTTTTATTGAGATAACATGCGTGACCTACAGCGGCGCTTTCCATATCAACGGCATATGGATTAAATTTTTCTTGAATAGAGGTTTTTAATCTGCTGTCTGAAATAAACGCTTCTCCTGATACGATACGTCCTCTGAAACATTTTACATTAAATTCTCCGCATACTTTTTCTGCTGTTTCCATAAGAGTGTTATCGGACTGGAAAATACCGCAGTATGGCGGATAATCAACAAGAAAATGCTGGTCGAGATCGTGGGGAAGAACTTCCGTAGAAATTACAATATCGCATACTTTTACAGAAGTATTCATTCCTCCGGCAACTCCTGTATTGATAACACAGTCGGGAGTGAAATTATCTATCATTACCTGAGTGCATAGAGCTGCATTAACTTTTGCAATACCGCAGCAGGCGTTAATAATTTTGTTTCCGTTATAATAATTTATATAAAAGTCAAAGCCTGAAAAATGTTTTACGTCAGCTTCTCCAAGAGTGGTGCGAATATCTGCAAGTTCGGAAGGCATTGCTCCAATAATGGCAATAGTTTTCATAAATATGTTCTCCTTTTTTATACTATTTTTATTATATCATATAATTCCCTAAAAATCAATATACGCAGAGAGAAATTCGGAATTTTATTTTTTCCAGTGTGAACATGGGTGCAGCGACACGCTGCTTATATCATATTAGCTAAAAAATTGCAATAGCTGCGAAAATAAATTTTGAACTATATTTTTCAGTTAATTCTCAAAGTTATTTGGCGGCTTTGACGGGAATTTCTTATGAACACGGGTTCTTAAAAATCAAATATATATTTCGTTTTAAACGCTCCTTAACGTTTGTATTGCAGTTTTTTGCTTGTATTATTATAACATAAACGTAATGATAATTCAATAGAAGTTTGTAAAAAAAGCGTATTGACTATCGGTCGAATAAATGATATACTGAATTAAGCAAATGCTGACTGGCGGTCGAATAATATAAAATTAATTCTTAAAAACGACTAAATAACATAATATATTTTAGATTATCGGTCATAATAATTTAAAAAACTTATTACCTTATATGACTTGCGGTCGAAATTATATTGAAAGGTTTGATAACATGGTAAAGGCTTTAAGTATGGCTGTGATTAGTGTGGGAGCTATAGGAGCATTGGCATGCGCTGCGGGAGCAAAAAAGCTTTTTGATTCCACGATCCCAAGACAGGATAAGCTGAAAGTGGATCTCAGTGAAATGGCTGATATGCATAAGTGGGATGAATATAAAAAATTTATGATCCCCAATCGAGAATGGCTTCAATCTCAACAGCTCGAACACATAACGATCAGGGCGAGCGATGGTATAATGCTTCATGCCGATTACTTCCCGTCTGAAATCAGAAGCGATAAGCTTGTAATATGCTGTCATGGTTATACCGGAACGGGTATAACGAATTGTGCATCGATAGCCGTTTTTTTCCATAAGATAGGGTATGATTGTCTTATAGTAGACCACCGCGCTCATGGTAAAAGTGAGGGACGATATATAGGGTTCGGAATACTTGACAGATATGACTGCCGTAAATGGATCGAATATATTGACGATCGTTTCAATAACACTAAAGAAATTGTACTTTACGGCGTTTCAATGGGCGGTACAACGGTTCTCATGACATCTGGATTTTCCGATTTGTCAGATTCCGTAAAAGCTGTAATAGCCGACTGTGCGTTTACCTCTCCATATGATGTTTTTTCTCATATTCTCAAAAGGGATTACCATCTCAAGCCTTTTCCGATAATGAATATAAACGATAAAATGTGCAGGAAAAAAGCGGGATATGGCTTTAAAGATTTCTCAACGCTTGATGCTGTGAAAGCTACCGACCTTCCGATAATGTTCATTCACGGTAAAAAGGATAATTTTGTGCCGACATGGATGAGCGAAAAGAATTACCGTGCATGCAACTCTCCAAAGGAAATATATCTTGTTGATAATGCCGGACATGGAGCAGCATATTATGAAGATCCGGCTGAATGTGAAGAAAGAATAAGAAGATTTCTTGAAAAATACCTGTAATAATTATGGAGGAAAATATGAAAGAAATAAATATCAACGGAGCAGTGATGAAATGTTATCCGCTATGCGCAGCTCAGAAGCTTCATTATTATACGATAAGATATTCTCCCGTACAGGTTCTTTGTATCGGAACAGGTCTTTATGTAAAACAAGACGTTGATTTTGAACTGCTTAAAAAAGCAATATATAAAACGTACGAAAAATTTGATTCCATGCGTCTAAGATTCGTACAGGACGAAGACGGAAAAGTATATCAGTATATAGTTCCTTCCGAAGAGCGTGATATAGAGTTTTTTGATTTTTCTCACTGGAACGAGGCGGACGCCAATGAAGAGATGAAACGTTGGACTTCTGTTCCGTTCGAAAGATTTAATTCTCCTATGAATAAAGTTGTTATGATAAAAATGCCCGAAGGATATAACGGAATTTATTTAAAGGTTGACCATATGACAATGGATTCAAGCGCAATAGTCGGGTTTGACCGTGCAGTGCTGGAAACGTACAGCATAATGAAATACGGCGCCGATATAAAACAAAGTCCCGTAAGACCGTTTATTCCTCAGCTTGAAAAAGATCTTGCATACGAAGCCGGTTCTCCTGCACAAAAGAAAGACGAAGAATACTGGATGAACAATATTGAAAGAAGCGAACCTATGTATACTGATTTTTCGGGGCAGGGCAGACTTATTACGCAAAGACGTGAAAACAATAACCCGAATCAAAGATGGGCAATGGTCGTATCTAAAGATCCTACAGCCGCTATTTCGGTATATCGTCTTGAAAAGGAAGCTTCGATGCGTCTTATGGAATTCTGCGAAATGAACAATGTTTCAATGGCAAGTCTCCTTCTCATGGGAATGAGGACGGTTCTTTCGAAATTCAACGATAACGAAAAAGACGTATCCGTAAAAACTTGTGTTGCAAGACGCGGTACTCTTTCCGAAAAATATTCAGGCGGAACAAGAGTGCATTTTTTCCCGTTGAGGACTATTATTGAACCGACTCTTACATTTTTGGAAGGCATAAGAATTATTCAGGCAGAGCAAAATAAAATTTTCCGTCATGCCAATTACGATCCGATTGAATACACCATGAAAAGAGGTCGGTACTGGAAGTATGACCCGGGAACAAGTTATGAAAGTATAACTCTTACGTATCAGCCTCTTACCATAAATAAAAATACGCCTGAAATGCCTGACATTCCGTACAAAAGCTGCTGGTATTCGAACGGAGTCGCTTCGCAGCCTCTTTATTTGACTGTAATGCACCGCCCCGAAGATAACGGGCTTAATTTCAATTTTGAATACAGAGCGGACGCCGTGACCGAAAGCGAAATGGAGTATTTTTATTACTACCTTTGCCGTGTGCTTTTCAGAGGAATAGAAGACAAAAACAGATCGGTCGGCGATATACTTGAAATAATATAACCGCAGACGATGTTCCTCGAGTCTCGACTGTCGTCTCGGTCGGTGCTTCTGCTTCGCAGAGGTGTCCACCGGATACCCGCACCCTCTTAGGCGGCGAACATCTTTAGATTCAGTCGGAGATACAATCTCCGACTGAATCCGGCTTACTATCGTAAGCCGTCTGCTTGTTGAAAGCAGAGCTTTGAATATCAAGAATATTATTAATAAACAGGAGGATTTTATTATGTTTGAACAGTTAAAGGCTCTTATAAGCAACTATGTTGAGGTAAACGCAGACGAAATTACCGGTGAATCCCGTTTTATTGACGATCTTGGTTTTAACTCATATGATTTCATGAGTTTTCTTGGAGACATTGAAACCGAACTGGGCGTTACTGTGGACGAAAATGAGGTCGTAAATCTTCACACCGTTGGAGACGCGGTCGATTACCTCGAAATTCTCGCAGGAAAAGGAGAATAATTATGGATAAGCAAAAAATAAAAACTTTGCAGGATCTGTTAAGAGAATCCGCGGAAGAATACGGTGACAGAACGTTTATAAGAGAAAAAGACGGCAAAGATATTTCAGAGAGATCATTCAGACAGTTGTACGAGGATTCCTGCCGTCTGGCAGGCTATATAAGTTCCAAATACAAAGACGTGATCCATACGGCGGTAATAGGCGCTTCTGGTTATAAATGGATTGTGAGCTATTTTGGTACAGTATGCGGAGGCAATGCCTGCGTACCGCTTGACGCTCAGCTTCCAAGCGCCGATATATGCGAGCTTCTTAACAGATCAGATACCGTCATATTCATGTATGATGAAAGATATGAGGGAATTATATCGGAAATTCGCGAAAAGTGTCCGAACGTCATGGAATTTATATCATTTTCCGAAGATCTGCCTAAGATACTTGCTGAAAATGAGCCCGTAAAGCTTCCGGAGGTATCTCCCGATGCGCTTGCATCAATTTCATATACATCAGGCACTACAGGAAAAAGCAAGGGCGTAATGCTTCTTCACAGAAACTTAACAGACAATGCAATGTGTCAGGACGATGAGAGTACAGTCGACGATGTAATATTGTCAATACTCCCAATACATCATATATACTGTTTTACCTGCGATATACTGTGTTCTCTTAGATATGGAAATCAGCTTTGCATTAATGATTCAATGATGAGAATAGGACAAAATCTGAAATTATTCCGTCCGACGATCATTCTGATAGTCCCTATGATTGCCGAAACAATTTATAAACAGATAAAATCGCTTTCTAAAGCGCATCCTGAAATTCCAATAGAGGAGATTGCAAAAAATGTATTCGGAGACCGGCTTACGACTATTTACAGCGGCGGTGCATATTTAAGACCTGAGGTTCAGCGGGCGTACCAGGAAATGGGGTATCAAATGGGACAAGGTTATGGTATGACAGAATGTTCGCCCCGTATCACAACAGCAGATCGCTTTAGTACTGACTGCTGCGGAGATGTTGGAGTGATTGTAAACGGCTGTCAGGTTAAAATCGTAGACGGTGAGATCACTGTAAAAAGTCCGTCTGTAATGGCAGGATACTATAAGGACGATGTCGAAACAGCAAAGGCTCTTACTCCGGACGGCTGGCTCAGAACAGGCGACCTAGGGTATGTCGATGGAAATAAGCTTTTTATTACAGGAAGAAAAAAGAATCTTATTATACTTTCAAACGGCGAGAATGTATCGCCTGAAGAAATTGAAAATAAATTTGCCGGATTTGATTTTATATCTGAAATACTTGCGTATAACGAGGACGGAGTTATAACTGTGGAAATATTCCCGAATTCTGATTGCTGCAAGGATATGACTGACGAAGAAATAGACGTTTTGTTAAAAAATACCATACTTGAAATTAACCAAAGCTTGACTTCAGCAAAAAAAGTTCATCGTGTGCGCGTCAGAAACAAGGAATTTGAAAAAACAACCTCAAAGAAAATTATCCGCAGACAGACCGAACGGGGCAGACTTGTAAAATAAGCTAAATTATGCTGCTAAAAGGAAAATCACAGATCTCTCTTTTGAAATCTGTGATTTTTTTAATATTTACCGCTTTATGCGGAGGTTATTTAATTTCAGCCTTAAACTGTGGCATAAGCTGCAATTTATGGAGACTGTTTCGGTGCATCCGATCTATTTTTTCTTTAAGATCGGGATTGGATGAAAGATCGTCAATTCCTCTGATATAGCGGTCAAGCTCCGCATAAGTAAAGCCAAGGTTTTCTTCGTCTGTTTTTCCGCATAATCCGTCTATCGGTACTTTATGAACAAGACGCTCCGGAAGTCCGAGATAGTCGCCTATTTGCAATATTTCTGTTACTGTAAGCGATGACAGGGGAGAGAAGTCTCCGGCTGCATCTCCATGCTTTGTGGAGTATCCTACCCAGTCTTCGGAAAGATTACATGTGTTCACAACTCGACCGCCAATACATGCTGCAACAGCGTAAAGCGCAGTCATACGGATACGAGGAGGAGTATTGATGACAGCCTGAGAATTCATTGGGATATGGTTTTCAAATTCCTTGGTAAAAGCGTCAACGGTACTCTTGATATTTATAGTATAATGAGGAATTCCCAGTGTCTGAACAAGAAGCCGGCTGCAATCAATGTCAGGCTGTTCACCCTTTGGCATAAGCACTCCTGTAACTCTGTCTTTGCCGAGGGCTTCAACGCATACCGCTGCCGCAACAGAGCTGTCTTTTCCTCCCGAAATGCCTATAACTGCTTTAGTATCGGCAGAAGCGGAAGTTTCAAAGTAATTTTTTACCCAGCTTATAAGGTCGGCAGTGACTTTTTCAACATTAAAAATATAACTCATAAAATACCTCCGTGGGGTATAGCGCTATTTTGTGAGATCCTTTATCATAGCGTCAAATACAGGAAAATCTTTATCATAAACTTCCTGCATCTCGTCCTCGTCCGCATTCATAAGCTTCTGAGGAGCGCGTATAGCCATAAACCAATCGTCTGTTACAGCGTTTTTCTCAATTTTAATTCTGTCGGCAAAATTTGAACCGGAAAGCATGAATCTGTCCTTTTGAACGAATTCATTATCGGAGTAAATCCGGGAAAGATCGGTGAAAATGCCGTCAGCCGAGAGAATCTCAGACGCCATATTATTGCCGATAACTATAACTCCTTCTGCCGCTTGAAGCTCGGCAGTTAATTTTGTATGAACGCCATTGGCATAATCTTTGGATTCAATACCCGTATAGGGTATATAGTATATGGAGACTTCGATCTTGCCGTTGCCGTTGAAATCTTCGCAAAACGATTCGATATATTCTTCCAGATCGCTTTCTTCGGCAATTTCAGAACTTTCGCCTATCATCATAACTATCATATCCGGGCGCGGCTTTGTAACAAAGTTATGAATTAGAAAAATCGTTATTGCAGTAAAGACCGTTCCTATTCCGAGCCACCATTTATTATGGTAGAAAAAATTAACGATCTTTTGCCCAAATGTCAGCTTAATTTTTTCTGCATGTTCTTCGTGTATAGTTTCACTTTCCTCAATAATTCCCTGTTTGAGACGTATAAGCTCCAGACGCTCGGCTTCAAGACGTTTATCCCGCGCTTCGGCGGCTTTTTTCTTCCGTTCGTTCAGTTTTTTTTCAAGTTCCTCTTGTTTTTTTCGGGATTCCTCTGCGGCTTTTTCGTGCAGCTCGCGATTAGCCTCAAAAACACTTTTGGAAATGTGAAGCTTTTTGTCGTCAGACGGGGGCGTATTTTTGCCGTCCTTATTCTTCATTATTATCTTTTTCGGGACGTCCGCCGTTAGCGGGAATGGGTTTCATTGTCGGGAACAGAAGTACGTCACGAATTGACGCGCTGTCTGTCAGAAGCATAACAAGTCTGTCCAAACCAAATCCAAGACCGCCCGTAGGAGGCATGCCGTATTCAAGAGCCGTAACAAAGTCCTCGTCAACTTCTGCGTTTGCGCCCTGTGCTCTTTTAGCTTCAACCTGTTTTACAAAACGTTCTTTTTGATCTATAGGATCGTTTAGCTCTGAAAACGCATTACCCATTTCACGGCTGTAAATAAAGTATTCAAAACGTTCTGTAAAGGCAGGATCTGACGGCTTTCTTTTTGCAAGAGGAGAATTTTCAACAGGATAATCGTAAATAATAGTCGGCTGAATGAGTTTATCCTCAACGAAAGCGTCAAAGAACGCTATAAGAACGTGTCCCTTTGTGGCAGAATCGCCTTCCTCAACCTCGATTCCTTTTTCTTTAGCGCATGCGCGGGCAGCCGCATCGTCAGCCCATTCGCTGTAATCGACCCCGGCATATTTTTTTACGGATTCGATCATAGTAAGACGTTCCCAGGGCTTTCCGAGATCGATCTCAATTCCCTGATATGTTATCTTAGATGTACCGCATACATTTTCAGCGATCGTACGGTACATATTTTCGATAAGATCCATCATGCCTATATAATCGGTGTAAGCCTGATACATTTCAACAGATGTAAACTCAGGATTATGAGAAGTATCCATACCTTCGTTTCGGAAGATTCGTCCTACCTCGTAAACCTTGTCGAACCCGCCTACAATAAGCCTTTTAAGATACAGTTCGGTTTCAATTCGGAGATACATTTCCATATCAAGAGTATTGTGGTGAGTTATAAACGGACGCGCGGATGCGCCGATTTCCAAAGTATGAAGAACGGGCGTATCTACCTCGATGTATCCTAAATTGTCAAGATAATTTCTGACCTCTCGAATTATTCGGCTTCTTTTTATAAAAGTATCCTTTACTTCCGGATTAACGATAAGATCAACGTAACGCTGACGGTAACGCATGTCCTGATCTTTCAGTCCGTGCCATTTTTCCGGCAAAGGAAGAAGCGACTTTGAAAGAAGCTGAATCTTCTGAGCGTGAATTGAAATTTCGCCTTTGCGTGTTCTGAAAACATATCCCTCCACGCCTATAATGTCGCCTATATCCCATTTTTTCTTAAATTCCTTGAAAAGGTCAGCTCCTACATCGTTTGAACGGACATAAACCTGAATACGGTCTGTGTTGTCACGAACGTCTATAAAGTTTGCCTTTCCCATATCCCGCCAGCTCATAATACGACCTGCAATGCGAATAATATTGCCGTTGAGAGTTTCAAGTCCCGCTTTGGCAGCTTCCTCGTCTCCGTTGGCAGCGGCTATAATTTCCGCTTCTTTGGCTTCATATTCGGATTTAAGGTCAGCCGCCCTTCCTGTAACATCGTATTTTGTGGTCTGATAAGGGTCGAAGCCGCTCTCACGGAGTGTAGCCAGCTTATCGAGACGATCCTTTTTTAAAATATTTACATCTTGCTCCCCGGTAATACCGAGAGGCGTACTGTTCTGATTTTCGCTCATTTGAATCACCCTTTACTTAGTAATTTCCACAACTTCAAAATGAAGCTCTCCCACAGGAGCTTCTACCGTAAACGTGTCGCCGACTTTTTTCTTCATAGCAGCCTTGCCTATAGGCGATTCGTCGGAAATTTTTCCGTTTTTTATGTCAACGTGATTTGTGCCGACTATTTCAAAGGTTTCGATCTTGTCTGTACCAACGCGCTTTATTTTAATGATCGAACCCATACCGATTTCATCGACGGATATGTTTGAATCCTCGATAATTTCAGCGTTATCGACAGTGTATTGAAGCTCCGCTATCTGAGCTTCAAGGATAGCCTGTTCGTTTTTAGCTTCATCGTATTCAGCGTTTTCGGAAAGGTCGCCGTATGAACGCGCAACTTTAAGCCTTTCCGCAACTTCTTTACGTTTATTAATTTTAAGGTCATCAAGCTCCAGTATCAGTTTTTCGTAGTTAGATCTTGACATCTGCTTACCCATAAAAAACACTCCTTCTGTAAAAGGCGAGAGCCTCGGAGGTAAGTTCTGTATAGCTGTCTTTCCGTTTCTCGCACAAATTAAAATACATAATAAATATTATACCTGATTTTGGTTAACTTGTCAAGAGAAAAATTTCAAATTTCACAGATCTTTATTAGGAGACCGCGCAAAGCGCATCTAACTGCTTTATGCAGTGCCGCCTTAAAATTTCCGCATTGACAACAGCCGCATTTTATAGTATAATGTAATAAAGAAACATAAATCGGTTTATCGCTTCGATATACCGCAGAATATTTTGAAGCATGTCTGTAAACTCATGCTCTGAAAGCGGAGGTAAAATTTATGATGAACATTGCTGTAGCTCAATCGGGAGGTCCCACTTGTGCTATTAACTCGTCTTTGGTGGGCGTATTCAAGGAAGCTATCAAAGAACCTAAAATAGATGCTGTTTTTGGTTCAATCAACGGTATAGAAGGTATTATCTACAATCATCTTGTAGATCTTAAAACCTTGATATTTACAAATGACGACATGGAACTTCTAAGACAAACGCCTTCTACAGTACTCGGTTCCTGCAGGTACAAGCTTCCGGATTACAATGAGGACGACAGCGTATACAAAAAGATTCTCGATACTTTGAGACAGCGTCAGATCGGCGCATTCTTCTATATCGGCGGCAACGATTCAATGGATACGGTAAATAAATTGTCGGAATATTTCCGCAGAGAATCTGCTGATATAAAAGTTATCGGTATTCCGAAGACGATAGATAACGATTTGTGCATTACCGATCATACTCCCGGTTTTGGTTCGGCAGCTAAATATGTTGCCGCTACGATGCAGGAAATTGTACGCGACAGCTCCGTATACAGCATGCCTTCTGTTACCGTTGTAGAGGTAATGGGACGCCACGCAGGCTGGCTGACCGCTTCAAGTGCGGTTCTTCACGCTTTGGGTGAAACAGCTCCTCATCTTGTATACGTTCCTGAAAGAAGCTTCCGCATTGATTCTTTTATAAGAGACGTGCGTCAGGAAATGGCGAAGCACAAGGCGGTCGTGGTTGCTGTTTCCGAAGGTATCGAAATACCTGATGCAAGTATGACTGCTCAGGTTTCGCATACTGAAAAAAACGGCGAAGGAGAGCATTGTGAAGGAGCGGGAGTATCGTATCGTTCGGGCGTGGTCGATAACTTCGGACACAAATACCTTTCGGGTATAGGAAAATACCTTGAAGAAACGGTACGAAGGGAAATTGGCTGTAAAGTACGTTCTATTGAGCTTAACGTAATGCAGCGATGTTCGTCTCATATATGTTCTCGGACTGATATTGACGAGGCCGAGGCTGTCGGAGCTGCCGGAGTACGCTGTGCTTTGAACGGAGAAACAGGCAAGGTAATGGTGTTCCGCAGAGTCAGCGATATGCCTTACACTATCGTGATTGAAACGACTAATGCAGCAAATATAGCGAATAATGAGAAGTTTCTTCCCGATGAATATATTACGCTTACCGGAAATAATATCAGCGACAGCGCTTTAAAGTATTTCCTGCCTTTGATTCAGGGTGAACTGAATATTATAATGGACAGAGGTATTCCAAAGCATTTTACAATACAGGAATCGGTTTTGAAATAAAGGGTGGTATTAATTTTGCAGGAATTTGAACTTGAAGTTCTTGATTTTATAAAAGATCATATTAAAAACGGCTTTCTTGATACTGTCATGCCTATTATTACTATGTGCGGAAATCTCGGTATATTTTGGGTAGCTGTTGCGCTGATCATTTCGGCTAAGGCAAAATATCGAAGATGCAGCATTACTATGCTTATAGGACTTATTGCAGGCGTACTTATCGGCAATTTGTTCATAAAAAATGCTGTACGGCGTGACAGACCATGCTGGATAATCGAGCTTCAGAATATGCTTATAGATAATCCTCAGGACTTTTCTTTTCCATCGGGGCATACTTTATCAAGCTTCTGCGCTGCTGCAATACTCTTTTACTATGACAAACGTCTTGGCATTCCCTCTTTTGGCATCGCCGCTCTTATTGCATTTTCGAGAATGTATCTGTACGTTCATTTTCCAACCGACATTGTCGGAGGTGCGCTGTTGGGAATAGTTATTGCCTGCCTGACGATAAAAATAACTGATAAGTATATTTTTAAAAGTAAGCTTCCTTCGTAAAAATATTATTTTAATGTCTCTTCGCTTTTAAACGGAGAGACATTTATGTAATGTCATTATTTTACCATTTATGTCAAGAAAATAATATACAAAATCTCTGAAATCATGTAAAATAATATGTGAAAGATGATAAATTGAGCACTGAGGATTTATTGTCAAAATTGAAAAATAAAATACAGAGAGGTTGATTATCATGAAGAAAAATACCTTAAAAAGATGTGCAGCCGCGATTGCTGCCTGCGCTGTTATGGCTTCGGCTATGCCCGTAGTTCCTGCGAGCAACATATTTGCTGCTGAAAATCTTGTAACAAACGGAGAATTTAACAACGGCACGACGGACTGGGGTACATACAAAGAAAGCGGAGGCGCTTGTACACTAACAACAGAAAACGGAAAGCTTGCACTTAAAATTACAAATCAGGGTACGCTTAATTATGCTGTTCAGATGTGTTATGACCAGCCTGTTCCGCTTTACAAGAACGGCGTATATCGTCTTAAATATGAGATTTCGTCTACTGTTCCGCGCTTTGTAGAATCAATGATTCAGCAGAACGGCGGCACATATCAGGCTTATACATGGAAAGGGATCAATGTTACAACAGAACCGCAGAAAGTTGAATATGAGTTTGAAATGGAATATGATACGGACATTATGACAAAATTCTGTTTTAACTGTGGACTTCAGGAAAAAGAGGACGGCGGCTCTGTTGGCGAACATACAATCTATCTTGATAATGTTGTTCTTGAACTTGTTGACGACAGCAAGGTTGATTACAATGCTAATAAGCCTTACGCTCCGTCTATCATAACAAATCAGATAGGATATAAGCCTGGCGCTAAGAAAGCAGCTGTAATCAGAAACGCAGATTCAATAAATACAAACGAATTTGCTGTTGTAAATGCTGATACAGGCGAAATTGCTTATCATGGAACTGTTTCCAGCGCAATTGAAAATATTCAAGCCGGTGAAACAAACTATAAAGCAGATTTTTCTGAACTTACAACTCCGGGAAGATACTATGTTTCATACGGTGGTCTTGAAAACTCTTACACTTTCACAATCGGAGACGATGTTTATGACAATCTTCTCGATTCAAGCGTAAGAATGCTGTATCTCCAGAGATGCGGAACTAAGGTAGAAGACGCTGAATTCGGTCATCCTTCATGTCATGATACGATAGCGACTGTCTATCAGACAAATCAGCAGATAGATGTGAGCGGCGGCTGGCACGATGCCGGAGATTATGGCAGATATGTAGTTCCCGCTGCAAAGGCTGTTGCAGACCTTATGTATGCCTATATGGCAAGTCCGGCGGATTACAGTGATAGTATCGGCATTCCCGAAAGCGGAAACAGCATACCTGATGTTCTTGATGAAGTTCGCTATGAACTTGAATGGATGCTCAAAATGCAGAACAAGACAACAGGCGGCGTATATCACAAAGTTACATGTGACACGTTCCCCGGATATGTAATGCCTGAAAAAGAAACAAAGCCGCTTATTGTAATGCCTGAAACAGTGACTTCATCTGCTGATTTTGCGGCATCTATGGCGCTTGCTTATGAAGTTTACAAGGATATTGACGCAAATTTTGCAAACACTTGTCTCGAGGCTGCTAAAAAGGCTTATGAATGGGCAAAGGCTAATCCCGACAAGCTTTATCTTAAAAATCCTGATGATATTGTAACAGGTGCATATGAAGATAAAACGGCATCAGATGAAATGTACTGGGCAGCTGCACAGCTTTACCGTGCAACAGGTGAAAGAGCATATATGGACGGAATTTCAGTAAAGACGGGTCTTGACTGGGCTACTGTGGGAGATTACGGAAATATTGCTCTTCTTACAATGAAAGACATTAATAAAAATGACTCTGACCTTGTAGCGAACGCGTCTTCTGCAATTCTTAAGCAGGCTGATGATTTCTTAAGCATATCTTCCGTTAATCCCTACGGTTCTTCACTTACTAAGTACAACTGGGGAAGCAACATGACTCTTGCAAATGCCGGAATCGTTCTCGGTCTGGCTTATGATATTACAGGCGAATCAAAGTATCTTGACGCTGCAAAAGCACAGCTTGACTATCTGCTTGGCTCAAATCCGCTCGGCACAAGCTTTGTAACGGGATATGGTACGGTTTCACCTGAAAATCCGCATCATCGTCCGTCAATGGCTGTAGGTTCTGCTATGCCGGGTATGTTAGTCGGAGGTGTAAACTCAGGTCTTGAGGATCCGGCTGCTAAAGCTTACTGCCGCGGCAATGCTCCCGCTAAGTGCTGGGTAGATAACGCAGAAAGCTATTCTACAAACGAGATAACTATTTACTGGAATTCTCCGCTTACGTATCTTCTTTCTCTCACAAATGCAGAGACTGAGCCGATAATTCCGCCCGTTGACGATATTTTATGGGGCGATGCTAACTGTGACGGACATGTAACTATTGCTGATTCGACAGCTATTCTCCAGCATCTCGGAAATGAGGATAAGTACGGTCTTTCCGAGCAGGGTGCGATCAACGGCGATGTTCATCTCAACGGAAACGGAATTACACCCAATGATGCGCTTGCTATTCAAAAGGTCGACGCTAAACTTCTGACGAAACTTCCCGAATCGTATCAGAATGAACAAAATCCTGATATTAATCCGACAGAACCTCCCGTAACTACTGTTCCTTCGGAGACAAAGCCGGAAATTCAGACTACAACCGAACCTATAAAACCTGATAACGGCATAAAGGATTACGGTACTCCTATGAATGCGAACGCTACAGCTGTTGAGGATTTCAGAGACGGCGAATCTAAACTGTTTTTCGCTTCTGACGGCTGGACTAACGGAAGCTGTTTTGACTGCGGTTGGTATAAGCAGAATACATCGTTGGAAAACGGAATGCTCAGCCTTACTATCGACAAGGATCACAGCGGAAAGTATAATTACTCAGGTGCAGAATACAGAACTTCTGAACACTATGGTTATGGCTATTACGAAACTTCAATGCAGGCGATAAAGAATGACGGTGTTGTTTCTTCGTTCTTTACCTATACTGGTCCTTCCGAAGATAATCCTTGGGACGAGATCGACATTGAGATACTCGGCAAAGATACTACTAAGGTTCAGTTGAACTACTATACGGACGGCGTTGGCAATCATGAAGTTATGTATGACCTTGGATTTGACGCGTCGGAAGGATTCCATAGCTACGGCTTTGAATGGCAGCCTGATCATATTACATGGTACATAGACGGCAAGGCTGTTTACACGGCTTACGATAATATTCCTAAAACTCCGGGAAGAATTATGATGAACACATGGCCCGGAATCACAGTTGATGAATGGCTCAAGCCCTTTGACGGAAAAACTCCACTTACAGCTCATTATCAGTGGGTAACATACGACGCTGAGGCTTCAAAGTAATTTTCTGTGCATTAGTGCATCTCTCTATATTACTAAACGCTATTATAAATCTCACGGGTCTGGAAAGACGGTTTAATGTGCGGTTTATAATAGCGTTTAGTATTGCTAAAAAAGAAAATAATTTGCGAAATAATTTTGTGTTTTCAAACCAATTGTCGGATATTCTTAAATAAAACTAATCTGTTACCTCATAATTTTCAAGATCTGCACCACTGTATTATCCATTGCATAGAACGTCATTTTCGCCCTCACGCATATTAGGCGGAGAAATTACTACAGCACAATTCAGATCTCCAAGTGTATGGCACAGCACCCAATCGCTTATGTCTGGAACAATTACTGCTCCTTTATAATTTTCAGTATTGTCAAATAAAAGCAGTTCGTATTTATAGTTTCCGTGGGTTGAAGCTGTCAAGTCATATCCGTACAAATCCGATCGTCTATAATTACCCGCGGAGTATAATTCTTGATAACACGAGATTTCCCACTGATTTTAATTATCATGGAGTCTCCGGCAGAATCGCAAGGGGGAGTATATATTTGACTGCTGTTAGCAGTATCTATTGCAATATTCTGAGGGCTTATATTTGTTGGGTATTGTATTATTTTGTACCTCCTCGGTTATATGCTATACATAATATTAGTATAAAATATTATAAAAGCTATTGACATTTTGTAACATATCATATATAATATAATTATAGTGTAAAACTAAATTTTATTAAAAGGGGAAATCATAATGAAAATTGTTAAAAGGTTTTTAGTTTCTTTAATGGCAACCGCTGTTTCTGCATCTTCATTAAGCGTAATTCCATCAGTTTCGGCTGCAAGCGGCAAATACAAAACTTACAGTTACTACTTTGACGTACCGGCAAATACTTACGTAAAAACATGTAACGCAAATACATCTTATAATCCTAACAACGTAGAATTTGTCAGAAAAGGCAAAGAGAAATTTGTGAACAGTGCGGATTTGGGAGGTACGTTTAATGTAAGCAATATCGGAGTAACCGATAGCTTGAAAAGAACGTATATCGAATATAGCAATGCGTCTCCTACTAATAAAGAAGGAAATCTTGGTTACGTCACTTTAAAAACAACATCAACCATTCCTTCGTTTATCGTAACTTTGGTCAAAAACGACAGGGGAAATACACTTGTTACAAGCACTGTTAAAGTTAATCGTGTTTTAATGGGAGACGTTAATTTAGATGGTATAGTTGATGTTAAAGATGTTGAACTTCTAAACAAAGCTTGTATGGGTACGGCTTCTTTAAATAAATCACAATTAAGAGCCGCTGATGTCGATGGTAATAACCAATTTGATTCTACTGACTCTTTAAATATACTCAAATACGTTCAAGGTATAAAAGATTCTGTATGCGATTAATATTGAAAATACATTTCATGCTGAGACTAAGTTTTTCACATCGTTTATTAATAATATAATCGCAAAGCGATATAATCAATTTGTAAAGTAATATATATGTTGTCTAAATATTGTAAATACATGTATTTATGTTTAGATAATCTTTATATTTACAAGGAGGAGATTAAAATGAAAAAACTCAAAAAAATTCTTGCTGCATTTACGGCATCTGTGATTTCAGCAGTTTCACTTTGCAGTACATTTTCAGCAAATGCGTTGGCAAACAAAGAAACATTTCGTGTATATGTGGACGTTCCTTCAAATTCCGGTGTAGCTGACATAGGATTAAATTTGAGGTATACACCGAGCGTAACTGACATATGCACATATTCCAAAGGTAATGTCGATACTGATTTTAGGCTATCAGTTGTAATGGACGATGGGGCTTATGTCGGAGTTGATATTTGGTCTTACGCCGAAAGCGATATGGTATCGCCCGGAACTATATGTGTGCTTGCAATGACAGCTCCAAGCAGTACCAAAAATCTCTTTGACATAGTTGATGTAAACATTGCGCGTTTAACGAATATTGCTGGTCGTAATTTGCCGACAAGCCGTTTGAGAATTAGCAATGTAATGGTCGGTGACGTTAATCAAGACGGTAAGGTGAACTCAGAAGATTCAACGCTTCTTTCAAAGTACTTGTCCGGTTCAGTTTCTTTGAGTGGAGATGCTATAAGAGCTGCTGATACCGATTGTGATTTCTGTGTTTCAGACGCAGATCTTATTCGATTAAACAAATATTTAAACGGAGAAATTAGATATTTTGACCGCTAATCAGTTGGTTGATTTAAGCATTTGTATATAATTCAAAATAAATAAAAATAGAAGTTTGCCTTTTAATTAAGATGAGCAAACTTCTATTTTTATTGTTTGTTTTACGATTAGATTTAAATTTTTGTCGTTTTGTTGAAATAAGGTCATAAAATGTAATATGAGATTTCACATTAGAATTTCATGATGCAACCTTGTTGCTATCAGAATGATATGAGTTTTAATATCTGAATATTTTGAAGTATCAATTAAAACAGTATATTCAGGATTAGCAGAAAAATTATCAATCAATTTTCCATTTAGAGTACATGTATTCAGAAATTTGAATCTGTGGATGTTTTTTGTATGTTTCTATCATTACGACTTTCCCATAGTATTGCACCTTATTTTGATAGTCGCTAATTGTAACATAAATTGGCTGATTATCAACAATATCCTGCCGTATATACTGATTATTAGTTTGCCTTATTCTTAAAAACAGCAAAAAAATTATTAAACCATTTTGCAGAAACAATAATAGCAGAAAAATATCCAAAAATCAAACTTGATATTATCATACCTACAATGTCTACATAAATATTAATAGATGGAATCAGATTATATAAACTTTTTAAAACAAAACCAACAATTAAACTTTCAAATAAAATGTAGGTATAATTTGTGGTTGCCTGTGCAATCAAAACAAAACGATAAGTTTTTAAAAATATAAATCTTATGACTAAATACAAAATTATATTTGGAAGCAGATCATATAATTCTTTCAATCAACCACCTCTTTTTGAATGGATCGTTAGAAGGTTTGGGCTTTGTGTCACTATTTCCTTGAATGACAGGTACTTGAGATTGAGGATAATACCTTTCACTAATCTCAACTAAAGTATTACTGTTCTCATTATTTTTTGAGCTATTATTTGAATTGTTATTCTTATTATCAGACATACGTATAACATCCTTTCGTTTTTAAGAATGTTATACCAGATATATGTCATTGTCAAGTTTTTTGCTTTGTTTACTGTGAAAATAACACACGAAAGTAAAGACATATTTTCGTCTACATTAAGAAAATTGAAATTACTATAATGATAAAAAAACAGGAGGACGAAAATGAGACTGATTGATGCTGATAAGGCTTTAAAGATAGCAGAATCTTACGGGACAACTCACGGCACAACTCTCGGTAGACATTCTGGTGTAGCTGATACTATCTATGATGAGATTGCAAAACTACCTACAATCGAAGCCCAGCCTGTGAGGCATGGAGTTTGGCGATTAATGCATAATTCTTACGATAGAGCAAAAGAGTATAACAACTCATTTTTCAAAGGTCAACGGCAAAACACGCTGTTATGTTCCTGTCAGTTAGGAGATCGGAGAATGCCGAACAAAGACGAAATTACCACTAAATTTAAGGTCGATATATCAGACCTTAAAAAAAATATTACCGAAGCTAACCAAAATATCAAGCTTGCCAACGCTCAGTTCAAGGCCGCTTCCGCTGGCATGGACGATTGGAGCAAATCAAGCGAGGGCATCAAAGCAAAGTTAGGGCAGTTAAACACTGTTCTGACCGAGCAGAACAAAAAGCTTGAATCCTATAAGCAACAGCAGAAAGCTCTTGACGCCGCATACCAAGAAAACGGCAAGCGTGCTGACGAGTTAAAAGCCAAACTGGCAGAGCTTGCAAGTCAGGGAATCGCCAAAACTTCTGAGGAATACAAGAAGTACGAAAAGGCGTTATCAGAGGTTGAAAAAGAACAGGCTGCCAATAAAAAAACTTCCGATGATTTGAAAGTAACAATTTTGAATCAGCAAGCGGCTGTCAATAAAACCGAAAAAGAACTGAAAGATTATGCTAATGCGCTTGATGATGTTGAGACAGAATCTAAGGATGTTGATAAGGTCAGCGATGATATTGAAAAATCTTTAGACGAAGTTGGAGAAAGCGCAGACAAAGCAGAATCTAAGGTCGGAAAACTCGCTAAAGGAATAGCAAAAGGTTTGACAAAAGCATTAGCAGCAGGAGCAGCGGTGGCAGGAACAGCTTTAGTCGGACTTATAAAATCTTCTATTCAAAGCTATTCTGAAACTGAGCAATTAATCGGCGGTGTGAAAACCCTTTTTGGAACGGAGGCAGAATCCGTTGAAGAATATGCTGAAAGTGTCGGTAAAAGTGTTGATGAAGTAAAAGATAAATACGATGAATTGATGCAGTCGCAGGAAACTGTACTAAAAAATGCAAATAACGCGTATAAAACTGCCGGAATGTCTGCCAACGAATATATGGAGACAGTCACGGGATTTTCTGCAAGCTTGCTGCAAAGTCTGGACGGCGATACCGTCAAAGCCGCTGATGCCGCAAATCAGGCTATTATTGATATGTCTGATAATGCCAATAAAATGGGTACTGACATAGAATCCATTAAAAATACTTATCAGGGCTTTGCAAAGCAAAATTACACAATGTTAGATAACCTCAAACTCGGCTACGGCGGAACAAAAGAGGAAATGGAAAGATTGCTTGCAGATGCCACTACGCTTAGTGGTGTCGAATATGACATTAGCAATCTGAATGATGTATATGATGCTATACACGTAATTCAAGACGAGCTTGCCATCACTGGAACAACAGCAAAAGAAGCGAGTACGACTATTCAAGGAAGTGTATCTTCCATGAAAGCAGTTTGGACAAACTTAATCACCGGTATTGCCGATGATAATCAAGACTTCGATCAATTACTTACCAATTTTATTGACAGTATCGGGACAGTGGCGGCGAATTTACTACCAAGAATTTCAACGGCTCTTAACGGTGTAATAAAGCTTGCGGAGGGGCTTTTGCCACAAATACAGCCATTGTTACAACAATTACTGCCTATGCTTGTAAGCGGAATTGAAAGCATTATGAGCGGCGTTATTTCGGCTTTGCCGGGGATAGTTGATGCGATTGTAGATGTCATTCCGCAAATAACGCAGGCTGCTTTGAAATTGCTCCCTCAATTGGTTATCGTGGGAATGCAGCTTATAACCAGCATTATGACAGGAATCAGCGATATGCTGCCGGAAATCGTTACGCAAATATCTGAGATAATTCCTAACATAATTCCTGCTCTTTTGGATGCGAAAGATGCATTATTGAAAGCATCAGTACAGCTCTTTATGGCTATAGCTCAGGCGTTGCCTGATATTATAAAAGCGCTGCTGAAAGAGTTACCACAAATTGTAACAAGTATTGTTGACAGCCTTATAGGCTCTGTTCCACAAGTTATAGACGCTGCTGTAAAACTGTTAATGGGACTGATTGAAGCAATACCAGTATTATTCCCATTTATAGAAAAAGAGCTGACAAATATCATAAAAACTATAGCAGACGGGTTGATTAAAGGAATAGATGCTGTTGTTCAAGGAGCTATACAGCTTTTTATGGCAATTATTGATGTGCTGCCCGACATCATAAAGGCGTTAATGAAAGCTCTGCCGCCGCTCATTAGGACTATTGTAGATGTGCTGGTTGACGGACTTCCTATATTGATTGACGGAGCAATACAGCTTCTTACGGCAATCGTTGACGCAATTCCGCAAATAATACCGATTCTGACAACTGAGTTGCCAAAAATCATAACTGCTATTGTAAACGGCTTAGTCAGTGGTATTGATGCAATAGTACAAGGTGCGATTCAGCTACTTATGGGAATTGTTGATGCAGTTCCTCAAATCATAGAACTGTTAGTACCTGAAATTCCTGAGATAGTTGAGGCTGTCGTTGGGGCGTTAGTTGATAATATTCCGACTTTGCTGAATGGTGCGATAGAGCTTTTCATGGCATTGGTTGATGCAATCCCAGTTATTATAGAAGAACTTGTGAAATCAATGCCGAAAGTTATAGATGCAATTTTGGAAGCCTTAAAAAAATTACCAGCAATGCTCAAAAGACTATTCACTAAAGCATGGAGCGGCATCAAAGAAGTATTTGCTCCTGTTGGCGAATTTTTCTCTAAAATTTGGGATACAATTGCCGAAATTTTCTCAGTCGTTAAGGATATTCTTTCAGGTGATTTTGAAGATGCGTGGGAGAGCATCAAAGGCATTGTCAATACATGGACAGAATATTTTCAGGGCATTTGGGATTCCATAAAAGAGGTTTTTGGAAGTGTAAAAAAATGGTTTGAAGATACGTTCGATGAAGCATGGGAAGCGGTGAAAGGGGTATTTGCTGGCTGGGGAGAATTTTTCGGCGGTCTTTGGGAAAATATCTCAGACAAGTTTTCCAAAATCGGTACAAATATTTCAGAAGCTATCGGCGAATCGGTAAAATCGGGAATTAATGCCGTTATCGGTGCAATAGAAAGCATAATAAACGGTGGTATTGATTTGATAAACGGTGCAATAGGTCTGATAAATGAAATCCCCGGCGTTGATATTGGGTATCTTGACGGACTTGAATTGCCAAGATTAGCGACCGGCGGTGTGCTTAAAAAAGGGCAGGTCGGCTTACTTGAGGGCAGCGGAGCAGAAGCGGTCGTACCTCTTGAAAAGAACAAATACTGGATAAAGAAAGTTGCTGATGAACTCAAAGGGCAGTTATCAGGAATGAACGCAGGAATTGCAGGAACAGCAGTGAATAACTCTCCTGTTACGAATTCAAATGTGAATAACTTCACACAAGTAATAAACGCACCAAAAATGCCGTCAAGAATCGAGCTTTACAGGCAAACTAAAAATTTGTTAGCATTATCAAAAGGGAGGATTTAAATGTTTTCGTGCAGAATTGAAAATTACATAAATGACATTTTAACTTTAACGCAAAATGAGAATGATTTTCAAATTCTGAGCATCGAGGGTTTGAATCCCCCGAACGCTCAAATCAATACTGCTGTAATTGCCGGAATGGACGGCGCAAGGTTTAATTCTTCCAAACTCGCTACAAGAAATATTGTGGTATACATAAAAATCCGCGGAGATATTGAGAAGAATCGTTTAAGGCTTTATTCGTTTTTCGTCACAAAGCAGTGGTGCAGATTTTACTACAAAAACGGTTCACTCGATGTTTTTGCGGAAGGGTATATAGAATCAGTGGAATGCGCTATTTTTACAGACAATGAGGTTATGCAAATCTCAATTATTTGTCCTGACCCTTATTTTAAATCGGCGCAGGAAATCATTGACGATATTAGCAAAACTGTCAAGCTGTTTGAGTTTCCATTTGCGATAGAACGCGTGCTGTCACCTATAGTCGGTCATATGTACGGCATTGAATTTTCGAGGTTTGAAGCTAATCGTATCGTCACTGCCAGCGGAAAGACTGCAACAGGTATCATTATCGAAGTTGAAATCTATCAGCCGATAAGTAAAATCGAAATTCTGAAAGTTGACACCAATGAGAAATTTACGTTGGAATATGAATTTCAGACTTTCGATAAAGTCGTAATAAATACCACTAAAGGTCAGAAATCTACTGTGCTGCTGCGAGGAGACGATAAAATAAATTTGTTTACGTCAATTGCAAAGGGCTCTGTATTTTTTCAGCTACAAACAGGTAATAACAGTTTTACCTACAAAGTTGATGATATGGAGCATGACAGAGACGTAACAGTGAATATCAAACACAGAGACCAGTATCAAGGAGTGTGACGGTATGACAGAAGTTTACGTTTTAAACAGAGATTTAGAGCGTATCGGCGTTGTTGACAACTATACGTCCTTGATTTGGGCGAACAGATATAGTGACATCGGCGACTGTGAGCTGTATGTTTATGCAACGGTCGAGTTGTTGAAGATTCTCAAAAAGAATCATTATCTTGTTCTTGAGGACGACGACATGGTTTGCCGCATCGAAACTATTGAGATAGACACGGACGTTGAGAACGGAAATTATTTGATAGTGACGGGATATGATTGCAAAAAAATATTGAATCAGCGCGTTATTTGGGGACAGACAAATGCCGACGGAAACGTTGAGGATTACATTCGCGACATAGTTTATAAAAGCTTAGTGAATCCTGCTTTACCCGAAAGAGCAATTAGAAATGCTGACGGCAGACAAAATTTTCTTTTGGGAGCTAAAGCCGGATTTACCGAGGTCACGACCGAGCAGACTTCATATAAGCAGGTCGGCGAGAAAGTACAGGAATTTTGTAAGCTGTACCAGTGGGGGTACAAGGTCATTGTGGATAATGACAACTTCTATTTTTCTTTGTATAAAGGAGCTGACAGAAGTAACTCTGTCATATTTTCCAATGATTTTGAAAATCTGATATCTACAAAATATCGTGAAGATTCAAGCAGTCTCGGAAACGTCGCACTCGTAGCCGGAGAGGGAATAGGCTCAAACAGATCGCGAAATGTAAGCGGATATGCCGAAAGCTTAGATAGGTATGAAATTTACGTTGACGCAAGAGACATTTCACGAACGATAACATGGGGCGATCTTATAAAGATGTACCCGACTACGGATAACGGCGGACACGGCCATATCTCAGAATTTCAGCAGTCGTTTTATTACGTGATGAATTTTATAGATATACAGATCGTAGACGATAATCAGTTGGCGGAACTGCAATCGGCTTACCCCAGCGGCCAGGTATTTAAAAAAGACGGTATTAAATATTATCGGGCGTATAACGTCATTATCGCAGATTTGACAAGCAATTCACCGGCAGAAAATGACAGTGTGACCCTGCGGGATGTTATCTATTCGGTATATTTGTTAAGTTGCGGATATGACAAGCTTTCAGAATACGGAACGGTTGTTTCGTTTGAAGGAAGTGTCGAGCCTGATGTAACGTTTGTATACAAGCAGGATTATTTTCTCGGCGATTTAGTGACAGTCGAAAACGAATATGGTATATCAAGAAAAGCAAGAATTGTTGAAGTTGTTGAAACTAATGACGAAAACGGTTATAACATTGAGCCTAAATTTGAGTATATAGAGGTGAACTAAATGTCAACGATCAATCGTGTTATCAAAGGCGGTTTTTTTGACAGCGTAAACGGAGACAGGAAATACAGTGCAGATGAAATGAATCGTCCATATAAGAGAGTGATTACAGAGGGTATTTTTGCCACTCCGCAGGGAACTCCATCAACAGATTTTCAAGTAATCTCCTCCACCGGCATGAAGATCATAGTTAAAAAGGGAGAAGGCTTAGTAGGCGGCAAATGGGCTGCCTCAGAAGACGATATTACTATAACTGTTCCGGCGAATGGCGGAACAGCCACGAGAAGAGACAGTGTTTTTTTGCGTGTCGATAATTTGTTGAATGCAAGAGAAGTATCAATCCAATATCGCACTGGTAGTACAAGCGTTCCGCCAAAGGAAGAAAATTTGCGGATTAAAGAATATCGTATCGCAAATGTATATGTTGCCGCAGGTGCAGCACATATTTCTCAGAGTTCAATTGTTGATTTGAGAGGCTCGGTGGAATGTCCATGGATTACAAGCCTTATAAAACAGGTTGATACGTCTGCATTATTTGCTCAGTACCAAGACGCATATAAAGAATATTTTGATACAGCCAAAGCAGAGTTTAAAGCATGGGCTGAATCTGTTGCTGATGAACTAAGCCCTTATATAACTATCGCAAACTTTGTTAGCGATTTTACGACAGTTGATTCCGAGACTACAGTTATTCCTATCAATATTCCCTCGTATGACAAGAGCAAGGACGTTTTATACGTGTTCGTAAACGGTTTGCGTCTTGCTCCGAATACCGATTATACCGTTTCGGACGATAGCACAAGCGTTACACTGACCAAAGCGTTATATGCTAATACTAAAGTTGATTTTCAAGTGCTACAGTCCACAGCAGTAGTTAGTCCTGAAGATACTCTTGAAAAATTGCATCAGTTAGACGCTAAAATTGCGCCTTTGCTTTCAGATTCGGGGTGGGTAGATTTAGCATTGGAAAGCGGAGTAGAGACATTTGATTCTACTACAACTCCTGCCGTTCGTCGATATGGCAATAATGTATATATCAGAGGAGCAATAAAAGGTCTGAGTACCGCTCCTGCAACGATCTGCACTCTGCCTGTCAATATGCGACCTGCAATGAATCATCAGTATACAACATCTGCTCTTCTAAATGGCTCACTTATAAATTGTATGATTGAAATAAAAACGACAGGACAAATTACACTATTCGCTAAGTCAGGGACAATACCTGACGACGCAATGCTTCCTATCTCAACAAGTTTTGTTGTTGAATAATTGTGAAACTCTCAATATAATAGAGCCATAATATATCTGCAATCGTGGAAAGTTTCAATCAATAAAGGAAAAAATGACGACTCCGACCGATGGATGCAACTTGCCGGACGGTCAGATAGGAATTCATTTTAATTTGATTCTTCCTTTTAAGTTTTTTTCTTCTATTGCGTCTATACAATCAAAAAGTGCCAAAGAAATACCGAAAAAAATAGCAAGTTCTGCTTTATCTTCGATTCCGCCATATAAAAGCACACCTGAAAATATTGCAGATCCAATAGAGTAATACACTTTAATTTTTATGGCGTATTCTTTCAGTTCAGATGAGTGATCAAATAAAATGAAGTTTAATATGATAAATAATGGCATAAAAACAAAAAAAGTCCAGTAAGATAAATCTGAATTGTGGATCAGGTTTAATGTGCCATCGGGATTACTAATCGGGTACTCTGTAATAAGCATAACACCAAGAATAGCTAATCCTAGAAATTTACAACAATTGGTAATCACCACTCTTTTTATCAATTTTTTTATGTCGTTATAATATATTTTAGTGTAGTAAATATTATGTTTTTCTCGATATAGCTGTAGTTGTCTTTGAATTATGGCACAAAGTAAGATAAGAAATGATTTCAAAAGAATATCCATAAAAGCTCCTTTGTTAATTATACAAAAATACATCATCATTGTCTACAGCATATTTATACCTTATGCGTGGCGAAGTCTGATATATTATACTATTTTTTATTAAGTGTCAATAGCTTTATATTTTTTCTGGAAATCAATTTCACTTGTTAAATGACTGATCTAATTTGTTTTTGAATGATTTATTTCAATTTGAAAGTTGTTTTTTCTCAATTTTAATAAAATATTTATCAAAGCATATACAAAAACAACTACAAGATTTGAGAATATTTTAAAAATTTATTTTCGTAAGTTTTTGAATGGAGGTGAATCATCACGGAAAACAGAATCAAGGGCATCACGGTCGAAATCGGCGGTAATAGCACTCTGCATAAGAACCGCCACTCTTACTTTAATAGGCAGAGTAGCAGTTTTATTTTTGACACCCTATTTGACACCTATACCAATATATTTTTGATGTAATTTTGTGTGTTTTTGCGTACTTGGCAATATTTTCTATAGAATATAAAAAAGCTTTCAAACGCCTATAATACGTTGTTTGAAAGCTTTTTTAATGGAGCTGATGATCGGACTTGAACCGACGACCTACGCCTTACCAAGGCGTTGCGCTACCGACTGTGCCACATCAGCACCAACAATAAACATTATACAATATTGGACGTAAAATGTCAAGGGAAATGAGAAATTTTTTTATTTTAACTTTTAAAAAGCTTGACATCTGACATTTTGTATGTTATCATAACATTACAAACTGTGAACGAATAAAACTTGTGAGAATACTTTTTCAGAGAGCTTTCGGCAGGTGCGAGAGAGCAAAGTATCATAAGGAACTACATTCGGGAGTTTCTGCATTGAAGTAAAGTAGGTGCGGACGTTTAGGCACGTTATAGCCTTTGAGGTCGGAATAGCTTTGTATTCCGATAAACCGAGGTGGTACCGCGAGTAATTTCGCCCTCGGACAGTTTTCATGCTGTCCGAGGGTTTTATTTTCCTCAAACTATCGGAAAGACTGGTGATAACTTGAAAACTGTCTCAGCAAAAACTATCCTGCAAAAAAATAAATCTTCCGATTGGTTCGGAAACGATTACAATATGAACCTTTACCGCGGCTGCTGTCACGGGTGTATTTACTGCGACAGCCGTTCGGAATGCTACCGTATTGACAATTTTGACGAGGTTCGTGCTAAAGAAAACGCTCTTATCATACTTCGTGACGAACTCAGACGCAAGCTGCGGTCAGGTGTTATAGGCACAGGCGCAATGTGCGACCCTTACAATCCTTTCGAAGAAAAGGAACTGCTCACACGTCGTTCACTGGAGCTTATCTCAGCTTATAATTTCGGGATAACGGTAATAACGAAAAGTCCTTTGATAACGCGCGATATTGACGTATATAAAGAAATATCTGAGCATTCCCCTGTGCTGTGCAAGATGACTATAACCACGGCTGACGATGAACTTTGCGCTCTTATTGAACCTCACACAGCTGTATCGTCGGAAAGATTTGAAGCTCTTGCCCAAATGTCTGAAAAAGGGCTGTTTACGGGGATAACCCTCATGCCGGTGCTGCCCTTTATAAACGATACCGAGGATAATATCCGGAAAATCGTCAGGACTGCCCACGAATGCGGAGTACGCTGTATTTACCCGTGGTTCGGAGTAACTTTGCGGACAAATCAGAGAGAGTATTTTTTTGATGAACTTGACAGACGTTTTCCCGATTCGGGACTTCGCTGGCGATATATAAAACGTTACAGTAACAGCTATAAATGCGTAAGTCCCGATGCGAAAAGGCTGTGGAAGATATTTGCGGAGGACTGCGAGAAATACGGTATACTTTATAAAATGAAAAGTATAATTTCCGCCTACAAAATGGGTTACGGCGATACGCAGCTTTCGTTTTTCTGAACAGGAACAAAATCAAAGCAAGCATTACGTAGAAAACGATCAAGGAGTGATTTCATGAGAATTCTTGTAACAGGCGGAACTGTTTTTGTAAGCCGATATGCTGCGGAGTATTTTGTGAAAAAAGGACATGAAGTATATGTTCTCAACAGAAATACAAGACCGCAGTCCGACGGCGTGAATCTGATCGAATGCGACAGGCATAATATCGGAGATAAGCTGAAAGATATTGTTTTTGACCTGATAATTGATGTAACGTCTTACAATGAAGCAGATGTGAAAGATCTTGTAAATGCACTCGGTAATTTCGGAAAGTACATAATGATAAGTTCAAGCGCCGTTTATCCCGAAATAAATCCACAGCCTTTCACGGAGGAGCAGGAATGCGGTTTCAATATTCACTGGGAATCATATGGTACAGGCAAAATTGATGCCGAAAAATATCTGCTTGCCAAAATTCCGGAAGTTTATATTATCCGTCCTCCTTATTTAAACGGCAAAATGAATAATCTTTACAGAGAATCATTTGTATTTGAATGTGCTGAAAAAAATCTGCCTTTTTTTGTACCCGAAAATAAGAAAATGAAGCTACAGTTTTTTGATATTGAGGATTTGTGCATATTTATTGAAAAAATCATCGCAGACAAGCCCGAAAACCATATTTTTAATGTCGGTAATCCCGAAACCGTAAGTATAGAGGAATGGGTAAGACTTTGTTATGGAGTACTTGGCAAAACGCCTGATATAAGATGTGTACAGCCTGAAATAAATCAGCGTTTGTATTTTCCGTTCAGAAACTATGAATATATACTTGATGTAACAAGACAGACGGAAATTATGTCCCATGTTAAACCTCTTGAAACAGGATTACAGCAGTCTTATGACTGGTACAAAAATAACCGTGAACTGATAGTCCGCAAGGATTATTTGCAATATATATGGGGGATTTTTGCTGAATGAGGAAAAATATGAAAAGGAGAGCTGTTTTAATTATATTAATATTTATAATTATATGTTGCTTAATTCCAATAAAATCCCAGTTGAAAGACGGCGGTACGATTAAGTATAACGCCGTACTGTACGGCGTTACTAAAAGCCATTCTATGTGGAATGAAAACAGAGAGTCAGATGGAAATTTCGGCTACTTAACCGGAACAAGAGTAAGAGTACTATGGTTTACTGTTTATGATGATGTGGAATTCGTCCCAGCCATGTCCTAAACAAAAGAATAATATGCTAAGTTTGTTGAAAAATTAATTATAAAGGAGAAAGATATTATGACAACTTTTGAAGAATTAAAGAGAAGAGGTCTGCTTGCCCAGCTTACCGATGAAAAGGAAATAGAGGAACTTGTAAACAACGGCAAGGCTACATTTTACATTGGATTCGACCCGACTGCCGACAGTCTGCATGTAGGACATTTTATGGCGCTCTGCCTTATGAAGCGTCTGCAAATGGCAGGAAACAAGCCTATCGTGCTTATCGGCGGAGGTACAGCCATGATAGGCGACCCCTCGGGCAAGACAGATATGCGCAAGATGATGACCCCCGAGACTATCCAGCACAATGTTGACTGCTTCAAAAAGCAGATGAGCCGATTTATCGACTTCTCAGAGGACAAGGCTATCATCGTCAACAATGCCGACTGGCTTATGAAGCTGAACTATATCGACATTCTCCGCGAGGTCGGAGCGCATTTCAGCGTGAACCGTATGCTTTCTCACGAGTGCTACAAGCAGAGAATGGAACGCGGTCTGACGTTCCTTGAATTTAACTACATGATAATGCAAAGCTACGATTTTCTTGAGCTTTTCCAAAAATACGACTGCAATATGCAGTTCGGCGGAGACGATCAGTGGGCGAATATGCTGGGCGGAACTGAGCTTATCCGCCGTAAACTCGGCAAGGACGCATACGCCATGACAATTACGCTCCTCTTAAACTCCGAGGGCAAGAAAATGGGCAAGACCGAGAAAGGCGCAGTATGGCTCGATGCGGAAAAGACCTCTCCCTACGAGTTCTTCCAGTACTGGAGAAACGTTGCCGATGCTGACGTTATCAAGTGCCTTAAAATGCTCACATTTGTACCTGTTGAGCAGATAGAGGAAATGGAAAAAACTATGGAAGGAGCTGAATTCAACAAGGCTAAGGAGCTTCTTGCGTACGAACTCACAAAACTCGTCCACGGCGAGGAGGAAGCTGATAAGGCAAAGGAAGCCGCAAAGGCTCTCTTCGGCGGAAACGGTTCAAATGATAATATGCCCACTGTTGAGATAGCTTCGGCTGACCTCACAGACGGTACGATAGGACTTCTCACGCTCGTAGTCAAAGCGGGTCTTGCCCCCTCGGTCTCAGAGGCGCGCCGTCTTGTTCAGCAGGGCGGTATCACCGTAAACGATGAGAAAATGACAGACGGAAAGGCTCAGATAAAGCTTGACGGTGAAGTTATTGTCCGCAAGGGCAAAAAAGCTTTCAAAAAAGTTATTGTTAAATAAAAGGTAATTTTGCGGATCAACGGGATAGTTTTTACTGTCCCGTTTTTTTAGAGGTATTTTGTATCTCTTTTTCCGGCGGTGTGAACAAAAAATCAAAGCTTCCTGCAGGCGTTTCGAAACAGGTTTCAAGAACGTGAGCATATAACCGCATTTTTCGGTATGCGCTGTTTTTATCGGAAGGAAAAAACTTGCTGTTAAGCAGAAATGTAAGCATCGCAACAATCATTTCCGCGCTCTCCTTCGGGGCTTCGGTGTGTATAGAACCGTCCGACTGTCCCTCGGCAAGAAGTGCGGTAAGAAGCGGAGAAACGGTTTTAATGGCGGTCATCATTAATTTATAGTGTATTACTATATCGTCGTGAAGATGAAGCGATATTATAATGTTCTTGCTTTTATCCCAAAACTCTTCTTTCAGCATTGCCCGAAAAAGAGTTTTTATTTTTTCAAAAGTATTTGTGCAGGTTTTTATGTCGTTAAAATATTCCCTTATAGCGGCAGAATAAGAACGTTCGATAACAGCGTCAACTATTTCATCCTTGCTTTTGAAGTAATAATATATACTGCCCTTTCCGATACCTGCATTTTTTGCGATCATATCAACAGTTATATCTTTATTCGGCTGATCCAGGCTGCACATAAGCCTTTCAGCAGAATTCAGAATAAGATCTATTTTGTTTTCGTTCATTTTAAATACTCCTACTATAATATATTTAGTCGTTAAATCCATGACAAGCCAGCCATGGTTTA
>CAJTYV010000013.1 GCA_910584195.1 uncultured Ruminococcus sp. | reverse complement strand
TAGAACCGTTCCTATAGATGGCAAAACCGTTTTTGAAAAGCGTGCAGCCATTCATGTCAGCGATAGATTCAGAGGTCTCTAAGAGAATCTTCGGGGTAGGAGTTTTCGGCTTTTTGCCGAGACTAAGTGCTGCAAGCAGCTCGCCGAGAGTGGTCTTAGCAGTGATAACCGGGAGTGTGATAGCAGCATCAATAGTACCCATAGTGTTCTGTGTGTTAACATTCATGTTTTCCATAATCGTTCCTTTCTGCAAGGAACGCACTAAGCGGCAGATGCTCATGACGCAGACCACACTGCTCCCATGAAAAAGGGCACGCAGGCAGACGATGTTCGTAAGGATACAGTGATTTTTTAGTTAAACAGCCATAATGACTCCTTGTCCTATCTCTGTATTCCTTTATGAGCATCTGTCCGCCAGTGCGCGCCCTGACTAACAAATGTATGATTTTACCTGAATTTATCCGTATTCTGTGCCGAAAAATAGCCGGCTGCATACGGTGGAAGAACATACAGTGACATTCTATTGTCTACAGAGCATAGCTGTGACGTAAAAATGGTGCTGTATGAACATCCGCTGCCGTATGCATCCGGCTTTGAAGCGTTGTTTCGTAAGTCAAGCGGAGCAGGATTTTTCAAGTACTCTGTCCTTGACTGTATTTACATTGTACCAGATTATTTGATTTTCGGATATACATTTAGCGTGAACACTTTTCAACAGGTTTTCAACAGAAAATTCGTTGATTTTAGTATAATACTAACATCTAACGTACAATATTGCTTTGCGTTTTTGTATATGGTGACGGAAAAATCTAATTTTCTCTGTGGAAAAGTGTTCACGCTTGATGAACAGCGCCTGAAAAGATTTTTATTCCCCTGATAATGGCTAATTCACGCTGTTTTTTTGATGTTGAAAATTCAGATTCCGAAAAAAGCATAAAAAAGAGCTGTACTGCAACACAATAAAAGTGTTACAGTACAGCTCAATATTCGTATTCTATTTTATTCCGGATTTCTTTTCACGCAGGAGAGCCGGAAGTCCCTGTTCCTGTACGAACTTGTCCCATTTGTCAATGGTATCGGCATACATAGTCGAAAGAATAATGTCGAACACAATCTCCTCATCTGTATCCCCGTCAAGCATATGACCTGCCTTATGCATGAAGTGATCGTTTAATCCAGGCACCAATCCTAATCCGAGAGTCATCATTGCTGCAATAGGAATGCTCGGTCTATAACTGTGATTCGTTTTGCATTTGCTGATGACACCATTGGAAAGTCCGCTCAAATCTGCAATCTGCCTGACCGACACAGCCCAGTTATCCATATAGTAAGCGACAATATCATTGAAGTTTGCCGGAAGAGCCTTCTTCGTTTCAGATACAAGTTTCCGCCATCTCGTTTTCTGTGCAGGCACACTAGATAAAAATGCTTTTTGGAACTGCTCCGGAATTGTATCCTGCAAAACTCCCGTTTTATAATCATATATCAGAGTTTTTCTCTTCGTAAACAGCAGACAGCATTCTATCATATGCTCGTGCGCATAAGCAGTCATCCGCGGATTCCTATCTTTGCCACTTTCGATATAAGGTGAAACGTTTATGCACAGATGTCCTTCGCAGTAGACATAGTCACCTGTGTGCAGCATATTACGGAGTTTTCCGTCTGTTCGGAACATTGTTACCAATTCATCAAATGATATATCAAAAGTCTGATATGGGCTAATCTCCGATGGAATTTTATACGCAGGAATATATGCTTCGTTGATATAATTCAGAAGTCCTCTTGTATCGGAATATCCCAGTTCCTTCAAGCGATACTTCACCGCTTCCCTTGATACATGAAAATGATCGGCAAGCTCATTGATAATTTTTTCGTACATTACATACTCGTTCATCCATGCATATTTCGGAAGCAGCTCCTGCATTTTCTCATCGACCCATTCGTCAAGCATCTGGATTCTCGGTGCCAGTCGCTTTGCCTGCCACTCCATAAGAGTAATTTCTTTTCGTCCTTCCTCATCAAGCAGCAATTTTTCTTCATCTATCGGGTCAAAGTATTGATGCAGTTCTTCGATATAGGTAGTCTGAAAAAGGAAGAATAAACTGTGGAGTCCAAAATGTGTGCATTCATGAAAAGCCGTATTATCAGCCTTTCTTGGATTATCCCTGCAAAGATTACGATCTATTAATATTGTTTTGTCGGGAATATCAGCGCAAAACGACGTTCTGTCATTGGAATATAGTGTCGCTCTTTTGCCTTTCAGGTACAGCACACCATTGATTCTTTCATCTTCAGACAGTCCCGTTTTATATACATGAAGCCCCATTTCACGAATCATAGCTTTGATATTGATACGACCGGGATTTAAAAGTCCGTCTGGATAATGCTCCTCTAAAAACCAGTGTGCAGTATCTTCAAGGTCATTTTTGCCGATGATCGGTACAAGATAGTCGTCAAGCCTCGGCTTGTCCATATCATCTTCGGGACGATACGGCATGAAGTACTGAAACAGATGACAGCGTTTCTCATACAGGTCATAATAACCTCGGACACGATAATCAATAACCGATTTCCTGCGGTTTGGAGTGCTTTCATCACCATTAAAAATATTGACATACGCTCTGACAATGACATCAGCATAAACTTCCGACCATGATTTGCGATACAAGGAGATATGAAGCGTTTTTGCTCCTGTCACTCTCAGACCAAGAAAGTCCGGAATTTCGCCGGTTCCGATGCCGTACTCATGCAGATGCTGGGTGAGATAGTAGTGATATGCAGTTTCGTAATGAGCACGCAGCCAGTCGGTAAAACGCACCATTTTCTTGATCTTTTTGTATGCCTTGTTGATACTCGGTTCTGATTCGCTTGGATTTGCCGTGTTGATGATCCATATAAGTGGATACTTGATCGATGCCTGAAAAGCTGTTTTCATTTCAAGCTCCTTTCGTGGAGAGCGAACATACCAAAATCGGTATACACACTTTAGTGGACTTCGAACTGTGCTGATTTTTGCAGTCGCAAAACATTTGTTTTCTTATTATATCACAGCATCTCAAAAAAGTAAATAAGTTTTTTACAACTTTTTCATCGGAAAATGCAATGAGAAACGCTGAGATTTAAAAATATGGCTTTGTTTCGGGGTTCGTTTGAACTGCTTGTGTTATAAGAAAAGGAAAGATTGTAGGACTGCACAAGTGATAATAGCAAACTATGTGCATTTTGCTGATACGCAACAGTGGAACTTGCTATTTTTACAGCATAAGTATTGAAAAAACAGGCAGAGTATGATACAATAATAATTAGTATGAAACATCCAAAAGAGGAGACACTTAAACACTATGGATCGCATAGAAATCAAGGAAACAGACTGGAAGCTGTATCGCAGCCGAATCGGTGACTGGCAGGAAGCATTCATGGAGAAACTATGCAAGGAGTACATTTCTATTTTACAAGCTGATAAAAATGCATCGAATAGATTCTGGGAGCTTCATGACAGACTCAAAGAGGACAGCACCAAAACAGGTGTGATCGCAAGGAACGCACGCTCATCAATGATTCACAATATCCTTAATTTGTTACAGGAAGGTGCGATAACGGACGAAGATTTAGAAGGATTCAGCGATGATCTGATTGAAAGAATACAGTTCTTGCAGGGGAATTGATTAAGGGCTATAGCCACATTTACATAAGGGAATAATGGTATGAACAATTATATTGTATTTGACGTAGAAACACCCAATCGTGCCAACAACCGAATGAGTGCGATAGGTATTACCGTGATAGAGGGCAGCCAAATTGCAGACTCGTTTTTCTCATTAGTTAATCCGGAAACCCATTTTGATTATTTCAACACGCAGCTCACCGGTATCAGCGCAGAAACCGTGCAGGGTGTACCGAATTTCGCTGCACTTTGGGAGCAAATCGAGCCGATCATGAGCAGCGGTATTCTGGTTGCACACAATGCGGTATTCGATATGGGTGTGCTGAAAAAGTGTCTGCACGATTACGGCATTTTGTGGAAAAGCAGTGCGAAATACATATGCACGGTACAGGCAGGAAGACGGCTTTTGCCCGGTATGAGCCACAGTCTGAATGTGATGTGTGAACATTACGGAATTATGCTCGATCATCATCAGGCGGACAGCGACAGCCGGGCTTGTGCGGAAATCTTGCTGCGGTACATAAAAAGCGGTGCGGATGTTAATTCGTTTATCAGGACTTATAAGCTGACCACAGAATAGGAGAATCCAATGAAAACAGTAATCGTTTACTATTCCAAGCATCACGGCAATACAAAGAAACTGCTGGATGCTATCGCTAAAAACGAAGATGTTAATCTTCTCAATGTGACCGGAAATCCCTCTGCTGATCTGTCTGACTATGATCGGATCGGCTTTGCATCGGGTATCTATTACAGTTCCTTTGCCAAGCAGCTTATTTCTTTTGCGGAGGAGCATCTGCCTGAAAACAAGCAGGTTTTCTATATCTACACACACGGTGCGCCGAAGGGTGATTTCCTGAAAGGAATACGTAATATTGTTGCTCGGAAGCATTGTAAGGAATTGGGTGAATACCGCTGCCAAGGATATGACACCTTTGGACCGTTTAAGCTGGTGGGGGGCATCGCCAAGGGACATCCAACAGATGAGGAGATCGCTGCGGCGGTTACATTTTATCGGAAATTAGGAGAGTAAAAGTAACATATGCACCTGCTATTTTTATGCAGTCAGAACAAGCGAAGAAGCCTGACCGCAGAAAAGCTGTTTGACGGTTTTAAAGGACATCAGGCACGCTCCGCAGGAACAGAGAACAATGCACGCATAAAGGTCACCCCCGGACTGCTTGGCTGGGCAGATATCATATTCTGCATGGAGAAAAAGCACGTCCGAAGGATAAAGGAGAAGTATCCGGAGATAGTGGCAGATAAGAAGATAGTCTGTCTGAATATCACAGATGACTATGCTTTCATGGATGATGACCTATGTGAACTACTGGAAGCTGTTGTTCCAGAGAACATCTGACTTTTTCGCATTTATCAACCAACGAAGTTTTGAACAACAAGGAGATGATAAAATGCCCGACAAAATCATAGACCGCGATACTTATCGCTCCATAAAGAAGATGTCACGCGAGGAACTGCAAGGCTTCCTCATGCGTTATGCAGACGAACTGCAAAAGGATGCGCCTACCATCGATCTTCAAGAGGTTGAGAAGGAAATCCGTGCTATAAAGGGCATCGGTGAAAAACGTGCTGAAGAAGTAATGGCTGTTATTGAGAAACATCTGGAGGTGTGATAATATTATGCTTTCTCACAACGAATATGTAATCTGGACGATCGAAAATAAGACGCTGAGAGTTGCTGTAGGTATCTGCAATAAAGTCGATACTCCCATTGTATACTTAAAAGACATGAACGCTTTCAAGGAGGGCTTTTATGATTGCTACTCATTTTATGATGGTGCAATGACAATGGAGCAGGCAAAAGAAATCATTGAAGCGGCAAAAAACAATAATAATAGAGCAGTTCCAAACCTGATAAAGAAGTATATTGATATTGATTCTTCGCTGGAATTCTATGAAAATATCGGGTATACACAGCTTACCGATATGGTTTCTGATGAATGGTTTGACAGTGTGAAAAGTCTGGTGGCGGTTTTAGATGATAAACGATTCAAAGGATATTATGAGATTGACGTTGAAGTGGAGGACTGGTCTGAATATTCGGTTGAAGTGTCATAAGTGCATGGTTCTTCTGCTGCTTATACCAATTTTACTGCAGCAGACAATTTTAGTAAGCAATTTGAAAAGATTGGAAATACAGTATGAAAGATATCAAGATTACAAAAAGTAAGAGAAAGACAATCTCTTTGCAAATCAAACCGGACAGCAGTATTGAACTGAAAGTTCCGTTACATACAACAAATGCACAGATTCAGGAATTTCTGAATCAAAAGTCTGACTGGATCAATAAGCATTTGCAGGCAGTTAAGGAACGTCAGCAGCAAATGTCACAGATAAAGCCTTTGACAATAGAAGAAATACGCGATCTTGCAAATCAGGCATTAGAAGTTATTCCGAAGCGAGTCGCTTACTTCGCTGAAATAGTAGGAGTTACATATGGCAGAATTACTATCCGCAATCAGAAAAGCAAGTGGGGCAGTTGTTCAAGCAAAGGCAATCTGAATTTTAATTGTCTGTTGATGCTGATGCCAACAGAGGTTCAGGATTATATCGTAGTACACGAATTGTGTCACAGAAAAGAAATGAATCACTCACCGAAATTCTGGGCAGAGGTTAGAAAAGTCCTGCCCGATTACGAAAAACAGAAATCATGGCTGAAAGAGCATGGCGATGAAATTATGATGAGAATGATAGTATGAAGTACGAAAAAATAGTTCCTGCAAAATTTATTTCACGTGCAAACCGTTTTGTTGCACAGGTTCTTCTGAACGGAGAGGAAGTTTCCGTCCACGTAAAAAATACAGGACGATGCCGTGAGTTGCTCGTTCCTGATGCTGTTGTTTATCTGGAGGATTTCAGTTATCGGCAGAGAAAACGCAAACTGTTATACGACCTGGTTGCAGTCAGAAAAGGTGATCTATTGATAAATATGGACTCCCAAGCTCCCAATAAAGTTGCAGGAGAGGCTTTAGAAAACGGCAGCATAAGGTTGCCCGATATGTCAGAACTGACGATAATTCGTCCGGAAAAAATATATGGAGATTCTCGTTTTGACTTCTATGTCGAGGACGAAAACAATGAAAAATGTTTTGTTGAGGTCAAGGGTGTAACACTTGAAAGTGACGGTATAGCTTCATTTCCGGATGCATCTACTGAGAGAGGAGTAAAGCATCTCAATGAACTTGTCAGGGCGATGGAAAATGGTTATCACAGCTATGTGCTGTTTGTGATCCAGATGTCGGGAATGAAGATGTTTACTCCAAATGATGCAACGCATAAAGTCTTTGGCGATGCTCTGAGGTATGCGGCTGAAAAAGGAGTGCATATTCTTGCTTACGAGTGTGCGGTAACGCCTGACAGTATGGAAATTACAAAGGCTATACAGATAGAAATATAGCTGAAATTGTAAGGAGGTCAATGTATGTAATATTTTACTAAAACAGATAATAATACAAACATTCCTGTTCATCTGGAATCGGTTTCGCCAAGCGGAAATTATTTTGTCGGCTGGCATACAAAATCCAGAAGTATCATACATCTATACCGCAAACTGAGTCAGATGGACGATGCGGTTTATGGAGAATCAATTAATTATACCAGTCTCGGCGATGATGTTGGAATCGGTTTCAGCGGCGTTGTATGGTATGAGGAGTACGGGTTTGTAAAGATTTGTTTTAATAGTTGGGGTTCTTTTGAAAGCGAGTCGGTAAGGTTTTATTTTGACCGTGATCTGTATGAGAGAAAGAAAAAAGAACTCCACGTTGAAGGTAACCCCTAAAAAACTGGTTGACCAAACAGGTTTTTAGAGGTTGCCAAATTTGAAAAAATGAGGGAGGAACTTTCACATGAATAATTTTCAATTTCACAGCCCCACTGAATTTGTATTTGGTAAGGGCACGGAAAACAAAACGGGATATTACGTCAAAAAGTATAGCGGCACGAATGTGCTACTGCATTACGGCGGTGGTTCAGCAATCCGCAGCGGACTGCTTGACAGGGTAAAGCGATCGCTGGACGAGGAAAATATCGCATACACAGAGCTTGGCGGAGTGCAGCCGAATCCCATAGATACCCTTGTGTATAAAGGAATAGAGATATGCCGTCAGAAGAAGATTGACTTTATTCTCGCAGTCGGAGGAGGTTCTGTAATAGACTCAGCTAAGGCAATCGCCATGGGAGTTCCTTATGATGGCGATTTCTGGGACTTTTATTGCGAAAAGAGTCCGAATGCAGCCTTGCCGGTCGCAACTATTCTGACTATCGCAGCAGCTGGAAGCGAAGGCTCCGGTGATTCCGTTATCACCAAGGTGGACGGCGAACTGAAACGTGGAGCAGGCTCTGACCTTATACGCCCGAAATTTTCAATCATGAATCCTGAACTGACCTGTACTTTGCCTGCATATCAGACTGCCTGCGGTGTGACCGATATTATGGCTCACGTATTTGAACGATATTTTACAAATACGACGGAAGTTGAGATCACTGACCGGCTTTGTGAAGCGGTTCTGCTGACGATGATAAAGGAAACGCCTCGTGTAATCGCTGATCCCGCAAATTACGAGGCAAGAGCCAACATTATGTGGGCAGGAACAGTTGCACACACGAATATTGTCGGGGTAGGCAGAGAGCAGGACTGGAATAGTCACGGAATCGAGCATGAGCTGTCCGCACTCTATGACTGCGCACATGGTGCAGGACTTGCAGTTATTATGCCGGCGTGGATGGAGTTTGTGTACAAGCATAATATCTTGCGTTTTGCACAGGCAGCTGTTCGTGTGTGGAACTGCCAGATGGATTTTGAGCAACCAGAAAATACAGCAAGAGAGGGTATTATGCGATTCCGTAGTTTCCTGAAAAGCATCGGTATGCCGACGACTTTTGCTGAGCTTGGTGCAAGAGAAGAAGATATTCCGCTGCTTGTTGAAAAGTTCGGCATCGGCGACGGAAAAACAGGCGGATTTGTGAAATTATCAAGCAGTGATATTGAACAGATTTATCGTATTGCAGTGAAGCCGAAGTTAATTTACACTTAAAATAAGCAAAAGGCACCTCTAAAAATCTGTTTGATCAGGCAAAAATCAGCTATGCACGGTAGTTAGCAAAGATGCGAAGGGAGATAAACAATGCTGCACCAAATGAAATTAAGAACCTTGCCGTTTGAGAAAATCAAAAACGGCAGCAAGACGATAGAACTTCGGCTGAACGATGAAAAGCGGCAGACAGTACAAGTCGGTGATTTTATTGAGTTCTCATGTCTTGATGAACCGAAACAAAAAATTCAGACACGAGTAACAGCACTGCATCATTTCAGCTCATTTGAAGAACTCTACACAGCACTTCCGAAAGAAAAACTTGGCTATACTCCTGCTGAAACGCCTGTCCCTGACCACATGAATGAATACTATCCCCGCAAAAAGCAGGAGCAGTATGGCGTTTTGGGAATTGAGCTGTATTTAACGGATTTGCAAAAGTTTATTGATGCACAAGACCACGGCTATGGCTTCGGAGAAACGTATCAGACCGCTTTAACCGAAATGAAGCAGGGGAAAAAGATATCTCACTGGATTTGGTATGTGTTCCCGCAGATTCAGGGCTTGGGCTGGAGTGGAACAACTGCATATTTCTCAATCAAAGATTTGTCTGAAGCCAAGGACTATTATGCTCACCCTATCCTCGCTGCAAGACTGAAAAAGATAACGGAAACTCTGTTGCATATTGGAACTGACGATCCGATGGCAGTATTCGGATATCCGGATGCTTTTAAGCTGCGTTCTTGCATGACGTTGTTCAAATATGCAGTACCGGAGCAGGATTTGTTCCAAAAGGTGCTTGACAAGTTCTGCAATGGCAGTGAAGACGAGCGAACATTGAAGATACTGGGATTATAAGAAACAAAACATTTACAGAGGTGGTAATATGCTGATATTAGGTTCATACGGATTCAGCCATACACAAGTTCGCCTGAAAATCAATGAACTCATACCAGATCACACCGGTAATATGCTGATTGTTCCATTAGCTTGTATGTTTGAAGAAGAAACCGGTCAGAAAGAAAAGAACTGTGCCGCAATGCTTGGTTTTAAGATGGAGAACATCTTTGTTTTTGACAAAGCCAATCCGGATGCGTATATGGACAAAAAGTATGATTACATTGCCATACTTGGCGGAAACACTTTTAAGTTGTTGTATCATGTAAAGAAGTACCACCTTGACAGCTTTATCAAACAGCAGGTTGCAGATGGTGCAATCTATCTTGGGTTCTCTGCCGGTGCATGTCTGGCTTGTAGAGATATTGAATATGTCAGAAATTTTGATGATAATAACCATATCACAGACGGGGATTTTACAGCCCTGGGGCTGACTGACAAGTATGTGCTGTGTCATTTCGATTACAGAGGTGCAGAGGAGATCAAAATGTGCCGAAACTTCATCGGAGATGAACCGGAACTGATTACGATTGCTAACGATCAGCTCATTATTCTGCCGTAACTATAATAAATGACAAGATGTATAGGATGCCAAATTATACCATAATAAAAACTGGATGTGATTCTATGATTTATATAACCGGAGACACACATGGAGAATATGATGGCTTCCTGAACAGAATCTATCAATATCCGATCTCAAAAGACGATATTGTTATCGTCTGCGGTGACTTCGGATTTGTTTGGGATATGCCTTATCATCGTTACTTCCTTGCAAAATTGACAGCAGAGCCATTCACCATAGCATTTGTAGACGGCAATCATGAGGACTTTGATCTTCTGTATACTTACCCTGTTACCACATGGAACGGCGGAAAAGTTCATAAAATTGCCGATAACATCTATCATCTGATGCGTGGGCAGCGTTTTGTTATTGAGGGAAAGAGCTTCTTTGCAATGGGTGGAGCATACTCTGTTGACAAGGCAATGCGTGTTGAGGGCAGAAGCTGGTGGAAGCAGGAACTGCCGAATAATATGGAGTACGAGATTTCTGAAGAAACGCTCAAATCGTGCAGTTATAAAGTTGACTATGTCCTTACACACACAGTTCCACAGTCAGTAATTCATTATCTTGGATGTGTTCCGGATATGAACGATGCGGAGCTGACAGGTTATTTCGAGTGGTTGTACGGCGAACTTGCGTTCAAGAAGTGGTTTGCAGGGCATTTCCACGTGAACCGGCTTGTAAGAGACAATGTGCATGTTTTGCTAGATGATGTTGTCACGATTGAATAAAATATAATGCTGTCCAGCGGTTGTGGATCATGAGGGTCCATAGCCGCTTTTCTTTTTGACGGTCATTTTCCGTTTTCCTACTGACAAGGAGGCCTTTATGAACCTGACGGATGTTTTCCGTTAAAGATATCCATAGCAGATTCGATTACTATTCCTGACGGACACTTTCCGTTATTGTTGCTTTCTAATTCTGCACTTCGATGATGGAGAATTTCCGTTAAGACTTCAATCAGTTTACTACTTCTCGTAATATCACCAGATATGTTGTTGCTGATTGCAGCTATATCTGGTGGTTTTATATCTTGATATATACCCAGAATTCGAGTAATATATGATACTGATGCCCTGAGTATAGGGAAGAAGGCTTTTCAATGCAAAAAGCCATACCGCTTTGATAAGCGATACGGCTGATAACCTTCGTGAAAGCCAATATTTTGCGAAGGGTTACATAGTTCTCACTTCGAGGACAGACTCTTGACAAAATACGACAAGTAATCTACATTAAGTATATCACATTGTTTCCGATTTGTCAAGAGGTTTGTAGAAAAAATCCTACACTTTGAATTGAAATCTGTGAAGAGTATACAATGAGGAGAAATTAAACTATGAATATATATTTGAGGAAGGACGGTCGGTATGAATCGCGCATTCCTACCGGTAAAAAAGACGGTAAAAGGACATTCCTTTATGTTCTAGCCAGAACGAAAGAGCAGTGCATTGAGAGAATTACTGCGATTTGCCAGAAGAATAAATCACATGGTAATTGTACTATGACGATGTCAGAGTTATTTGCCGAATGGCATCGAAGTATATTGCATCGGGTAAAGGAGTCCACGGCAGTAAATTATTCTATGAAGGCTGATAAGCATATTTTGCCTGCATTTGGTGATAAAGCAGTGAATACAATAACTGCCGATCACATTTATTCATTCATCTCTGACAAACAAAAGGCAGGCTTTTCTCATCGTTATATTGCGGATATCGTGATTTTGATGAAGTCAATTTTCAAATACGCCGTCAGGACTTATCATATTTTCAATCCGATGGACGGAATTATTCTGCCCAAAAAGAAATCGCCTGAAATTCAACTTCTTGATGCATCTGAACAAAGGAGCTTGCAGCAGTATATTTCAGCCCATCAGAATCGCAGCACTCTCAATGACAACAGGCATTCGTATTGGAGAGCTGTGTCCTTTGCAATGGAAAGACATCGATCTAGAAAAACGGATTTTGACCGTCAGAAAGACCATGCAGCGTATTCAGTGTCCGACCTCAACAAGTAAAACTAAGCTCATTATTACTGATCCAAAAAGTGAATCATCTCGCAGACAGATTCCTATTCCGGATTGCATGATGAACTTTTTGCTGAAATTCAAGGGAAAAGAGGACGAATATCTTCTGACTGGAACGGATAAGCCGATTGAACCAAGAGCAATGCAGTATCGATTCAGAACAATTTTGAAAAACGCAAAATTACCGTCAGTGCATTTTCATGCACTCCGTCATATCTTTGCCTCAAATTGCATCAAACTGGGATTTGATGTGAAAGCACTTAGCGAACTTCTGGGGCATAGTTCCGTGGAAATTACGCTGAATCGCTATGTTCATAGTTCTTTTGAACAGAAACGAGAGTATATGAAGCGTGTGCAGATGATTTTTTGAAAAAATAGAATCTTGAAAATTTAATATGATTGACTGAACCTTTCGCAAAACAATGAATTGTGCGAATTCTATATATGATAAATTAGTCGGATGGTACTCAAATATTATATTCATGTAGGTGATTAAAGTGGCAAAATTATATAAAAAATCGCTTTCAAATAACAAGAGAAATTTTATTATTCCTGTATTCTCATTTGCTGCATTAATATTTGTTGTTGTTGCGTCATATTGGGCTTTAAATGAAACTGTAAGTAGTATTTTATCAGGAGAGAAAGAAAATATACGAACTACATGGCTTAATTTTTCAATTTCAGAAAATATACCATCTGAGATTGAAAACAATGACACATACAGGAAAGCAAACAAAGTAGAATTAAATGTAGAGTACAAGGGAAATCTTTATGACAGCTATGAGCAGGGTGAAGAAGATTGGTTCTTTTTCTCACTACCTGAAGGCGGAGAAATAAGCTATACGATTAAAACAACTGATCAAAAAAGTAAAGAAAATTTCTGGAATTCATCACTTCGCTCTGCTGATACGCCAGATGAAAGAATAATGAATGATATATTGTTGGAAACTGTACTGAATACAAATCTTCATCATTTTATCAAAGTGCAGGAGACTATTATTTTGAGATTGAATCATCTAATGAGTATTCAAGTGACCCATATATTTTTACAATAAATTATGATTCTACATTAAATATGTATGAAGGATCATACGATTCTAATGGTAGTCAAGGCGTTACCGCTTTAACTCTTCTAACAAAAATTTATGATGATGGAAGCATAGAGGCTTGGTTTAATTTCCATCCACATTCATCTAATCCTAATGTACCAAGTGGAAGATTTAAAATGGAAGGAGAAGTAATTGAGAATATTAGCAATGACTTAGTCAAAATAGAATTATGGGGTAAAGAATGGATTGATCAGCCGGAAAATTGGTCAATGTTAAACTTTACTGCTTTTTTAAACAAATCAACAGGTACCATTTTTTGCGATGAATATGGAATGAACCTTATTCGCGAAGACGTAATTAATGTTGATGATTTATATAAAAAAGCAAAAAAATACGAATTTAATGGACATGAGTATTGCCTTATTTCTCAGGCGGTATCATGGGCTAATGCTGAGACAATATGCAGTGAACTTGGCGGACATCTTGTTTCAATTAATAGTCCAGAAGAGCAAGAATTTGTACAAGGAATAGCAGATGAAAATATGGTAGATAATCTTTGGCTTGGTGGTTATTGGGATGATGAGGTTTGGAAGTGGACGGATGGATCTGAATTCACATATTCTAATTGGGATGAAAATAAGCCTGATAATTATCTTGGAAATGAAAAGTACATAAAATTTCCACGTGCAGATTATGAATTTGAGACATGGTCAGTTCATCACGGAAAATGGGATGATGTTGCTTTAACAGCTGATGGTATGAGTGGAGATGTAGCATTATCTTCATTTGGTTTTATATGTGAGTGGTCTGAATAGAATTTGATAAAAGAGCGAAATAGAGGCAAGAAATATGGAATGGGTATTATTAGCGATTTTAATTGGTATAGTTATAGCGATCATTGCATTACCTATTTGGTTGATGTTGAATGTAAATTTCTTTTTAGGAATAGGCGTTATTTGTCTGTATGATTTCATACTTTACAAGTGTTATGATATTCCGGTAATTTCCGTAATACTTTCTTTCATATTACGGTTAGTTCTATATTTATTACTTACTGCAATCATTTTGTTTGGAGTGTTATTTATAACTGTTAATTGCTTTAATATATCGTTAGAAAATTTACCTGGTTTTTTAAATTATATTTCTACAGTTTTAAAGATGCTAAAGTATTATATTTCATAACTATGTAAAAAGCGTTTTTATATAAATATAATTCAAATAGATTTGATGAATTTATATTTGGAAACAATAGTTTCAGATAAGGAGTAACGTTCAATGGAGATAGCAAAATATTGTATTATTTTCTTGATAGCAATAGATATTTTTAGTTCAATAATAAGCTTTATAGATTTCATACCAATAGGAAAGTCTTTTGCATCACCAAGATTTCCTTTGTTCGTAACTTTGATTCTTATAATAGCACAAACGAAACAAAGAAATAAGTGTTTTTATTGTGAAACGTGCAATAGAAACTTGTCAATTTCCGAAATACAGGGTTTATGTTCTTGCGGCAATAAAACCAAAGTAAAGTTTATGGGATTATCTGGTAAATTATATTATTATTGTTCTGATTCAACGTGCAAAAAAACGAGAGTAATGAGCTTTGATAACAGTATGAGAACTCGATTTTCAAGAATTAATCCTTATGGGAAAAAAATGCAACAAAAAAGACAGCTTATATGCCGTATATGTGGTTCAAATCTGAGTGGAGAAACAGTTATTAATATGTCTTTGTATAGTGGTGATGTAAATCTAGCTAGGAATTATAGAGAAGATTTTTTCTATCATGCCTTTGGTCCTGCTAAGAAGAACAATGATATAAGTATCGTTCCGGAAAATGCAGCAATTCTCAAAGACATTGACAGACACTATGAAAAAGGCTCAACTAAGTTTAATCCAGTTTCGGTGACTGATGAATCAATACGTATTCATTTTAAGACATCAAATAAAAGTATAAATGAACTTCTAATTCAGTTTAATATTGCCTTAGCTCAAAATGTAACTTTAAAGCTCAAATCGTCTGAAGGAATAATAATTCTATTAGATGCAGCTAAAAGTCCTTCGGAGCGTCAAAGCGTAATTGATCATTTTATGGTTGATTTGGAACATTTGAACACAAAGAGTAGTGAATGGATAAATCCAGTTTTAATTGGATTATGCTGCAATGATGTTGAGGAACTTGAATCAGAAATCAATAGCGGAATAATAAAAAGTGCTGATGATTCTGAAGAAATATGTATAAAGTACCTTTCGTCACAAAATAATGGTGATATAATTCAAAGCCTATATAATCGCATATCCAACGTTCACTTTTTTGTATATAGGACTGGCACTTTAGCCTTGGGGAATGATAGTAATGTTTATAACATCGTTCCACCGGTACAATCATTATTTTATTCTGCTTCAAGTGATTTTTCTAATATTTGGAAGCCAACATCAGGGGGATATTGCCCTAAAACCGCAGGACATAAATAATTATACAAGAATTTCTCATATATTGTTGATATATAAATTAAGGCGGTGGTGGAATGGAGATAATTGCAATTATATTTTTTCTTTTCATATTTATTAAATTTTTTAGAAAGATTGTTGTAGCAGGATTCAGCTTTTTTAGACTTAGTATGTTTATGGCACTACCTGGCTATGCTTTAGAAGCGAAGTATTCTTCAGAATTATTCTCAAATATTGCATCTATTATTGGCGAACCGCTAACAATTGTTATTTTTTTTGACGTTGGTTTATCTATCGTTAGTTTTATTAACTGGATTCCAATAGGAAAGCCATTGATAACTCCAAGATTGCCTATAGTTCCAACTATAATAGTAATGTTAATACAATTAAAGGATAAGAAAAGATTGTTCTATTGCGACAAATGTCATAGAAATTTCTATCCTAAAGAAATATTGGGCGTATGTAATCGTTGTAAAACCGAACAGAAAATTTATTTTATGGATATAACCGGTAGGATTTATAGAAGGTGTGCTAATAAAAGTTGCAATACAAGTCAGATATTTACATTTAGTGAGTATGATGGGACGGCAAGGACAAGGATTTATGTGCTTAATCCGTTAAAAAATTATAGAGCAAATAAGGTTGATTTTCAATGTGAAACCTGCGGTTCTAAAATAGGAATGGGTTTAGTATCAAATCTTTCTGTTTATTGTTCAGATGAAACACTTGCTAGAAATTTCAGAACAGTATTTTTTTATTACACTTTTTGTAAAGGTAAGAAAAATGATAATATGTCTGTTGAAACCAGTGATAAAAGATTACTTAATGGTATTGATATCGAGTTTGAAATGGGAATGTCATCTCATGGATGTACTACAACTTTGGAAACAATTGAACTTAGATTAAAAACTAAAAATTACATTGTGAATCAAATTCAATTTAGATTTAATGTAGCAATATGTTCCGATAATTTGAAAAAGCTAATGTCATCTGAAGGAATACTACTATTATTGGATGGAAGCTGTAGTAATTTTGAACGAGATTGTGTTGTGGATCAATTTTTAGTTGATCTTCAAATGCTAAATACACGCGGAGAATTATGGGAAAATCCTATCTTTGTCGGAATTTGTGCTGATGATTGCGAAATGTTAGAAAGTCAAATAGATAGTGGAACTCTGAAATTAGAGGATAATGATAAAGTATGCAGAAAATATCTTGAACTTCAGAACAATTCAGATATTATTAGTAAATTATCAAGTGTAATAAAATATGTTCACTATTTTATTTATCGTACTGGTACAGTAGGAACTGGAACAGATTATAAGATATATAATATAGTTGAGTCTGGTCAATCGCTTTTAGGACAGGTATGTCCTGAATTAGGTGGAGTATTTGAAAAATAAGCAAAGGGTGTGTTATTGATGAGTTTGTCATTATATCAAAAACAAAAAATACGTAGTTTTATTAAACCAACTTTTGCTGCCATTTCTATTATTGCTGTGCTTGGAATTTCAATTGCTGCGATAATCAATTTAAAGAAAAATAATGTTGAATCTGATAGTGGAGTTATTGATACCGCTGATACAAATGACAATTTTAACACAAAAAATAATAGTAATAAAACGCCCGTAACTGATGTAGATGAAAAATTAAAATCCACAGTTTATCTTGATGAGTGCTCTATAATAAATTCTGACCGATACACTGGAAATGAAGGCGATAGCTTCGTATATCCAATTGGTAAGCATGAAAGTACAAGAGGAAATACTTGTATTAATGGTCAATCATATGAACATGGTTTAGAAGGATGGATCGCAAGGTGGAATGGTGCTGATGAAGTAAGCTGGGCATACAGCACTTTTGATATTGGAGGTAAATATAAAAGTTTATATGGAGAGCTTGGCTTAATTCAAAGTTATAACACCACAGATTTTAATACTACATTAGAATTCTGGGGGGATGATGAACTTATTCAAAGCTACAGTTTGATGCCAGATACAATTCCATTTGAAATTAATTTAGATTTAACAGGCTTTAATAGTCTAAAGGTATACTTTTATGACAATGAGCCCAAAAGTGGAGGTACGTCTTTTGGACTTTTTGATATGATTTTAAGTACAGAACCTGTTTCTAAGATTGATAATTTTGCTGAAAAAGCAGATATTGTGAATTGCTATACTGGAAGTTATACTGCTGGACAAGGAGATACAAAACTTGATTTCACTATAACTGAGTGTGACTCGGATTATAATACAGAAGCACTATTTTTGTTTTATTGCTCGGATTCCAATCAATCAGTACCAACGGGAAGCTATATGATGAAGGGTTCTTTAGTGGAAAAATATGATGATGGATCAATGAAGATGTATTTTGAAGGCGCAGAATGGATACAGCAACCTTCAACATATGGTTTTGTGAATTTTACAGCCATTGTAGATCCAATCAATGGAACAATTACTTCATCCGATTATTCGATTGATCTTGTGAAGAAAAATGATAGCATTAACGCTTCTTATGATGGACATAAGTACTGTTTATTTAACGTTCCGATGGATGCAGACGAGGCGGAGCGGACTTGTGAAGCTATGGGAGGACATCTTATTTCTATCAATAGTCCTGCAGAGCAGCAACACTTTGAAGAAATAATTCAAAATAGTGAAAAATATAATATCTGGATTGGCGGTTATTATGACGAGGAAGATTGGAAATGGACAGATGGTTCTGAATTTTCTTATTCCAATTGGGATTACGAAAAACCGGATAATTATTGGGGGGATGAGTACTATATTAAGGTTGCATCACAAGATGTTGATTTTGAAACATGGAATATGCAAAAAAACAAATGGGACGATGTTTCAAAAACCGCTGATGGCAATGGTGGGGACATTCCTATCTCCAGTTTTGGATTTGTTTGCGAATGGAATAAATAACGAATCGAGATGAATTATCATAATAGATTCGATGAAAGGAAGAAATATTAATGAATGAGGTTAATTTTGAAGCAAAACCTGATAACATTGAAATTGAGGCGGTTACGACAGAATATGAACCAGTTATTGTACCACCAGAAGTTACAGAAACTACTGACATAATAGAATCAAAAGCTGAAGAAAAAGTTCCTGTCACACTTAATGATTCTGATTTGTCAAGCATTCAGAATGAAATAATTGACACTGATGCAGAAGACAACATAGCACAAAATCTGTGCGACTCTCCTATTGCAGATAAGGTTATTGAGGATGAAACATTACAAACAGAATTGGAAACACAACATGAAGCTGAGCGCATTTTAAACGAAGAACAGCTTAGAGTTGCACTTGTCGAGTCGAATAATGTTGTTTTAGCTGAAATTGGAAAGATTAAATCTTCTATATGTGATGTAGATGCTCGCATATCAACACTTCGTAAACTTGCAGATATGCACGAGGAGATTGAAAATAATCTCAATACACAGATTAATGAATACAAGGATAACCTTTATAGAAGAATTGTTAATCCAATTCTTGTTGAATTCTTTGACATTCAAGAAGATATGAACCTTGATGCATTCGGTGCTAACGATGAAACGAAGAATTTGCTTTTGGATTATGTTCAAGCAATTTCAAAAGTGTTTAAACACTATGGCGTTGAAGTTGAAACAGTATCTGTTGGAGATAAATATGACCCGAGGATTCACAAGCCTGTTAAAACTGTACCTACAGATGATATAAGCTTAGATAAGACAATCGCCAAGACACGAAAGACGCTCGTACACTCTATTGATGGAAAAATTGTTGAACGAGCATGTGTGAATGTATATCAATATCGTGAGCCTATTTTAGGTGCGTTAATGGAAGAAACTGAAAAAACAGTTAATCAAGGCTGATAAGTAAAAGGAGTATTGTTATGGAATCAAAATATATATTCGGAATTGATCTGGGCACAACTTATAGTGTGATTTCTTATCTTGACGAAAATCTTCTTATTCAGACCTGCAGCAATGAAGATGGTGATATGATTACGCCTTCAGTTGTAGATTTGTCAGATGTTAATCCTACCGTTGGTCAGGTTGCCAAGGATAATAAAGTTTTTTATCCGCACAGTGTTCTTGATTTCTTCAAGCGTGAAATGGGAAATGGACATGCAACAATTTACTACGGTGAAAATTTTGACAAGAAAACTACCGCTATTGATCTTTCAGCGGAAGTCCTCAGATACCTTGCAAAATATGCATCGGACGCAACAGACTCAAGCATTGAAATGGTAGTAATTACTGTTCCAGCTTATTTTGGACCTGAAGAAAAACAGTCTACAAAAGAGGCTGCTGAAAAAGCAGGTTTTAAAGATGTCTTCCTTATTGAAGAGCCTACAGCAGCTGCTGTTTATTATGGATATAAGGGTGACAAGAATGAAACTGTTCTCGTATATGATCTTGGCGGCGGTACATTTGATGTAGTAGCAGTTGAAATTAATGGCTATAACTACAATTGTTTTGTTGTTGATGGTGATTATCAGCTTGGCGGTAAAGACTGGGACACTCGTATGCAGGATATTATTAAAGAAAAACTGACTGAAAAAGGTGTTGATATCAGCAACCTTGAGGATGAGGATACAGCAGAAATTCAGGCGGCTGCTGAAAAAGCTAAGAAAACCCTCACTCCCAGAGAAACTACGAATGTAAAACTTAGAATTGAAGGTACAAAATATGAGTTTGAAGTAACTCGTGCAGAGTTTGAAGAAAAAACCAAAGATCTTCTTGACAGAACTATTGAAACAACAAAGTCTGTTAAGGAAAAGGCTGAAGCAAAAGGTAGCAAGATTACAAAGATTCTTCTTGTTGGAGGTTCAAGCTATATGCCGCAGGTTCAGCAACGTTTGATTTCTGAGTTTTCCGACCTTGAAATTCCTAATCCTATGGATCCGAATATGGCTGTTTCAAAGGGCGCAGCTTATTATGCTAAAGCAATTATTGGAAAAGTTTCTGAGAGTTCTGTTCCTACAATTGGTGGAGAAAATGATCAGCCTTCTGAAGGATTCGTTCTTCCAACAGGCTATGTTCAGGAGGACGGAACGGTTATTGAACTTCCATCTGGTGTACCTACCATTAAGAAGGTGTCGGTAAGTTCGATTGGTATTAGAGGTCTTTCTAATGGTACTCCCATGATTATGACACTCCTCATGCGTGGAAATGAACTTCCAACAACATCAGACCTTGATATTCCTCTTTCCAATGAAGCCATTGCAGCGGGTCATGTAGAACTCAGTTTGTTTGAGCATAGACTTGAAGAAAAGTTTGTATCACCTGATAACGATGAGGCGGACTTGAAGGAAATGCAGAAACAGGGCGGTGAGATTAGTAAAGGTTTGCCAGACGGTGCAAAAATGCATATTCACATGACTATTGATGATGAGGGACTACTGAAACTTACAGCTACTGACCCTAATGGAGTGGCAATTGATCTTGAAGCTATGGCTGATGCCAAATCAGCCGACTAATAATGAAGGACGATATGGTGCTGTTTTAAATATAGCATTGCTCGTGTAAAGGAGTACAAAAATGGGCTTTTATATTGGAATAGATCTTGGAACTACGTATTCGGCTGCGGCATTTGTGAATGATAAAGGCGTTCCGCAGATTATTCAGACTACGCAGGGCAGTGTCACAACGCCGTCAGCAGTATATATTGGTGGTGATGGCGAACTGCTTATCGGAGTCGATGCGAAAGATGAGCAAAAGCATAGAAGTAAAGTTGCTACATTCTATAAGAGAACAATGGGCGAAGATATGGCAAATTATTACCTTGAAGACGGTAAGGCATATTCTTCTATAGAACTTTCGTCAATTTTTCTTAAGGAGCTTGCACGTCGTACAGAAGAAGTAATGGGAAGAAAAATTGATGGTGCAGTTATTACCGTTCCTGCCTATTTTTCAGAACATGAAAAAAGTAATACGAAGAAAGCAGCAGAAAAAGCAGGGATTAAAGTTCTTCATATGGTTAATGAGCCTACAGCAGCTGCTATTGCATATGGTCTTGATAAAGCTGAAAATAAAAATATTCTTGTATACGATCTTGGCGGTGGAACCTTCGATGTTTCAGTAGCACACATTACAAAGGATAAAATTAAAATTGTTGCAACGATTGGAAATTTTCAGTTAGGCGGCAAGGACTGGGATAATGAAATATGTCTTTGGGCTGCTGAACAATTTGAAGAGAAGTTTGGAGATAATTTCTCAATGGATTCTGAACAAATGGATGCAATAATGGTTGATGCAGAGAAATTGAAAAGAAATCTTACAACTAAGGAAAAAGCAGATATTCGCATTAAGTATGAAGGTAACAGTAGCATTTTTACCTTGTCAGAAGTTGAATTCAGACAAAGAACGAGAAGAACGCTGGAACGAACCGGAAGTCTTGTTGAAAAAATGTTTGAAGAAAACGATCTATCATGGGCAGATATTGATGATGTAATTCTTGTTGGCGGTTCTACAAGAATGCCAATGGTTGAAGATTATATCAAGGAAATGTTTGGAAAACCAGCACTTCGTGGTATATCTCCTGATGAAGCGGTTGCACTGGGTGCTGCGTTATTTGCTGATTCTATTGCCAAATCTATGAGTTCTTTTACACTTGATGCAGGCAATTTCAATTTTGTACTCACCGTTGGGGATAAACAAGTAGAAGATGTAAATTCACATTCTCTCGGTTTAATAGTTGCCAGAGAAGGAGATTTTAATGGCGAAAAATGCAGGATATATTATAACGAAATAATGATATCTAAAAACACTTCACTTAAGGATGCACGAATGACGAAAGCATTTAAGTTGAATTCTGATACACAAGATGTTTACCTGACCCAGTGGGAGTCGGATTCCCTGCCTGATCCAGAGGCTATAATTGGAAAATATCAGGTGATTGGTATTACTCCAAATGAACCATTTCACGTTACATATTTCCATAATCTTGATGGAACAGTAGATATAAGTGCTGAACAAAATGGTCGAAGATTAGTTGTTTCTAAGGTTTCAGATTTTTGTGACCGTTCTTTTGACCCAGAACCTATTGCCGTACCTGCCAAGGGCGCATTTATGATTGCAATTGATTTGTCAGGAAGTATGCAGGAACTTTGCACCGATATTCCTGAATTCAAGGATTTCATGAACCGAATTGATGATAAAACTCTTGATTATGATGAACTTGAGGAAGCACAGAGGATTGTTGAATTTTTAGAAAATGTAGAATCTGAAAGATATAGTGCTAATAATGCACTTGCCTCAAAGATGAAATTCACAGCAATTGGAATGACCAAAAGATTTATTAAAAATTTTGTGGAAAAATTTCCGCTTGATAATGTTTCGTTTGGTATTGTGGGCTTCGCAAATAAGATTAAGGATTTTTGCGAACTTACTCACGACAGCAGAATAATATTTAATGCGGTCGATGAACTTATTATTTCTGATGTTACTGGTATTGGCAACCGTGCACAGCCCATGGATCATATGTTTGATTTACTCGCTGAAAAGAAAAGAGAAGAGAATCTTGACTTTGCCTATGCTGTTGTTTTAACAGATGGATATTGGGAGAGCAATGCTTCATCACAGGCACTCAAAGCTAAATCAAGATACATCTCTGAAAATATTGAGATAATTGTTCAAGGGTTTGGATCTGCAAAAGAAGATTTTATTAAAAAGCTTGCTACCTTACAAGAATTTTCTGGTGTTGGTGATATCTCACAAGTTGGAGAATCATTAAACAATATTGCAGAAGTATTAAGCACACAAGATTTTAGTTTAACATAAAATGCGTGCATAAGTGAGAGGAGATAAGATGAATTGATTCGTTATAGTAACGATGTAAATGTTTACATAGAAAGTAAATCACTTATATCCGAAAAGATCGTACCTGTTCCAACCAAGGCTGCTGGTGTATATCGAAGGGTTGCAAAAAATCTTGAAAATCCAGATGCTCGGAAAATTACAGAAGCAACGCTTTCTGATGAATATGTAGAAGCTCGAAGAATATTTGAAGAAGTTGTGGTTAGAGTTTACGGTATCTTAGGAGCAAAAGGTGGAGTGACAGCGGACGAATGGGAATTAATAAAATCCTCAATATCCAAGGGAACATATATGTTCCCAGATGTAACTTTGGAATTAGGTACAGCGACTCCGTGGAAAATCAAAGATGGTTGCGCAGAGGAATTCATAAGGGAAGTTTTAAGAAAACATGGTATAACTGTTAAAATTATATCTCTTGTAGGCGGTAAACAACTCTATGACGATGAAAATACGTTTACTAAGCAAATGTCGGTTGATTTTGCTATCATAAATGAATTTAAGCAAATAGAAGAAAAACTTGAGATTGCCGATTATAGTGGGACGAAGAAAAGACTTCACTATCTTACAATATATGACTTTTTGAAATTCCATTTGGGGCTTGGAGTTGTTCCTACAAAGGAAGAATTCATTAAGCATTTAGAGACCTGTAAGGGCTGTAAATCGGCAGGTATTATAGATGCTCGTGAATTGGTTAACAAAATTAAGGACGATTTTTGGGTTGAATATGAAAAGTATAGAGAATTTAAGATGGTTCAAGTTCTTGCACGGTGGTACAGCAAATCTTCTATCAGATCGATAAATCGTGAAGTTTACGAATTTATTTCTTGCAATATTAGTGAATCTATGCTTAATAAGGCAATGAAATATTTAAAGGTTCATACTGCTTTCCTAAATCCGAGAAATTCTAAAGGTGATACCAAAGGAACTACAGCAAATTTTAAATTCCGTTTACAAGATGTGAATGGCGATATTTTTGCTGTAGTAAATGAAAACAATTATATTGATGATTACTCTAAAGCGTCGAAAAAAATAAAGGTCACATCAATATCTTCATTAGCAATAAATGGTCTTGAATTTGGAAAAAATTATTGTGTATCGCTATGGGAAGATATGGGAAATGGAGATGCTATAAAACTTGGTGATCTTCCAAGGGTAACACCTGGTATAAAGTGACCTGCAGTTAAGTCTATAAAAAAATGCCCTTTTTCTGATACGATGTCTTTTTCAATTGATATTGAAGGAGGAGAAGGCAACTTAACGTATGTAGGATGTATGAAAAAGGGAAATGATAAAATAGAATCGATTACTGATGGAAGCGAACTCCTTCCTGAACGATCAGGCAATACATTGAAATTTGAGGTTAAGGCTCTCGAATTTGAACAGGATTATGTGTTTTGCGTTTATGTATTGCTTGATGGTGGAAAGTATACAAACAAAATAATTTCAGAGTTTACTTACACTCCCCAGAAAAATAAATTTGAAAGAATCATTAGACTGTCAACAGAAGGAAATAAGTTTGTTTTTGATAAAGAGATTTTATTAGATTTTGCAGATAGAGAATGGCCAGAGTTATTTGGTGATGGTACGGTTGAGTTTGCATGTCGTTCTGATCGTTTTCCTGAATCACCAAATGACACAGAGTCAGGTTTTTATATAGGTACTTTATCTAAAGAATCATATAAAAATTCAATTTTCAAAATTACATCCGATAGGGATACAATTTATCCTATGATATATATATGTGGATGGCTCAAAACATCTACAGGTGCAACACAATTGGTTGTTCATAGTATTATTTATCATATTTTGTTTAAGTTTAAATCAAACGTATTCAAAATTGATACTACTTTAGTAAAAAACAAATCAGATTTAAAGATTCCGATTTTAAAAGTATCTTGCTTTGATAAAAATGATAATATTGTCTTTAGCAGTAATAATATTATCCCTGATTCACAAGGTACGTTTTCAGTTAATCCAACCGGAAAAGTGAAATTTGTTGTAGTTGAAGCGGCTGATCCATTCGAAAGGCAGGTTTATCTATTTCGCAATCGAACAGGACTTAAAACTGGTAAAAGCAAAATTTCATTATTTTAGGAGTGCAATATGAAATATTTAAAATACCCACATGAATATTGTACTTATTGTTATAGCAAAATTAATGTACCAACTGAGTATTTCTGCATTAAATGTGGAAAAATTGCGTCTGACAAGAATACGGGCTTTAATGTAGATTACAGAGGACTTCCTCTTTGTACCTGTGGTAATGGTGCAATGATAATAAGGTGTACTACCGACAGATGTAGAAATTCTAACAACATTATTCCGCCTGAAAGGACTGCTATAGTTCTTATTGCTGGTATGGCTAACTCGGGAAAGAGTACTTTTTTGCTTGACGTTGTAAGCTCTCAATCAAATTTAACAAATGTTTTGGTTTCTCCAAAATCACATTCTTTGATTGAGTGGCGTAAAAAGTCCCTTGATATTATGAAAAATGGTGGCGATCTTGATTCAACTGTTCCAGAAAATGATAATTTTTCATCTGTTGTAAGTATGAAAGTACAAGGAAGAAAAGACGAACTGTGTTTATCATTAACAGATCGACCAGGTGAAGAAACACAAGACTTAAATAAGATGCTTGGTCTAAACTATGTTTTCTGTGCCGATTATATAATACTATTAATTGATTTACTTAACATTCCCGGTATTAAAGATGAATTAAAATCTAAGGGTGTGGAAGTTAGAGATGAAACCGATGATGAGCCGAATATAAACGCTATAGAAAATATTATTAATGCTGTTGACAATAAGCGTGGAAAATATGGAAGGAAGATTCCATTTATGGTTGGCATATCTAAATGGGATTATGTAGAGCAGGCTGATTTGTGCCCTCCGGGTTTTTCTATTGGCTGTAACGGCAGTGATTTATCTTCTGTTCTTGGAGTCAATAGAAAATTTGATTCTAAAAAATGGAAATCTAACACTAAAGCAATTAGAAATTTCCTTGTAACGCACAATGAGGCTGAAGTCGTTAATAAACTGGAGGACTATTTTAAAGATGTAAGTTATTTTGCATTTTCAAGTTATGGTTCTGTTCCCAAGGGAACATCGTCACCAATTCATAGTCCGCGGCATATTATGGATCCGTTTTATAGGATATTACATGATAAACGTATGATTTAAAACTACTTCAAAATTAAGGAGAAGTTATGGAGCAATCAATTTATACATATTGCTATAAACGTCAATTTGAATCAGGCAGAGGATGGGGATTCTTTAGTTATTCTGATGGAATTAAGCATTATTTTGAAACTGATGGAAATCTTAAAAAATTAGCTGGGAATTCCTCTTATCAAATCCCGCAAAATCGAAATGTGTGGTTAATTCCACAAATTACAGATAATGATATTGACATAAAGCATGAAACGGATGCGATATATAAATATCATCCAACAAAATTTTCCTATCAGATTGTCAATAGTAACGGAGTAGATGTTGCAGTTCTTAACTATGGACGTAATCTTGGCAGAGAGATTGTTAATGAAAATCGTCCTTTAAACAAATTGATTTATACAATTATTGGTTCTCCTGTTGAGGTGGAAGATTATCCTTGCTTTTATTATGATATAGATGAATTTGTGAATTTAACAAGAGAATACTTTAAAAGCTGCACTGAGCAAGCTCCGTTGTTACCTGCTATTAAACTTTCTGTCGGAAAAAGCGTTACAAAAGAAGCTGTTTTAAATTTTTTGGCAGCGGACTCATATAGAGAAGATATTTTGATAGCATTATTCTATTCAGTTTTAAATGAGCGTTCAGGTAAGCATAGACCAATAATAATATGTGATCAAAAAGAAAATATCATTTTGTGGATAGCTGCATGTACACTATTATTCCCGTCTTTTATTGCAAAGAAGATATCATTTTCAACGTATGAATCATTAGGAACTGACCCGAATAATGTAGAGTTTCCTACAGAATTTAGCATATGCGGTGTTTATTCGCCAACTGTTAATAATGCCCCTGAATGTAAAGCAACTAATTACGATGTTCAAAAGTTCGAGAAAAATGACGATGTAATTTTATTCGACTTAGAATGTGGTATATATCCACATCCCTTGACCGATAGTTTTGAAGAGGTCATTAGAGCTTTTTGCAATGGGGCTGACAGTACTTTAATAAAATTTTTTGAGCATATTGAGAATGAGACAATATATAGAGATTTTGGCAGAGAATACTCAAAACTTCATAAAGCAGCAAATGATGATACAGAATTGTATCGTTTATATACACGTGACACTAAGACCAAGATTTTTAATGTAATATACCCATGTTTATTTGACGAATCCATAGATATTGTATCTAAACAAAAAGCTATAGACATTATTTCAATAGCATATGAGGAAAAAATCGTTGACAAAAAGCGGCTCCTTGATGATTTCTTCAATTTTGCTGCAAATGATTTAAAGAGTACATCAGAAAATTTTAATGCGTTAAAAAGAATTGAACCTGCATTTCGTATTGTTAATTACACTACTGAAAAGCTACTGAGGTCAATTATCTATCAAAGCCCTGACAAGTGGATAAATTATCTCACGATGCAATCTGGTGTTTCAAATAGTAAACTTTTAGAATTATTGAAAATCTACGATTTATTCGAAAATGCTGATCTTGTGATTGCAAAGAAAATTTTTGATAAGTTAAGGTTAACTGAAAATGCTATGCTTGCAGAAAATCAAATATATGATACATTCGAAAAGGCTTATGGTGTAAAAAAACCGTTATATGAATTGATTACCGTTCAAAAGTTTATTGACTTAACAGGTGATGATAGGATTATAGCTGAGAGAATTTCAAGATATTATATGATCTGGGAGGATGCATATAAAAAAGGTGCAATTGCACAAATTGATTCGCTAACTAACAGAGAAGATATTTATGCATGCATAGAATCAAGGGCTTTTAGCAATGAATCACTATTGGATGATGCTTATGAATTGCTTATTTATATGATTACTTGCAGATGTTCGTTTTCTCAAAATTGGTATGTTAGATTCTTAGTTGAAATTGGAAAAGCATCACCTACTATTCAGAAAAATATAATATGTAAGATGTTGCTGAATCCGTTGTTCAATTATAATCAGCATATGTTGGGAATTATCAATAATGTTTTTGACAGATATGAATTTTCGTCTGCTCAGGAATTGGCTGATACTTCTATGCTTATATTTGGCATTTTAGATATCTATGGAGAACAGCAGGTTGTAGTTAGTGTAATCGGCAAAGCAATAAGTCAACTGTCATTAACAAAAAAGGAATGGAAAAAAGCGATAGATATGGCTCAAACATTTAATATTCCCCAAAATAATGTTAAAAATGTTCGTTCAGCTTTATTAGATTTCGGACTTGATTATATTGATTCCGAAAGTAGTGGTTCCACCTTATTTAAAAAAATATTTGGAAAGAATAAAAAGAAAAGTGAGTAGTTATACAATACAGTACTTGCCAACCGGAACCCGTGATCTATATACTTCGATTTGTTCGGCGTTTCTGTCAAATAGAAATTCGATTAAAATTTCAGGTTCACAGAATCTTAATGAAGCGTTAGGTGTTTTGAGCAGATGCCTTCTTGATGTTCCAACAGCAATAAATTTTAAATCTGAATTATCTTTTGAAAAAACATTGTTTGAGCAGATGCTTTATATTGGGAAACTTCCGATTAGTGTCTCAAGGCTTGCTGTCATGAAGAATGAGTTAAATGAAAAGGTAAATCAGATATTATTGAATCCAGAATTAAAAGGTTGTAAATGTGACTCCGAAATTTTATGTTTCATTTATAAACATATTCAAAGCACAACCGAATATGATAATGCAGAAGTAGTATCGCATCAGCATCCGCTTTCTCATACAGCATATGGCTCTCTTGTTAATCAATTGAGTGTTTGTGATGGAAATGCTAAGGGAATGATTTTGTTATGTCAAAAATTAGGCATTCCTTGCATGGGGGTGGATGGTACTATGAATAATGGCGGACACAGTTGGGTTATCGTTCAATGTAATGGTAAATGGTTTCACTCTGATCCTACATTTAAATATCTACTAAACGGTAGTCCAGATTATTCTCATTGGTTGCAATCTGATGATGAAATTGCTATTACGCATCAATGGAATCGTGCTGCGTATCCTATATGTAGTCATAAAAATACTATTCTTGATAGTCAGATTATTAGTACTTCTGTGTCTTTAAAAAAAGACCAGATTGGTATGTTCCATAATACTTATGCTTTGCTCCCTTTTGAATTAGAAGATGCAGTATTAGTTGAATCAATACCGGCTTATCAAAAAATATTAAAAACGGCTATTATAAATAAGAATAAAATAATCATAGTCAAATTTAATATGAGCTTTGGTGTCATCAATCCTGAACTCTATCTTAATCTTTTTGAACGAATGGTGACAGAAATTTTATCAGTATCTATGGAGTACACATATAAATTTTATAGAGATCACCGTATCCTGATTATTGAATGGAAGTGAGATAAATGGCAGTTACAGCACTTACTAAAATGGCTGATAATGAAAAAATGTTTGCAGATGCTGTACAAATGGAAAGCGAAGGTCTTCAGATTGCCCACTCTTTCATAACTCAAAGCTATCTTGACATATATGACAGCTGTTCTATTGTAGCTCCTTCCGAAGAAGTTATGGATCTTAATAACTTGAAAATTCGAATTATTAGGATAGAAAGAATTGTTTACGATCCTGAAGAAGAGATTATGGATAAGTTAATAAGCGTATACAGTGCACTTTGTAATGTTAGTGCAACGGTTGGCCTATTATTAAAGGGATCGTGCTCAACAACCGATTTTTATTTTGTAATTCGACATGATGCTGATGTGGAATCAAGCAAAGCAATTTTGTTGAGTACGTTGGATGCAAATTTTCCAGGCATTTTTTATGAAGTATTGGACAATGCTAAAGCAAGAGAAATTTTGGAACTTAGTGCATTAAAAGATTTTAATAAAAGTTTCAAAAGCCCTCGTGATGCATTAAGACGTTCTGTTGCATCGGTTTCATTAATACCATCGTCCCGCGACGAAGATAAGAAAAATTTCGTTCAAGGCATAGAAAAATTTATTTATGCTATGAGTGGAAATGAGTACACTGCGTTATTCCTGGCAACACCTGTTGCAAAAGAAATTTTGGATGAACGTAAAAAGGGTTTTCAATCGCTTAGTACAACTCTTTCTCCATATCGTAAAACAAGCGTATCATACGGGCATAACGAGTCCTTTGCTGTAAGCAAAAACACATCTAAAAACTTATCGGAGGCGATTAGTAAAGGATCAACGTATACCACAGGTACTTCAACTTCAACTTCTCATTCAGTGAACAAAGGACATAATTCAAGTTTTAATTTTAATAGTCATTCTGAAAGTGGCGGTTCGGGAATGAGCTTTGGCTCTAGCAGTGGTACTTCAGATACATATACTGAAGGGAGTAATTATTCTCATGCCGTTACATCCACTACAACTTCTAGTGAAGGTTTAACAGTTGGAGATGGGGAAACAGATACTAATGGCACTTCAAATAATATTACGATAGAGATTGAAAACAAACTTGTCATGCAATTGTCTGAAAAAATAGATTGCCAACTTGAAAGACTTGATAAGGGATTTGCTTATGGAGGATATGATGTAGCGTGCTATTTCTGGTCTGAAGATTATGTTACTACTGTGTCTGCAATGAGTGTGTGTAAAGGTCTCTTTACAGGTGAGGACAGTAATGTTGAAGAAGCACATACCAACATATGGAATGCCAAAGACAAAGGAGATATTACCCCTTATATTCTTGCTAATATTTCATATATGCAACATCCGCTAGCACTATTGCCTGTAGCAACACAAAATGGTAAGTTTGAAACACAATATGCTATGCCCACTGTACTTCTTACAGTCAAGGAAATGCCTATTATTTTCAATCTTCCGAGAAAATCAGTTAGTGGACTGGCTGTTCTTGAACGAGCAGAATTTGCACGATCAATTATTTTTGAACGTCGTCCAAATGATGAAAATGATATTATTTCAATAGGACGCATTTACCATATGGGGAAACTCGATGGGGTTGCTCCTGAGGATCAAGATAATATTACAAAAGAGTTATCAGTGGGACATCGTGTCGATTTGAACTTGCAATTATTTTCCTCGCACTGTTTAATTTGTGGCTCCTCTGGTTCAGGCAAATCCTGGGGAACTTATCATTTATTGAACAAATTCTGGGATAAGGGCTGCAAAATAATGATAATCGAACCCGCTAAGGGTGAATATAAGCAAAAATTCGGTTCAAAGCCAGGATTGATGGTATATAATACTAACCCTAATGTCTATAATATGCTGAAAATCAATCCGTTCTGTTTTCCAAAATCAATTCATGTGGCATCACACATGAAAAAGGTAATGGATATATGTAAAGCTTCGTGGAGTCTAACAGCTGCAATGCCGAACTTACTTGAAGATGCGATAAGAATTGCATACGAACAGTGTGGATGGGATATTGACAACAGTGTGCGTATTGAGGGATTTTCAGATAAAGTGTACCCTACATTTTCGGATGTAATGAGTGTGCTTCCGGATTTAATCGATGCATCAGACTATTCAGCTGAAAATAAAGGAAATTACAAAGGCTCATTGCTTACACGAGTAAATTCTATGACGCAAGGTTTAATCGGAATGATTTTTGAAGATGAAATAGGCGTTGAAGACAAAAAAATGTTTGATGAAGATGTTATTGTTGATTTAAGTGAGATTGGCTCTGAAGATACGAATGCACTTATAATGGGTGTCTTAATAATGCACTTAAATGAGTACAGGCAAAGTCAGAGAAAACTTAAAGCTCTCCGTGGACAAAAAACACATGATGAGCGTTTGTCACATATTACTGTTCTTGAAGAAGCACATAATCTTTTAAAGCGTACATCAACTGTACAAAATGATGACGGAACTAATCCTGCAGGAGCTTCGGTAAAAGCTATTAGCAACTCGATAAAAGAAATGCGTACTTATGGAGAGGGATTCTTGATAATTGATCAGACCCCCTCAGCACTTGATGACTCTGCCATTGAAAATACTGCCACTAAAATAGTGTTTAACACTCCTGGAAAGGATGCCTCTGAAGCACTTTGCAGTGCGCTTTCATTAAATGAACGTCAACAGCTTGAACTTGCAAATCTCTCAACAGGTATTGCGATATGTTATCATAAAGACTGGATTACCCCACCGGTGCTTATGAAAATAGACGGAAGTACACCAACATCGTATGAAAGAGATCTGGAAATCGAAAACAAGGCACAGATTAAGGTTGTAAGAAGGGATCTTCTTAGTGTCCTTTTGAAACAAAGTAAAACTGGAAAATTTATTGAAAGCGGTTATTTTGCAGTAATTCAAAAAAGTTCTCTTTCTGACGAGCAAAAGTCACGATTTACAAGCATCATAAAAAAATATTATAATTTTGTACTTATCCAAAAGAATAGTAGTTTTTTATTATTTGCTTCGTTTAGCGAACCGGCTTTAGTATTTGATACGGTCAAGCCTGTCATGAGCGCTTTTTATTCTACGCTTAACTGTAAAAATTTGATGAGTATGATTTTTAATGCAAAAGTCGTAAAGTCGAACTTTCAACTGTACTGCAAGAAACAGGTGGAATGCAGTGAACTCTTTGAACAGTTCGAAAAACTATTTGCAGGGGCTATGAATCAATTCCTTGCAGTAAGCAAAGATGATTTGTTTAACAATTGGCTAATGCTGATTTTTTTGAGTTGTGCATACAATACCGCAAAAAGTTCAATCGAAAAGAAATATGTTGAGTTATTAACAATCGAATTTTTTAATAATAGGAGTGTTTAAGATGAATGAGATCAATAACAAAGAGGTCAATGAAAACGAAACAAAGGAGACCAATGAAACTGACGATAAGGAAAAAACGTCGGTGGAGCAGTTCAATAAACTCAGTCCCGAAGATCAAAAAAAGGTAAAAGAGGAATGCATTGCCTATCAAAAAGAACATCCGGAGGCAACCAAGGAAGAAAAGCATGCATTTGCTGCTGAAACGATTTCCAGTAAATATGATGAGGCTAATGGTGGACATGATCCTAAGGAAAGGGACAAGTTTGATGAACGAAATAAAGATGATGACGAAATCGATAGATAGGTCTTAATCTATATCAAAGGAGCATAAACATGCAAGTTCTTGTAGAACACAATCCCTATCAAGGTAGCTTACAGGTTTTGGTTAATGGTCAATCGCGCCCCAGGCTTTCTAAATATGCTAATAAACCGTTTAATGTTTGGTATAAGGAACTATTCACAATACTAGATGGTGAAACGAATGAACCCTATAGTTTACGATTTATTGGAGGAAATTCAGAGATCGAGATTGTAAAACATCTTGTGAAAATGACAAAATATTGTAAAAATATTAGCACGGAATCTTTATCTGATAATACTTTAATTGTTGATCGTCTGAATACGATTTCCGGCATTTCAAAAGAGATTGTGAATGTTAGAATATGTATTCTTCCTTCCTTATGTGAAGAAATAGACTTTAGTACTATAAAAAGAGCTTTAATTGGTCAGGATTTTCATAATATCGCCTGGGATATTTGTGTTGATGTTTGTAAGCCAACAGATATTTCAAACAATCCGGATTCAAGTGACTATTTATACATAATTTCAGAAAAAAACAAGAAATTGGAAGTTCCATTTTGGACTCGGTTAGAAAAGGGTATTATTCTGAAGTTTGTTATCTTATTGCTGACAATCAAAACAACATTGAATTTATTGGCAGCAATATCGCTTGGCACTGTACTGTTGGCGCTATAATTACATCACTTACTTGTCATATACGAGCCTTCATTATTGGTGATTTGTTTTGTAGTTTATTCAGCAAGGTTTCTGATCAGCAAAAGAAAGGTTCTGCATTTAGAATTAAAGAACCCCCTAAAATTATAATTCCAAATGTAATAGAACAAGGTGTAGACACCCATCTTGACGTTATATATCCGGCTGGGCGAATATCAGGAGTCGATATCTCTTCACGTAACCCGTCAATCATAAAAGTGAGTGGAGAAACAATCATTGGAGTTAGTGAAGGCGTAACTAATATTCAGGTCTTTGAAGCAGGGACAAATCAATTGCTCTTATCAAAAGATGTTAAAGTTCGTATTGTACCGCGTATTCGTGAAATCTACCCTGACGATGTAGCCATTAGACATGGAGAGGATCTGATAGTTAATGCTGGAGAATCTTTTACAATTCCATTTAGCTATGGACCGCCAAATGCTGAAAACTTAAATGATATAAGTTGGAGTTCAAGTAACTCGGCTATTGCATCTGTTCATCGCAAGAGTGATGTGATTACAGCTAAACGTCAAGGTAGATGTACAATAACATGCGAGACGGGTTCAGCAGATTTTGATGTTTCTATTGTAATCAAACCGGCTTTACAAGATATTGAAATTAAAAATTTATATGGCAGTGAAGTTGTTCTTAACACAGGAGAGAATTATGAACTCAATTGGATGTGTATCCCTAATAATGCAAACTATGGGAATATATCAGTTCGTTCACTGGATGATAGCATTGTTGGGACATCAAATGATGGACATAATCTTAGAGCTATTAGTGAAGGTGTAGCTACTATCGTATTAGAAGATGATATATATCATGTGAAGAAAGAGCTGACGATAAGAGTTTTAAATTGTGAAAAGCCCAAAAAAGGCTTACTTTCTAGAATTTTCTCTAAATAGTAGGAGGTATTATGGATTTCATAGATTTTTATACGGAATTTGATATTCCACGAACAGCAGATTGTAATGAAATCAGAAACAAACTCGGTGCAATTGAAACGGATTATTTGCAACAGCGAGCAGTATGCATTACTACAGATCAAATGGATGTTATACAGAAATTATTAGACATAATCAATTCTGCAATTTATAATTTAGCTAATGAGGGCAGAAGAAAAAAATATGACAAAAAACTTGAGCAGATGGCAGCATCTGGACAACTTGGAAAGCAGCAGATTTCCGCTAAGAACGATTATGAGCAGGCACTCATATGGGAATCAAAAGGAAAACCAGCCGAAGCAATTATTCTTGCTGAACGTGCGATTAATGCGAATATTTACAATGTAGATGCTTATGCTTTGATAATACGTTGCTGTTTTAAGACTGGTGATCATCAAAAAGCTATAGATATAGCAGAGGAAAAAGCAATTAGAATTTATCCGGATGAATTGTGTTTTCGTCAATATGCGGCCAGAATAAGAACCATTCATAGAGACTATGATGGAGCAAGTCAGCACATAGGTGCTATGTTGAGAAAAGATAATAACAATAGTGCTGGTCATATTGAAAAAGCAGTACGTATGCTTTATATGTCAGAAGATGACGAATTAACTCAAGATAAACGTTTAGAGTATAAGCATAGTGCAGAAAAAGCAATTAATCAGTATATTGCAGAAAATCCCAATGATAATGGATATAGAAACGGTGTAGCTACAGCTCTGATTGGCTTGTCAGACCATCATTATAGCTTATATGAAGGTGTAAACTGCAAAATTATTGATTCTGAGAAGGGTTATAACTCTATTCTGCAATTACATGAATGGGCTGGTAAAATTAGTGACAATGATAAGATTCATAATGCCTTAAATGATATACGTAAAAGTGGACAACGAAAGTTTAATACAGATAATTCCAAATCTCTGTTGTGCCTTACAGCTATGTCATTACTGTATATCTCTGCAATTTTTGATTTTTTAGGTGCAGCATTCTCCAATGGTAGTGGATTCAGTTGTGAAAATGTTCTTGTAATATTATGTTTACTTGTTTTTTGTATTATACCTTGGCTATTACTTATAAAAGTAAGTTTTCGTCCTTTATGGAAAATTGATAGGATTAGATATACTGGACATGTTGATACTTTAGAACGTGTTACTGTTGCATATGGTTTGCTAGTGATAATAATCATGTCTGTTTCATGGGCTATTATGAAGGCTATTATTAAATTTGTGATTAACGCAGCAAGCAGAGAATAGTAGGTGCATATCATGAGTGAAATAAAAGATGAGAAAATTGAAAAAAATAAAACTATTCAAAGTCATAATGAATTTTCAGAAAAAGAAAAAAACACACAGATATTTGAATCATTAAGTGATGAGAAGAAAAATGAAATTGTTACTAAGTTTATTGATGAAGATTCTTTTAAGAAATGGAGTAAGGATAATCCAAATTCCTCAAGAGATGATTATTTTTCATCCCTGCTGAAAGAATATGCGGATGTAAAAAATGATGAATCTTCTTTATTATATAATGATGCATTAAATGAATCTAACTCTGATATTGCCGGACAGTTTCGTGAAGTTCCGGAATGTGGGGTGTCATGTTTGATGACTCGTGAATCATATGAAAAAATTTGTAATGCTGAATATGGTCATTATGGTCAAGTTATCGGCAGAGATGATGGCATATTTGTTGCACCAACAGATCAGATAAATCAAATTATCGAAGAATGCGATGGGGATGTATCAAAAATCAATGAGAAACTTGGTGTGGATTTTAATTCGAGTGATTTAGTTAGAATTTCAATTTCAAAAGAAGATGCGAATAAACTTCATCCGACATATCCAACAGGAAAAGAATCAAGTGCAAATGAATATTGGAGCGGTGGAGGTAAAACACTCTTAGTTGATAAGAAAACTAATGTTGAGCTTGGAACCGGATTAGATGAGTTTGTAATTGATCCGATTGATTTGAATGACGTCGAAAATCTTCAGATCACGGAAATCAATGGATATAGATCTGACAACAGAAATAAGTAAGGAGAATGTAGTCATAACTACGGGTAGAATAATAGAGTCAGCAAAAGAATTTTTGTCTGTTTTGGAGGAAAGCAGACTATATTTGGATGATAGAATTGATGAATTAGAGAAAAGCGTAGAATCTATCAATAATAAAATCCTACAAATTAGTTGAATATTAGGTATTCCAAAGTTTTCCATAAGTTTTTTCTGATTATAATGATGAGTTCTTTTCCGATTATGCTGAAATGATAAAAGCATTGCTTGAATTATCGGATATAAAAGTGAAAATAGTTTCAAATGGTGATGAATATGATGAAGCAATCCATGAAAAAGTAGCAGAAGATTACACGCAATACAATACGATTACAGATATTTAATTATAGAGAGGGGACATTACTTAATGAAGTCAAGTCGTAATCCAGATTTCTATAAATGGAGAGATTTTCCATTTTACGAAACAACTATGGGAGAATATGAAAAAAACAGAACTATACCCACTGCTGCTGAACAAGGACACGCAGATGCACAGCTTATAATTAAAGCGTTAACCTAATTAAAGCTTTTATGGAAAGCGGGAAGGCGAATTATAACATGAAATATTTTGAACAATTACAGCCCGTTCGCCAGAACGGAAGAGAATTTTTGGCAAACACTTTTCGTATTCATTCAAGATATGCGGATAGCGTCACGGTTTTGTTGTTTGGAAAAGGAAAAACCATGAACGATATGACGGTAGAGACAGCTCTCAATTGGCAAAACGCTAGACATGTACTTGATGATGATGACATGGAATATTTCCTTGCGACTGCATTTACATATCTGATTAATAACCATTACATCAAGTCTCATGCATCTGTCAACCGGAATGTCACATTCAGGTTTGACTATAAACAAGTTTATGACGGTGTAAATGTAGACTTTATGATTGTGATTGAGGAACCTATTAGAAAATCTATGTTTTCAACCCAAACTAGAGGCCATCATGTTTTGTTTCATTTTGATAGAGACGAACAGTCTAACCTTAATTACAACAAATTCTATAATGGTTATATATATGCTGATAGATAGCCACAATATATTGTAGGCGGTTCTAAAAAGTGAGTATCCAGCAAATGAAAACATATTAATAGATCTGTTTTAAAAACATTATCCACAACTTAAGTGCTTTACAAATTGTGTCACTTGTTATGATGATGTAAATATTTTTTGTATTCACATATCGTGGTGTCGTCCCATTATCAGGATGAATTAGACTACATCACAAAGACCTTACAAGGTATTCCCATACTATTCTTGGCGTAAATGAACACTATGACTCGGTTGAAGCTGATAATTATGGTTTGGAAAATCACAATGGTTTACAAGCATGTGGAAACCATGCCTTGATACAATGGTGACTCGTCTAAAAGAAGAAGGCTTTTATGATACGCCTTATAACGATATAAAATTTTAGTATTATTGTCCTGCGATTACGATATGTGTGATATATTTATCAATTGAGAACAATTAAATCAAATATTGCATGTTTTTAAAAGCTATATCTAACGATCGTGGAGTCAATCCCAAAATCTGTGTAAACGAAAAATAGTGCAATAAAAGAGTATATGATGAGACCGGATGCGGAAGCAGACGGTCTTATCTGCATAATAGCACATGATAATTCAATTGTCAAGATAAAAATATCAATCTGGTATTCTGTCGCCGTAGTAGATTACGAGCTGTGCATATATCTGACTCCAGTCCTGACGGCGTCCAGTCCACTTTTTCGTAATGTCCTTCATAGCCAGATACAACATCTTGAAAAGACTGTCATCGGTCGGAAATACGGACTTTGACTTGGTTACTTTCCTGATCTGACGGTTGAATCCCTCGATGCATTTGTCGTGTAAATCAGCTTTCTGAGTTCCTGTGGAAATTTGAAATAAGTGCTGAGATTAGCCCAATTATCGTACCAGGACTTTGAGATTTTGGGATATTTAGCATCCCAGGCAGCCGCAAAATCATCAAGAGCAGACATAGCTGATTCTTCATCTACAGCTGTATAAACCTTCTTCAGATCAGCCATAAGTGCTTTCAGATCTTTGTAGGAGACATATTTGCTGGAATTTCTCAGCTGATGAATGATACAGTTCTGGATATCAGTCTTCGGGAATGCGGCTTCTATTGCTTGCGAAAAGCCTGTCAGATTATCAGTGCAGGCAATTAAAATATCCTCAACTCCGCGATTTCTCATGCTGTTCAGCACACCTGCCCAGAACTTGGCGCTTTCATTCTCGCCTACCCACATTCCGAGAACGTCCTTCCTGCCGTCAAGATCAACACCGATTGCTATGTAGACAAGCCTTCTTGACGATCTGTCCCTCGCTACGTACATGATAGTGAATAGCGTCGAGAAATACGACTGCATAGACACTCTCAAGCGGTTGCTGCTGCCATTCCCTGGCTACAGGGAGAACCTTGTCGGTGATACGGCTGACAGTAGTATCGGATATCTCCAGACCGTAAATATCACGGATATGATCTTCGATATCGGATGTGGACATACCCTTGGCGTACATAGAGATGATCTTATTCTCCATGTCCTGCGATATACTTGTCTGATTTTTAGGCAGGATCTTTGGCTCAAAATCGCCATTTCTGTCACGTGGTACATCAATTTCAACCTTGCCCATGCTGGTACGCAGCGTCTTTTTGCTGTGTCCGTTCCGACTGTTTTCAGTATTCTTGTTTTTCACATCGTATGGCTCATATCCAAGCTCATCGTCAAGTTCTGCTTCGAGACTGCCTTCCATAAATCCGGCAAGCGCCTCCTTGAACAGTTCATGAATATCCTCCATGCTCTGGATATTCGCTGCCGATATGAACTCCCTTATCAGCTCTCTTCTTGCCTCTTCTTCCTCTGTTCCTCTTCTTCGTCTTTTTCCCATAATTTAAACCTCCTAAATAATTTCTCTTCTATTATACTCTACTTCAGAGGTTTACACAAATTTTTGGATAGACTCACATCACTCTTTCAACTTTCAGCAAGCGTTGGCTTTCCATAACTTAGGTTTTCACAAACTCATATTCCATTGTTGTGGACAAATTGCTCATTTATTTTTCCCTTGTTTGTTTTAAGGGAAACTAATGAGTAGCAACATACCAACGAAAGTTCACAATTCTCCTCCTGATTTCAGCGGTTTCGCTACAGCAAATAAATGAAAGCTATTGATTTTCCGTAGAAAGTAACAAAAATTAATCGTTCCACATCATTTCCATAGCAACTTCCTTTCTTACTTGCTTTTTCAGAGATATTGTGGTATACTAATTATAGTGACAAATCCACGAAGTAAGAAGGTAAAGTATGTTGCAGGAACATGACTGGCAATATGATTTAGATGAATATATCCGTCAGGTGGAGCCTGACCGTTCTGAAAAAAGTGCAGCGTGGCAGACTGCAATCGGTTTACAGGATGTTGACGGTCTCCAAACATCGGAATATCTGCTTGAAATTGTCAAGGAGCATATTGAGGGCAAATTTGATATCGCCACAGCTCAGAAAAAAATCTACAGCTATTATGAGCAGCGAGATACTCGTATGACAGTGGAACAGAATACGAAGGAAGCGGATATTGTTGCTGCCCGCATTGCTGAATTGCTTGCTGAGAGGATCTTTCTGTTTTCGCTGACAGGTGCACAGCATGACTTGAAAAAAGATATGTGCACGGCAGCTTTGAATACATGTACTTTTGAGTGAGACTCAATTTAGATATTTCAGTTCTTAATTTTATTAGGAAGGTGGGCGTACTAATGCATATTACAATGTTAGATAATGGAATAGATTCAATTCAAAAAGGTTTTAACAGTTATTTAGTGTATACTAAATCAATAAAAGGCAAATCAACTCCGGATCCTGAAGACTATTACACTCTCAAGCAAGCAATTCTGTCTACACATCACGGTGTGGAAATCCTTTTGAAATATATACTTTATTGCAAAAGCGAGTTTTTAATTATTGATGAATTTAAGAATGATTACAAAAAGGCATATAAGGAAAAAACGGATCAGAACCTTGATAGTGTGTTTCAAACGTCAAAAGCTTCTAGAATTCACACAATTTCATATGACGAGGCTTTGGAACGTGTAAAATACTTTTCGGATATCCAATTATCTGAGCAATTAGAATTCAAACTTTTAAAATTGAATACAATACGAAATGCGCTCACACATGCTGAAGTTTCAGTTGATGATTCAACAATTGATAGTGTATTTGATAATCTCTTGATAGAATTGGATGTTCTTTTCTTAAAAGCAATAGGTGCTATCTATAAAACATTCTATGGTTATTCGGAGATCAAAGCTAATTATGATAAATATATGGAATTCCTTACTACTCATAAAATGGCAATAATGAAAGATGTTGTTGAAGCATTATCTAAAGCAGCAGAAAAAACGCATCTTTATTCCGGTCAAGAAGATATAGTATATATAGATGACATCAATGCTGCAAAAATCTTCTTTAAAGCACTTCAAGAAAAACAAACCTTTGGTATGGATCTATTTAATGGATGGTGTTCAGGTGAAGCTAGATTAAAAATAATTGAAGATGGACATATAGCAATCTGGGCAAATGATAACAGGAACGAAGCCATTATAAAGTTTAAAAGTATGATTGTATATATACCTAAGATTGAATCCAATCAATCTCCAGTTGTAATTCTCGAATCAGATAATGACATATTAGAATCTGAAGTTGAGCAGTTCATTCAAGACGAAGATGGTGTAAAATATATCGATGGTTTGTACATTGAGAATTCTCCCGAAAAAACTACATATAATCCGGAGGAAATAGTTCGATTTCAATATCTGTGTGATTATGAAGACGGTTTTGCTATTCCTCAACACTACAGTATTACACGATTTATCTCACAAAAAGTATTTGGTTGCTTCAATATTCAGGGATTACCATATTGGGATTTTCACAAGCTTTTGAGACATGCAAGATCTATGACAGCAAAAGAGTTGGCGGAACAATTAGGCGCTAAAAAAGGGATATATTAACTGAGCAAATGACAAGTCTGTAAATACAAAAAGAAGACGATAGCTTTATGCAAACAAAAATGCACCCTCTCAATTTTTAGAAGGTGCATTGTATCAAAATTGCAGTCTTTAGCCATATTGGTGAGACTAAATAGCTGTCCACCGAAAAAAGCCCGAATAATCGGGCTTTTTTGCTACTCAGAAGCCGAAAATTTTTAGTGTAAAACCATGGCTGTTTTTTGCCCGTTTTTGCGAAGGTACAGGATTTGAACCCTCGCAGAGAAAAATATGGAACAAATATGAGCAGGTCAGAAAGAAAAAATCAAAAAATACCTGCCTTTATACAATAGAATAATAACCGAATTTGAAAGACCGTTTTGTCAGATATCACGAATTTTAAGTGATGATGAACAGGATGGTCTTTTTTTATTTTCCGGAAAAGGAGGAGAAGTTGGTGAAAGAAAAACTGATAATCAATGCAAATCTGCTTCGTAAAGAATCTGAGTTCAGAACAAAGTCCTGTGTGGTTGAGAAAGCGATAGCAGTCTCCAATGCTGAGTTTGAAAATCTGAAAAGACATCCGCTGCGTGACAACAGGCTGATAGCTGAAAACGTCGATATGATGTACTGCGACAGAGATGACAAATACCACTGTCTTCTGATTTATGATGAAGAACAGGGCGATGGTCTGATAATCGAGTCCGAGGGTACGTCATATGCACGGTATTCCCAGTATATTCCGGGAGCAAAGGAACTTGTGGAGAAACATCTTCAGTCTGATATAAAGGTAGAAGCGGATTCGGTAAACGAAGATTTATCAGAAGAAACCGAAATGAATATGACGATGTAAAGGTTGAATTTTTGCGGAAATTCAGCCTTTTTTATTGTAGGAAAGGACTGGTGATAGATGATAAGATATTTTGAAGCATTCGCAGGCATCGGTGCATTCCGCTCCGCTTTTGAAAAAGTTGGGGGTTTTGAGTGCGTCGGGTGGTGCGAAATCGACAAATTTGCACAAAAGGCTTACCGAGCCTTGTACGATACGGGAGGTGAAGCGTTTTATGAGGACATCACGAAAATCGATTACGGAAGTATGCCGGATTTTGATCTGCTCGTTGGCGGACCATGCTGCCAGTCGTTCAGTGTGGCGGGGCACAGACGTGCTTTTGAGGATGACAGAGGAAACCTGTTTTTCGACTATATCCGCATTCTTGAAGTCAGGCGGCCCAAGTACTTTATTGCTGAAAACGTACCCAACCTGCTGGGTATATCGCAGGGAGAGTGCTGGAAAATCATCCTTGAAAAGATTTCAGAACTGGGGTACAGTATGTGCTGGCGTGTGCTTAACTCTGCCGGCTTCGGAATACCGCAGTCCCGACGGAGGCTGTTCCTTGTCGGATATCTTGGAGGAAGATGTCCCGCCGAAATACTTTCTTTCGGACGAGGCGATGCAGAAAATGGCGGAGAAAGAAAACCTGAACAGCTGATCGGCGGAAGTCAGGGTTCGAGGGTGTATTTCACGAACGGTACGGCGGTTACGCAGTGCAGCGGAAGCGGCGGACGAGGTGGAAAAACAGGTCTGTACCTGATTGACTACAACGAAAATCCTCGAATTACCGATACGGCAAGGTGCATAACGGCACGTCAGAACAGCGGAATGTCACATCATAAAGGCGAACATTCCGCTGTTTTTGTGGATTTGAATGAGAATCCACAGATTACGGAAAATGCCCGTTGTCTGCATACAAGAATGGATTTGGGAGTTACCAATGGTACTCACAAAGGTGAGCGTTCGGGAGTACTTGAGGAAGGAGCGAGAGCCATTCTGAATCCGTTTAAAGAGACTACCCGACAGAACGGCAGACGCATAAAAAATCCCGACGAACCGATGTTTACGATAACTGTCACGGACAGGCACGGGGTTGTCCACAGAGGGCGAATCCGCCGTCTCATGCCTGTGGAATGCTGGCGTTTACAAGGCTTTGAAAAGGCTCAGTTTGAGAAAGTTGCCGCCACAGGAATGTCCGACGCACAGCTTTACAAGCAAGCCGGAAATTCAATCACAGTGGCAGTTGTTGAAGCAATTGCAAGAAATCTATTGAAGTTTGATAAGGAGATGGATGAGTATGGAAAATAAAATCAAAATTTTTGAAAATGAGGAGTTTGGTTCGATGAGAACCTTGGAGAAAGGCGATAAGGTTTTCTTTTGTGGCAAAGATGCAGCAACAGCTTTGGGATACAGAGATACTGTGAATGCGTTAAAAGCACACTGCAAGGAAGATGGGGTGGTGATTCACCACCTCATCGATTCTATGGGCAGAAAGCAAGCTGCAAAGTTCATTTCAGAGGGAAATCTGTATAGATTAATCTCGCACTCAAGATTACCGTCAGCAGAAAAATTTGAAAGCTGGATTTTTGACAATGTCCTCCCCACGATTCGCAAAACAGGCGGTTACGTCGCCAACGAGGATATGTTCATCGAAAACTACCTTCCGTTTCTTGAAGAGCCGTATAAAGGTCTTTTCCGTCTGCAGATGATGGCGATAAATCAGCTTAACGAACGTATCCGCCATGACCAGCCGCTGGTGGATTTCGCAAATCAGGTTGCGGGAACGGAAAACGTCATCGACATGAACGCAATGGCAAAGCTTGCGGTGGAAGAAAATATCCCGATCGGCAGGAACAGGCTGTTCCGCTGGCTTCGTGAAAACGGGATTCTCATGTCGGATAATCTTCCGTATCAGAAATTTATCGACCGTGGGTATTTTGCGGTGAAAGAGTCGGTTTTTGAAGTCGATTCTATGACAAGAACTTATCAGCAGACGTTTGTCACGGGCAGAGGTCAGCGTTTTATCATCGGCAGGCTTAAAAATGAGCTCGGGGAGGTGAAATAATGCCAAATCATATTACAAATATTGTCGCTGTTTCGGGAGATGAGAGCCGTATGCAGTCGATGCTGAAAGAGATTCAGACCGACGAATACGGCATGGGTTCGGTGGATTTCAATAAAATAATTCCCATGCCCGACGATGTCGACAGCTATCACTGGTGCATCGCCAACTGGGGTACGAAGTGGAATTCTTACGGATATACTGCGGATACAGGCTTTAAGGACGGAAAACTGATGTTTCTGACGGCGTGGTCAGCTCCACATCCAATTCTTGAAAAGCTGTCGGAAATGTATCCCGACGTAAAATTTGAGCATGAGTGGGCGGACGAGGATATCGGTATGAACTGCGGAAGATATGTCTATTTTGACGGCGAAAGGACAGAGGAATACTATCCCGAAAGCAGCAGGGAACGAATTGAGTTCGCCGCCCGTGTAATGGATTGTGAGCCGTCGGAGTGGGGACTGTTTCTGAATGCAAGCGGGACGGATTATGTGAATTTTCCCGATGAAGAGTTTGAAATCATCGAAATAGAGGGAAAAACTGCGTTGTTCACAAACAGCAGAATGACCGACGCTGACATTCCGAAAAGTCTGCACTGCTATCATCTCAGGCATGGCGATGACGGTAATTTCTGCACGCTTGAAAAGAATGTTACTGTAAATCATGCAGGCTCGGTAATCGTCAGAGAGCCTATGGAACTCGGCGAAAATGGCTGTATATCGCTGAATGATGAGAATGTTCCGAATTTCACAGGCGAAACAACGCTCATGGAGGATTTTTTTACAAATGAAGAAAAACAGTCCGAAATTATGGGAATGGGGGTGACATGAAATGCAGGAAAACAAACGTCCGAAATGCCCGATTATAGGCGAAAACGGCAACATTTTCAACATTATGGGAACAGCTTCAAAAACGCTGAAACACAACGGTATGACGGAAGAATCAAAGGAAATGTGCAGCCGTGTGACTTCGTCGGGCAGCTATGAGGAGGCTCTCGGAATCATTATGGAGTACGTCGAGCCTTGTTCGGAAGCGGAAATGTATGATGAATCCGAAGATTTTGGAATGGAGGTGTCGTGGTGACGTATTTGTTAATCGGAATGCTCATCGGCATGATAATCGGACTTGCGTTGGGAAGTCTTGGAATCGCCGTGCAGTTTCTGAGGACGGAAATCCGCCGTCTAAACAGGGAAATCAATTCACGAAAATAATTTAAAAGCCGTTTTGCCGACAGCAGAAAATCGTCGGTGGGACGGCTTTTTTGCTGCCAACGGCATCGGCGGAAAGGAGAAAAATGAACAGTTTCATGTCATGGGTAGGCGGCAAGAAGTCCTTAAGGGACGCAGTTCTTGCACATCTGCCGCCTTATTATGAGCGGTATATCGAGGTTTTCGGCGGTGCGGGGTGGGTGCTGTTCCACAAGCCGCCCGGCGACTTCGAGGTGTTCAACGATTTCAACAGCAATCTTGTTAATCTGTACCGCTGCGTCCGTGACAAGCCCGGAAAACTGAAGAAAAAACTGCGGTATGTTCTTAATTCCCGTGAGGATTTCGACTGGATTTCAAGTCTGCACAAACGCAGTCTTTTCCCGAAATTTCGGGATATTGACCGTGCGGCAAAGTTCTATCAGCTGATACGGTACAGCTACGCAAGCGGACTTGACAGCTTTGCAAGTCAGCCGCACTCGATGTGGAGCGATTTTCCGCAGATTGATATGGCTGCACGACGTTTACAGAGAGTAATAATTGAGAATAAGGATTTTGAAAAACTCATCCGGCAGTACGACCGTCCGGTGAGCTTTTTTTACTGTGATCCTCCGTATTTTGCTACGGAAAGTTATTACAAAGACGTAAGTTTCACCGAAAAAGACCACATAAGACTGCGTGACGCACTACTGAAATGTTCTGGGAAATTTCTGGTATCCTACAACGATTGCCCTGAAATTCGGGAAATCTGGGACAAGCCGAATGTCCATATCGAGGAAATCAGTAGGCTGAATAACCTTGCACAGCGGTACGAGGGCGGCTGTCAGTATGCGGAGCTTTTCATATCAAATTATGACACTTCGGAACGTTCGCAGATGAACAGACAGCTCTCATTTTTAGATAATGAATATACAGGAGGTATAATATGAGGAAAAATACAGTTTACACAAAAGGCTTTGTCAACGACGACGGCTGCATCGAAGTTCCGGGAGTTTTCCTTGAGGACGGTGCTGAAGTGGAACTTGCCATCGAGGTGGAGTCAGGCAGATTCGAGGTCGCCGTGATGCCGTCGGAAAAGTCAGAAATGCCGAAAGACTGCGGAATTTCCGATGAAGAAATCATGCGTTGCTGCAACGAGCATAAGGATTGCGGAGACTGTCCGCTGAACGATTACTGTGGGGAGGAATTTGCAGATGAATGAAATCAAAGTGTTTGAAAACAGTGAATTTGGCAAAATGAGAACCATTGTTCAGAATGGCAAGGTGTATTTCTGTGCATCTGATGTCGCTGCTGCTCTTGGTTACAGGGATACAAAAAAGGCGATAAAACAGCATTGCAGGGAAGATGGGTGGGTATTTTACCCCCTCATCGATTCACTTGGCAGAAAACAGAATACAAGATTTATCACTGAGGGCAATCTCTATCGATTTATTGTTCGTTCCAAGCTTGAATCTGCTCAAAGGTTTGAAGTCTGGATTTTTGACGAAATAATTCCTGCAATCCGAAAGTACGGATTTTACGCCACGGACGATGTTTTGGAGCAGTTTCTCAATGACCCTGATATGGCAATCGGAGTATTTTCAAAACTCAAGGAAGAACGTGAAAAAGTCCGCAGACTGGAATGCGAAAACAAGGAACTTTCCGAAAAATGCAGCTATCTTGACCTTATTACAAGAAGTCCCGACGCTGTGCCGATTACGGTCATCGCAAAGGATTATGATATGTCGGCGTGCGAGATGAATCAGACGCTTCACCATTTAGGTGTGCAGTACAGAATGAAGTGCGGCACGTGGGTTCTCTATCAGGAACACGTCGGAAATGGCTATACAAGGTCGAAAACGATAGAACAATCAAATGGATATAAATCCAAATCAGCTTTATCAACTTACAGAAAACCGCTGATATAGCGATAAATGAAAGGACTTATATCTATGATTGATGCACTTTACAACTACCGCCAGGGCGATATTCACTCCTCTGGGTTCTCTGACGAGTTTGACATGCTCTGTATTCCGTTTGAAAAATCTCTTAGCGAGGAGCAGATTGATGTATTCCACAAAATCCTCGATTGCGTGAGCGATACCGCCGCCACTGAGATGAGAGCTGCATACAACGTCGGCTTCAAGGACGGCGTGGCACTGATGAAGGAAATTCAGGAATAATTGCATAGATAAAAGGGATATGTTCTCCGATGTGAATTGCGAGGGCATATCCCTTAGTTTTTACCCGTAACAGTCAGCGTTTTTCTGATAAATTCCACAGTGAAAAATATAGATTTTGTTTTGCAGAATGATTGACTATTTGTGCAAATTGTGGTATAATATAAAGACACATAGTATCTCTCGGATACCATACCAAACGAAAGTGAGTTATGACTTATGATAGATAATAAGAAAGAGCAGGAACGTGCGGAACTACACCGCACCATATGGGGCATCGCCAACGATCTGCGTGGTAGTGTAGATGGTTGGGACTTTAAGAATTATGTCCTTGTTATGCTGTTTTATCGCTATATTTCGGAAAATCTGACTAACTATATCAATGCAGGAGAGATCGAAGCAGGCACTCCCGATTTTGATTATACAAAGCTGTCGGACGATGATGCGGAGACTGCCCGTGACGATATGGTGCAGACTAAGGGCTTTTTCATTCTGCCCAGCCAGCTTTTCTGCAATGTGCTTGCAAAGGCTGACACGGACGAGAACCTAAACGAAACACTTGAAGGTATCTTCCGCAGCATTGAAAGTTCTGCCCAGGGCTGTGAGAGTGAGGACGATTTCAAGGGGCTGTTCGACGATTTTGATGTGAATAGCAACAAGCTCGGTGGTACAGTCGCAAAGCGTAACGAGCGACTTGTCAAGCTGATGAACGGTGTCGCTTCAATGCAGTTGGGCGATTATCGGGAGAATACCATTGATGCGTTCGGCGATGCCTATGAGTATCTTATGGGTATGTACGCTTCAAATGCAGGCAAGTCGGGCGGTGAGTATTACACTCCGCAGGAGGTGTCTGAGCTTCTCACAAGGCTTGCAACGGCAGGCAAAACAGAGGTCAACAAGGTTTATGATCCTGCCTGCGGTTCGGGTTCGCTGTTACTGAAAGCCGCCAAAATTCTTGGCAAGGATAAAGTCCGTCAAGGATTTTTCGGGCAGGAAATAAATATCACAACATATAACCTCTGCCGTATCAATATGTTCCTGCACGATATTGATTATGACAAGTTCAATATCGCCCACGAAGATACCCTCACCGAGCCGCAGCACTGGGACGATGAGCCTTTTGAGGTCATCGTATCAAATCCCCCATACTCAATCAAATGGGAGGGCGATGCTAATCCTCTGCTGATAAACGATCCCCGTTTCTCACCTGCGGGTGTACTTGCTCCGAAGTCTAAGGCTGACCTTGCGTTTATTATGCACTCGCTGTCTTGGCTTGCTAACAACGGTGCGGCAGCTATCGTATGTTTCCCCGGTGTTATGTATCGTGGCGGTGCGGAACAGAAGATACGCAAATATTTGATAGACAACAACTTTGTGGACTGTATCATTCAGTTGCCTGATAACTTGTTCTATGGCACTTCTATTGCTACTTGTATTATGGTGCTGAAAAAGAACAAGACCGCAAACAGCACACTTTTCATTGATGCTTCAAAGGAATGTGTCAAGGTCACAAACAACAATAAGCTGACCGAGGACAATATCTCAAAGATAGTGACAGCGTTTACGGAACGTTCCGATGCCGAATACTTCTGCCGACTTGTGCCGAATGACGAGATTTCGGAGAATGACTATAATCTGTCCGTTTCGACTTATGTTGAGCAGGAAGATACAAGAGAGGTCATCGACATTGCCGTTCTAAATGCTGAGATCGCTGAGATTGTTAAGCGTGAAGATGTGCTGAGAAGCGAGATTGACCGTATTATTGCGAAGATTGAAGGAGAATCAAATGATTAATAATAAAGTTTTAGAAACAAGCACTAAGATTAAACAAACGTTAAAGAATGCCGATTATGAGGAGAGCGTGTGTGATACAATAAGGAACTTATTTGATTATATGATCAGTAGGGATTATTGTAAGGGGAGCTGTCACGCAATATCTTCTGTTTTGTTCGTAGCTTTATCAGAGCTGAATTGTAAACCTAAGCTTATTATAGGCGAATGTATGAATCGTAATATAAATTTCAATCATTCTTGGATTACATTAAACGATAAGGTAATAGATTTAGCTATATATTATCCTTTAGTACACAATTTTTTATTTAAAGATGGTCCAATTATACTTGATATAGATCTTTCAACTAATAATAAACATAGTATTATATATGGCTATAAGTCCGGCAAACCATGGGATATAGCATCACAAAACAGAATTAACGAAAATTTTTCAGATTATATGTCTAATTGTCCATGGGAAACTGACGGACTATGGACAGTGCTTCAAAAAATTCTTCCAGACACTATTTCAATAGATATAGAACAATTGAAAGAAAAATATAAAGATACCAAGAGAATAGTTGTAAGGTGAAATATAATGACTAAACTTGAACAACTGATAAAAGAGCTTTGCCTGAATGGAGTGGAATACAAAAGTCTTGGTGATACCTGTTCTTTAGTAACAGGTGCTACGCCGAGCAAAACTAATCCTGCATATTGGGAGAACGGAACTATACCATGGATGAGCTCAGGTGAAGTAAATAATAAGATTGTTTATGATACCGAAACAAAAATAACTCAGCTTGGGTATGATAAAACAAGTACATCATTAGTTCCTGTTCATTCAGTTGTAATTGCTCTTGCCGGTCAAGGGAAAACAAGAGGAAAAGTTGCGATTACTGAAATCGAATTGTGTACCAATCAATCGTTATGCTCTATAATATGCGGAAAAGAGTTAAACTACAAGTTCCTGTATTATTATCTTGATAGCAAATACGAAGAATTAAGAGAAATATCAAACGGTGATGGAACGAGAGGCGGGTTAAGCCTTAGAATACTAAAACCGTATGTGATTCCTGTACCGCCTTTGGAGGTACAAGCTGAGATAGTCAATCTTCTCGACGAATACACCGAAAGCGTTTCTTCCTTACAGCAAGAACTTGAAAAAGAGCTTAATGCCCGCAAAAAGCAGTATGAATATTATCGTGATCTCCTGTTAGATTTTGGTGTACACGGGTGGGAGACAAGTGATTGTGAATGAAGAACATTGGGTGAAATTGGACTTGTTACAAAGTTGGCAGGATTTGAGTTTACAAACTATGTTACTTATTCAGATGATGGAACGATAATTGCCTTACGAGGCTTGAATGTAAAAAATGGGCGATTAGATTTGACAGATGTAAAATACATAGATAAGAGCGATTTCAGCAAGCTATCTCGAAGCAAACTTGTCATTGATGATATGCTGTTTACTTATGTCGGAACAATAGGGCAAGTGGCATTGATAGACGAGAATGACAAGTATTATCTTGCTCCCAATGTTGCTTTAATACGGATTAACAAAGACTATTTGTTGCCTCGGTTTGCTATGTATTTCTTTCAAACTAAATCATTTTGGTCAAAGCAGATAGATAAATTGTTACAATCATCTTCTATGAAAAACATACCTATGGAAAAAATACGCAAGTTCAAATTACCTGTTCCACAAATAGAAGAACAAGAACGCATAGTATCAATCCTCGACCGCTTTGACAAGCTCTGCAACGACATTTCCGAAGGCATGCCTGCGGAGATCGAGGCAAGACGGAAACAGTATGAATATTATCGGGACAAGCTGTTGTCCTTTAATGCAAAATAAGAATTATAGCCCAAGAATGTGAGATGAACAAATTGAGTTCTACATACAGCGAGAAAATAAAAGAACTACGCAGCACTGCACAGGAAACACAGGCTGCAATTAAAATCCAAGATAAACTTAATGAATTAAGGTCGAAAGATGTTGTTATATCCTCGTATCGTTGGATATGGGAACTCATACAGAATGCGAAAGATTGCACCAATTCTTCCGGAAAGATAGATATTGAAATTTTCTTTGATTCAGTTCATAGAGTCGTAGAGTTTAGGCATAACGGCAAATTATTTGCAACGAAAAACATAGTTTATCTTATCGAACAAGTGTCTACTAAAGAACGCTCCAGAGATTCAGTTAGCACGGGTAAGTTCGGCACAGGATTTCTGACAACTAACCTTTTATCGCCTATCATCACTATCTCCGGTCTGCTTCATGATGAAGATGAATCAAATATTGCTCGGTTTCAAGTTACAATTGATAGATCAGGCGAGAGCCTTGATGAATTAAAAGAAGCTATCAAAAATAGCTGTGATCAGCTTGAAGCAAACACTTTTAATATTTCAGATGACGTTGACGAAAATGCAATGAATACAATGTTTTCCTATTCATTAGATGAGAACGGCGTAAAAGTTGCTAAGGTAGGTCTTGAGAATTTCCTGATTACTGCCCCATACGTTTTTGCGTTTGTATCCGAACTGAACAAGATAACAGTTACTGTAGATGGAGCTGTAACAGTATATACGAGGGATAAGGTTGGCGTTACCCAAAGTGATGATACCTTTGTAAGTCGTATACGAAAAAACGATTCTCCTGATGCAATAAATATTTTCACTATTCAGAACGATACCCTTATGCTTGCCGCTGAGATAAAACAATATGATCGTGAAAACCACATCGTTCGCTATTCTGATCTTCTACCAAGATTATTCTGTGACTTTCCGCTGTTAGGCACACACGATTTTGCTTTTCCTGTTGTAATAAACAGCAGAGCATTTGATCCCACCGAACCCCGAAACGGAATCTTTTTATACGGTGATAATGGCGAACAAAATAGAAACATACTGAAAGATGCTTGTTCTTTGTACGCCGCTCTGATTGATTATTTTATTCAAAAAGATTACAAAGACCTCCATAACATAGTGTGCATACCTCCGATTGAAAGTAAGGACTGGATAAATAAGGATTGGTATACAAGTGAAGTCATAGAGGTGCTTAAAACCAAAATTAAAGAGTTTCCAATGTTTCATATGCTCGATGGCAGTACGAAATCATTAGAAGATGAATGGGATATTGAAGATGCAGTATTTCTATCAAGTGATGATAGCAAGGATCTAAGAGCTGATGTTTGGAATCTTTCGAGTATGCTGTTTCCCGATAAACACGTCAATAAAGATGAAATTGAAGACTGGTATTTATCTTTATGGGAAGATTGCAGAAATTTCGGCTTGATTGATCTGATAGAGAGTGTTGAGAAAATAGGAAATCTTTCCGATCTTCAAAAAAGAGTACCTAACCCAATTGAATGGTTGAACACGCTATACATACTGATATACGAAAAATGTGCTGATATAGCTGACATATCAAAGAGGGATAATGCTATTTTCCCTAATCAACACGGAGAGTTTTGCTGTATTAAGTCACTTAAATTAGATGGCGGGATAGATGAAGTATATAAGGAAGCTGCACTTTTGATTGATATTGATTTAAAAGCAGAGCTTATAGATAATAGAATCCGTTATGGAAATCTTGAAACAATGTCTTTCTATGATGTTGCCTATCGTTTGGCAAACAAAGCACAAGAACATAATACAAATACAAATCAGTTTTTCAAAAGAATTGTTGGATTTATAAAGGAAATCAACCCTAAGCAAGACATTTTTATATCGCTTTATGATACCATTTACCCGACAAACCCTATTATTGTAAATCCAGTTCGTTATGTATATGATAAGTTACTCAATGAAGCGATTGAATACTGGTGTAATATTATTTGCAGGGATATAGCCCGATATAATAATCTCACCGCTTTAACAGTCAACTATCAGCTTGCTTCAAACGATGAAGCAGAAAAATGGATTTCAAAATATGTTTCTTATTTGATAATGATAGAAAAAGCTGAGTTACTTGACAGATATTCTGTAATTCCTAATCAAAATGGAGTTCTCTGCCAAAAGTCAAGCCTTTACAAAGAACATGGCTCTATTCCTGAGTTCATGAAAGCAGTTTGCCGCATAGCCGGATTTGACATTAAAGCAGATTTAGCTTCAAATGCAATTGATGTATCTAAAATCATTCCTCGTAAAAAGGGCTTTAAGGAAGTTTCGGATTCTATTACGTCTTATGTACGGAAGCACATGAACAATATTACGGCTGTGGGTGATGATAAAGAAGCGTTCAATCAGACATACAAATGGCTTCGAGAACGGAAAGACGATCAAAGCGTTCGAGAATATTTTTCAGAGCTTTTGGAACATTTATATTGGTTTTATAACGATGATGAGATAGCAGAAAGTGTAGCGAAAGCTACTGAACTTGACACTATTCTCAATAAATATGGTTTTTCGGATATTAATCAGCTTGAAAAAATACTGATTCATAAAACTTCAGAGCATTCTGTGTCTATGTCCATTGAAGAAGTTCTCGCTCGGTATGGTGTTAGCACACAAGAGGAATTGCAAAGGCTAATTGATAGTCGAGTTCTCGGAGAGGATTTTCTTCATACTAATGAAGCAAGTCTTGAAAAGTTTGAATATGTACAGAAAATCATTCAGCGTGCGATTACCAATATAAAGGCACATCTCATTAAGATAGGATATGATCTCAATAATTCCGCTGAAATTCACAAAACTATTTTTACAGCTTCTATTAACGGCAGAGAAATCTATGTTATTGCAAGACCAAGTGATTATGATGAAGTGATCCTTTATTATGATGCTGAATTTGAAACACTTGACTATACGAAAGATTTTGAACTTTGGGTTGATAATGGCAGAACCGATCCTGAAAAATTAACGTTTGGTAGGATATTGAAATTAACAGGTGTAAATAGAATTCCTTTACGGAGAATAGCAAAATGATTGATATAACTGATGTAAAAAAAGTATTGAACGGCAATCTGAATGATAACACGATATGTTATGAATACGAGCTAAGACCGTCTATAATCGTATCTGCTATAAAAAAGCTCGCAAATATTACAGACGATTATGGATACATTTTCAATGGCGTTATTGAAGCAAACAATACTTTCATCGTCAAAGGCTTATCAAGTGGTTATACTATCAGAAATACAGTGGAGAAAGCTTTAGATTTGCTTACCGTAAAGCCTAATGTTGAATATGATTCCATTGTCATCAACGAAAAAACGATTTATGTTATAAAAGTTTTTCGCATTTCCGAAGGAACATCGTTATTATCAGATGAGTTGGAGTCCGAATCTATCAAAAAATTTATCAGCACACTTTACCAGGTTTGTGTTAAGCTGCAAGCGAACTCAAAATTTATAGATGCGTCTGAGGATGAACGCAATGATTATATTCGTGATATGCTTGATAGAGAAGAATATGTTATCAAGGATCAGACTCGTAGAGGTCTTTCGGCAAATGGGGCAGCAGCCGGAGAAATTGATATATTAGTTGAAAAAGACAATGCACCATTTACGATAATAGAAGCTCTTAATCTTAATAGTGTGAATAAAGATTATTTGGGAAAGCACTTGGATAAGATATATACATATGATACGACTGGAAATCTATTCAACGTATGTTTAGTATACGCAAAGATCAAGGAATTTGCTTCATTTTGGGAAAAGTACAGTAATTTCGTGCAACAGTTTAATTATCCCTATCCTCTTGTATCATCTGATGGGAGTATTGATCAAGAATATATTGGCTCAGAAATAAGAATTATGACAACAACCCATAACAGGTCAGGTAAGCTAACAAGGCTATACCATATCTGTGTAAAGATACTTTCAAAATAAAGGAGTTGAGAGTATGAGCTATTTTAACATTGTAGCCGCTACAAGCGAAAATACGGTAGTTACCGAATATATCCCCGAACAGCGTACCGCCGAAGCCTATCAGAGCGAAGCGGAGCTTGAAAAGGAATTTATCCGCCGTCTGGGTGAGCTGGGCTATGAGTATCTGACTATCCACAAGGAAGATGATTTGATTATTAACCTCCGAAAGCAGATTGAACGGCTCAACGGTTATAACTTCACTGACAGCGAATGGAAACGCTTTTTCACGGAATATATCGCAAACGCCAATGAGGGTATCGTGGAGAAAACAAAAACGATACAAGAAGACAGCGTAAAGAATTTGAAGCGTGATGACGGTACAACAAAGAATATCACGCTTATCGACAAGAAGAATATCCACAACAACAGCCTGCAAGTGATAAATCAGTATGAGGTAGATACAGGAAAACGGCAAAACCGCTATGACGTGACGGTGCTTGTAAACGGCTTTCCCCTTGTGCATATCGAGCTGAAACGGCGAGGTGTGCCTATCCGTGAAGCGTTCAACCAGATTGACCGCTATCAGCGTGACAGCTTTTGGGCAGGCTGTGGGCTGTTTGAGTATGTGCAGATATTTGTTATCTCAAACGGTACGAACACGAAATATTACAGCAATACCACTCGTTTCAATGCCGTTAAAGAAGCAGGAAAAGCCCGTAAAAAGACCAAAACAAGTAATTCCTTTGAGTTTACTTCCTTTTGGGCAGATGCAAATAACAAGGTCATTCCCGATATTGTGGACTTTACAAAGACCTTTTTTGCAAAGCATACTATCCTCAATATCCTGACGAAATACTGTATTTTCACAAGCGAAAATCTGTTGCTTGTTATGCGTCCGTATCAGATAGTAGCAACAGAGCGAATACTCAACCGTATCGAAATTGCCCATAACTACAAGAAATACGGCTCTATTGCAGGCGGCGGATATATCTGGCATACAACAGGTTCAGGAAAGACACTGACCTCGTTCAAGTCGGCTCGGCTTGCTTCAAAGCTCGATTACATAGACAAGGTGCTGTTCGTAGTCGATAGAAAAGACCTCGATTATCAGACGATGCGTGAGTATGACCGCTTTGAAAAGGGTGCCGCTAACAGCAATACTTCGACTACGGTGCTGAAAAGACAGCTTGAAAACCCCGACTGCCGTATCATCATCACTACCATTCAGAAGCTCGCTACATTCATCAAAAAGAATAATACCCACGATGTATATGACAAGCGAGTTGTTATCATATTTGATGAATGTCATAGAAGTCAATTTGGTGATATGCACCAGGCGATCACTAAAAAATTCAAGAAGTATCATTTGTTCGGCTTCACGGGTACGCCGATATTTGCAGTTAATTCGGGTACAAGCAAAAATCCGAACCTACGCACCACCGCTCAGGCTTTCGGAGATCAGCTTCACTCCTATACCATTGTCGATGCGATCAATGATAAGAACGTTCTTCCGTTCAGAGTGGACTATATTAAGACGATGGACAAGGAAGAAGATATTGAAGATGTCAAGGTGTGGGATATTGACCGTGAAAAGGCGTATGTGTCCCCGAAGCGTATTTCTCTTGTGACCGAATATATCTTAGACCACTTTGACCAAAAGACCTACCGCAAGGCTTTTGAACGAACATACAGCTACAATGTATTGACAAATGTTTCAGAGGTAGCCGATGTGAAAAAGCGTGAGCAGGTGCAGGAGATCAAGCAGAAACAGCGTGTCAGCGGCTTCAATTCTATATTTGCGGTATCCTCGGTGCAGGCTGCAAAGCTCTACTATGAGGAATTTCTGAAACAGATGACCGCACACCCTGAAAAAGCTCTGAAAATAGCGATAATATACAGCTACGGAGCGAACGAGGAAGATCCCGACGGTATTCTCGATGAAGAAAATCCCGAAGATACCTCTGCACTCGATTCCACTTCAAGAGATTTCCTCGAAAAAGCTATCAGCGACTATAACAAGCAGTTCAACACGAATTACGATACGTCAAGCGACAAGTTCCAGAGCTATTACAAGGACGTTTCGCTCCGTATGAAGAATAAGGAGCTTGACCTGCTTATCGTGGTAAATATGTTCTTGACGGGCTTTGATGCTACTACGCTCAATACGCTGTGGGTAGATAAAAACCTCAAAATGCACGGACTTATACAAGCATACAGCCGCACTAACCGTATACTCAATTCTATAAAAACATTCGGCAATATCGTATGTTTCAGAGCCTTACAGAAGCGGACGGACGCTGCTATCTCTCTCTTTGGAGATAAAGAAGCAGGCGGTATCGTGACCTTGCAGAGCTTTGGTGACTACTATAACGGCTATGAGGACAGCAAGGGTAAGCACGTTGACGGCTATGTGGATATGATAGACAAGCTCCTGAAAGAATTTCCGCTTGATGAACCGCAAATCATGGGAGAAGAACGGCAGAAGGAGTTTATCGCTTTGCTCGGTGCTATCCTGCGTATGCGTAATCTGCTTGTGAGTTTTGACGAGTTCGAGGGCAGAGAGATCATCTCGGAAAGAGATTTTCAGGACTACCTCGGACGGTATCAGGATTTGCGTGATGAATGGGCTGAACGCCGTAAAAAAGGCGAGCTGACCGATATTGACGATGATATTGTCTTTGAGATTGAGCTTATCAAGCAGATAGAGATCAATATCGACTATATCCTTATGCTTGTAACTAAGTATCATGACAGTCATTGTACGGATAAGGAAGTGCTTATCACCATTCAGAAAGCTGTTGATTCCAGCCCTGAGCTGAGAAGCAAGAAAGACCTTATCGAGAATTTCATCAACGGCATTAACGATGTTGACGATGTTATGAACGAATGGCATAGCTATGTCGCTGAGGAACGTGAAAAGGCTCTCGTCGCTCTTATCACGGAAGAAAAGCTCAAAGATGCCGAAACAAGAGCATTTGTTGATGGTGCTTTCCGTGACGGTGGTATCAAAACTACGGGTACGGATATTGACAAGATACTGCCTGCCGTGTCACGCTTCGGCGGCGGTGGCGGTAATCGCAAGGCTAAGAAAGAAACTGTCATTGAAAAGCTCAAGGTTTTCTTTGAACGGTTTTGGAATATAGGCTAATTATAGTCCAATAGCCCAAAGCCTATTGGCGCACTCTCATTCCGTTCCGCACAAGTCCAAATCGGAATTATGACATATCCCATAATCAGCGAAAACCCTATTGAAACTGAATAAACAGTAAGCCCTCGGAAACGTCTTGCAAGCGTTTCTGAGGGCTTATTATTATAGGCGGTTATTTTTCCGCTCTGCAAGGTCGGGCGGTGCTGTGGGGCTTCTCCGTTCGCCTTATGGCATAGCAACAGTGAGCTGCCGTTTCCGACAACTCGCTGTGCTGAGATCATTCGTCCTCGTCTGAACATTCCGACAAGCCGTGCGTGAGCTGAATGTATATGCACTCTGCTCGGTCACGCTCCTCACCCTCGGCGATCATCATCATTTCGAGGAAATAAGCCTTTGCTTCTTCGTAGTCCGTCCAGACTTCACGTCTGCCGTTGCAGACGGTTGTGACTGTACGGCTTCGGGGCATTGCCAATTCGGGGATTGATAACATTTGAAGCACCTCCTGTTTGTTGGTAGCTCCATTATATCCCATAAAACTGCCTGAGTCCAGTTCTGCGGATAAACTGTAATAATGTTTGTGCAGAGCGCAGCAATGTAATAATATTCCTCGGTGCAATATGCTGTATCATGCAGAAGTCGGCTCGGCAATCCCGTGAGTAGCTTCATACTCCCTGACACGGCGATAGAATGTATTGGCTGACATATCCATTCTCCGCATAAAGTCCCTGCCTGTGATGCTCTTGGCTTTCCATTCCCCATAAAGCTGACCGAACCTCGTCCAGTCGATCTCAATGGGCTTCCGTCCCGTGTACTTGCCCTGTGCTTTAGCAATCTCGATGCCCTCACGCTGTCGCTGTTTGAGCTGTTCACGCTCCAACTGAGAGAGTGCGGCGAACACGGTCAACATGAATTTGCCTGACGGAGTATTGGTGTCGATGTTCTCCTTGTGGCTGACAAGCGTAACACCCTTGTCGGTGAGAGTGTCAATGATGTTCAGCAAGTCTTTCGTAGAACGTCCCAGACGGCTGATACTCTCCACATAGAGAGTATCTCCGTCACGCACATAGTCAAGCATAGCCCTGAGCTGTGGGCGGTCTGCGTTAGCTCCTGACAGCTTTTCGGAGAAGATACGGTCAACCTGATAGTCGCACATGATCTCCTGCTGACGGGCGGTTTCCTGATGTTCCGTAGAGACACGGATATAACCTATTTTGCTCATATTTGTTGTTTCCTTTCTTTTTGCTGATTTACGGTTGACTTTTTCTAAGCCTTGATATATAATTGAATAAAGGGGCTATTTGCAAACTTCACTTAATAGAAGTTACGGGTGATGAGGTATGTATCTTATAAATTATGATCTATATGACTTGGAAGCTCTGATTGTATTTTTTCGGAGTAAACCGGAACGATTGGCTGATTATAAGTCTGCATTAAATGATATTATTGATTATATAAAAAAACCACAAGGTCACTATGGAGATCACAATAACATTAGAAAAATATTTAGACCATATTTTTGTGAAATTGATGAAATCATTTCGTGGGTATTGGTTGATAATGTATATCCCGCAAACATATATATCATAAAGCATCAAGTTGTCTATACCATAATATCTGCAATACTTTGTGAAATGTTAGATAATTACGATGATTTGAGCCGTCTTAATTTACTTTGTGACGCAATACATAATATCCCTTCGATTTTAATAGACGAAGTAAAAAAGAAGAAAATTATTAAAATCATGATAAAGGAATATAAGAAAAAGTATAATCCAAAATTTCTAAACGATGAATTGAAATTATTATAGTTTTTATTGTCGGCAAGGAGAACTATTCTCCCTGCCGGTTTTTTATTCAAGCTGATTTTTCTTTCTTTTGGCAGCCTGTTCGTTCTGTAAGTAGCGGTCAATGGTTTTCTGACTGTCACGCTTCTGCTGTATCTGCCTTGAAAGCCTGTCCGCTTCTTTCTTGTAGTAATTATACTCGGCTGAACGTTTTTCAAACTGCTCTCGGAGTTCGGTCTGCTGTTTATGAAGCACCTCTGCCGTCGGGATTTTTTTGTCGGGAAACATTGTTTTTACCTTAGCAGAAGCCTCCTTGTATTGCTCCAATTCATAGGAACACTTCTTGGCGTATTTTTGTTGCTCCCTGCCCGTGAGAGAACGATAATGCTGATAATGCCCCCTATACTTGAAATACTCCTCAACAACAGGAAGTTGCTCCGTGATCCTGTCAAATTTTTCTCTAATATCGGACATAGCGTTCGTTGCGGTCATACGCTTTGCAAAGGCGGTATGAGCTGCACTTTCCAATTCTTCAAGCGTGGAATTGCTTGCTGTCATCTCGTTGAGTGCCTTGCTCGCCGCTTTCATATTCTCACGGTCTGCCCAGTTCTGCAATCCCTGCGACTGCTGAAATCTCTCCGCTGTTGTGCGGATAATCTTCGCTTTCGGGCTATGCGACATTTGGTATTTGTAGCTTTCAATACGCCGTGCAATCTGTTTGCTATCGTAGAAGTAGCCCAGCGTTTTCGCACGGGTAAACTTGGCACGAGGGTTACGCTCTTTCTGCTCGGCAAGCATAAATTTCAGGTCAATTTTATGGTCGGGATTGTAGTCCACAAGTATGCCGTACTCGGCACACTTGGCAAGAAAATCCGCAAAATTCTCGCTGACCTTGATAACCTCGTCAATGGTTCGTTTAAGCTGTTCTTTCCACGACATATTCTGCTTGTCAAGCTCCCACTCCCAATGGCTCTTACCCTTAGACAGATGCGGATTTTCTATCGTAGAAAGTCCGTGCTTTCTGCATAGCTCGTCCGATATGGTGCGGAGCTTCGTCCACGCCCTTTCGGGTATCTTTCCCTGATTATGTTCCGTCTCAAAAGTCTTGCCTGTGTAGAAGTTTACATTGTTCACGATGATGTGATTGTGGATATGTTCATGGTCGCAATGAACGGCTAAAACATACTGATACTCGTCATTGAAAAGAGCCTTGCAAAGTTCCTGCCCGATAAGCAAAGCACGTTCGGGAGTGACCTCGCTGGGTGCGAACGATTGTATTATATGCTGGCACTCGCTTCGGCTTCGCCCTGTGCCGACTGACTGCCTGATGTTCCTAAACTGTTCTGATGCTCCAGATGGAGAAGATACGCACAAGTTGCTAACAACATATTTGCCGTCTGCGGTTTTGTCTGGGTTGCAGATATAAGCAATTGCACCGTATGTTCCCGTGTGGATCGTATGGATACGAGTAACCGCCAAACTTCCTCTAACCTCGCTTTCATATCGGCAATATCTTCGTCATAGAGCTTGCCGCCTTTATTGACACGGTGGGCTACCTGATTGAACGAATTGGAGATAGACGATATGTACCGTGCTATCTGCTTTATGTCCTCGGTATCTTCCTCAACATTCATCACGGTCAATGCAGAATAACGGCAAAAATCGCCCCTGCTTCTGAACGATGTTTCAGCATATCGGCGGTTGATCGCTTCAAGCTCCATATCGTTCACTCGAAATGTAATGAGGTGCTTGCGTACTTCACTCGGCTCGGTGTCCTGCGGTGGAGATTCGCCCTCGGTGGTTTCGGGCGGTTCTGTGAAGTCAACCTCTCCCGATTCTGAGACTTCCAACATTGGAACAGGCTCAACAGCGGTGTCCTCGGCGGTATCCGTTTCGGGATTTTCGGACAGCATATCCGCCCGCATTTCGTCCGCATAAGTGTGGGCAAGTTCTTCCGCAAGTTCCTCGACCTGCTTATGCTTAAACAGCTTTGCAAGGAAACCCTTTTCGGGCTTTTTGAATATTGACATTGTGTTGTCCTCGCTTTCTCGGCGGTTCTGCCGCCGTTCTTCGATTGCTCCTGCAATCGCTCTCAGGGGTCTTAGGGGAATTTTCCCCTGACAAGCCGTATAAAGTTTACGATTTTCCATAATCGTAATACTTTATACCGTGCTTGTTGTGAAAATTGATCGGGCGTTCCACGCCCTCACTTGTATTTCGCCGTTTCACGGCTGTTTTTCACGCTCCTGCGTGTTTGGAGCTATGCGACTTTCTCTCTGTTCCGCACGGCTCTGAGAGTATTTTACTGGGCTTCGGCGCAGTTATGATGCTGGGTTGGCGGCAGTCTGGTGAAACTATTTCCTCGGCTCTCCCTGAGCCGATTTTGAATGTCGATATGCTTATCGTTACATTCAAATTTCTGCCCTGCCTGACCGCCCATGAAAAACACCCCTCACTTATATACCGTGAAATTTGAGGTTTCGGGCATGATTTTCTGAAAAGTTTACAATTTGTTCATGGCAATTCTCCCTCTTGCATAGTTTAAACACGAGATTTCTGTTGATGATGACGGTGATTTTGGAGGGGTATTTCTCGGAAATGGGATTGCATTTTCGGGGACGGTGTGATATAATGTGGGAGGGAGAACAAGCACTTATTTTGAAGTTTGTAACAGGAGGCATAATATGAATTATCCGATACCAACACATTTAAAATCAATTTTTAGGGTTAATGAAAGAGATACAGACTCTTCCAATTTAAGTGGAAGTATCGTTTGCGATTGCGGATTCACAAGTTGTGGGAGTGTCCGAAATCAAGGGTTTTGAACTGGAGTTCAGAGGAGTCGCTACAATTGTTCCGAAGAAAAATATGAAAGTTCCTGTATTAATATGGGAGCTTGACGAAAGGGATTTGCCCGTGCTTAACAAATACGAGGGATTTCCAAGTTTCTACAGACAGAAAAAAATGCCCTTTGAAATGGACGGAAAATCTTATGAGGGTATGGCTTACCTGATGAATCGTGGAACAATTTCTCCGCCGAGTCCGCAGTATTACAACACTATTTTGCAGGGCTATCGGGAGAACGGATTGGATGAATCATATCTGGAAACAGCTCTGGAAAATTCAATTTACCATAAGCAGCTCATGGAAATGGAATATGAGTTTGATGAATTGAATGATGACTTTCAGATGAAGTTTTAAGGAGGCTGAAAGTATGAAATACAAAGGATTTTTTGTGAAAATTATTCCCGATAAAAACCTGTCGAGAGAGAATAAGAACGGCAAAACCGTTACTTGCGAGGGTTTCACAATTGAAGTTTTTGTTGATGAATCAGAAGAAGTTGTTATAGATGTTTTTTCTGCTGCGGTTGATTTTGAATTGGTGAAAAACAGTCTTGCAGAAGCTGAACAGTTCGCAAAGGATTACATCGACTGTGAGGAAAAAGAGTATCAGAGGATGATTGATGAGTTCAGTAAAGGATTTTAAATAAAACTGTATTTTATTTAAAAATATTGCCTCCGATACTTGATTTTGTGCCTGAAAAATGATATAATTATATCAGGAAAAAACGGAGGTGCAGTTTATGGGTATTTATCTGAATCCGAGTAATGTGGATTTTTACAACGCTGTGAATCATTCGCAGATTTATGTAGACAAAACAGAACTTATTAAATATACAAATAAAGTCTTGTTTGGGGAGCAGAAATTTATCTGTGTCAGTCGTCCAAGACGATTCGGTAAGTCAATGACTGCAAATATGCTGAAAGCATATTATAGCAGGGGCTGTGATTCCAAAGAGTTATTTGAAGATTTAAAAATCGCAGAGTCAGATTTTTTTGAAAAACACTTGAATCAGTACAATGTGATTTATCTTAATATTCCGCCATTTATGGATGAATCAGAAGATATTCAGGAAACAGTGCAATTTATTAAGGACGATATTATGGAGGAACTGTTTGCAGAATTTCCGAGTATTCAGATAGCGGGTCGTAAAACACTGGATAAGGTTCTTGCAACAATATTTAACACGGTAAAAATACCTTTTATTTTTATTATAGATGAGTGGGATTGTATTTTTCGAGAGCATAAAGACGATTGCACTGCACAGGAATCATATCTTAAATTTTTGAGAAATCTGCTGAAAAATCAACCATATGTAGCACTTGTTTATATGACCGGGATTCTGCCGATTAAAAAATATGGCAGCCATTCGGCACTTAATATGTTTGACGAATATTCAATGACAGGTGCAGAACCGCTTGAAGAATTTGTCGGATTTACGGAGGATGAAGTCAGGATGCTCTGTAAAGAGTATGACATGGATTTTTCAGAGACAAAAAAGTGGTACGATGGATATAACCTGAATCAGCTGTCGGTCTATAATCCGAAATCTGTTGTGGAAGCTATGATGCGAAAAAAATTCGATAATTATTGGTCAAAAACAGAAACTTATGAATCTGTTCGTCATTATATTGAAATGAACTTTGACGGCTTGAAAGATAAGGTTACGCAGCTGATAGCAGGCGAAAAAATTGAAATAAATCCCGGAAAATTCCAGAATGATATGACGACTCTCAGAAGTGCGGATGATATTTTCACTCTTCTGGTTCATCTCGGATATCTGACATATGATTTTTATACTAAACATGTGTGGATTCCGAACAGCGAAGTTGCTCAGGAATTTATAAATTCCATAGAGGACGGCGGATGGGAAGAAGTTGTGAAAGCGATAAAATCATCAGACGAACTTCTGAAAGCAACACTGAATTGCGATGAAGAAAAGGTTGCTGAGCTGATAGACAAGGCGCACAGCGATAATACTTCAATTTTGAAATACAACGATGAAAACTCGCTTTCATGTGTAATTTCGTTGGCGTATTATTCAGCACGGAAAACGTACACAATTGAACGTGAGCTTCCTGCCGGAAAGGGTTATGCAGATTTGGTTTTCAAACCAAGAAAAAATAACAGCAATCCTACAATGATTGTGGAACTCAAATATGATAAGTCTGCCGAAGGTGCGTTGGAACAGATTAAGAAAAAGCAGTATACCGATTGCCTTAAGGATTACAGCGGCGAAATTCTGCTGGTAGGAATCAATTATGACAAGGAGAATAAAAGCCATAATTGCAGGATTGAAAAAACAGTTTTATAAAATCAGACAGCTGAATAACGCTTACAAAGCACATGAATGTAAAAATTTCATGTGCTTTTTTGTGATTATGCCGATTGTTTTTGAAAAGAAACATTCGGTATTTTTTAGCAGAAAGGACTGGTAATATATGATAAAGATAACTGTACAGTATAATGAACGTTTAGGAAGTATTCGTTTTCCGTGTTCGGAAAAAGAACTGATTTCTGCACTTATGGAAATTCACGCCTTGAATGATAACCCATCAGAGCTGTTCGTAACAGAGGTGAAATATCCTGAAGAACTTGGGTTCCTGAAAGATCGTTTTGTAAATCTTGACGAACTGAATTACCTTGCAAAACGGTTCGACAGTTTTTGTGAAAGCGAGGAAAAGCGGTACTTTGAGGCAATGAAGCACGAATCTTTTACGGAACTTCCCGACCTCATCAACCTGACTTTTAATCTCAGCAGATACACGCTGATTCGGGATGTCAGCGATATGGGCAGAATCGGCAGGGAGTATCTGTTAAACCGTGACGGATGTATTCCTGCCCACGACGATGATAATCCAAAGTATGCCGAGATTTGACGGAATCTGATGCAGTCCGGCAATGGTATATGTACGGATTACGGTTTGCTTTTCGTCAATGAGGATATTCCTTTTTCGGAGGAATACGACGGTCAGGTGTTTCCGCCGTATCTGTATGATGCGGATGTGCTGTTCATTGCGAGGGTAGAGTACAGAGGCAGAACGGAATATCTGTACATGCCCTGTGAGAATGAAGCAATAACAAAGGCGTTCGGACGTCTCGGTTCAGAAAATCCCGATGATGTAAAAATTATTATAGAGGATTTTAATGTGGATAATCACGTTTGGTTCGAACGGCTGTGTGAACTTGCTGAAAAAGAAAGTATTTATGATGTCAATACGCTTGCCGGAGCAGTCAGCAATGCCGATATGGACTTGGGTAAACTGGCTCGTGCAGCGGAATATGCAGGTGTCGAAGATGCCGTTTCACTGGCATCCATTGCTGAAAATCTCAGTCTGTTTACAGTAATTAAGGGCGTTGAGGATTACTATGGCATTGGACGATATTTTGTAAATAACAGTTCCGGTTATTCTGTGCCGCCGGTTTTGGAAAATTTCATTGACTATGGAAATCTCGGCAGACATATCGCAGAAGAATATAACGGAAAATTTGTTGACGGTGATTTTGTCTGCATGAAGGAAGGGCATTCTCTTGATGAAATTATATCCGAAGAAAATCAGAAACATATGAATCAGCAGGCAGATGAAAATGAGGATCAGGATGAATGCTTCGGGATGCAGATGATGTGATGCTGAATGGCAAGTACCATTCAAATAAAAATATATCGGTTAAAAACAGGCGTAAAATTCAAGTTTTCAAAAAAGCCATTTGGTCTCAGCTTGACAGTTATTTGGACAAACCTGTTCACGAAAATGTGAGCAGGTTTGTTTTATATAAATCGGTGAAAATCAACAAAATAGTCAAGGATACAGAGTAGAACTTTGTATCCTTTTTGTTTAGAGAGAAATTTTAATTATGGAAAAACAAAGACGAATATCATTTGGATACACAAGAAACGAAATGAATGAAATTGTGATTTACAAGGAACAGGCAGAAGTAGTAAAACTCATATTTGAGCTTTACTCGTTTGATCAATCACTGTCAAATATATCAAAACACTTGGAAATGTACCGCATTCCATCCCCCAGTAATAAACCAGTGTGGGGTAGACAAATAATAAATAACGTTTTGTCAAATGAAAATTACATTGGCAATATTGATTATCCCAAAATAATCACTGATGAACTATGGGATTCAGCACAAAACAAGAAAAATAACAACAGTTATTCGATGAGATATAGCCAAAATAAATCGTAAGTTTAACTTACATGAAAAATTTATGTCAACTGCTTGATTTTGTGTGGAAAATATGATATACTTATTATAAAGAAAGATCGGAGGTGTGGTTTATGGGAATTTATCTGAATCCGAGCAATGTGGATTTTTACAACGCTGTGAATCACTCGCAAATTTATGTGGATAAAACGGAACTTATTAAATATACAAATAAAGTTCTATTTGGAGAGCAGAAATTCATTTGTGTCAGCCGTCCGAGAAGATTCGGTAAATCAATGGCTGCGAATATGCTGACAGCTTACTACAGCAGCGGCTGTGATTCAAGAGAAATGTTCAGCCGACTGAAAATTGCAGATTCTGAGTCATTCGAAAAGCATCTGAATAAATATAATGTCATCAGACTGGACATTCAGAAATTCGCAAACAAAACTGAAACTGTTAGTGATATGCTGAAATTGCTGCAAAAAAGAGTCATAAATGAACTTTTAAAAACATTTGAGATCAGTGACGGCGAAACAGATCTTCCATTCGTGCTTGAAGAAGTTTTTGATTCATATCAGCAGCCGTTTGTATTTATAATTGATGAATGGGACTGCGTTTTAAGAGATAAAAAGAACAGTGGTGAAGAACAGAAAATATATCTTAATTTTTTATGTGATTTGTTTAAAGGGCAGAGTTGTGTTGCGCTTGCTTACATGACCGGAATTCTGCCAATTAAAAAATATGGAAAGCATTCGGCAATAAATATGTTTACAGAAATTGCTATGACTAATCCTCGTGAACTTGCGGAATATACCGGTTTTACTGAAACTGAAGTTAAACTGCTTTGCGAAGAATATAAAATGTCATTTGATGAAACGAAACGCTGGTATGACGGATATAACTTAAAGGGTGTTTCAATTTATAATCCCCGTTCGGTTGTAATGTCTATGACAGGTCATGATTACGATAATTACTGGACTTCTACCGAAACCTACGAGGCGTTGAAAATCTACATTGAGATGAATTTTGACGGGTTGAAAGATACTATAATTGAACTTCTCGCAGGGGAAAAGGTTGTAATTGATACGACAACGTTTACAAATGATATGGTCACATTTGTAACAAAAGATGACGTTCTGACGCTTCTGATTCATCTTGGTTATCTGACGTATGATTTTTATACTAAGGAAGTTTCGATTCCCAATTATGAAATTTCGGAGCAGTTTGCAAGTACCATAAAAGTAATTGGCTGGTCGGAAGTTGCGGATTCACTGAAGCAGTCCAATGAACTGCTCAAAGCAACTCTGAACTATAACGAAGAAAAAGTTGCGGAGCTGATAGACAAGGCGCACAGCGATAATACTTCAATTCTGAAATATAACGATGAAAACTCGCTGTCATGCGTGATCTCACTTGCATATTATTCCGCAAGAAAAACATACACTATCGAGCGTGAACCTCCTGCTGGAAAAGGATTTGCTGATCTGATTTTCAAACCGAGAAAAAATAGCAGTAATCCTGCAATGATTGTTGAACTCAAATATGATAAATCCGCCGAGGGAGCTTTGGAGCAAATCAAGAAAAAGCAATATGCCGACTGCCTGAAAGATTATAGCGGTGAAATTTTACTTGTCGGAATTAATTATGATAAGGAAGATAAACGGCATACTTGTAAGATTGAAAAAATTAATAAGTAGAGAAAAATTTTATTTAGGGAAGCCGTAAAATCGGGATAAATTAATGTCATCTATTTTATAGTCACAAGACATATTGGTGATACTAAATAGCTGTACACCCAAAAAAGCCCGAAATATCGGGCTTTTTTGCTGTTCAGAAGCCGAAAAATTTTAGTGTAAAACCATGGCTGTTTTTTACCGTATTTTTACGTCTGACAGGATTCGAACCCACACACAGGAAAAATATGGTAAAATCACAGCAGATTTGATAGATCAAATCAAAAAATACTTTCTTTTTGGCAATAAAATAATCCACGAACTTTGCAAGACCGTTTTGTCTAATGTCACGAATTTAAGTGATGTTAAACAAAGCGGTCTTTTTTTGTTTCAGGGAAAGGGGTTGATTCCAATGTGGCAGCTATACTATTGAAAAGGACAACTCAAAACGAATGGAGGAACTTCAATGAATGAAAAATTGATGATCAACACAATGCTGCTCCGAAAGGAGTCTGAGTTCAGAACAAAATCCTGCGTGGTGGAAAAAGCGATAGCAGTCCCCCATGCCGAATTTGATGATCTGAAAAGGCACCCATTGCGTGACAATGACCTGATCGCTGAGAATGTTGATTTGATGTACTGCGACAGGGATGACAATTATCACTGCCTGCTGATCTACGATGAGGAAAACGGCGACGGTCTGCTGATTGAATCCGAGGGAACGTCATACGCACGATATGCCCAGTATATCCCAAGTGCAAAGAGACTTGTGGAGATGCATCAGAATCCTGAAATCTCGTTTACAAACGGCGAAAAGAAGCTCCATGAGCTACTGCATGAAACGGCAGACAGGATAGCCGCCTTTGCACATCACAGCTATTCGGAGTTTTCACTTGATGACGTTCTGGAGGATCTCGGATGCGATTTTGATGAAGTGAAGAAAAGGCTTGTTGAAGCGGCAGCGGAAATACTGAATGAGAGGGACGATATCAGGTCAGTCAGGATAAACGACCTTGATATTCCGCTTCAGCCTGATATAACGGTAGAGCCTGAAGAACCCGAAATGAACATGACAATGTAAAAGAGGTATGATATATAATGAAAAGAGAATTAAGATGTTAAAGCAGAGATATCCAAAAGGCACAAGGATCTGCCTTGACAGCATGGAAAATGATCCACGACCGATTCCATCAGGAACTAAAGGAACTGTTCAATTTGTTGACGATTGCGGAACTGTTCATTGTGCTTTTGACAACGGCAGAAGTCTTGGAGTGATTCCCGGCGAGGATAGTTTCCACGTGATTCAGCAGAAAGAAGTTCAAATAGAAGAAATCGAAGAACCCGAAATGGATATGACGATGTAAACGGTTAAGTTTTAAAAAAGACTTAGCCGTTTTTTTTATTGCAAAAAGAAGAAAGGACGTGATGCAGCTTGATAAGATATTTCGATATCTTCGCAGGGATCGGCGGATTCCGTTCAGGACTTGAAAAAGCAGGAGGATTCAAGTGTGTCGGTTACTGCGAGATAGACCGATATGCGAAATTAGCATACGAAACGCTGTATGATACAGAAAGCGAGGTGTATTACGATGACGCAAGAAAAATCGAACCGGAAAAATTACCGGATTTCGACCTTATTTCAGGAGGCTTCCCTTGCCAAAGTTTTTCAATCGCTGGAAAGCGGTGCGGATTTGCCGACGCAAGAGGAACTCTGTTCTTTGAAATTGCCCGAATTGCCGCCGTTAAAAAACCTAAATATCTGTTGCTTGAGAACGTTCCCGGTCTCCTATCGCATGACTCAGGCAGGACGTTTGCGGCCATCCTCAGTACGCTGGATGAGTTGGGGTATGATGTCGCATGGCAGGTGCTTAACAGCGCAGATCATCATGTCGCCCAATCCCGAAAAAGAGTGTATATTGTCGGATTTCTTAGAGAAATATGCGCCGGACAGGTACTGTCTTTCACAGACGCAAATCCAAAAACTCTTATACAGCGCATTCCCGGAAAAGAGGGGAACAGAGTCTACTCCCCCGAAGGATTGAGCATAACACTCACCAGTCAGGCGGGCGGATTCGGCGGTAAAACAGGGCTTTATGAGTTCATGGGCATCCCTGTCAAGGTCAAAACAAAATCTGGATTTCAGATAGCGATGCCGGGTGACAGTATCGACCTTGCATATCCAAATTTGAATTCACGGCGAGGGCGTGTGGGCAAAGAGATCGCTCACACTCTGACGACAGCCTGCAATCAGGGGTATTATTTTGTCTATTGCATCGACATGAACTGCGAGCCTGAGATCACGGAATTATCGAGATGTATCACGGCACGTCAGGACAGTGGAATAAGCAAGCATAAGGGCGAACATTCGGGAGTTATAGTAATTACCGAGCCGATAGCCGTGCTTACTCCCGAAAAAGCGAACGTCCGTCAGCAGGGCAGAAGATTCAAGCTGCCTGATGAGCCGATGTTTACGATAACCGTTACCGATAAGCACGGCGTGGTCTATTGCGGATATATCCGCAGACTCATGCCCATAGAAGCGTGGCGGTTGCAGGGCTTTACAGACGAGCAGTTTAATAAAGTTCAGGCGATCGGAATGTCCGATGCGCAGCTTTACAAGCAAGCAGGAAATGCCGTGACTACCAACGTTGTGGAAGATGTTGCAAGTTTTATTTTAGAGGTTGAAAAGGAGAATGTGAATGGCTCAGATGATCAAAATTTTTGAAAATGAAGAATTTGGTAAAGTGAGAACGGTTATCAAGGACGGAGAACCGTGGCTTGTGGGCAAAGATGTTGCCAAAATTCTTGAATACAAGGATACTGCCAAAGCTATAAGAACTCATGTTGACGCCGAGGACAAAGGGGTGTCCATTTTGGACACCCCCGGTGGACAGCAGAAAATAATGGTTATTAATGAAAGTGGATTGTACAGTCTCGTTCTTTCAAGCAAAATGCCGAAAGCCAAAGAGTTTCGGAGATGGATCACGTCCGAAATTTTACCTACGATCCGCAAAACAGGCGGCTACGTTGCAAACGAGGATATGTTTATAGAAAACTACCTCCCCTTTTTGGACGAACCGTATCAGAATCTTTTCCGTTTGCAGATGATGGCAATTAATCAGCTTAACGAACGTATCAGGCACGATCAGCCGCTGGTGGAATTTGCGAATCAGGTCGCAGGAACGGAAAATCTCATCGACATGAACGCAATGGCGAAACTTGCCGTGGATGAAAATATCCCTATCGGCAGAAACAGACTGTTCCGCTGGCTGCGTGAAAATGAGATCTTGATGTCAAATAATCTGCCGTATCAGAAATTCATTGACCGTGGCTATTTTGCAGTGAAAGAGACGGTTTTTGAAGTTGATTCCATGACAAGAACTTATCAGCAGACGCTTGTGACGGGTAAGGGTCAGCGTTTTATTATTAGCAGGCTGAAAAATGAGTTCAGGGAGGTGAAGTAATGCCAAATCATGTTACGAATATTGTCGCTGTTTCGGGAGATGGGCGCCGTATACAGGCGATGCTGAAAGCGATTCAAACAGATGAGTACGGCTTGGGTTCGTTCGATTTTAATAAGATAATTCCTATGCCGGATGATGTTGATAGTCATAACTGGTGTATCGCCAACTGGGGTACAAAATGGAATTCTTATGGATATACCTCGGATACACGCTTTAAAGACGGAAAATTGACGTTTCTTACAGCATGGTCAGCGCCGCATCCTATTCTTGAAAAATTGTCGGAGATGTATCCTGACATAAAATTTGAGCATGAATGGGCGGACGAGGATATTGGCATGAACTGCGGACGTTATGTCTATTATGACAGCGAAAGGATAGAGGAATACTATCCCGAAAGCAACAGTGAGCGGATAGAATTTGCCGCCCGTGTGATGGACAGTGATCCCTCGGAGTGGGGGCTTTTTCTTAATTCCAGCGAAACGGATTATGTGAATTTTACCGATGAGGAATTTGAGAAAATCGAGATAGAGGGGCAGACTGCGCTGTTCACGAACAGCAAAATGACCGACTCTGACATTCCGAAAGGTCTGTATTGTTATCATCTCAGGCATGGCGATGACGGTGATTTCTGCACTCTTGAAAAAAGCGTTTCCGTAAATCATGCAGGCTCGATAATTGTAAAAGAGCCGATAGACCTCGGAGAAAACGGCTGTATATCGCTGAATGATGAAAATGCTCCAAATTTTACAGGTGAAACAACACTTATGGAAGAATTCTTTTCCAATGAGGAAGAACAGTCCGAAAGTATGGAAATGGAGATGAATCAAATATGAGTATAACGTCGATCAATACAGAGCAGCTTCGCAGAATGAACAACAGTGAAGGTCTCGTAATTCAGGGCTGCAGCGGAGATTTGCAGGAGTGGGTAGACGGTGTAAATGAGATGCTGACAGAAGCTGAAATATTGCAGAATTGCAGTAAATTTACAAACTGTTTTTCATTTCAGCACGATGGTCTGAATTGTATCTTGTTTCCGTTTGAAGATATTCAGCTTAATATCGGCAAACTTGCGATGTGGAGAATTCAGACCCATGAAAACGGTCTGCCCATAAAGGTTGAACTGGAAAAGGACGATGAGGTTGTTGTGCTGACTGCCGTCCGCAAAAAACTTACAAATGCGGAATTAATGGAGATCTGCAATAGCTGCGGCGATTGCGATGAGTGCGTTTTCGGCGGTGACTGCGATGACGAAGGCGGTGGAATTGAATGAAAATTCTTGTTGTGGAAAATGGTAAACCGCCATACGAAGCGGAAATCAGCGATGATATCCATGCAATGCAGGCGGTTGTCGGAGGTTCTATCGAGCCGATATATTTTGAACCGCAGGGCGATGCGATCGCTTGGTGCAACGATGAATTTCTGCTGAATGGTTCAGAACCAAACCGAATAGTGGGAAATTGTCTTGTTCATGGCACATTTTTTGTGTCGGGAAATTATCGCAACGAGTACGGCGAATGGGATAGCTGTTCGCTGACAGACGAGCAGATCGAAAAATACAAGGCTATGTTTGAAAATCCCATTATCGTTTTGGAAAATACAATTGACGAGGATTTTGAGGAACCCGAAGAATTGGATTTAACCATGCAGTGAAAGGAGCAGCATAATGCTTGATAAGTTATGCCCAAAAATCCGCTCACCGCCTTATTTAAAAGGTAGAACTTTCGTGAAAAGTCTGGATATTGCGTTGATTTTATGGTATTGTTGGGTCAGAAAATTAAATACAAGGAGCTGACCAATATGAAAAAATCAATGCTTATCCCGATCCTGATCGCACTGCTGTCATCATGCGGAGCTGTAGAAAACACGCAGGAAACTGCGGAAATACCGATTGTTCAGACAACGCAGATAACGTCAATTTCAACTACTGCTGTAACGACTGAAATTGCAGAAATTACAACTGTTGAAGTAACTGCTACAACGGCAAAAATTCAATCTGAAATGACCGTACAGTCAACTGATGTGATCAATCAGCAGAAAGAAAAAAATCAGGAGAATCTGCAAAATAATGAGCAGAACACTGATACAAAAACCGCTGATGATAATGCAGAAAATCCAATTTATTTTTCTGAATCAACCACTGAAAATACTACGAAAAAATCTGCTGAATCAACGCAGACAGAAACGGTTCAAAGTACCGAAAATACGCCAATTTCAACTATAGAAACAGCGGGGATTCAGGAAGAAACACAGCATTCTGTAGAGCCTACAGAATGCAGCTTATCCGATTACGAAAAGGCACTGGAAGTGATGTTGTATAATAAAACTTGACACAATCCAAAGAAACAAATTATAATAAAAAAGAAGGATGGTGTCAGAAATGGGAACAGGGAAACAATATGATGAAGAATTCAAAAAGCAAGCGATAAAGTTAGCGAAAGAGATTGGAAACAAGGCAGCGGCCGATGAGCTGAGCATTCCCAAGGGAACGCTTGGAACGTGGCTGAGAAAGGCACGGAGCGGTGAGATAGACACAGGCTCCGGAACGCGTTGTCCGGAAGATTCGCTGAATATTGCACAGCAGCTGCAAGCAGCCAACAAGCGAATAAAAGAACTGGAAAGAGACAATAGGGAATTGAAAGAACTGAACGAATTTCTGGAGGAAGCATCAGCTTTTTTCGCTGCGAGCCGTCAGAGGTCGGGAAAGAAGAACGGTTAAAGTTCATTGCCATGAGAACCGATGACGGCAGAAACACAGGAAATATCAGCTTCTATTGCAGAGCCTTAAAGGTTAGCAGACAGGCTTTTTACGATTATCTTGCCCGAAAAAACAAACCGTGGAAATACGAATCGCTTGCTAAAGAAATGATGAAGATTCATAACGAGGACAAATATAATGACGCTTATGGACGAGAGCGTATGTACCTTGCATTACAGCTGAAGAAGAAAATGGGCAAGATCAGCATCAATATTCCAAGCGAAGGTACGGTTCGTAAGGTTATGGAGCAAATAGGAATGCTCCACAAGCCTCGCAGAAAGCCTAATGGGATCACCAAAGCCGATCGTGAAGCACATAAATCCGACGATCTTTTAAAGCGTGATTTCAGCGCCGATAAGCCGCTTGAAAAGGCGGTGACCGACATCAGCGAATTAAAGAGCTGCGATGGAAAGGTCTATGTTTCGGCTATATTTGATTGTTTTGATCTGATGCCGCTGGGACTGGCTATTGAAGATAATATGAAGGCTTCGCTGTGCCGCCGCACGCTTGAAAATGCAAAGAAAGCCTATCCGGACATCAAAGGCTGCATCATACATTCTGACAGGGGAAGTCAATATACGAGTACAGAATATCGCATGGCAGTACAAAAATATGAAATCGTTCAGAGTATGAACAGCTCCGGCGGCAGATGCCACGATAATGCACGATGCGAAAGTATTTGGGGAAGAATGAAAGACGAACTTTTCTACAGCCGTGGTGATAAGTCTGAAAATTACACGATGGAAGAATTAAAGACAATGATCTGGAGATATTTTATGAGCTACTGGAACAACCGCCGTATCTGTTCTGCTAATGGCGGTCTGCCTCCGGTTCTCAAGAGAAGCCTCTTTTACGAAAATATTCTCCTTGCTGCTTGAAAAATATTTCCAAAAATGTGTCAAGTATTATTGACAATTTCAAAACGGTAATTGAAAAAAAATGATCCCCGAACTTGAAAGTTGTTCCGATGAGATTCTGGAACTGCTTGACTGTGAAAAAGTTGGCAGACTGATGCAGGAACGTGAGGGCGGTGTGTTTATTGACTAGCATTACTGCGTGACTTCGGGCTATGAACCGCCTGATATCAATATCGAAATCGGCAGACCTGAGAAATGTTTTTTTCGTCTGCTGATCGTACCGGAAGATGAAAAAATAGAACAGGCACAATGGATATCGCTGCCGTGTGAAACGGAAATTACTTCTGATTTTTATAATGGAATATGCTTGGATTTTCAGTCGTCACTGCCGAATTTAGCGTGTGATGATGCACATAAAATCGGTACATTAAACGAACTTGCAAAGCAGATTTCACAGCTTTCTCACGACAATTTTGTGAAGATTAAAGCGGTTATGGAATTGGAAAGTATTTGTGAAATTTCAGATACGCTTGACTGTATCGGCAGGCTTGATGAATATCAATTTGACAGAAATATTTTCGATCAGAGCGATTTTGGAAGGGCCTATCTGATGAAAAATCTGCCTGCGGATTTTGATTCTGCAATTCTTGAAAACACAGATCTGTTTGATTTTGGACAGGAAGTTCTGGCACATAAACAGGGCGAAATTACTTCCTACGGAGAGATCTCAGGCAGAGGGCAGGATTTGTATTCAGTGCTGACTGTTCAGCCTGAACAGCAGCTCGACGAGGAATTTGAAGAAGATTTTGAAATGGAAATGGGAGGTATGAGCTTATGAAAAAATCGGTTGCAGTGAGCATTGACGCTGAGAAATTAACGGCTCTGGAAATGTATCTGGGGCAGAAAAATCTGAAGCTGTCGGAGGAACTTGAAAAGTTTGCAGAGCAGCTATATCAGAAATATGTGCCGTCCAACGTCCGTGAATTTATAGAACTGACGGCAGCTAAGAAACCGCCTCGCAAAACCAAAAAAGACGTTTCGGCTGAATCTGAAAATCAGTCGGAGCAGTAACTCGCCGCGGTTCGCACGACGTTGCCCTGTACGGCGAGGTTCGGCAGACGGTGGGGTAAGTTTACCCTGAAAGCAGTCAGGGCAAATTTAGGGCGTTTGTGGCAACGTTTGAAAATGGGCGGATTCAGGGGAATTCGGGTGGGTTGAGGGGTATTTATTTCATTGCAAGTTAAAGTGTCGGGGTTGTGACCCCGACACACTTACAGCGGACGGCAAAGCCGACCGCAATTTTACGAGGTTTATAAAGTTTTCAGAAAAGGGGTTGCAAAATCGGATTTCTGAAGATTTCGGAGTTGTAACCGCAGAAAACAGCATAAAAATGGCATTTTTTAAGACCTGCAAATAAAGGTCAATACCCATAAGGCAAAGTTTACAAATTGTT